>NZ_JBMKGI010000011.1:0-151655 GCF_049238885.1 Enterobacter cloacae complex sp. BZL2005 | reverse complement strand
TGGTCCCACCTGACCCCATGCCGAACTCAGAAGTGAAACGCCGTAGCGCCGATGGTAGTGTGGGGTCTCCCCATGTGAGAGTAGGGAACTGCCAGGCATCAAACAAGAAGAACCCCGTACCGAAAGGTGCGGGGTTTTTTGCTTGGTGCGTCAGAAATCATGCCGGATGGCGGCTTCGCCTTATCCGGCCTACAAAACCTGTAGGCCCGGTAAGCGCAGCGCCACCGGGCATGGCAGACCGCACGATCCCACGGTAAAAAGAAGCAAGAATACTAAAGAAGGGATTTATAAACGCAGAAAAGCAAAAACCCAGCCATAGGCTGGGTTCTTTAAATAGTGGTGCCCGGACTCGGAATCGAACCAAGGACACGGGGATTTTCAATCCCCTGCTCTACCGACTGAGCTATCCGGGCAACGGAGCGCATTAAACCGCAATCGCGCCTTATCGTCAACATTATTTCGGGAAAAGCTGTTCAATTGCTTAACTTTGCGGCAATCTGATGGTTTACGCGTCGAATACGTCAAATTTAACAGGTTCGCTTACGTTAACGCCCCGCCCATACGGCACTGAGCAAAGCGCAGAATATCTTCCGCCAGTCGGTGCGCCGTATCCACATCGGCCTGGCTACGGTTCACCAGCATGCGGCTCAGGCAGCCCTCCAGCACCAGCTCCATCTGTTTCGCCACCATTGCCGGGTCATCCACTTCAAGACGGGTCAGCAGCTCGTGAGTGAAGTCATGCGCAGCCCGTTTTTGCTGCTCCGCCAACTGATGGACAGGATGGTCGGGATCGGGATAGAACGTACAGGCCGCAATAAACAGGCAGCCCGGATAGCGATTGTTGCTGACACATTCCGTCAGGGCGGTATAGCGCGCCAGCAGCTTTTGTTCCGCAGTCAGTTCTTCATTCAGCATCAGCTGCCTGCGCCAGATATCAACCTGCTGGCTGAGATAGCGCAGAGCATCATAAACGAGCGCCTCTTTATCCGGCCAGAAGCGCTTAAGATCATCCAGGGGGTAATCGATACGGTCGGCTACCATCTCAAGCGTGGTGCTGGCGATCCCATAAATCTCAAGTAATTGCAGGGCTTGTCCCAGTACGTCTTCACGTTGCACGGTTATCTCCTCCGCTATTCCCAACGGTATGTTCCGTTTAAAGTGTTGTTTACGGTTGGCGATTGCGCAAATGCGCGCTAAATGCCGCTGCATCCATAAACCCGGTTACACGCTGTTCTGGCTGCTCCTGACCCTGTTGATTGAAGAACAGAATGGTTGGCAGCCCGAGCACGTTAAGCTGCTTCAGCAGAGCCTTATCCTGCGCATTATTGGCGGTTACGTTCGCCTGGAGCAGAACCGTCTCTTTCAGGGCGTTTTGCACCTGTGGATCGCTAAAGGTGTATTTTTCAAACTCTTTACAGGCGACGCACCAGTCGGCATAGAGATCGAGCATCACCGGTTTGCCCTTCGCCTGCGCAAGCGCGCTGTTGAGCTCATCGACGTTCTTAATCTGCATAAAGTTCAAATGCGCCTGCGTCTGGCCGACCGGCGAGCCGAACGCCCAATCCTGCAGAGGACGCACGCTCACCAGCGCGGCGGCGAGCAGGAGAATTTGCACCAGGCGCATCCACGCTTTTTTGGCCCCCAGACTGACGATAAATGCCCAGGAGAAGAACGCTACGCCGAGCATCGCCCACAGGCGAGTGCCCCAGACGTCACCCGTAATGCGTTCCAGCAGAAACACCGGCAGCGCCAGAATCACAAAACCAAATGCGGTTTTCACCGTCTCCATCCACGGGCCGCTCTTCGGCAGCAGGCGGTTGCCAAAAACCGTGACCAGAATGAGCGGCAGGCCCATGCCCAGCGCATAAAGGTACAGCGTACCGCCGCCGAGCCACAGATTGCCGCTCTGGGCAATATAGAGCAGGATGGCGCTCAGCGGGGCAGTGGTGCAAGGGGAGCAAATCAGTCCGGCGATGGCCCCCATCATAAACACGCCGCCTGCCGAGCCTCCCTGCTGACGATTACTCATCAGCGTTAAGCGGGTTTGCAGAGCAGACGGTAACTGCAGCGTGAACAGGCCAAACATCGACAGTGCCAGCAGAATAAATATCGCCGACAGGCCAATCAGCACATAAGGGTGCTGAAGTGCGGCCTGGAACTGCAACCCGGCAGCGGCGACCACAAGGCCGAGCGCCGTGTAGGTCAGCGCCATACCCTGCACGTAAATAAAGGCCAGCAGCAGCGCGCGTGCGGTGGAAAGGCGCTGTTTGCCGCCCAGTACGATGCCAGAGATGAGCGGATACATCGGCAGCACGCAGGGGGTAAAGGCAATGCCAATGCCAATCAGTAAGGCCCACAGCGCGGAGAACGGAAGGTCAGCGGTATCCTCATGCTTCTCGCCTGAAGGAAGAGGGGAAATCGTGGGCGACGCTTTCACCTCACTAAGCGGAACCACCTTTGTTTCCGGCGGATAGCAGAATCCGGCATTCGCGCATCCCTGGTAGGTCACCGTCAGGGTCGCGCCTTTATCCGCCTGGTTCACCGTAACGGGCACGCTCAGGCGCTGGCGATAGATTTCGCTTTTGCCGTAAAACTCATCTTCATGCCACTCGCCAGCGGGCATTTGTAATGCGCCCACGCTGGCCTGAGCAGGCGTAATGCTCACCTGCTTGCGATAGAGGTAATAGCCCTCTTTCACCTGCCAGTTGAGCGTAAGGTCGTGCTGGTTTTGCTGGAAATCGAAAACAAACGCCCGATCGGCAGGAATGAAGTTCGAACGGCCGGGCGCGTCAAACAGCCCGGCAAAAACTGATGTGCTGCAAAGCAGCAGGATCAGCGTAAGGAAGCGTTGAGCCATGAGAGATAGTCGTTATCGCCATGAACCACTGGCAAGACCAGCAGTTCCGGGGTTTGGTAAGGATGATGAGATTTGAGGCAGTCCAGGAGTGCCTGCTGATTCGCCAGATTGGTTTTAAGCAACATCTGGACTTCGTACTCTTGCTCCAGCTTACCTTCCCAATAGTAAAGAGAGGTAGCGCCGGGGAGGAGCGTGACGCAGGCTGCCCGTTTTTCGGCCAGCACTTTGGCGGCGAGATCCTGGGCAGAAGCTTCATCAGGGGCGGTGCACAGTACGACAACGGCATCAGGCGTGTTCACAAGTCGACCTCCTCATCACGAAAGTCTTCACTATATCACGCAAGACGACTGGTCATTAATGAAACGGGCCGCTGAGCGGCCCGATTTTAACTATTTTTACAACGGCTAACCGTTTACAGCACAATGCCGCCGATGATAAAGCCGAGGACCACGCAAAGCGTAATCGCCACCACGCCCGGGATGAGGAACGCGTGGTTAAACACGTACTTACCGATACGGGTTGAGCCGGTGTCGTCCATCTCCACCGCCGCCAGCAGGGTTGGGTAGGTTGGCAATACGAACAGGGCAGAAACCGCCGCAAAAGAGGCAATTGCCGTCAGCGGCGTCACACCCAGCATCAGCGCCGCAGGCATCAGCGCTTTGGTGGTCGCCGCCTGGGAGTAAAGCAGGGTCGCCGCGAAGAACAGCACGACAGCCAGCAGCCACGGGTAGTTGTGCAGCAGGTCACCAGCGACGGTCTGGATATCACTGATGTGCGCTTTCACGAAGGTATCACCAAGCCACGCCACACCCAGTACGCACACGCAGGCGCTCATACCGGATTTGAAGGTGCTGGCGTTCAGCACTTCGCTGGTATCAATTTTACAGGTGATGCTAATCAGCGTCGCGATGGTCAGCATGAACACCACAATCGCTTCGTTACGCGGCAGGACCGGGTTCTGGATCAGCCCCACGGTATCGCTGATGGCGGTCGCATAGAACATGACGGCGACAATACCAATCAGGAACAGCAGCACGGAGCGTTTCGCATGTGGCTTCAGTTCGAAGACCTGGCTGCCGCGCAGGCTCACTTCACCTTTTGCCAGACGCTCCTGATAAACCGGATCGTCTTTCAGTTCAGCACCGAGGAAGTTACACAGCACGGCGGTAATCATCACCGCAATCAGCGTCACCGGAATGCAGATCGCCAGCAGCGTCAGGTAGCTCACGCCCATCGGCTCCAGGATACCGGCGAAGAAGACCACCGCCGCGGAAATCGGCGAGGCGGTAATCGCGATCTGGGACGCGACGACGGCAATAGAGAGCGGACGCGACGGACGGATGCCCTGTTCTTTCGCCACTTCGGTGATCACCGGCAGCGTGGAGAAAGCGGTGTGGCCAGTACCGGCGAGAATGGTCATAAACCAGGTCACCAGCGGAGCAAGGAAGGTTATGTATTTCGGGTGGCGGCGTAGCATGCGCTCCGCCAGGCTCACCAGGTAGTCCATACCGCCTGCCACCTGCATGGCGGCAATAGCGGCAATGACTGCCATGATGATTTCGATAACGTCGAACGGGATTGCGCCGGGTTTAATCTGAAAGATAAGGGTAAGAACGAGCACTCCAAGACCGCCGGCAAAACCGATGCCGATACCCCCGAGTCGTGCTCCCAAATAAATCGCCAACAAGACGATGACGAGTTCTGCTCCAAACATAAGGACCTGCCTTGCTTATTAACAAGTTGATATTGAATTGTTGTATTTTGGTAACGCCTAAAAAGAAAAAAGGCACGTCACAAGTGACGTGCCTTAAGAAGCCTAGCCTGAACGGTTACTGTTCGCTTTCATCGGTATATCGTTTCGCTTTATAGGCCGGGTGCATCAGGTTCTGGGCTGAGAAAATATCGTCCAGCTCGGCTTCGGTCAACAGCCCGCGTTCCAGCACCACTTCACGCACGCTCTTACCGGTTTCGGCGCAAATCTTACCGACGATGTCGCCGTTATGGTGCCCGATGAACGGGTTGAGGTAGGTGACGATCCCGATGGAGTTATAGACATAACCCTCGCAGACTTCTTTATTCGCCGTGATGCCGTTGATGCATTTTTCCAGCAGGTTGTAGCAGGCGTTGGTCAGAATGTGGATAGATTCAAACATCGCCTGGCCAATGACTGGCTCCATCACGTTCAGCTGCAGCTGACCCGCTTCAGAGGCCATGGTCACGGTCGTATCGTTACCGATGACTTTGAAGCAAACCTGATTCACTACTTCTGGCACGACCGGGTTCACCTTGGCTGGCATGATGGACGAACCTGCCTGCAGTTCTGGCAGGTTGATTTCGTTCAGGCCAGCGCGCGGGCCGGAAGAGAGCAGGCGCAGGTCGTTACAAATTTTGGACAGCTTCACCGCCAGACGTTTCAGCGCGCTGTGTACCATGACGTAGGCGCCGCAGTCGGAGGTCGCTTCAATCAGGTCTTCTGCAGGCACAACCGGCAGGTTGGACACTTCAGCCAGCTTCTGTACCGCCAGCTGCTGATAGCCATCCGGGGTGTTCAGACGCGTACCGATGGCGGTAGCGCCCAGGTTCACTTCCAGCAGCAGCTCGGAGGTGCGCAGCAGATTTTTGGTCTCTTCGTTCAGCAGTACGTTAAACGCGTGGAATTCCTGGCCGAGGGTCATCGGCACCGCATCCTGCAGCTGGGTACGACCCATTTTCAGAATGTCCTGGAACTCAACCGCTTTACGCTGGAAGCCATCACCCAGTTGGTTGATCGCATCCACCAGTTTCACCACGGAGGCATACACCGCGATACGGAAGCCGGTAGGGTACGCGTCGTTGGTGGACTGGCATTTGTTGACGTGGTCGTTCGGGTTCAGGTACTGGTATTCACCTTTCTGGTGACCCATCAGCTCCAGGCCAATGTTTGCCAGTACTTCGTTGGTATTCATGTTGACGGAGGTGCCCGCGCCGCCCTGATAGACGTCAACCGGGAACTGATCCATGCATTTGCCGTTGTTCAGCACTTCATCGCAGGCTGCGATAATCGCATTTGCCGCGCTTTTAGGAATGGTTTGCAGCTCTTTGTTGGCCAGGGCTGCGGCTTTCTTCACCATCACCATGCCACGAACAAACTCAGGGATGTCGCTGATTTTGCTGTTGCTGATGTAGAAGTTTTCAATCGCTCTCAGAGTGTGGACACCGTAGTAGGCATCCGCTGGAACTTCCCTGGTACCCAACAAGTCTTCTTCGATACGAATGTTGTTTAACATGTGAACCTTCTTTTCAAGCTGCCGATGGATTGTACTAAACGCACAGTATTTATGTGGTTTTGAATATTTTCTGACCGACGATTATTCCCTCAATCAGCCAGATGCTCGAGATCATATGCTGATGATAGCGAATTGCCGTAAGCTGGATCACTTATTATCGAGCCGATTCCATGATAATTATTAATCTGTGAAATGGGTCACCGCTTTAATATTTCCAAAAAAAATATCCGTGCAAACTGATTGAATTTTCGCTAACCGTCACCATCTCATACAAACGCGCGTCGCGAACACATTCAGACAGGGGCCGATGGCCTCTGCCACACAGGAGATGCCAGTGCGCTGGATACCGTTTATTGCTTTCTTTCTCTATGTTTACATTGAGATTTCCATTTTCATCCAGGTTGCCCATGTGCTGGGCGTCCTGCTGACGCTGATTCTGGTGATTTTCACCTCCGTCATCGGCATGTCGCTGGTGCGTAATCAGGGTTTCAAAAATTTCCTGATAATGCAGCAAAAGATGGCCGCAGGCGAAAGCCCGGCGGAAGAGATGATCAAAAGCGTGTCGTTGATTATTGCGGGGCTGCTGCTGATTCTGCCCGGGTTCTTCACCGACTTCCTCGGCCTTCTGCTGCTTCTGCCGCCGGTGCAAAAGCACCTGACCATGAAGCTGCTGCCGCATCTGCGCTTTAGCCGTATGCCGGGCGGTGGGTTCAGCACCGGGCCAGGCGACACGTTTGAAGGGGAGTATCAGCGTAAGGATGAACAGCACGACCGTCTGGATCACAAAGACGATCGGTGATTTTGTTGCCCGGTGGCGCTTCGTTTACCGGGCCTACTAAAGCGCCAGCCACAACACCGCCAGCATGACAATGGCGTACATACTTTTCCACCCCACCATTGCCAGCAACAGCAGGCACAGCAGCCCACCAACAAACGCCAGTGCTTTATAACGGCCTTTCAGCAGACGACAACCTGCCAGCATGCACAGCAGGTAGATCATGATGAAAATGCCATTGGCGTAGACGAGCAGCGTATCCAGATTGACCTTCAGGGCGTAAATGCACAGCGTACTCACCACGCAGCAGCCCAGTACGGCATTCAGGGCATTCAGCGGCAGCTGGCGTTTAGACAGCCGTGCGAGGCGGTTATCAGGTCTGTAAAGCGCCTGAGACCACACCAGACGGGCAAAGCTCTGGATATAAATGTTAAGGCTGGCAAAACAGGCCAGATAGCCGATAACGCAGGCGATCCACAGCGCCTTCACACCAAACAGTTCAACCACGATACCCGGCAGCGATGCCGCGGCGGCGAGATCGGCTCCGAAAGCCTTGAAGTGCAACACCAGCACGGTACACGCCCAGTACACCGTGCCTGCCAGCAGCAGGCCGATCATCAGTGCGCGGGGGAAATCACGTTCAGGCTGCTTAAATTCCGACGCCAGATGGGCAAAGGCTTCCAGA
The DNA here is from genome assembly GCF_049238885.1 of Enterobacter cloacae complex sp. BZL2005. Classification (NCBI taxonomy): domain Bacteria; kingdom Pseudomonadati; phylum Pseudomonadota; class Gammaproteobacteria; order Enterobacterales; family Enterobacteriaceae; genus Enterobacter; species Enterobacter cloacae complex sp. BZL2005. The sequence continues at coordinate 144,072 of NZ_JBMKGI010000011.1, read as the reverse complement.
CCGACAAAACACCAGAACATGACGGAGAGCGCGGCAAAAAGCTGTGAGTGGTCGACGTCTGTCACGGCCGGGAAGGGAATCTCTTTTACGGTGATATCGCCCGCCCACCAGATAGCGGCAACGAGCGCGACAATCAGCACCGCAACCAGTGTCTGCAGGTTGGCGCTGGAGCGGGCTCCGCGTGAACCCACCCACCAGACGATAGCCAGCGTACCCAGTTCGGCCAACAGCAACTGCTCGTCATGCCAGCCAAACAGCGCCTGGCCAAAGCCGGTTGCAATGTGCAGCGCCGCAGGAAGCCCAACCGGAATAACGGAGAGAAACAGCCAGCCGGTCACACGCTCCAGTCGCGGGCCAAATGCCAGCCCGACAAAATGCGCCACGCCGCCCGCGCTGGGGAAATGCCGCCCCAGGATGGCAAACACAATGGCAATCGGGAAAACCAATACAATCAGAACGGGCCACGCCCACAGACTGTTATTTCCGGCTACCAGTGCCGCCAGTGCAGGTACGGCGAACACGCCCGTTCCTAACAAGGAGGTTGAGAGCAGGCCGACGCCCTGCGCCAGCCCCAACTCCTGCTTGAGTCCACTCATTGACATCGTCCTGCCAATTCCAAAAGAGAGGCGATGGTAACACTTTCGCAAAATTTTTTTTCAACTCCCCCTTGAAGGGGTAAAAAGCTATCCCCATCTCTCAGGGCACTAGTCGGAAAACCGCATGCGGGCCGGCGTCATCCATAACTGATAATGACTTTCTCAAAGGAGAGCTATCAATGAGTATTCGTCCGTTACATGATCGTGTGATCGTCAAACGTAAAGAAGTTGAAACCAAGTCTGCTGGCGGCATCGTTCTGACCGGTTCTGCAGCAGCCAAATCAACGCGTGGCGAAATCATCGCTGTCGGTAAGGGCCGCATCCTGGAAAACGGAACTGTGCAGCCACTGGACGTTAAAGTTGGTGACATCGTAATTTTCAACGATGGCTACGGCGTGAAATCCGAGAAGATCGACAATGAAGAAGTGTTGATCATGTCCGAGAGCGACATTCTGGCAATTGTTGAAGCGTAATTTACGCACGAGAATTTGAGGAAATAAGAACATGGCAGCTAAAGACGTAAAATTCGGTAACGACGCTCGTGTAAAAATGCTCCGCGGCGTAAACGTACTGGCAGATGCAGTTAAAGTGACCCTGGGCCCGAAAGGCCGTAACGTAGTGCTGGATAAATCCTTCGGCGCGCCAACCATCACCAAAGACGGTGTTTCTGTAGCACGTGAAATCGAGCTGGAAGACAAGTTCGAAAACATGGGCGCGCAGATGGTGAAAGAAGTGGCCTCTAAAGCGAACGACGCTGCAGGCGACGGTACCACCACCGCGACCGTTCTGGCGCAGGCCATCATCACCGAAGGTCTGAAAGCCGTTGCGGCGGGCATGAACCCAATGGATCTGAAACGTGGTATCGACAAAGCTGTCGCCTCCGCTGTGGAAGAACTGAAAGCGCTGTCCGTACCGTGCTCTGACTCTAAAGCGATTGCTCAGGTTGGTACCATCTCCGCTAACTCCGACGAAACCGTAGGTAAACTGATCGCGGAAGCGATGGACAAAGTCGGTAAAGAAGGCGTGATCACCGTTGAAGACGGTACCGGTCTGGAAGACGAACTGGACGTGGTTGAAGGTATGCAGTTCGACCGCGGTTACCTGTCCCCATACTTCATCAACAAGCCAGAGACTGGCGCTGTTGAGCTGGAAAGCCCGTTCATCCTGCTGGCTGACAAAAAAATCTCCAACATCCGCGAAATGCTGCCAGTGCTGGAAGCCGTTGCGAAAGCAGGCAAGCCGCTGGTTATCATCGCTGAAGATGTTGAAGGCGAAGCGCTGGCGACCCTGGTGGTTAACACCATGCGCGGCATCGTGAAAGTGGCTGCGGTTAAAGCACCTGGCTTCGGCGATCGTCGTAAAGCAATGCTGCAGGATATCGCTACCCTGACCGGCGGTACCGTGATCTCTGAAGAGATCGGTATGGAGCTGGAAAAAGCGACCCTGGAAGACCTGGGCCAGGCAAAACGCGTTGTGATCAACAAAGACACCACCACCATCATTGATGGCGTGGGTGAAGAAGCCGCTATTCAGGGCCGCGTAGGTCAGATCCGTAAGCAGATCGAAGAAGCGACTTCCGATTACGACCGTGAAAAACTGCAGGAGCGCGTAGCGAAACTGGCAGGCGGCGTTGCGGTAATCAAAGTCGGTGCTGCGACCGAAGTTGAAATGAAAGAGAAAAAAGCACGCGTTGACGATGCCCTGCACGCAACCCGTGCTGCGGTAGAAGAAGGTGTGGTTGCGGGTGGTGGCGTTGCGCTGGTGCGCGTTGCCGCTAAACTGGCTGGCCTGACCGCTCAGAACGAAGACCAGAACGTGGGTATCAAAGTTGCGCTGCGCGCAATGGAAGCGCCTCTGCGTCAGATCGTGTCTAACGCCGGTGAAGAGCCATCTGTGGTAGCAAACAAGGTGAAAGCGGGCGAAGGTAACTACGGTTACAACGCGGCAACTGAAGAATACGGCAACATGATCGACTTCGGTATCCTGGACCCAACTAAAGTGACCCGTTCTGCTCTGCAGTACGCGGCCTCTGTTGCTGGTCTGATGATCACCACCGAGTGCATGGTGACCGACCTGCCTAAAGGCGATGCGCCTGACTTAGGTGCTGCTGGCATGGGCGGCATGGGTGGAATGGGCGGCATGATGTAATCATGTTGTTCTGAACCTCTCAGAACGAACCCCGGGCAGAAATGCCCGGGGTTTTTTATTGGGTGCTATTCGAAAGTGCCTTTGACGCACACGGCACCTTCACGCACCATCTGGCGGCCTTTGGCCCAGACCTCGCGAATCTTCAGATCGTCCGTCAGCACCAGAAAATCGGCATCGCATCCGGGCGCGAGCCGCCCCTTATGCTCCAGCCCGAGAAACGCCGCCACGTTTCGCGTAAAGGGAAGAAGCGCCTCTTCCAGCGGCAGCTGATGCCGGCTGACCAGCTGCTGCAGCGTTTCGAGCAGGGATTCGAACCCCGCCACGCCCATCCCCACCAGATTGCCGCTCTCATCAAATTTCGGCTGGCTGCCGTTGCCGTCCGAACTGAGCGTAAGCCGGTTAAACGGCACCTGCGCCTCGCGGCCCATCACGATGGCGCTGGCGGCGTCAATCGGTTCACTGATGCTGGTCGTGATGTCGATAAAGCCGCCTTCGCGGGCATAGCTCAGCGCGGCAAGGAACAGCGCCCGGGCGCGGTTTACGTGCGTTGGCAGCAGTTTCACGCGGGGAACGTCGGCGTTATTCAGGATGCTAAATAGCGGCTCCAGCAGCTTTGGGCTGTTGCCGAGGTGAAACACGGAAATGCCCGCTTTGGCACCCAACAGCCCGCCTACGCGTGACTGGGCAGCCATACTGGCGAGCTGGTCCTCGGCTGGCGCGGAAGAACGATGGTCAGAGATCGCGCATTTCACGCCAATGATTTTATCAATCAGCGCCACATCCTTTTCGATGCTGCCGGTAATCGTCGGAGAAGGCAGCCCGTATGCGCCTGTCAGCATCCACGCGCTGATCCCTTCATGCTCAAGCGCCCGCGTTTTTGCCAGCAGCGATTCAGGATGCCGGGTCACGCCGTCGGTGCCGAGCAGGCCAACAACCGAGGTGATGCCTGCGGCCACAAGTGCAGACAGGCGAACCTCTGGCGTGCGGGTGTGAGGGCCCGCCTCGCCGCCGCCACCGATCAAATGCACATGCTGGTCGATAAACCCCGGGCAAACCACCGCCCCAGCCAGATCGCTTTCCGGGCAGTCTGGCCTCGTTGTTCCGTGGTTCGCTTTTTCGATCGCCACGATTTTTCCCGCAGCGATCAGCAGATCGCAACGTCCCTTATCCTCCGGGGCGTAGAGATGTGCGTTGCGGAAAAGGTGAGGGTTCAGCACTGAAAAATCCATTTTTATCTCCTCAGAAGAGTAGCTGCATCACCCACATTGAGAGCAGGGCATTAATGACACAAAGAGTAATAATATGCGGATAATATTTCGGGTTTACGCCGGCGGTACCCAGGCAGCGGCCGGTGTTTTGCACCGGATTGCCCATCAGATAGATGGCGGGCAGCAGGATGGTGGCATCGTGGCCGTTGAGCGTGCCGGCGGCGACCAGGCTGGCGCAGACGCCCACGCCGCCGCCCATACTCATCACCGAGGCCAAAAGAACCGTTGCCGCCGCACCCGGAAGGCCCCACAGCGCCATAATTGGCTCGCATATCTTGCCGACAATATCCAGCAGGCCGGTGACCTTGAGCGCCTGAATGATGACAAACGCCATGACGACGTTCGGCAAGAGGCTGGTGGTGGCGATGGTAAAGCCGCGCCGGGCGCCGTCAATAAACAGATCCATGATATTTTTACGCGGCTGGGCGATCATGTTCTTCCTCCTGAAGATGACGATTTTCCATGTGGGCGATCCACAGGCGCAGGACGTTCGCACCAACGAATTTAAACACCAGAATAACGGCCAGCGGCGTAATCACCGGGATGGTGATAACGGTGAAGAGCGCGGCACCGGAAGAAAAATAGTTGGTAATGATGGCGCTACCGCTGGTCTGGAAGGTGGCGAAAATAGCGCGCTCCTGATCCGTAATCGCGCCTTCATCGGTTAACTCTTTGGTCATCCCTGCCGCCGCATCGGTGTTTTGCAGGTTGGCTATCAGCGCCAGGGAGCAAACGCCCGGCACACCCAGCAGCGGACGTAAAATGGGAGTCATAAGCTGCTGTGCGGCACGCAGCCCGCCCAGACCTTCGGTGACGGCGATGATACCAAGCGATAAAATGACCGAGGGAGCCAGCTCAAGGGCAAAGAGGAAACCGTCTTTCGCCCCCGTTCCGCCCGTTCCGCGAAACATCAGAGCGCCGTTGACCGGGCCAAAGCTGCCGTTTAAGACGGTAAAATCCAGCACGCGCCACCATTCGGTGCTTTTGGCGAAAAAGCCCGAGAAAAAAACGATGGTAAGTACAAACGCCACATAACCCACCCATGTCACTTTTTCCTCTCCTGAGGATGATGCACTCATAAAACCTCCTTTTTTAGTCGCGTACAAAAGTTGTACGTTGCATCACTAAAAACGATCGGGGGCTAAAACACGATATCCCAAAGGTTATTATCAGAATTCATTTAAGATGTCGGAGGAGTGCCTCGCGGAATCTGGCTCGCAGAAATGCGCGGGGGTTTTTCTTTTAGTCATCTTTTAGGTATAAGATTTACACACGGACAATTACTGTCCAGCTTATTGAAAACGAGGAATAACATGCGCGTAAAAGTCTGTGCAGGGATTGTAGGGGCAGCACTGCTGCTGGCGGGTTGTAGCTCCAGCAATGAGCTGTCGGCAGCGGGCCAGGGCGTTCGCTTTGTGGAAGATAAGCCTGGCAGTGAATGCCAGCTGTTAGGCACGGCAACCGGTGAACAAAGTAACTGGATGTCGGGTCAGCACGGTGAGGAAGGCGGTTCTATGCGCGGAGCGGCGAATGCCCTGCGTAATCAGGCTGCGGCAATGGGCGGCAACGTGATTTACGGCGTAAGTAGCCCAACGCAGAGTATGCTGTCCAGCTTCGTGCCGACCGCCAGCCAGATGACGGGCCAGGTCTATAAGTGCCCGAACTGATGTAATGTGCTAATGGCGCTGCGCCCGGCCCTGTAGGGCGGGTAAGCGTAGCGCCACCTGCCTTTTTAGTGCTGCCGCAGCTGCAAATCGAGCGGCGTCTTGCTCGGCTCTCCGCCAATCTCACGTGCCAGCTTCGGCACCATATAGCCTGAAACCAGCGTTAACAGTTCGCGCATAATCTGCCGGGCTTCTTCATCCGTCACCATGAAATGCGCCGCGCCCTGAACGCGATCCAGCACGTGCAGGTAATACGGCATCACGCCCGCATCAAACAGGGCATTGCTCAGATCGGCCAGCACGCGGGCGCTATCATTCACGCCGCGCAGCAGCACGCTCTGGTTCAGCAGCGTCACGCCCGCTTTACGGAGTCGCGCCATCGCCGCGCGAAACGCATCGTTAATTTCGTTCGCGTGGTTAATATGATTCACCAGCAGCACCTGCAGGCGAGATTGCTCCAGGCGTGCCACAAGGCCGTCGGTGATACGTGCCGGAATGACAATCGGTAAGCGGCTGTGAATGCGCAGGCGCTTAATGTGCGGGATGGCTTCAAGCTGAGTCAGCAGCCAGTCCAGCTCATGATCTTTCGCCATCAACGGATCGCCGCCGGAAAAAATAATCTCATCCAGTTCCGGATGGGCGGCAATATAGTCCAGCGCGACCTGCCAGTTGCGTTTATTGCCCTGGTTTTCGGCATAGGGGAAGTGCCGACGGAAGCAATAACGACAATTTACCGCACAGCCGCCTTTTACCAGCAGCAGGGCGCGGTTGAGATACTTGTGCAGTAAACCCGGCACCACGCTGTTCTGCTCTTCCAGCGGATCGGTGCTGTATCCCGGCGCAGTAATGAATTCATCCTGCGAAGTAAGCGTTTGTTTTAATAGCGGATCGTCGGGGTTGCCTTTCTCCATCCGCGCCACAAACGCACGGGGAACGCGCAGGGCGAAAAGGCGCTTTGCCTCGCGGCCTGCAAGCAACTCTGGGTGCTGATCGAGGTCTAAAAGACGCAGCAATTCATCAGGACTGGTGATTACATCGGCAAGTTGCGATAACCAATCTTCTCTGGACGGGGTGTTTAGGGTTACAATATGCGCCATTTTGTGGCTTAGCTACCAGTTAACAAATTTAGAGGGCCTTATGGCAACGTACTATAGCAACGATTTTCGTGCTGGTCTTAAAATCATGATGGACGGCGAACCGTACGCGGTTGAAGCCAGCGAATTCGTTAAACCAGGTAAAGGCCAGGCATTCGCACGCGTTAAGCTGCGCCGTCTGCTGACCGGTACCCGTGTTGAGAAAACCTTCAAGTCTACTGACTCTGCAGAAGGCGCTGATGTTGTTGATATGAACCTGACCTATCTGTACAACGATGGCGAGTTCTGGCATTTCATGAACAACTCCACTTTCGAACAGCTGTCTGCTGATGAGAAAGCGGTAGGTGACAGCGCTAAATGGCTGCTGGATCAGGCTGAGTGCATCGTGACCCTGTGGAACGGTCAGCCTATCGCAGTGACCCCACCAAACTTCGTAGAACTGGAAATCGTTGAAACCGATCCAGGTCTGAAGGGTGATACCGCAGGTACCGGCGGTAAGCCAGCCAAACTGTCTACCGGCGCAGTGGTGAAAGTGCCACTGTTCGTACAGACTGGCGAAGTGATCAAAGTGGATACCCGCTCCGGCGAATACGTATCCCGCGTGAAGTAATTTACGTATGATTGAAGGCGCAGCGCCCGCTGCGCCCGATTTTTTGCAGGCAGGGATGATGAAACGTACCGTTAAAATTCTGCTTCTGTTAGCGCTCTCCAGTGCATTGCTTTCTGGCTGTAACACCACGCGTGGAATGGGACAAGATATCCAGGATCTGGGTCATATCATTTCTCACGCCGCCAGCTAAGTTCGTCTAATTTTCCTAAAAATGCTTCCTCTTCCGTCAACCGGCGGGATTTTGTCTATTCTTAAGTTGCTATACACAAAACAACTTTGGCTATAAAAGGAAGATATTATGGTTAAGAAGACAATTGCAGCGATCTTTTCAGTCCTGGTACTTTCTTCAGTGTTAACGGCCTGTAATACCACGCGTGGCGTCGGTCAGGATATTTCTGAAGGTGGTAGCGCAATCTCTGGTGCGGCAACAAAAGCTCAGCAGTAATGAATAAACGGTACGGGACCAGCCGGGTTTCGTACCGTCAGCTTTCTGATTCCTGCAGGGATAAGAACGGAGAAAAACGCGTATCCATATGTAATTTCATGCGGATATTGCGTTTATAGGTATAAACCGTTTTTCCGTTGATGCTCAGGTGAGCGGCAATTTTTTGATTGCTCGCGCCGTCCATCCATAACGTCAGCACCTTCTCTTCCTGCCGGGTCAGCAAAGGGGCTGCCGCCGTTGGCCTGTCAGCGCTGGCGCGCGAAATTAACGCGTCGTTGATAACCGTTGCCACCTCTTCGAGACTGGCGTTTTTCAACAGCGACGACCAGACCGGAAACTTCCCAAGCCAGTCGGTCATGCCGCTATCCTCTCCCGACTGCAGCAAAATAAACGGTAATCGTTCACTGGCGTTAAGCAGGGAAGAGAGCTGCTGAAAATGGTGAAAATCCTGCCTGAAGCCGAACAGGTCAGCGATAACCAGCGTTGGTTTCCATTGCAGAATGTGTTCTCTGGCAAGAAACAGATTATTCAGCCCGGTCACAACGTAGTGTCCCGGGAACAAACCGGAATGATTGAGCCATGCTTCAAACCCCGCGCGGGTGAAGTGACAACGGTCAATCAAAAGAATTTTGAACATATTTTATTCGCAGTCGGCTAGTGGTTTGGCTTCCTGCCATCAGAAAGCACATCATCATAGAGAAGTCGGATGAGTGCTAAAAGCCGGAACTCCGCGCCATACTGCGGCTATTTCTTGCCTTAACGTGTTCAGCAAAAAAGGATTGAAAAAAAATAGCACGCTAACCACAATAGGTGGCGTAATCTCTGCCTTACGGGACGACCCGTAAGCGTTTCTTTCACCGGGGACGGCCCCAACTTGCATTAAGTTAAGGAGCCTGACATGTCCTGGATCATTCTTTTTATTGCTGGCCTGCTCGAAGTGGTATGGGCGATTGGTCTCAAGTACACCCACGGATTTACCCGCCTGACGCCCAGCGTCATTACCGTTACCGCCATGATCGTCAGTATTGTTCTGCTATCCTGGGCGATGCGCTCTTTGCCTGTGGGAACGGCTTATGCCGTCTGGACGGGTATTGGCGCAGTGGGGGCCGCCATCACCGGCATTTTGCTACTCGGCGAGTCAGCGAGTCTGGCGCGTATCGCCAGCCTCGCTCTGATTGTGGCCGGGATCGTTGGGCTTAAGCTCAGCACCCACTAATTGGGCTGTTTTACCCAGATAAGTTTTGATACATCAAACCCTTGCCGGGTCGCGACGTCCAGCATCTGCTGCTTCATTTCGGGTGAAATAGTTGGCGTGCGGGAGAGTATCCACAGGTAGTCGCGATCCGGCCCACAGACCAGCGCATGGCGATACGCTTTGTCGAGCGCTATCACGTTATAACCGCCATAAAACGGACCAAAGAAAGAGACCTTAAGCGCGGCCCGTCGCGGGTCGCCAGTGAAGTACGCTTTTCCCACCGACTGCTGCCACATCTCCCGATCGGGATTATAGCCCCGGTTGATCACCTGAATACCGCCATCATCCATCGGACTGTAATTCGCCGTGACCTTCTCTAAACCCTGCTCAAACCGATGGTCGAGGCGCGCGATTTCATACCATGTTCCAAGGAAGCGTTGTGCATCAAAAGGCGTGACGACGGTGACGCCAGGAGGCGGGGTAGGGGAACTGCAGGCAACCACTAAAAACGCGGCTGTCACCGCGGCGATAACAGGCAGAATGCGCATAGGAGTTTCCTTACTGTTTTTTGTTAAGTGTAGATGACAGCAGGAAAAATGCGGAAGATTGTGCGGCGAATTTCGCCGCACACCGTGGTTTTGAAGGCCGGGTAAGGCGAAGCCGCCACCCGGCAATGTTTTACTGCAGCGCGTCGAGGATACGGTATGCCGCCTCAACGCGTGCCGGGTTCGGATAGCTTTTATTCGCCAGCATCACAATGCCGAGCTGCTTTTCAGGAATAAATGCCACGTAGCTGCCAAACCCACCCGTCGAGCCTGTTTTATGGACCCAGGAGGCCTTAACCGGCGGCGCGGGTGGATTCACTTCTGCCACGGGCAATGGTGCCAGCGCCACCTTGTTATCACTGCCTCCGACGACGGTTTTGGCATCGACCGGCCAGTTGAGCATCTCCCAGCCCAACCCCTGATACATGGCCCCCACGCGCCAGTAGCGAGACTGCGCCAGAGCAATGCCTTGCTTGAGTGAGGGAGCCTGAAGAGAATCCGGCTTCATGTTGGCTATCAGCCAGCTCGCCATATCCTTCACGTTAGTTTTTACGCCATAGGCTTCCGCGTCCAGCATCCCTGGCGAAACGTGGACCGCTTTACCCTCACGGTATCCCCAGGCGTAATGCGCCTCTTCCGCTTTCGGGACGTTAATCCAGGTATGGTCCAGCTTGAGGGGTTTAAAGACCCGCGTCGTCATGGCCTGCTCATAGCTCATGCCGGAAGGTTTAACCGCCAGCGCACCAAAAAGACCGATGCTGGCGTTAGCGTAAAGACGCGTGGTACCCGGCTTCCACTGCGGCTGCCAGTTTTGATAAAAGCGCAGCAGAGAGGCGGTATCCGTGACCTCATCCGGCACCTGTAACGGCAGACCGCCTGCGGTGTAGGTTGCCAGATCCAGCATGCGAATGCCCTGCCACTGCTTGCCCGTGAGCTCAGGCCAGTATTTTGCTACCGGATCGCCCAGCGCTATTTCACCCCGGGCAATGGCATCGCCGCCCAGTACGCCGGTGAAGGTTTTACTTATAGAGCCCAGCTCAAACAGGGTTTGCGGGGTGACGGGTTTGTTCGCCGCAACATCGGCTTTACCGAAGGTAAAGTAGTGTGGCTGACCCTGATAAATTACCGCCACCGCCATACCCGGAATGGCCTGCGCGTTCATCAGCGGCGTAACGGTACGTTCCACCACCTCAGCCAGCTGTTTTTCGGACATCGGTGCGGCGAATGCAGAGCTGGCGACGCTGAGCAGCAGGGCACAGCTTAGGGATTTTGTCATCATCGGTTATCTTCCGTAATAGCAGTTCAAGGGAGTGTCCGGGCCCGTCAGACCGCTGTAGTCTGTTGGATTTGACTGTGGCTGACAAACGGTTAAATTTAGCATTAGCTGTTAATTTTTCTAACGGATGGGACCATGACCCGCAGCTATCTTCCGCTTAATTCGCTTCGCGCCTTCGAAGCCGCCGCCAGGCACCTCAGTTTTACGCATGCCGCTATCGAGCTGAATGTCACCCATTCCGCGATTAGCCAGCACGTAAAGGCGCTGGAGCAGCATCTTAATTGCCAGCTGTTTGTCCGCGTTTCGCGTGGGCTGATGCTGACCACGGAAGGCGAGAATTTGCTGCCGGTGCTGAATGACTCGTTCGACCGAATTGCCGGAATGCTGGATCGCTTTGCCAGCCAGCGCGCCCAGGAGAAGCTAAAAATTGGCGTGGTGGGTACCTTTGCTACCGGGGTGTTATTCTCGCAGCTCGCGGACTTTCGTCGCTGCTATCCGCATATCGATCTTCAGCTGTCGACGCACAACAATCGCGTCGATCCGGCAGCCGAGGGGCTTGATTACGCCATTCGTTATGGCGGCGGGGCGTGGCACGGCACGGAAGCGACGTTTCTTTGCCCTGCACCGCTTGCGCCGCTTTGCACGCCTGACATTGCAGCCGCGTTGCACACCCCTGCCGATATTCTGAAGTTTACCCTCCTGCGTTCTTACCGGCGCGACGAGTGGACCGCCTGGATGCAGGCCGCGGGAGAAAACCCGCCTTCGCCGACGCACCGGGTAATGGTATTTGATTCGTCCGTGACCATGCTGGAAGCCGCGCAGGCAGGTACGGGCATCGCGATTGCCCCTGTCGATATGTTCACCCATCTGCTGAACAGTGAGCGCATTGTGCAACCCTTCGCGACGCAGATTGACCTTGGCAGCTACTGGCTCACGAGGCTGCAGTCACGCGCAGAAACGCCCGCAATGCGCGAGTTTGCTCAATGGCTGGTGGGGAAGATGCAGAAATAAAAGGCCCGCCGGATGGCGGGCCAGAGGCGTCAGATAGTGATCACGGCAATCAGCGTGACCACGGTCAGGATGGTCGCCAGACCGTAGAATACCCATTTCCCGCTCGGTACATGGATTTTCAGGTCATGCATCGCATGGTGAATACGGTGCAGGCCACACCACAGCGGCAGGACGATCATCAGGAAGATGAACACGCGACCAATAAAGCTGCTCGCGAATGCCAGTACGCGTTCGTAGCTCAGCGCATCGCCCGGGAACAGCCCCAGCGGCAGCATAATGCCCACCAGCAAAATGATGACGGGAGCAATGATGGCACTCCACATGCCGCCTGCGCCAAAGAGGCCCCAGAAGACCGGCTCGTCAGAACGTTTTGGATTTGGATTGATCACAGTAGTCTCCTTACCAGAACAGTGCGACAAACAGAATGACCACAGTGACCAGAATCGTCACCGCCCAGAGCCCCTTAATCACCGGTTCTGGCCCCATTTTCTCGCCTTTTACGATGATGTTCGCCGCTTTTGGCGCCAGTTCAAACCAGGTTTTGGTATGCAGCAGCGCGGCTGCAAGCACGATCAGGTTCAGAATGACAATGATCGGGTTTTGCAGGAAACCGACAAAGCTGGCCCAGGTTTCCGGGCCATGCTTGAGGGCAAAAACGCCGTACATCAGCTCAAGGCTGAACCAGACCGCCGGTACCGCTGTGCCTTCACGCAGCATGTAGAAGCGATAAAACGGCAGGTTTTTCCACCAGGTGGACGGCACAGGCCGCACATAGGCTTTGCGTTTAGTCGTCATCATGCACTCCTTAGCGTGGTTTCAGGGTAGCGATAAGAAAGTCTTTCGAGCTTTCCACTTTACCCTGCTGAATGGCGGCGGCCGGGTCGACATGCTTCGGACAGACTTCGGAGCAATAACCCACAAAGGTACAGGTCCAGACGCCGTTCTGGCTGTTAAGCTGCGCCATACGTTCTTTTTTACCGTGGTCGCGGCTGTCTTCGTTATAGCGGTGCGCCAGCGTAATGGCGGCCGGGCCGATGAACTCGGGGTTCAGGCCAAACTGCGGACAGGCGGCGTAGCAAAGACCGCAGTTGATGCAGCCGGAGAACTGATGGTATTTCGCCATCTGAGCTGGAGTCTGGTTGTTTGGCCCCTGATCCGGCGTGCGCGGGTTGCCAATAATGTAAGGCTTAATGGCTTCCAGGCTTTCGATAAAGTGGGTCATATCGACCACCAGATCGCGCTCGATAGGGAAGTTGCCCAGGGCTTCGACCTTGATGCCTTTGGTGTAGTCACGCAGGAAGGTCTTACAGGCCAGCTTCGGCACCTTGTTGACCATCATGCCACAGGAGCCGCAGATCGCCATGCGGCAGGACCAGCGGTAGCTTAGGTCTGGCGCCAGGTTGTCTTTGATATACCCGAGCGCGTCCAGCAGGGAGGTTTGCTCGTCGTAAGGAACTTCATAGAAAGCGCTGTGCGGTGCGGCATCCACTTCCGGGTTGTAGCGCACCACTTCAACTTTCAGTTTTTGCATCTCAGCCATTCGCCTTCTCCTTCTTCTCGGCGGCTTCTGCTTCAGCACCGTACACGCGTTTAGCCGGCGGCAGCGTGGTGATTTTCACGTCGCTGTAGTCCAGACGTGTGGTGCCATCCGCATCGCGCCAGGCGAGAGTGTGTTTCAGGAAGTTGACGTCGTCACGTTCGGTACAGCCTTCATCAAGACGCTGGTGCGCCCCACGCGACTCTTTACGCGCCAGCGCAGAGTGCGCCATACATTCCGCCACGTTCAGGCCGTGGCCCAGCTCGATGGTATAGAGCAGGTCGGTGTTGAAGACGCTGGAGGTGTCGGTGATGCGCACGCGCTTGAAGCGCTCCTGCAGTTCCGCCAGCTTATCGACGGTTTTTTGCATCAGCTCAGGGGTACGGTAGATACCGCAACCTTCTTCCATCGACAGGCCCATCTCGTCGCGGATCTTAGACCAGTTCTCGTTACCTTCCTGGTTCACCAGATCTTTCAGGCGTTTTTCAACGTCTGCGACCTGCGCATCCAGCGCGGCACCGTTAGCTTCGCCTGCGGTTGCCGCCCGCTCCATCGCGCGCTCGCCCGCCATGCGGCCAAAGACCACCAGCTCGGCCAGCGAGTTTGAGCCGAGACGGTTGGCGCCGTGCAGGCCCACGGAGGAACATTCACCGACGGCGAACAGACCCTTAATACGGGTTTCGCACTGCTGGTCGGTTTCGATCCCGCCCATGGTGTAGTGCGCCGTTGGGCGGACCGGAATCGGCTCTTTCACCGGATCGACGCCGACGTAGGCTTTCGCCAGCTCGCAGATGAACGGCAGACGTTCCAGCAGCTTTTTCTCGCCCAGGTGACGCAGGTCGAGGTGAACCACGTCGCCGCGCGGTGTGGAGATGGTGTTGCCTTTGCGCCACTCGTGCCAGAAAGCCTGAGAGACTTTGTCGCGCGGGCCGAGTTCCATGTACTTGTTCTTCGGCTCGCCGAGCGGGGTTTCCGGGCCCATGCCGTAATCCTGCAGGTAGCGGTAGCCGTTTTTGTTGACCAGAATACCGCCTTCACCGCGGCAGCCTTCCGTCATCAGAATGCCGGAGCCCGGCAGACCGGTTGGGTGATACTGCACGAACTCCATATCGCGCAGCGGCACGCCGTGGCTGAGCGCCATACCCATACCGTCGCCGGTGACGATGCCGCCGTTGGTGTTATAACGATAAACACGGCCCGCACCGCCCGTCGCCATCACCACCGCATTGGCGCGGATCTGGACGAGCGTGCCTTCCATCATGTTCATCGCCACCAGGCCGCGCGCGTGTCCATCATCCACCAGAATGTCGAGGACGAAATGCTCATCAAAGCGCTGGATTTGTGGGAACTGAAGGGAGGTCTGGAACAGGGTGTGCAGCATGTGGAAGCCGGTCTTATCGGCGGCGAACCAGGTACGTTCGATCTTCATGCCGCCGAAGCGACGAACGTTGACGCTGCCGTCCGGGCGGCGGCTCCACGGACATCCCCACTGCTCAAGCTGGGTCATCTCCGTTGGACAATGGTGCACAAAGTAGTCAACGACATCCTGTTCGCAAAGCCAGTCGCCCCCTGCAACCGTGTCGTGGAAATGGTATTCAAAGCTGTCATGATCCTGCGCAACGGCGGCGGATCCTCCTTCTGCGGCCACCGTGTGGCTGCGCATTGGATAGACTTTTGAAATCAATGCGATTTTAGCGTTGGGATTAGCTTGCGCTGCAGCAATCGCAGCACGTAATCCAGCCCCGCCAGCGCCTATTACGGCAAGATCGGCCTGAAAAGTTTGCACGACATTCCTCCAGATTTTTGTTATTTCGCAACGCGACAAACTAAAGGTAGTTCACCCGTCCAAAAGGACGATTGCGAAAGCGTTTCCACTGCTCCTTTATGGGTAAAACAGTATAACCGTGTAGATGTCAGGGAAATTTGACGTGTTCGATTTTTTTGCTGTTCTGTCCGGCGATTTATCATTGAGATTGATGAATTGCATCACGCAATTGTTCACCTAAATGAAATGCGCTTTTTTACTGCGCAAAATTTGTCTCTGTCCCTGCTAACGAGTAGACTTCGTGCCCTTGTCTGAAATCGGAGAACAACTCATGAGCGAAACGGCCACCTGGGAGCCGAGCGCATCCATCCCTAATCTGTTAAAACGCGCTGCAATTATGACGGAGATCCGCCGTTTCTTTGCCGACCGCGGCGTCCTGGAGGTGGAAACCCCGTGCATGAGTCAGGCAACGGTAACGGATATTCATCTGGTCCCGTTTGAAACCCGTTTTGTTGGCCCCGGCCACTCTCAGGGCATGAATTTGTATCTGATGACCAGCCCGGAATACCACATGAAACGCCTGCTGGCGGCGGGATGTGGTCCGGTCTATCAGCTGTGCCGTAGCTTCCGCAACGAAGAGATGGGTCGTCACCACAACCCGGAATTCACCATGCTGGAGTGGTACCGCCCGCATTATGATATGTACCGCCTGATGAATGAGGTGGACGATCTGCTTCAGCAGGTTCTGGATTGCTCAGAAGCGGAAACGCTCTCTTATCAGCAGGCCTTCCAGCGCCATCTGGAAATCGATCCGCTGTCGGCGGACAAAACCCTGCTGCGCGAAGTGGCGGCAAAACTGGATCTGAGCAACGTGGCAGATACCGAAGAGGACCGCGACACGCTGCTGCAGCTGCTGTTCACCTTCGGCGTGGAACCGCAGATTGGCAAAGACCGTCCGACGTTTGTCTATCACTTCCCGGCAAGCCAGGCGTCACTGGCGCAGATCAGTACCGAAGACCACCGTGTGGCAGAGCGTTTTGAGGTCTATTACAAAGGCATTGAGCTGGCGAACGGCTTCCACGAACTGACCGACGCGCGCGAGCAGGCGCAACGTTTCGAGCAGGATAACCGCAAGCGCGCCGCGCGCGGCCTGCCGCAGCAGCCTATTGATGTTAATCTGCTTGAAGCATTAAAAGCAGGTCTGCCAGATTGCTCCGGCGTGGCGCTGGGCGTAGACCGTCTGGTCATGCTGGCCCTGGGCGCAGAGCAGCTTGGCGATGTGATTGCCTTTACGGTCGATCGCGCTTAAAGAATTGCCGGGTGGCGCTGTCGCTTACCCGGCCTACTCGGTCATTGGCCCTGCCACATTAAAAACTGCCATATTATTAATATACGGGTCTTTTTCTTAATTTGCCCCTTATAGCCACAATATTAGTCTGGTCATCTGCTACCATCCGCGCAGTTTAATTCCTTTTCGGATGGTTCTATGTCCCAGTCACTCAAAAAGATGACCCTCACCGGGCTCATCCTGATGATATTTACCTCAGTCTTTGGCTTTGCCAACAGCCCATCAGCGTTCTATCTGATGGGTTACAGCGCGACGCCGTTTTATATCGTTTCGGCTCTGTTCTTCTTTATCCCGTTTGCGCTGATGATGGCGGAGATGGGCTCGGCTTACCGGAAAGAAGAGGGCGGGATCTACTCATGGATGAACAACAGCGTCGGCCCGCGTTATGCCTTTATCGGCACGTTTATGTGGTTCTCCTCTTATGTCGTCTGGATGGTCAGCACGGCGGCCAAAGTCTGGGTGCCATTCTCCACATTTCTTTTCGGTGCCGATAAAACGCAGGTCTGGTCGTTAGCCGGGCTGAGCTCCACGCAGGTCGTCGGGATTCTGGCGGTATGCTGGATGGTGGTGGTCACGCTGGTGGCGTCAAAAGGCATCAACAAAATTGCCCGTATCACTGCCGTTGGCGGTATTTCCGTGATGTGTCTGAACCTGGTGCTGCTGCTGGTGAGTATTGCCATTCTGTGCCTGAACGGTGGTCATTTTGCGCAGGAGGTGAACTTCGTTTCCTCGCCTAATCCAGGTTACCAGTCCGGGCTGGCCATGCTCTCCTTCGTGGTGTTTGCCATCTTCGCCTACGGCGGTATCGAAGCGGTGGGCGGGCTGGTCGACAAGACCGAGAACCCGGAAAAGAACTTTGCCAAAGGGATTATTTTTGCCGCTATCGTGATTTCCATCGGCTATTCACTGGCGATTTTCCTCTGGGGCGTCAGCACCAACTGGCAGCAGGTATTGAGTAACAACACCACCAACCTCGGGAACATTACCTACGTGCTGATGAAAAGCCTGGGGATGACGCTGGGTAACGCCATGCACCTGACGCCGGAAGCATCGGCCACCATGGGGATCTGGTTTGCGCGCATTACCGGCCTGTCGATGTTCCTTGCCTATACCGGCGCATTCTTCACGCTGATCTACTCGCCGCTGAAAGCGATCATTCAGGGTACACCAAAAGCGCTGTGGCCGGGACGCATGACCCAGCTCAATACCGCAGGCATGCCTGCCAACGCCATGTGGATGCAGTGTCTGCTGGTGTGCGTGTTTATTCTGCTGGTCTCATTTGGCGGTGATACCGCATCGGCGTTCTATAACAAGCTGACCCTGATGGCGAACGTGTCGATGACCCTGCCGTACCTGTTCCTGACCCTGGCATTCCCGTTCTTTAAGGCAAAGCAGGATCTTGAGCGTCCGTTTGTGATCTTCAAAACCCGCGCGGCAACGCTGTTGGCCACCACGGTGGTGCTGCTGGTGGTGGCGTTTGCCAATATTTTCACCATCATTCAGCCGGTGATTGAGGCGAACGACTGGAACAGCGCGCTGTGGATGGTGGGCGGTCCCATCTTCTTCTCGCTGCTGGCGATGGGGATTTATGAGAATTACCGTCGACGCGCGACGGCGTACATCGCAGAAGTGGCGTAGCGGGAATATTCCCCTCCCGAAAGGGAGGGGAGATGCGTTATAAGCTGCCCGCCGGGCGCGTACGCGCCGCTGACGTCAGCGTTCTTCCCGTTTTACGCCCGTCCAGGCTTTCCAGACGCATCTGGAACGGTGGGAACGGCATATCAATACCGTGTTCGCGGAAGCCCGCCAGAATCAGCTGGTGGATCTCATGGCGCAGCGGCATACGGTGGCCCATTTCGGCGGCGTAGATACGCAGCTCGAAAATCTGAATCCCCTGCTGTAAATCCACAAGGAAGACTTCCGGCGCCGGGTTGTCGATGACCAGCGAGCAGCGCTCCGCGGCAGTGTAGAGGATCTGGGTGACCTCTTCGCTGTTCGCGTCCGACGGTGCCGGTACCGTCAGCACCACACGGGTAACGGAGTCTGACAGCGACCAGTTGATGAACTGCTCGGTAATAAACGCCTTGTTTGGCACGATGATCTCTTTCCGATCCCAGTCGCTGATCGTCGTCGCACGGGTGTTGATCTTCGTGATGCTGCCGGTCAGATCGCGGATCGTGACGGTATCGCCAATACGGATCGGTTTTTCGAACAGAATGATCAGGCCCGAGATGAAGTTGGCGAAGATCTCCTGTAAACCAAAACCTAACCCAACGCCGAGCGCTGCGACGAGCCACTGGAGCTTCGACCACTCAATGCCGATCATCGAGAAGCCAACCAGACCGCCAAACAGCATGATCAGATACTTGGTAATGGTCGTGATTGCATAGCCCGTACCCGGCGTTAAATCCAGATGCTGCAGCAGCGCCAGCTCCAGCAGCGCCGGGAAGTTACGCACCAGTTGGGTGGTGATGATCAGCACCAGAATGGCAATCAGCACCGCCCCTAAGGTGATCGGCTCCAGGCTTTCAACACCCTGCACCGTGGACGTCACGTCCCACAGCGAGATGTTCTCCAGGAAGCCAAACGCGGAGTGGATCTCCGACCACAGGAAGATGACCGAGAGGAGGGCAATCAGCATCAGGATGGAACGAACCAGGCGCAGGGACTGGGTACTGATGGCATCCAGATCCAGTTCGACCTCATCCGCCTCCGTCGTACCTTCCGTACTGTTAACGTGGTTTGGCTCTTCCTCACCCCGCGCGCGCTGGGCGAGGATCTCCGCCCGGCGATGCTTGGCACGGTCAAACGCCAGACGGCGGCGCTGGATCAGCATCCAGCGGCGGATAACGTGATACACCACCAGCAGCAGGAACCAGATGGCCACCGAGGTTTCGAGACGTGCCAACAGCGCCTGCGACGTCGCCAGGTAACCCACCGCGGCTGCCAGCATCGCAATCAACGGTGCGCTGAGCAGCAGGTTCCAGAGCAGCCGGTTGAACATATTGTCACCGCTGCCGGTTTTATCCAGATAGAGCGGAATACCCGCGCGCTTCAGGCTGAGCGTGACGATGGCCAGCGCTCCGCATATCAGCATAAAGCAGAGGCGGCCCAGCGAGCCTGAAAACTCCCGGTCGTTGAGATTATCGAACATGATCAGCGCCATAATCAGCGGCACAATCAGCCCGATGCTCATCAGATAGTAACGCATGGCGCGCGCCACGCGATTACGCGGCCAGCCAAAGTGGGCGATGAACAGGCCATTGGGTCGCGCAAAGGTGGCGCAAATCATTACCACCCACAGCAGCGGTACCGTGGCGGTGACGCCATCGCCAATCGCTACCGCGAGCGGATAGGGCCAGGCTTCCCGCAGGCCATAGCCCAGCGTCATCCACAGCACCGGCAGCGGGGAGGCGACGAGAATCGACCAGAATACGGTGCGCAACGTCAGCCAGAAGTGATCCTGGGTAACCTTCCCCACCCGGGAACTGGAACGCTCGAGGAAGCGGGTGAAATGTCTGCGCGAGTAAATGCTGAAGCCCACCAGAATTAACGCCCCCAGCAGCGGGAAAATGGTCTCTTTGCTGGTGAGCATCATCACGCTGGCCTGTCCCAGCTGGCTGAAGGTATCGAGCGAAATCAGACGACGCAGATCCTGGACAATCTCAATTGGCCACGAGAAGGTCATCGGACGCACGTCGGACGTCCAGAAGAGATAACGGTGCGTCGCCTCGTTCACCTCTTTCAACGCATCTTCCAGCTGGCTGTTGGACACTTTTAGCTTGGTCAGCTCAAGAATCAGCGTATCCCCGCCCTGGAGCAGAGAGTTCAGCAGTTCACGCTGGGTACGCAGCTGGGCTTCCAGAATGCGGCTTTGCTCGCTGGTCAGGGGCTGTCCGTCAGCCTGACGGATCTGGCGGATTTGCGGCTGCTTATTGAGAAGATCTTCAAAATGCAGTCGCTGTACACGTAGCTGGGCCATTTCGGTATCCAGCTGTTGCGGCTTCGGCATCTCCGGCAGGCGCGCGACCTGGGCGCGTAGCGCTTCGCCCAGCAGGTTTGACGATCCGAGCCACTGGGACTGTTCGCGCAGGGTGTTGAGCGCCTGGCGAACCTGAAGGGTTTGATTAGTGGCCTGACGCTGCTGCGAGGCCACCAGATCCATACGCTGCGCCTGTTGATTCAGCGCGGCCGAAAGCTCACGGTTGACCTTAAACTGCTCGACGATGCCGGCAGGCAGGTTATCGCTATTTTCTGCCAGCAGCTCGGTACTTTCCAGCGCGCGCTCCGCTTCACGCTGGCGCTGGCTATTGAGCTGGTTGCGCAAGGCCTGAAGATAGGCGTCCAGCTGCTCGCTCTGCTTCTGAGCGAGTTCTGAGCGCATCCGCGACAGCTCCTGGCGGTTATTGGCGGAAAGCTGCGCCAGCTCGAGCTCATCGACAAGGGCCTTCAGGCGAGCCGATTCTGCCTGCAGGCCCAGATTTTGGGCCTGCGCCTGTGGCGTGTTGCCGTTTTGTGTCCCCACGCGGCGCTCAACTTCATTAAGCTGGCGGCGGGCGTCGGTTTGCTGCTGCGGAAGCTGGCTGAGGGAGTCGGCAATTTCGCGCGCTCGCTCCTGCTCCTGCTGAGCAAGGCGGCTCTTTTCCAGAAGCTGGCTGCTGACCTGCAGGATCTCCTGGTTCAGCGCGTCGGAGGTCATCCCTGCCGGCACATCGCGCGGTTCGTCGCGCAAGTTATTGAGCTGCGCGCGCAGCGTCTGCGAGAGTTTGGGGAAGTTGTCGATAACCTGCTGATACTGCTGAGCGCGCTCAAGCGAGCCTTTCCGCTCCTCAAGCGCGTTCAGTGCTGACTGGAGCGACTCGACGGTCTCTGGCTGAGCGGGTTTGGCCGCTTTTGCCTGCTCCAGTTCCTGGGTTATCTGTTTGGCGTCGGGGGCTGTCGCTGCGTACGCCCCCATGCTGAGGCACCAGGCCATCAGTAGAACGATAATCGGGCGCACGTCAGCGATCCTTCTGTTGTTAGCCTTCGTCTTTTTTGTCGTCAACCAGCGGGCTGGCGTCGTGCTCGGCGTGAATCTCTTCCTGTGACAGCGGAGCAGGCTCTGCATCCGGCGTCACGAAGGTTTCGGTAGAGACCGCCAGCGGCTGGCCCAGCTTTGTCACCGACAGGCTTTCAAGCTGTTCAGCCAGCTTCACTTTGCCCGGCGCAAACAGGTTGATCACGGTGGAGCCCAGCTTAAAGCGCCCCATCTCCTGACCTTTGAGCAGGGCCACGGAACCTTCCGCTTCACCGGCAGGCCAGGTCCAGCGTTTGATCACGCCTTCGCGCGGCGGGGTGATGGTGCCTGCCCAGACGGTTTCGATGCTGCCAACGATGGTCGCACCGACCAGAATCTGGGCCATAGGGCCAAATTCAGTATCGAACAGGCAGATGACGCGCTCGTTACGGGCAAACAGGTTTGGCACGTTCTGCGCGGTCAGGTGGTTCACGGAGAACAGATCGCCCGGGACGTAAATCATTTCACGCAGGATGCCGTTACACGGCATGTGCACGCGGTGGTAGTCACGCGGTGACAGATAGGTGGTGGCAAAGGTACCGTTGCGGAACAGATCCGCCATCAGGTAGTTACCCGCCAGCAGCGCTTCCAGGCTGTAGTTATGGCCCTTCGCCTGCAGAATTTTATCGTCTTCGATGTTACCCAACTGGCTGATCACGCCGTCTGCCGGCATCACCAGGACGTTAGGGTCGGTGTTCACCGGGCGCACGTCGTCACGCAGCGGGCGCACGAAGAATTCGTTGAAGGTGCGGTAGCTGGCGGTATCCGGCTTCTGCGCCTCTTTCATGTCGACCTTGTAATATTTTACGAAAAGGTCGATGACCAGTTTGGTCAGCCAGCCTGCGCGTTTGCTCGCGCCCCAGCCCGCCAGGCGAGTGAGCCACAGTTTTGGCAGAATGTATTGAAGCGAAAGTTTAAATGCGTTTAACAAGGTAGCCTCCAGGCCATTGTTTTGTCGTTCCTGATCCGGCGGTAAGCCACCGGAACCTGAAAAAAGGGGACGATTTTAGCGATGCTTAGCTTAGTTGTCAGTTATCAGAATCAGAAAAGTTTTTACGCGTTTTTACCTGATCCATGCTCTCAAGAATGCGGTGATAATTCTCGAAGCGGGTCTCCGCGATTTCGCCTTTCTCAACCGCTTCACGGATAGCGCAGCCTGGGTCGTTATCGTGTTTACAGTCGCGGTACTTGCAAGCGCCTAAATAATCATGGAATTCGACAAATCCGTTAAAGATTTGTTCCGGCTCAAGGTGCCATAAACCGAACTCTCGCACGCCCGGGGAGTCGATCACGTCGCCGCCATGTGGGAAGTGATACAGGCGTGACGCGGTGGTGGTGTGCTGGCCCAGGCCCGAGACGTCAGACACATCGTTGGTGAGGATCTCTTGCTGAAGGCCAAGCAGGTTGTTCAGCAGGCTCGATTTACCCACGCCGGACTGGCCCGCAAAGATGCTGATGCGATCGGTAAGCGCCTCTTCAAGCGGTTTCAGGCCATCTTTGGTGTAGCTGGAGACCATCAGGACGCGGTAGCCAATTTTGCGATAGATATCCATCTGCTCATTGACGAAGGCCATTCCGTCGTCGTCCAGCAGATCGATTTTGTTCAGCACGATGATCGGTTCAACATGCAGCGTTTCGCAGGCGACGAGGTATCGGTCGATAATATTGAGCGACAGTTCGGGCAAAATCGCCGATACGATAACAATCTGGTTAATGTTGGCGGCAATCGGTTTGACCCCGTCGTAGAAATCGGGACGGGTTAACACGGACGTACGCTCATGGACCGCTTCAACAATACCTTTTACCGTTACGCCTTCCGCCGCCTCTTTACCCGGTCGCCAGACGACCCGGTCGCCGGTCACCAGAGAACGAATGGTCCGGCGGATGTTGCAGCGGTGAATCGCACCATCGGCGGATTCCACGTCAGCGTGCATACCGAAACGGCTGATGACTACGCCTTCCGTTGGGTCGCCAAACAGGTTGTCGTCGTAATCGACCTTCTCCGCAGTGGTTTTAAGACGGCGCTGGTGATTGGCATTCACGCGGCGCTGCTGCCCTTTGGAGAGTTTATTTTTACTCAATCGCACTGGCTCCTGGTCGCCCGTAGGGGGCAAAACCTCTATGATACACTCTAATTAATACTAGTTAACCTGCTACTGCCGGTTATGCGAGAAGGGTGGAAAATAACATGAGCGCGGATGAAAACAACCTGATTTGGATCGATCTCGAAATGACCGGGCTGGATCCCGAGCGCGATCGCATTATTGAAATTGCGACCCTGGTGACGGACGCCAACCTGAATATCCTGGCGGAAGGGCCTACGATTGCGGTGCATCAGTCTGATGACCAGCTGGCGTTGATGGACGAGTGGAACGTGCGTACCCACACCGGCAGTGGCCTGGTGGAGCGCGTGAAGGCGAGCACCATGGGTGACCGTGAGGCGGAGCTGGCGACGCTTGAGTTCCTGAAACAGTGGGTTCCGGCGGGCAAATCACCTATTTGTGGGAATAGCATCGGCCAGGATCGTCGTTTCCTGTTTAAGTACATGCCGGAGCTGGAGTCTTACTTCCACTACCGCTATCTGGATGTCAGCACGCTGAAAGAGCTGGCGCGTCGCTGGAAGCCTGAAATCCTCGACGGCTTTAAAAAGCAGGGGACGCACCAGGCGATGGACGATATCCGAGAGTCCGTGGCGGAGCTTTCTTACTACCGCGAAAACTTTATTAAGCTGTGATTTTGAGATCCGGCGCCTTGCGTGGCCGGGTTTTTGTCGTTAAATTGTGCAGCTTGCCGATTAAATAAGCATTTGAACTGAATTTCGAAAAAATCGCTTTAAGGGGGGTTGCAGCTAAAAGGATTTCTCGTATAATGCGCCTCCCGTAACGACAGAGAATTACACGTTACGACAGCAACAAAAGCAGTGCAGATTTGCGGGAATAGCTCAGTTGGTAGAGCACGACCTTGCCAAGGTCGGGGTCGCGAGTTCGAGTCTCGTTTCCCGCTCCAAAATTTGAAAGTGCTTTCACAGCACAGACTGCCCAAGCGGGAATAGCTCAGTTGGTAGAGCACGACCTTGCCAAGGTCGGGGTCGCGAGTTCGAGTCTCGTTTCCCGCTCCAAAATTTGAAAGTGCTTCCACAGCACGGACCACCCAAGCGGGAATAGCTCAGTTGGTAGAGCACGACCTTGCCAAGGTCGGGGTCGCGAGTTCGAGTCTCGTTTCCCGCTCCAAATTCTTCTTCATCTCTAAAATATCCACAGCGAAAAGCATCGCTGGGGACGTTTTCTGTTTTCTCTGAAATGCTCTTGTGAACAGAGTTATCCACAGAAACTGCGCTTAACCGAAACAGGGTTAAAACTTAGCAGGGTGAATGATATCTTCATAAGTTACTGTATTTACTTCATAAAATTTGATTTCAAAATGTTATTGAGATCACTTGATCTCTTCTCCAGCCCAGATGGCGCTTGAGTTTGTAATTTTATTCACAGGCTGTGAATAGTTCAGGCATCCCGCGGAAGCCCTTTTTCAATCACCCTCACCAGACGCTGTTTCTTCGGTAGCTGCACCTCGACCACACAGGCATTACGTTTCTCAACTTGCTGCGCAATCGCCCATTCTATGTGTTCATCAAGAAGTGGGTGCTCACCTCTACGGCTTTCAAGCGCCCGAATATTCGCTTCATCCCACGGGGCATTCCCCAGCGCGACGGCCACATTTCGCAGCCAGCGCAGATGGCCGATACGGCGAATGGCCGAACCCTCCGTCACTTTCAGGAACCAGGCTTCGGTCCAGGCGAACAGTTCAGCGAGCGGCGGGGCATGGAGCGCCTTGCGCGGGCTGAAATCCTCTTCGTCGGTGAGCTGTGAATAGCGGTTCCACGGGCAGATGAGCTGGCAATCGTCGCAGCCGTAGATGCGGTTGCCGATAAGCGGTCGGAACTCCTCCGGAATGGCGCCTTCCAGTTCGATCGTGAGGTAGGAGATACAGCGGCGCGCATCAACGGTGTAAGGCTCGACGATGGCGCCGGTGGGGCAGATGGTCATACAGGCCACGCAGCGGCCACAGCCTTCCTCTACCGGGCCGTCTACCGGCAGCGGTAAATCAATCAGCAGTTCACCGAGGAAGAAGAACGATCCGGCGTCGCGGCTAAGAATAAGTGAGTGCTTACCTGTCCAGCCAAGCCCGGCTTTTTCGGCGATCGGACGCTCAAGAATAGGCGCGGAATCGACAAAGGGTCTAAAATTCAGCGAAACACAGTGCTGTTGAATAGTTTCCCCGAGTTTTTTTAAACGGTTACGCAGAAGCTTATGGTAATCACGACCGAGGGCGTACCGGCTAACGTAACCCAGCGAGGGGTCTTTGAGCGTGCGCGCAAAGGCCGCGTTGGCGGGCAGGTAGTTCATGCGCACGCTGATGACGCGTAATGTGCCCGGCAAAAGCTCGTGTGGACGGGCGCGCATCATGCCATGACGTGCCATCCACTCCATTTCGCCGTGGTATTGTTTGTCCAGCCAGGCCTGCAGTTTGGGCTCGCTGGCGGAGAGGTCGGTATCGGTAATGCCTACCTTCTGGAAGCCAAGCTCAGCACCCCACTGTTTGATTTTTTGCGCTAATTCATTGAGATCGAGGGGCTGTGACATGACGGACCATACGGTGAAGAAAAACCCCGCAAGTATACCACATTCCATCTGGCATGCGGATGACCTCCGGCGCGCCGAAAAAGAGGCTGCAGACAGCCTCGGGATTACCCTGTATGAACTGATGCTCCGCGCGGGTGAGGCAGCGTTTGACGTTGCCCGTAGCGCCTGGCCGCAGGCCGCCCACTGGCTGATTCTGTGCGGGCACGGCAACAACGGCGGTGACGGCTACGTCGTCGCCCGTCTCGCGGTGGCTGCGGGTATCCGCGTGACCTTGCTGGCTCTCGAAAGTGATAAACCGCTGCCGGAAGAGGCCAGCGCGGCGCGGGAGGCATGGCTGAACGCCGGCGGTGTGATTCATGCGCCTGATATCGTCTGGCCAGAGGATGTTGATCTGATTGTTGACGGGCTGCTGGGCACCGGGCTGCGCAGCGCGCCGCGCGAAAACGTTGCCGCGCTTATTGAACACGCTAACAGACATTCCGCGCCGGTAGTCGCCCTGGATATTCCCTCTGGCCTGATTGCACAAACGGGTGCGACGCCGGGGGCGGTGATTCAGGCGGCACATACGGTAACCTTTATCGCCCTGAAGCCAGGATTACTGACCGGCAAAGCGCGGGATGTCGTTGGCGTGTTGCACCACAGTGCGCTGGGGCTGGAGAGCTGGCTGGCCGGGCAGGAAACGCACCTCATGCGTTATGATGCGTCGCAGCTTGCAGCGTGGCTCTCGCCGCGACGACCAACGTCACATAAGGGCGATCACGGCAGGCTGGTGATTGTGGGCGGTGACCACGGTACGGCGGGTGCGATTCGCATGACTGGTGAAGCGGCTCTGCGCAGCGGCGCCGGATTAGTGCGAGTGCTCACTCGCATTGAGAATATTGCGCCGATCGTCACGGCCCGACCGGAGCTGATGGTCCATGAGCTTACGCTCCAGACGCTGGAGGAAAGCCTCGAATGGGCGGATGTGGTGGTGATCGGTCCCGGGCTTGGGCAGCAGGCGTGGGGTAAACAGGCCCTGCAAAAGGTCGAGAATTTTCGCAAACCGATGCTGTGGGATGCCGACGCGCTTAACCTTCTGGCAATAAACCCGGATAAGCGTCACAATCGCATTCTGACGCCACACCCCGGCGAAGCCGCGCGGCTGCTTAACTGCAGCGTGGCAGAAATTGAAAGCGATCGCTTACTTTCTGCTCAGCGTCTGGTAAAACGTTACGGAGGTGTTGCCGTTTTAAAAGGGGCAGGAACCGTTGTTGCCAGTGACGAGACGCAGGGCATTATTGATGCCGGAAATGCGGGCATGGCGAGCGGCGGCATGGGCGATGTGCTTTCCGGTATTATTGGCGCATTGCTTGGACAGAAACTTCCCCTTTATGATGCAGCCTGTGCGGGCTGCGTGGCCCACGGCGTTGCGGCAGATAAACTGGCTGCGCGTTACGGTACGCGCGGTATGCTGGCCACCGATCTCTTTTGCACGCTGCGGCGTGTAGTTAACCCGGATGTGATTGACGTAGAAAATGACTAATCGAGCGATTCCTTTACCTGATGAACAAGCCACTTTAGATCTCGGCAAGCGCGTGGCGCAGGCCTGTCAGGGGGCAACCGTCATTTATCTGTATGGTGATTTAGGGGCGGGTAAAACCACCTTCAGCCGGGGTTTTTTGCAGGCGTTAGGGCATAACGGGAATGTGAAAAGCCCAACCTACACGCTGGTAGAACCGTACACCCTTGAAAATCTCATGGTGTACCACTTCGATTTATACCGCCTTGCGGATCCTGAGGAGCTGGAATTTATGGGGATCCGTGATTATTTTGCCAACGACGCCATTTGCCTGGTGGAGTGGCCGCAACAAGGTGCGGGTGTGCTGCCTGACCCGGATGTCGAAATTCACTTAGATTACCAGGCTCAAGGGCGTGAGGCACGCATCAGTGCTGTTTCCTCATCAGGCAGTTCCTTACTGGCGCGTCTGGCCGGTTAAGCGTAGGGATGACGGGATGATAAATCGCGTTAAAGGTTGGTTGTTGGCTGCCACCGTGCTGCTGTGCGCGCAGGCCGGGGCTGCAAATCTTTCAGATATTCAGGTATCGAACGGCGAAAGCCAGGCCCGGATCACGTTCAGCTTTATGGGCGATCCTGAGTATGCGTTTTCACAGCCAGACAGCCACAGCGTGGCGCTGGATATCAAACAGACAGGCGTGATCCAGGGATTACCGCTGCAGTTCAGCGGCAACAACCTGGTGAAAAGTATCCGTTCGGGTACGCCGCAGGATAGCCAGTCGTTACGCCTGGTGGTCGATCTGACCGAAAAGGGCAAAACGAAGGCAGTGAAGCAGCAAAACGGGGCGAACTATACGGTGGTCTTTACCATCAATGCCGATGTCCCACCACCGCCTCCACCGCCGCCTGTCGTTGCCAAACGCGTGGAAGAACCGGTGTATACGCCGCGTCCTGCTGAACCTGCGCGTAATCCGTTTAAATCACAGAACGATCGCATCACTGCGGCAACCAGCAGCAATACGGTGACCCGTCCGGCGGTGAGTACGCGCCGTGCTGCGACCAGCGGTGACAAAGTGATTATCGCCATTGATGCAGGTCATGGTGGACAGGACCCGGGGGCGATTGGCCCGGGTGGGACGCAAGAGAAAAATGTCACCATCGCCATTGCCCGCAAATTGCGTGCACTGCTCAACGACGACCCTACGTTCAAAGGCGTGTTGACCCGCGACGGGGATTACTTCATTTCGGTAATGGGGCGTTCGGACGTCGCGCGCAAGCAGAATGCGAACTTCCTGGTCTCCATCCACGCGGATGCTGCGCCTAACCGTAACGCGACCGGTGCCTCGGTATGGGTACTCTCGAACCGTCGCGCCAACAGCGAAATGGCCAACTGGCTGGAAGAGCATGAGAAGCAGTCTGAACTGCTAGGCGGCGCGGGCGATGTGCTGGCAAACAGCCAGTCAGACCCGTACCTGAGCCAGGCGGTGCTGGATTTACAATTCGGTCATTCTCAGCGCGTCGGGTATGATGTGGCCACTAACGTATTGAACCAGCTGCAAAGCATTGGTGTGCTGCATAAGCGTCGTCCTGAACATGCCAGCCTCGGCGTTCTGCGCTCGCCAGATATCCCGTCCATCCTTGTAGAGACGGGCTTTATCAGTAACAACGGTGAAGAGCGTCTGCTGGGAAGCGACAGCTATCAGCAGCAAATTGCCGAAGCGATTTATAACGGTCTGCGTAAATACTTTGATGCCCATCCGCTGCAGTCTGCGCCACAGAGCGGCGCTGCCCAGACGGCCAGCGCAGCGCTACCGGGTGAGATGACCGCGACCAACTAAGGAGAATTCATGCCGATTCAGGTTCTGCCGCCGCAGCTTGCGAACCAAATCGCCGCCGGTGAGGTGGTGGAACGCCCTGCATCGGTCGTGAAGGAGCTGGTGGAAAACAGCCTCGATGCGGGCGCGACCCGCATCGATATTGATATCGAGCGCGGCGGCGCGAAGCTTATCCGCATTCGCGACAACGGCTGCGGCATTAAAAAAGAGGAGCTGGCGCTGGCGCTGGCCCGTCACGCCACCAGTAAAATTGCTTCTCTGGATGACCTGGAAGCGATTATTAGCCTCGGCTTTCGCGGTGAAGCGCTGGCCAGTATCAGCTCGGTTTCGCGCTTAACGCTGACCTCCCGTACCGCCGAACAGCAGGAAGCCTGGCAGGCTTACGCCGAAGGGCGCGATATGGATGTGACGGTCAAACCCGCGGCGCACCCTGTCGGCACGACGCTTGAAGTATTAGATCTCTTCTACAACACCCCCGCCCGACGCAAGTTCATGCGTACCGAGAAGACCGAATTCGGACACATCGACGAGATCATCCGCCGCATCGCGCTGGCGCGTTTCGATGTCACCATCAACCTCAGCCACAACGGCAAGGTGATGCGCCAGTATCGCGCGGTGGCGGAAGGTGGACAGAAAGAGCGACGGCTGGGCGCCATTTGCGGGACCCCGTTTCTGGAACAGGCGCTGGCCATTGAGTGGCAGCACGGCGATCTGGCGCTGCGCGGCTGGGTAGCCGATCCGAACGCGAGCAGCGCTGCGTTTGCGGAGATCCAGTATTGCTACGTCAACGGCCGCATGATGCGCGACCGTCTCATCAATCACGCTATTCGCCAGGCCTGCGAAGACAAGCTCGGGGCCGATCAGCAGCCTGCTTTCGTGCTTTATCTGGACATCGACCCGCATCAGGTGGATGTGAACGTCCATCCTGCCAAGCATGAAGTGCGGTTCCACCAGTCGCGACTGGTGCATGATTTTATCTATCAGGGCGTGCTGAGCGTGCTGCAGCAGCAGGGTGAAACGCCGTTGCCGCTGGAACACGCAGAACCTGCGCCACGCCCAATTCCTGAAAACCGTGTCGCTGCGGGCCGCAACCATTTTGCGGAGCCCGCCGTTGCGCGTGAACCGGAAGCGCCGCGCTTTTCCTCTGCAGGGGCCGCACCGCGTCCAACGGGCGCCAACTACCCGAATGCCCAGCCTGGTTATCAAAAGCAGCAGGGCGCGTTGTACCGCAAACTGCTGGAGACGCCAGCCGTAGAGCGTAAAGAACCTATTCCGGCACCTCAGCCTTCTCTGGACGGCCATAGCCAGAGTTTTGGCCGGGTGCTGACGATTATCGCGCCGGATATGGCACTGCTGGAACGTGACGGCAAATTGATGCTTCTGGCACTGCCGGTTGCCGAACGCTGGCTTAAACAGGTGCAGCTCACGCCGGGCGAAAATGCCGCCTGTGCGCAGCCGCTGTTAATTCCGGTTCGCCTGAAAATATCCCCTGATGAAACAAGAATATTGCAGCGTGCCGAAGCACAGCTGGCGCAAATGGGTATTGAAATTGTGCTCGAACCACAACATGTGACAATTCGTGCAGTGCCTTTACCCTTACGCCAACAAAATTTACAAAACTTGATTCCTGAACTGATAGGCTACCTGGCGCAGCAAACATCGTTTGATGCCGCTAACACCGCGCAGTGGATCGCCCGCCATCTGGCCAGCGAACACGCGCCGTGGAGCATGGCACAGGCCATCAGCGTGCTGGCGGAGGTTGAACGCCTCTGTCCGCATCTGGTGAAAGCGCCGCCGGGTGGGTTATTACAACCTGTTGATTTAAAAACGGCGATGAACGCCCTGAAACATGATTGACGTAAGTAAGGCGAGCCTGCCTAAGGCAATTTTTTTAATGGGCCCAACGGCCTCCGGCAAAACGGCGCTCGCGATTGAGTTGCGTAAAGTTTTGCCGGTAGAGTTGATTAGCGTCGACTCCGCCCTCATCTACCGAGGGATGGACATCGGCACGGCGAAGCCTGACGCAGAAGAACTGCGCGCGGCACCGCACCGTTTGCTGGATATCCTCGACCCGGCTCAGGCTTACTCCGCAGCGGATTTTCGCCGGGATGCCTTAGCCGAGATGGCCGAGATAACGGCGGCGGGGCGTATACCGCTGTTGGTTGGCGGAACCATGCTCTACTTCAAGGCGCTGCTGGAGGGGTTATCACCTCTGCCATCCGCGGACCCGGAAGTAAGAGCGAAAATTGAGCAGCAGGCGGCAGAGCAGGGGTGGGACGTTTTGCATCAGCAACTGGCGGAGATTGACCCGGTTGCCGCAGCGCGGATCCATCCAAATGATCCGCAAAGGCTTTCCCGGGCACTGGAAGTTTTTTTCATTTCGGGTAAAACTTTAACGGAACTGACGCAAACGTCAGGAGACGCTCTGCCGTATCAGGTGCATCAGTTCGCCATCGCCCCGGCGAGCCGTGAACTGCTCCATCAGCGAATTGAGCAGCGTTTTCATCAGATGTTAGCTTCAGATTTTGAAGCAGAAGTGCGGGCGCTATTTGCCCGTGGAGATTTGCATACGGACATGCCTTCCATTCGTTGTGTGGGATACCGCCAGATGTGGTCGTACCTTGAAGGTGAGATTTCATACGATGAAATGGTTTATCGAGGTGTTTGCGCCACGAGACAGTTAGCGAAGCGCCAGATCACCTGGTTGCGCGGTTGGGAAGGGGTTCACTGGTTAGACAGTGAAAAACCACAACAGGCGTTAAGCGACGTGATTGAGGTTGTTGGTGATATCGCTCACTGAATGTGTACAATTGAGGCGTATCGTGCGCAATTTTTCAGAATCGCAAGGTTCTAAGTACAAAACAAGCATATAAGGAAAAGATAGAATGGCTAAGGGGCAATCTTTACAAGATCCGTTCCTGAACGCATTGCGTCGGGAACGTGTTCCAGTTTCTATTTATTTGGTGAATGGTATTAAGCTGCAAGGTCAGATTGAGTCTTTCGATCAGTTCGTGATTCTGTTGAAAAACACGGTCAGTCAGATGGTCTATAAGCACGCTATTTCTACTGTTGTTCCGTCCCGTCCGGTATCTCATCACAGCAATAAC
The DNA here is from genome assembly GCF_049238885.1 of Enterobacter cloacae complex sp. BZL2005. NCBI lineage: Bacteria > Pseudomonadati > Pseudomonadota > Gammaproteobacteria > Enterobacterales > Enterobacteriaceae > Enterobacter > Enterobacter cloacae complex sp. BZL2005. The sequence goes on along the minus strand of NZ_JBMKGI010000011.1, from coordinate 111,437 downwards.
GCTGGCGGCGGCACAGGTAGTAACTACCATCATGGCAGCAACGCGCAGGGTTCTTCAACGCCAGCGCAGGACAGCGACGAGACCGAATAAGGTTTCGCACTGTTATCCACACGGGGAGCCAGGGATCCTGCGTTCCCCGCTGATCTTTTTAGAGAGGTTTACGCTTGTTTGACCGTTATGATGCCGGTGAGCAGGCGGTGCTGGTACACATCTATTTTTCGCAAGACAAAGATATGGAAGACCTCCAGGAGTTTGAATCTCTGGTCTCTTCCGCCGGTGTCGAAGCAATGCAGGTGATTACCGGTAGCCGTAAAGCGCCGCACCCAAAGTATTTTGTTGGTGAAGGTAAAGCAGTCGAAATTGCGGATGCCGTAAAAGCAACCGGCGCGTCAGTCGTGTTGTTTGATCATGCGCTGTCTCCAGCCCAGGAGCGCAACCTGGAAGCTCTCTGCGAATGCCGTGTTATCGATCGCACGGGATTGATTTTAGACATTTTTGCTCAGCGTGCACGTACCCACGAAGGGAAACTGCAGGTTGAGCTGGCGCAGCTGCGTCATCTGGCAACGCGTCTGGTGCGTGGCTGGACCCACCTTGAAAGACAAAAAGGCGGGATTGGTTTGCGCGGCCCGGGTGAAACCCAGCTCGAAACCGACCGTCGTTTGCTGCGTGGCCGAATTACCCAGATCCTCTCGCGTCTGGAAAGGGTCGAGAAACAGCGTGAGCAGGGGCGTCGGGCACGCACCAAAGCCGACATCCCGACGGTGTCGCTGGTGGGGTATACCAACGCCGGTAAATCCACCCTGTTTAACCAGATAACCGAGGCCCAGGTTTATGCCGCAGACCAGCTGTTTGCGACCCTGGACCCGACGCTGCGCCGTATTGACGTTGCCGACGTCGGTGAAACGGTGCTGGCGGATACCGTAGGGTTTATCCGTCACCTGCCGCATGACCTGGTGGCAGCGTTCAAGGCCACTCTGCAGGAGACGCGACAGGCGACCCTGCTGCTGCACGTGATTGATGCGGCAGACGTGCGCGTTCAGGAGAACATCGACGCGGTGAACGTGGTGCTCGAAGAGATCGACGCCCACGAAATCCCAACGCTGTTGGTGATGAACAAGATCGATATGCTGGACGATTTCGAACCGCGTATCGACAGAGATGAAGAGAACAAACCGGTTCGGGTCTGGCTTTCTGCCCAGACCGGTATTGGTGTGCCACTGCTTTTCCAGGCTTTGACAGAACGTCTTTCCGGTGAGGTAGCTCAGCACACGCTGCGACTGCCGCCACAGGAAGGCAGGCTGCGCAGCCGGTTTTATCAGCTTCAGGCGATAGAAAAAGAGTGGATGGAGGATGACGGCAGCGTGGGGATGCAGGTGCGTATGCCGATCGTTGACTGGCGTCGCCTCTGTAAACAAGAACCTGCGCTGGTCGACTATATCGTCTGATCAGAAAGGGGATGCCTGAATAATTCGCCCTTGCATAACAAATATGGAGCATATACATGGCGTGGAATCAGCCCGGTAATAACGGACAGGACCGCGACCCGTGGGGAAGCAGCAATAATCAAGGCGGCAACTCTGGGGGAAATGGCAACAAAGGTGGTCGCGAGCAGGGGCCGCCGGATCTGGATGATATCTTCCGCAAGCTGAGCAAGAAGCTTGGTGGTCTTGGCGGAGGTAAAGGTTCTGGCTCAGGTGGAAATTCCACCCAAGGGCCGCGCCCGCAAATGGGTGGCCGCGTAGTCGGTATTGTTGCCGCTGCAGTGGTAATCATCTGGGCTGCTACCGGGTTCTACACCATTAAAGAAGCGGAACGCGGTGTCGTTACGCGTTTTGGTAAGTTCAGCCATCTGGTTGAGCCGGGCCTGAACTGGAAACCGACCTTCATTGACGACGTGACCGCGGTCAACGTGGAATCGGTCCGTGAACTGGCGGCGTCTGGTGTGATGCTGACGTCTGATGAAAACGTGGTGCGCGTTGAGATGAACGTGCAGTACCGCGTGACCGATCCTGAGCGTTATCTGTTTAGCGTGACCAGCGCCGATGACAGCCTGCGCCAGGCGACCGACAGCGCCCTGCGCGGGGTGATCGGTAAATACACCATGGACCGTATCCTGACCGAAGGTCGTACCGTTATCCGTAGCGATACCCAGCGTGAGCTGGAAGAGACCATTCGTCCATACAACATGGGGATTACCCTGCTGGACGTCAACTTCCAGGCTGCACGTCCGCCGGAAGAGGTGAAAGCGGCCTTTGACGATGCGATTGCTGCACGTGAAAACGAACAGCAGTACATCCGTGAAGCAGAAGCCTACACCAACGAAGTTCAGCCACGTGCTAACGGTCAGGCGCAGCGTATTCTGGAAGAAGCGCGTGCGTATAAGACCCAGACCATCCTGGAAGCACAGGGTGAAGTGGCTCGCTTCGCGAAGATCCTGCCGGAATATAAAGCGGCGCCGGAAATTACCCGTGAGCGTCTCTATATTGAGACCATGGAAAAAGTGCTGAGCCACACCCGCAAAGTGTTGGTTAACGACAGTAAAGGCGGAAACCTGATGGTGCTGCCGCTGGATCAGATGCTGAAAGGCGGTTCTGCACCGGCAGCAAAAGACAACAGCGGTGCGAACAACCTGCTGCGTCTGCCACCTGCGTCATCCGGTAGCACAAGCGCAACAACCACGTCTTCTTCGAGCGATGGTGACATTATGGACCAACGCCGTGCTAACGCGCAGCGTAACGACTACCAGCGTCAGGGGGAATAAGGATGCGTAAGTCAGTTATTGCGATCATCGTCATCGTACTGGTCGTGCTTTATACCTCGATCTTTGTGGTGAAAGAGGGCGAGCGTGGGATCAAGTTCCAGTTCAGCAGCGTCGTGCGTGATGGCGACAAACGCCCGGTGATCTACGAACCGGGTCTGCACTTCAAGGTGCCGTTCATTCAGTCAGTGAAAACGCTTGATGCGCGTATCCAGACCATGGATAACCAGGCCGACCGTTTCGTGACTAAAGAGAAGAAAGACCTGATCGTTGATTCCTATATCAAATGGCGCATCAGCGATTTCAGCCGTTACTTCCTGGCAACGGGCGGCGGTGACGTTTCTCAGGCAGAAGTGCTGCTGAAACGTAAGTTCTCTGACCGTCTGCGTTCTGAGATTGGTCGTCTGGATGTGAAAGACATCGTGACCGATTCCCGTGGCCGTCTGACCCTGGAAGTTCGCGATGCGCTGAACTCCGGCACAGCGGGCACGGAAGATGAAGTTTCAACGCCAGCAGCAGATGATGCGATTGCCAAAGCGGCTGAGCGCGTTCAGGCTGAAACCAACGGTAAAGTGCCGGTGATCAACCCGAACAGTATGGCTGCGCTGGGTATTGAAGTGGTAGACGTGCGTATCAAGCAGATCAACCTGCCGGTGGAAGTGTCCGAGGCGATTTACAACCGTATGCGCGCCGAGCGTGAAGCGGTCGCCCGTCGTCACCGTTCACAGGGCCAGGAAGAGGCGGAGAAGCTGCGTGCTGCTGCGGACTACGAAGTGGCCAAAACGCTGGCGGAATCTGAGCGTCAGGGCCGTATCCTGCGTGGTGAAGGTGATGCCGAGGCGGCGAAGCTGTTTGCCGATGCCTTCAGTCAGGATCCTGACTTCTATGCCTTTATCCGTAGCCTGCGTGCTTACGAGAATAGCTTCCAGAGCAACCAGGATGTGATGGTGCTCAGCCCGGACAGCGATTTCTTCCGTTATATGAAGACGCCGACTAACGCAACGCGATAAACTCAGGCTCGTTTGAGTATTCAAACCACCGCTCCCCACGGAGCGGTGGTTTTCTTTTATAAGGAACAAAAATGAATTCAACGATCTGGCTCGCGCTGGCCCTGGTCCTGGTGCTGGAAGGTCTGGGACCGATGCTCTATCCACGCGCCTGGCGTCGAATGATCGCCACCATGAGCCAACTGCCGGATAATATTTTACGTCGTTTTGGCGGCGGTCTTGTGGTTGCGGGCATCGTGATCTACTACATGTTGAGGAAAACGATTGGCTGATCAAAAAGTGGTCGGATTTGGGATATTCTGAGGTCAAAAAGTGCTGTATATCTGAAAAAGCGATGGTAGAATCCATTTTTAAGCAAACGGTGATTTTGAAAAAAATGGGTAACAACGTCGTCGTACTGGGCACCCAATGGGGTGACGAAGGTAAAGGGAAGATTGTTGATCTTCTGACTGAACGGGCTAAATATGTTGTGCGCTACCAGGGCGGTCACAACGCAGGCCATACTCTCGTAATCAACGGTGAAAAAACCGTCCTCCATCTTATTCCATCAGGCATTCTTCGCGAAAACGTCACCAGCATCATCGGTAACGGCGTTGTGCTGTCTCCAGCGGCGCTGATGAAAGAGATGAAAGGTCTGGAAGACCGTGGTATCCCTGTTCGTGAGCGTCTGCTGCTCTCCGAAGCCTGCCCGCTGATCCTGGATTATCACGTGGCGCTGGACGTTGCGCGTGAAAAAGCGCGTGGCGCGAAAGCGATCGGCACCACCGGTCGTGGTATCGGCCCGGCTTACGAGGATAAAGTGGCTCGTCGCGGTCTGCGCGTGGGTGACCTCTTCGACAAAGCAACCTTCGCTGAAAAACTGAAAGAAGTGATGGAATATCACAACTTCCAGCTGGTGAACTTCTACAAAGCTGACGCTGTTGACTACCAGAAAGTGCTGGATGACGTCATGGCGATTGCAGACATTCTGACCGGTATGGTTGTTGATGTGTCCGATCTGCTGGACCAGGCGCGCAAGCGTGGCGATTTCGTCATGTTCGAAGGTGCGCAGGGTACGCTGCTGGACATCGACCACGGTACCTATCCGTACGTAACCTCTTCCAACACCACCGCGGGTGGCGTGGCGACCGGATCTGGCCTGGGTCCACGTTATGTGGATTACGTTCTGGGCATCATCAAAGCGTACTCTACTCGCGTAGGTGCGGGTCCATTCCCGACCGAACTGTTTGATGAAACCGGCGAGTTCCTGTGCAAGCAGGGTAACGAGTTTGGCGCGACCACCGGTCGTCGTCGTCGTACCGGCTGGCTGGATGCGGTTGCCGTGCGTCGTGCAGTACAGATCAACTCCCTGTCTGGCTTCTGCCTGACCAAGCTGGACGTACTGGACGGCCTGAAAGAAGTGAAAATCTGCGTAGGCTACCGTATGCCTGATGGCCGCGAAGTGACCACCACGCCGCTGGCTGCTGACGACTGGGAAGGCATTGAGCCAATCTACGAAACCATGCCGGGCTGGTCTGAGACCACTTTCGGTGTGAAAGAGCGTAGCGGCCTGCCGCAGGCGGCGCTGGATTATATCAAGCGTATTGAAGAACTGACCGAAGTGCCGATCGATATTATTTCTACCGGCCCGGATCGTACTGAAACGATGATCCTGCGCGACCCGTTCGACGCATAATCTTCGTGACTGCTGGCCTGCGGGGAGACCCGTAGGCCGGATAAGCGTAGCGCCATCCGGCGACCGCTCCTGGATCTCCGCTTTTTCGCCCCGTCTGTCAAATAAATTAGCCGCTAACTATCTGGCTGGTTTATCATCATTAATGAATATCTCTGCGGTTTGTCCGCGATTTCCCTTTTTCCTGAGGTTGATGTGCAGTTAACAAGTTTCACCGATTACGGCTTACGCGCGCTGATCTACATGGCGTCGTTACCCGATGGGAAAATGACCAGTATCTCTGAAGTCACTGAGGTCTACGGCGTATCCCGTAATCATATGGTCAAAATAATCAATCAACTTAGTCGTGCCGGATACGTTGCTGCCGTCCGCGGGAAGAATGGTGGGATCCGTCTCGGTAAACCGGCACAGAGTATTCGTGTTGGCGATGTGGTACGTGAACTGGAGCCGCTGTCTCTGGTGAACTGCAGCAGCGAGTTCTGCCACATCACGCCCGCCTGCCGCCTGAAAAAGGCGCTTTCTAAGGCCGTGCAAAGTTTTCTCAAGGAGCTGGATAACTACACGCTGGCCGATTTGGTTGAAGAGAATCAACCGCTTTATAAATTATTGCTGGTGGAATGAAGAAAATTTCCACCGGAGCTGACAACGGAGGAACCGACATGTCACACGATCCTTTCCAGGAACGCGAAGCCGAAAAATACGCGAATCCTATCCCCAGCCGCGAGTTCATCATTGAACACTTAACAAAACGCGAAAAACCCGCCAATCGTGAAGAACTTGCTGTTGAATTAAACATTGAAGGTGAAGAGCAAATTGAAGCCCTTCGCCGCCGCCTGCGCGCGATGGAGCGTGACGGGCAGCTGGTCTTTACCCGCCGCCAGTGCTACGCGCTGCCAGAGCGCCTCGATCTGCTGAAAGGGACCGTCATTGGTCACCGCGATGGCTTCGGCTTCCTGCGCGTGGAAGGCCGTAAAGACGATCTGTATCTCTCATCTGAACAGATGAAAATGTGCATCCACGGCGACCAAATTCTGGCGCAGCCGCTGGGCGCTGACCGTAAAGGTCGCCGAGAAGCGCGCGTCGTGCGCGTCCTGGTGCCAAAAACTAGCCAAATTGTTGGTCGCTACTTTACCGACGCGGGCGTGGGCTTCGTGGTGCCGGACGACAGCCGTCTGAGCTTCGACATTCTGATCCCACCTGAAGAGGTGATGGGCGCCCGCATGGGCTTTGTGGTGGTGGTGGAACTCACCCAGCGCCCAACCCGTCGCACCAAAGCGGTAGGTAAAATCGTCGAAGTGCTGGGCGATAATATGGGCACCGGCATGGCCGTTGATATGGCGCTGCGCACCCACGAAATTCCATACATCTGGCCGAAAGCGGTTGAAGAGCAGATCGAAAGCCTGCGTGAAGAAGTGCCGGAAGAATCCAAAGTGGGCCGCGTGGATCTCCGCTCCCTGCCGCTGGTTACGATCGACGGTGAAGACGCCCGTGACTTCGATGACGCCGTCTACTGCGAGAAAAAACGCGGCGGCGGCTGGCGTCTGTGGGTAGCGATTGCAGACGTAAGCTACTATGTTCGTCCGCATACCCCGCTGGATAACGAAGCGCGCAGCCGTGGTACTTCGGTCTACTTCCCGTCGCAGGTTGTACCGATGCTGCCGGAAGTGCTGTCTAACGGCCTGTGTTCCCTGAACCCGCAGGTTGACCGCCTCTGTATGGTTTGCGAGATGACCATCTCCAACAAAGGGCGCTTAACCGGCTACAAGTTCTACGAAGCGGTGATGAGCTCGCATGCGCGTCTGACCTACACCAAGGTCTGGCATATGCTGCAGGGTGACCAGGATCTGCGCGAACAGTACGCGCCGCTGGTCAAACACATCGAAGAGCTGCATAACCTCTACAAAACACTGGATCAGGCGCGCGAAGAGCGCGGCGGGATCTCCTTTGAGAGCGAAGAGGCGAAATTTATCTTCAACGCCGAGCGCCGCATTGAGCGCATCGAGCAGACTCAGCGTAACGATGCGCACAAGCTGATTGAAGAGTGTATGATCCTGGCGAACATCTCGGCGGCACGCTTCGTTGAGAAAGCCAAAGAGCCTGCGCTGTTCCGTATTCACGATAAACCGTCGACGGAAGCCATCACCGCGTTCCGCTCCGTGCTGGCCGAGCTCGGTCTGGAGCTGCCGGGCGGCAATAAGCCAGAGCCGCGCGATTACGCCGAGCTGCTGGAATCCATTAGCGATCGTCCTGATGCAGAAATGCTACAGACAATGCTGCTGCGCTCGATGAAGCAGGCGATTTACGATCCGGAAAACCGCGGTCACTTCGGCCTGGCGCTGCAGTCTTACGCCCACTTTACGTCGCCGATCCGTCGTTACCCTGACCTTTCGCTGCACCGTGCGATCAAGTATCTGCTGGCGCAGGAGCAAGGCCATAAAGGGAACACCACTGAAACCGGTGGCTACCACTATTCGATGGAAGAGATGCTGCAGCTGGGTCAGCACTGCTCCATGACCGAACGCCGTGCCGATGAGGCCACCCGCGACGTGGCGGACTGGCTGAAGTGTGACTTTATGCTGGACCAGGTCGGTAACGTCTTCAAAGGCGTGATTGCCAGCGTGACCGGCTTTGGCTTCTTCGTACGTCTGGACGAGCTGTTTATCGACGGTCTGGTGCACGTCTCCAGCCTGGATAACGACTACTACCGCTTCGACCAGGTCGGCCAGCGTCTGATCGGCGAATCTGGCGGCCAGACCTATCGTCTGGGCGACCGTGTGGAAGTGAAGGTTGAGGCCGTGAATATGGACGACCGTAAAATCGACTTCAGCCTGATCTCCAGCGAGCGCGCGCCGCGTAACGTCGGTAAAACCGAGCGCGAAAGAGCGAAAAAAGGCGGAAACGGCAAAACGAGCGGCAAGCGCCGTCAGGCCGGTAAGAAGGTGAACTTCGAGCCGGACAGCGCGTTCCGCGGCGAGAAGAAGCAGAAGCCGAAGGCGGCGAAGAAAGAAGCCCGTGCCGCGAAGAAACCTTCCGCGAAGACGCAGAAAATAGCGGCCGCCACCAAAGCGAAGCGCGCGGCTAAGAAAAAGCAGGCGGAGTAAATCCTCCCCTCACCCTGACCCTCTCCCCAACCGGGAGAGGGGAAATACTTATTACGAGAACCATCAATGAGTGAAATGATTTACGGCATCCACGCGGTGCAGGCCCTTCTCGAGCGCGCACCGGAGCGTTTTCATGAAGTGTTTATTCTGAAAGGGCGTGAAGACAAACGTCTGATGCCGCTGATCCACGCCCTGGAAGCGCAGGGCGTGGTGATCCAGCTGGCTAACCGCCAGTTCCTGGATGAGAAAAGTGAAGGCGCGGTTCACCAGGGGATTATCGCCCGCGTGAAGCCGGGCCGTCAGTATCAGGAAAACGATCTGCCGGATCTGATCGCCGAGCTGGAGAATCCGTTCTTCCTGATCCTCGATGGCGTTACCGATCCGCATAACCTCGGCGCGTGTCTGCGTAGTGCGGATGCGGCGGGCGTGCATGCGGTGATCGTGCCGAAAGATCGTTCCGCGCAGCTGAACGCGACGGCGAAGAAAGTGGCCTGCGGCGCGGCGGAAAACGTTCCGCTGATCCGCGTGACCAACCTGGCGCGCACCATGCGTATGCTGCAGGAAGAGAACATCTGGATCGTCGGTACTGCCGGTGAAGCGGATCATACCCTGTATCAGAGCAAAATGACCGGCCGTCTGGCGCTGGTGATGGGGGCGGAAGGTGAAGGCATGCGTCGCCTGACGCGCGAGCACTGCGACGAGCTGATCAGCATCCCGATGGCGGGCAGCGTGTCCTCTCTGAACGTGTCTGTTGCGACGGGCATCTGCCTGTTTGAAGCGGTGCGTCAGCGCGGGTAGCCTGTTATGCCGGGTGGCGGCTTCGCCTTACCCGGCCTACAAAGGCACGGTACCGTAGGCCCGGTAAGCGTAGCGCCACCGGGCATTAACCTCATTCCTCCAGTGACCGCAGATGGTCATCCTTCCTCAGCGTCATCAGCGCGAAAATACTCACTACTGCCGTCGCCATCACGTAGTACGCCGGAATATCTAGATTGCCCGTCTGCTTAATCAGCCCGGTTATGATTAACCCTGCGCATCCCGAGAAAATCGCGTTCGATAACGAATAGGCCAGCCCCAGCCCCGTATAGCGCACGCGGGTCGGGAACATCTCAGAGAGCATCGCCGGGCCCGGCCCCGCCAGCATGCCCACCAGACCGCCCGCAATCAATACTACTATCGCTTTCACCGCCAGCGTGCTGGACTCCGCCTGCAGAAGTTTCAGCAGCGGCAGGGCGAGGATCAGCAGCAGCGCGGTGGCGATAATCATCACCGTGCGACGCCCGATCCGGTCGCTAAGGATCCCCGATGGAATGATCGTCAGCGCAAACCCAACGTTCGAAATCACTGCGATCAACAGCGCCTGATTAAACCCGGTGTGCAGCGCCGACTGCAGATAGGTCGGCATAATCACCAGGTAGGTGTACCCCGCCGCAGACCAGACCATCACGCGGCCAATCCCCATCACGATGGCCCGGAGCGTGGCGGCAATGTCCGCCTGAGCGACGGCCGGTTTGTCCTGCTGCTGCACAAAGCTGGGTGTCTCCTCCATGCTGACGCGAAGCCACAGCGCAACAGCGCCCATGGGCAGCGCCAGGAAGAAAGGAATGCGCCAGCCCCAGTCGTGCAGGGCTTCAGGCGTGAGAAGGGCGGAGAGCAGCGCCACGATGCCGGCACCCGCTAACAGCCCCAGCGCCACGGTAAAGGACTGCCAGGCACCATAGAGCCCGCGCTTGCCTCGCGGGGCGAACTCCGTCATCAGCGAGACCGCACCGCCGTACTCGCCGCCCGCGAACAGTCCCTGCAGGATGCGAAGCAGTGTAATAATGAGCGGGGCGGCAATCCCGATGCTGGCGTAGACCGGCACAATGCCGATGGCGGCGGTAGCGAGCGTCATCAGCACCAGCACAATGATTAGCGTCGGCTTACGGCCAATCCGGTCGCCGATGCGGCCAAACACCACCGCCCCCAGCGGGCGGAAGAAGAAGGCGATGGCAAATGAGGCGTAGGTGAGGATCAGGCTGGTAAGCCCCGCTTCCCCTTCAAGCTGAAAAAAGTTCTTCGCAATGACGGTCGCCAGAAAACCGTAGACCGCAAACTCATACCACTCGATAAAGTTACCAATGGAGCCGGCAATTAATGCTCGCTTGTGCGCATCCGGTTGCATAACTTTCCTCACTGAAAGGGGGAGAGAATAAATTATTCAACAAAAGCGAAGTCATGAAATAGTTTATTCTTATGTTCTGTGAGCTATTTCACGAATGATATCAGCGGGATCGTCAACGTGTGACTCCCCTCCCATGCAGCGTGTACGCGGTCTGTCCATACTTATCGACATTGCCACTGAAGGAGGGAGACAGTATGCACTGGCAGACTCATACCGTTTTCAATCAACCTGCACCACTCTCTAACAGCAACCTTTTTCTCTCGGACTGCGCGCTGCGTGACGCAGTCTCGCGTGAGGGTGCCGAGTGGGATATCGAACTGCTCGCCAGCATCGGGCAGCAGTTAGGTACCGCAGAGTCGCTGGAGCTGGGCAGGCTGGCGAACGTGAATCCGCCGGAGTTGCTTCGCTATGACGCCACCGGAGAGCGACTGGATGACGTTCGCTTTCACCCGGCATGGCACCTGCTTATGCAGGGGCTGTGTGCCAATCGGGTACATAACCTGGCATGGGAAGAGGAGGCGCGTAAAGGGGCTTTTGTCGCCCGGGCCGCACGCTTTGTGCTTCATGCTCAGGTTGAGGCAGGCACGCTTTGTCCCGTCACCATGACGTTTGCCGCGACACCGCTCCTGCAGCAGGCGCTCCCTAAACTATTTCACGACTGGCTGACGCCGCTGCTCAGCGATCGCTACGATCCTCATCTGGCGCCTGGCGCGCAAAAACGCGGCCTGCTTATCGGTATGGGGATGACGGAAAAACAGGGCGGCTCGGACGTGCTGAGCAACACCACCAAAGCGGAAAAATGCAGCGACGGCAGCTACCGGCTGGTGGGCCATAAATGGTTTTTCTCCGTCCCGCAAAGCGATGCGCATCTGGTGCTGGCACAGGCGAAGGGCGGGTTGTCCTGCTTTTTTGTGCCGCGCTTTTTACCTGACGGACAGCGCAACGCCGTCCGGCTGGAGCGCCTTAAGGACAAGCTCGGGAACCGCTCCAACGCCAGCAGCGAGGTAGAGTTTCTTGATGCCTCCGGCTGGCTGCTGGGGGAAGAGGGTGAAGGGGTACGGCAGATCCTCAAAATGGGCGGCCTGACGCGCTTTGACTGCGCGCTGGGCAGCCACGGACTGATGCGTCGTGCGCTGTCCGTGGCGCTGTATCACGCGCATCAGCGTCAGACCTTCGGTAAAAATCTTATCGATCAGCCGCTCATGCGTGAGGTGTTAAGTCGGATGGCGCTGGTGCTGGAGGGGCAAACGGCGCTGCTGTTCCGCCTGGCCCGGGCGTGGGATAAACGCGCGGATCCCCAGGAAGCGGCATGGGCGCGGCTGTTTACCCCGGCCGCGAAATTTAGCGTGTGCAAAGCGGGCATCCCGTTTGTGGCGGAAGCGATGGAGGTGCTGGGCGGAGTCGGGTACTGCGAGGAGAGCGAACTTTCCCGCCTGTATCGCGAGATGCCGGTGAACAGCATCTGGGAAGGGTCCGGCAACATCATGTGCCTTGACGTGCTGCGCGTGCTGGCGAAGCAGCCGGGTATTCACGATCTGCTTGCCGATGAGTTTGCACAGGTAAAAGGGCAGGACAGACACTTCGACCGCAGCTGGCGACAGCTTCAGCAAAAACTGCGTAAACCGCAGGAGGCGCAGGGGCGGGAAATTGCGCAGCAGCTTTTCCTGCTGGGTGCCGGAAGCGAAATGCTGCGGCACGCATCGCCCCCGGTGGCGCAGGCGTGGTGCCGCATGATGCTGGATACCCGTGGCGGTACGCTGATGAGCGAGCAGGTGCAAAATGACCTGCTGCTGCGTGCGACGGGCAGAGTCGGTTAGTCTTTTAGCTGGAACAGACTCACCAGTTGAGCCAGATGTGACCCCTTCTCGCGCAGCGTTTGAGCGGTTTGTTCGCTGCGTGAGATACGATCCGCATTAATATGCGACGCTTCGCCAATGTGGGTCATGGCGAGATTCACCTGGCCAATCCCTGCGGACTGCTCGCGTGAGGCATGGTTAATCTCGGTGACCAGCTGGCTGATGTTATCGATATGAATGATGATGTCATCCATCGCCAGGCGCGTCTGTTCAGACAGCGCATGGCCTTCGCTCACTTTCCTGAGCGTATCGCCAATCAGCTGTTCAATCTCCTTCACCGCGTTGGCGCTGCGTCCGGCCAGGGCGCGAACTTCCTGCGCAACCACCGCAAACCCTTTCCCATGCTCGCCCGCGCGGGCCGCTTCCACTGCCGCATTCAGCGCCAGGATATTGGTCTGGAAAGCGATGGACTCAATCACGCGCGTGATGTCTTCGATGCGTTTTGACGCCTCGCGAATGTCGTCCATGGTCGACACGGCATGGGTGACCGTCTCACCGCCCTGATGGACCGCGAGGGAGGTTTCACCCACCAGCTGCTGCGTTTGCTCCATGTTGGCGGCATTTTGCTGTACGGTGGCGGCTAGCTGCTCCATGCTGGCGGAGGTCTCTTCCACGCTGCTGGCCTGCTTGTTGATCTGCTCAGAAATCTCGCCGGTATCGGAAGCCAGCGCGTTAGTGCCCAAATGGATCTCGCCTGCGGCCTCGCGAACCTGCAGAACAATTTTTTGCAGGCCGCCGCCGATGCCGTTAATGGCATCGATCAGCTGGCCGACCTCGTCCTGACGCGTCACGGGCAGGCTGGAACGGAGATCCCCTGCAGCATATTGCCGGGCAAGATGGATCACATTGCTCAGCGGTCGGGTCAGCATACGGCGAATAAGGACCACGAACAGACCAGCAAACAGGATAGATAAGACCACGCCGGCCAGCAGGAAGCGATCGCGCATGGCGTTAACGCTTGAGAGCAGCACCGATTTATCCACTTCGCCCACGATAGTCCAGTTCCAGCCTGGCAACGGGGTATAGGCCATTTTAAGCGTGCGGCCGTCGTCGCTTACGCGTTCCAGGGTGCCGGGCTTGTCACCCAGAAGCTGCTGCTGCGTCGCGTCGTCCCACTTCGGCAACTGCCCCTCTTCACCGGCATGGAACAGGTATTGCCCGCGCGTTTTGCCGTTGCTGCGATCCAGCACAAAGAAGTGACCGCTCTCGCCCAGGCGGCGGGTGAGGATTTTCTCGCGCATGACGTTCCAGGAGTGCGTAATGTCCACGCCAACAAAGACGATCGCAATGACCTGTCCTTCGGCATTTTTAACCGGCTGATACTGGGTGATATAGCGTTTGCCAAACAGCAGCGCCAGTCCGCGGTAGACTTCCCCTCTGTTGACGGCGGCAAAGGCCGGGCTGGCGGTATCCAGCACGGTGCCCATCGCCCGCTCGCCATTCTCTTTGCGCAGGGAGGTTGCTACGCGAACAAAGTCATTACCGCTGCGTACAAACAGCGTCGAAATGGCTCCCGTACGGTTCAGGAACTCGTCAGACAGGGTGTTGTTTTGATGCAGTCCGGTGTCACCGCCTTTCAGAAGCGGGACGCTGAGTCCGTTAATCGTCTGAGCCTGGGAAGTATCAATATTCAGTGGCTGCGGTAAAAAGGTGGTAAACAGCCGGGTATAACTCTCAACCTCTTCACTCAGGCTGGTGTTAAACATCTGCACCATGTCGACCATGCCGGTGGACTGATTGTGCAGGTCTTCTACCGCAAGGGCTTCAAGCTGCTGGCTGGCTTTTTGACTGAGCAGAAAAGTGAAAAGCAGAAACAGCGTGGCGACACTGACGCCCGTAAGCAGTGACAGCTTCGCCCCCAGGCCTGCACGGCGAAAAACGTTGATCATAAATTGCTCATCATTGAATAGGTGTGGTTCTTCAACGGCAGAGCGGAGATTACGTTTACTGAATTAATGTAACAAAATGTTATTTTGTTGTTATTGATTGGTTTTTCATAAGATAAAAAATTTGCAAAAGCGAAAAGCCACTAAAAATAAGTGGCTTTTATCAGGAGGGAGTTTACACGTAGAGAATGGCCTGTACCCGCCAGTGGTCGATATGGTTATCTTCCTGCATCTGGATGATGCGATACCAGGAAGCACCCTGCTCATCGGCCTTTAATGCCACGACGCGTTCAACGTCTTGCGGGCTCCCCGAGATATTATTCACGGAGATCTGGCCAATTTCATTCAGGCCAGTTACACAGTCAGCACTGGCGAATTCTGCTGACTGCGCGGTGGTGCTCACCAGGCCTGCGGAGAGCAACAGAGAGGTCAAAGCAAGAGTTCGTTTCATCGTCAGCTCCATTTCACATATTTCCGGTATCCGCCGGGCAATCCTTCGCGAATAAACCCCCATTCCTTGTCGCTGGCATGGAGTTTATTGTGGACAGGAAAATGTCTATGGACGCAAAGCAGTGTAAATGTCGTTCAAAGGTAAACCATTATTTTCGGTACAAAATGGCCTGTGAATACCACTGTCCCGTTATGATGGTTTCGTCGATCATAATAATGACGTAATAATCTGCTTTGGCGGCGACAGCTTGTGCCTTTATTGCCTCTTCTGCGTCATCCGGCGAACCGCGAACCAGCGCGGAGACGGTGCCCATTCGTTGTAATCCTTCCGTCTGATTACGACGAATCTCCTGCGGATGATCGGCAACCGGGGGAGCGGGTTGCGGTGTTCCCTGCAGTGCGCTACAGCCGCTAAGCAGAAACACCAGCAATAAAGCAGCAAACCTGTGCATAACCATATCTCGTTTCCTGATAGCCATAGTGTAGTTGTCTGTGAATTTAGTTTTGGGGGAATGTTCCCGAAGTGTTAGCTGGGACGTAATTTTCGAATGAAAATAGCCTGAAACCGTAATCCAGTTCTCAACATTATGAATCATCCATTCGTGCAGGGTCGACAATGATTGAAATTGAAATACGCCATCTCGGCGACCATGAAATTTTACACGCTATGCCAGCGGGTAAACGTGATAAACCGCTGCCTGTTGTGGTTTTTTATCATGGATTTACCTCATCGAAGCTGGTTTACAGTTACTTTGCGGTCGCGCTGGCGCAGGCAGGTTTTCGCGTGGTGATGCCGGATGCGCCTGACCACGGCGCACGATTTATGGGTAATGAGCAGGCGCGCCTTGGGCAGTTCTGGCACATACTGCACGGGAGTCTGACCGAGTTTGCCGGATTGCGTGATGCGCTTTATGAGGCAGGGCTGGTGGCCGAGCATCGTCTGGCCGTGGCCGGGGCGTCGATGGGCGGTATGACAGCCCTGGGGATCATGACGCACCATCCAGAAGTGAGGTCGGTCGCCTGTCTGATGGGCTCGGGTTATTTTACCTCGCTGGCGAAGACCCTTTTTCCCCCTCAGGATTTAGCGGAAATCACCGCGAGGCTGGAAGAGTGGGAAGTAACCCGGGCATTGCCTCGCCTCGCAGATCGACCGCTTTTGCTGTGGCACGGTGACGCGGATGATGTGGTGCCACTTGACGGTACCTTCCGCCTGCAGCAGGCGTTAAAGAAGGAAGGGCTGGACGGTAATCTGACCTGTTTGTGGGAATCAGGCGTTCGCCACCGCATTACGCCAGCGGCGCTGGACGCCACGGTAGCGTTTTTCCGCCAGCACCTTTAAACGCGCAGCACTTTTACTCCCTGATCTTCCAGCTTCTGGAGGATCTCGGGGTTAGCCCCTTTGCCGGTGATCACCAGGTCGATCTGTTCTGCGCGGCTGAACAGCATGCCTGCGCGTTCACCGACTTTACTGCTGTCGACCAGCACCACGAGTTTGCCTACCACGTTGAGCATGTTTTGTTCCGCCATCGCGGTCAGCATATCGGTTTTATACAAACCTTCAGCGGTCAGGCCTTTGCCGCTGGTAAACATCCAGTGTCCGGCGTAGAGACTGTTTTCGCTGTCCTGTGGGCTAAGCGTAATCGACTGACTTTTATTGTACTGACCACCCATGATCACCACGCTCTCATGCTCCTGATCGATGAGATAGTTGGCGAGCGGTAAGTAGTTCGTGATGATTTGCACCGGCTTGCCGCACATCTCGCGGCCCAGCAAAAACGCCGTAGAGCCGCAGTTGATAACGACGCTCTCACCGGGATTCACCAGCTGCGACGCGGCTCTGGCGATCCGCACTTTTTCATCGTGATTCTGCGCCTGATGAATGTTCATCGGCGTCCAGCGGGGGCGCTGCTGGCTAATGGCTTCCGCACCGTTGCGAACTTTTTTCAGCTTGCCGCTTTCATCCAGCTTGTTAATGTCTCGCCGCGCGGTGGCGGGGGAAATCCCTAAACGTTCGATCACTTTCTCGACGGTGATAAACCCTGTTTGCGCCAGGAGTTCCAGTAAAATTTGATGCCGTTGCGCTTCCGTCATGAGCTATTCCGATAAGAATTGATTTGAAAAGATGATATTTGAAATAGCGTGAAATTACTAAAATAAATATGAAATCGCCAGACACAAGTCTGGCGATGTGGCCTCGGAATCAGAGGAAGGACTTAAACGGCAGGTCAGGCTCAATGGTGAAGCAATCATCGAAACCACGCGGGTAGTGGTACTCAAGATTGTCTTTGTCCAGCGGCCAGGTGAACTTGCCGCCCACTTGCCAGATAAATGGCTTGAAGCCGTACTTCAGGCGGTCTTTTTTCATCTCCCACAACACGCGAATTTCCTGCGGATCGGCCTGGAAGTTTGACCAGATATCGTGGTGGAACGGAATAACGACTTTGGTGTTCAGCGCTTCCGCCATGCGCAGCATGTCGGCGCTGGTCATTTTATCCGTAATACCGCGCGGGTTCTCGCCGTAGGAGCCCAGAGCCACGTCAATCTGATGCTCGTTACCGTGCTTAGCGTAGTAGTTGGAGTAGTGGGAGTCACCGCTGTGATACAGGGAGCCGCCCGGCGTTTTGAACAGGTAATTCACCGCGCGCTCGTCCATGCCGTCTGGCAGTACACCTGCCGCTTTTTGATCGGCCGGCAGCGTAATCAGAGCGGTACGGTCAAAGGCATCAAGAGCATGGATTTCAATGTCTTTGATTTTCACCACGTCGCCCGGTTTCATCACGATGCAGCGCTCTTTCGGCACACCCCAGCCAATCCAGAGATCCACGCAGGTCTGCGGCCCGATAAACGGCACATCGTCCGCGCAGTTTTGCATCACCGCTGCCGCCACGTTTACATCAATATGGTCGTTGTGATCGTGGGTAGAGAGCACGGCATCGATCTGACGAATGGCAAAAGGATCAAGCACAAACGGTGTAGTGCGCAGGTTCGGCTGGAGTTTTTCAACGCCGGCCATACGCTGCATCTGGTGGCCTTTTTTCATCAGCGGGTTACCGTGGCTCTGTTTGCCGGTGCCGCACCAGAAATCGACGCAGATATTGGCGCCACCTTCTGATTTCAGCCAGATCCCGGTGCAACCCAGCCACCACATTGCAAACGTGCCAGGAGCAACCTGTTCCTGCTCGATTTCTTCGTTCAGCCAGCTACCCCACTCCGGAAAGGTGCTCAGAATCCATGATTCACGGGTGATGGTTTTCACTTTACTCATCGTTTTGACTCCTGGTTTTAATCAAAAGTAATCACATTGTGATTCGTTGTGATTAATGCTGGCACCATTTTACGCGCTTTGCAATAGCGAAAATGCGGAATTTTATCTGCTCAACGTCACAGACTCTCTGCTTGTTACTTGTTAGATTATCGCGTAATAAACATTAATTTCATGAATTATAAGGACTAATTTATTTCATTTGTGCGGTAGTGAAAATCATTACTAACTGAAGGGAAATAAATTGCGTGATGCGTCACAAATAATCAAATTCAATCTTGTGGTGATTATTTGTGATTAATAGAGTGATGGCACCAACCGCACAGGGATTGCCCCTCGTGTTCTCATTTCTGGAGAGAGTTATGGAGATCCTCTACAACGTCTTTACCGTTTTCTTTAATCAGGTAATGACCAACGCCCCGCTGTTGCTGGGTATCGTGACGTGCCTGGGATATATCCTGCTGCGTAAAAGCGTCAGCGTGATTATTAAAGGCACCATCAAAACCATTATCGGTTTCATGCTGTTGCAGGCGGGGTCGGGCATACTGACCAGCACGTTTAAGCCAGTCGTTGCCAAAATGTCGGAAGTGTATGGCATTAATGGGGCTATCTCTGATACCTACGCCTCAATGATGGCGACCATCGATCGTATGGGCGATGCCTATAGCTGGGTAGGTTACGCCGTTCTGCTCGCGCTGGCGCTGAACATTATCTATGTTCTGCTGCGCCGCATTACCGGTATTCGCACCATCATGCTCACTGGGCACATTATGTTCCAGCAGGCGGGGCTGATTGCGGTTTCTCTCTATATCTTCGGTTACCCAATGTGGACCACGATTATCTGCACCGCGGTGCTGGTCTCGCTCTACTGGGGTATCACTTCCAACATGATGTACAAGCCAACCCAGATAGTGACCGACGGTTGCGGTTTTTCCATCGGTCACCAGCAACAGTTTGCTGCCTGGATTGCTTACAAAGTTGCGCCGTACTTGGGTAAAAAAGAAGAGAGTGTTGAAGACCTTAAGCTGCCTGGCTGGCTGAATATCTTCCATGACAACATCGTGTCGACCGCGATTGTGATGACCCTCTTCTTCGGCGCCATTCTGCTCTCCTTCGGTATTGATGTGGTGCAGGCGATGGCGGGGAAAACCCACTGGACGGTTTACATCCTGCAGACCGGTTTCTCTTTCGCCGTGGCTATTTTCATCATTACTCAGGGCGTGCGTATGTTCGTCGCCGAACTGTCTGAAGCTTTCAACGGTATTTCTCAGCGCCTGATTCCTGGCGCGGTACTGGCCATCGACTGTGCCGCTATCTATAGCTTCGCGCCAAACGCGGTGGTCTGGGGATTTATGTGGGGCACCATCGGCCAGCTGATTGCGGTGGGTATCCTGGTCGGCTGCGGCTCCTCAATCCTGATTATTCCAGGCTTTATCCCGATGTTCTTCTCCAACGCCACCATCGGCGTATTCGCTAACCACTTCGGCGGCTGGCGCGCGGCGCTCAAGATCTGCCTGGTAATGGGCATGGTTGAAATCTTTGGCTGCGTGTGGGCGGTCAAGCTCACCGGTATGAGCGCCTGGATGGGCATGGCGGACTGGTCAATTCTGGCACCGCCGATGATGCAGGGTTTTGCCTCCATCGGACTGATCTTTATGGCCATCATCATCCTGATTGCTCTGGCTTATATGTTCTTCGCTGGCCGTTCGCTGCGAGCTGAAGAAGATGCGGAAAAACAAACAGCAGAAGTGTCTGCTCATTAAGGAGTTTCGATTATGACCGTACGTATCCTGGCTGTGTGTGGTAATGGGCAAGGCAGCTCCATGATCATGAAGATGAAAGTGGACCAGTTTTTAACCCAGTCCAACATCGACCACACGGTGAACAGCTGCGCAGTGGGTGAATACAAAAGTGAGCTGAACGGCGCGGACATCATCATCGCCTCTACTCATATCGCCGGCGAAATTAGTGTGTCGGGTAATAAATATGTGGTGGGCGTACGCAACATGCTGTCGCCTGCGGATTTCGGACCAAAACTGCTGGAAGTGATCAAAGAACACTTCCCACAAGACGTGAAGTAAGGACGCCATATGAAACTACGTGATTCGCTGGCAGAGAATAACTCCATCCTTTTACAGGCCGAAGCCAGTACCTGGCAGGAAGCGGTGAAGCTGAGTGTGGATCTGCTGGTTAAGGCTGACGTTGTCGAGCCGCGTTACTACCAGGCGATTCTGGATGGCGTAGCGCAGCATGGCCCTTACTTTGTGATTGCGCCAGGCCTGGCGATGCCGCATGGCCGCCCGGAAGAGGGCGTCAAGAAAACCGGCTTCGCGATGGTGACGCTGAAAACGCCGCTGGTGTTTAACCACGAAGATAACGACCCGGTCGACATCCTTATCACTATGGCGGCTGTCGATGCCAATACCCACCAGGAGGTGGGCATCATGCAGATCGTCAATCTGTTTGATGACGAAGCCAATTTTGACCGTTTACGCGCCTGCCGCACTGCGCAGGACGTGCTGGATTTAATTGATAACGCCACTGCGGCGGCCGTTTAAGAGGAATTGAATATGTCATTACCCATGTTGCAAGTTGCGCTGGATAACCAAACGCTGTCTCACGCTTACGAAACCACCCGCCTGATTGCGGAAGAAGTGGACATCATCGAAGTGGGCACCATTCTGTGCGTGGGCGAAGGCGTTCGTGCGGTTCGCGACCTGAAAGCGCTCTATCCGCATAAAATCGTGCTGGCGGATGCCAAAATCGCCGACGCAGGCAAAATCCTCTCCCGCATGTGCTTCGAAGCCAACGCCGACTGGGTCACCGTGATCTGCTGTGCGGATATCAACACCGCCAAAGGCGCGCTGGACGTGGCAAAAGAGTTTAACGGCGACGTGCAGATTGAGCTGACCGGCTTCTGGACCTGGGAGCAGGCCCAGGAGTGGCGCGACGCGGGCATTCAGCAGGTGGTATATCACCGCAGCCGTGATGCCCAGGCCGCAGGTGTGGCGTGGGGCGACGCGGATATCAGCGCCATCAAACGTCTGGCCGATATGGGCTTCAAAGTGACCGTCACTGGCGGTCTGGCGCTGGAAGATCTGCCGCTGTTCAAGGGCATTCCGATTCACGTCTTTATTGCCGGTCGCAGCATTCGTGATGCGGCGTCCCCGGTGGAAGCCGCGCGTCAGTTCAAACGCTCAATCGCTCAGCTTTGGGTCTAAGGAGCGGGTATGTTGTCAAAACAGGTCCCGCTTGGCATCTATGAAAAGGCACTCCCCGCGGGGGAGTGCTGGCTGGAGCGGTTACAGCTGGCGAAGCAGCTGGGCTTCGATTTTGTCGAAATGTCGGTGGATGAGACGGACGAGCGTCTTTCTCGCCTCGACTGGAGCCGCGACCAGCGCCTGGCACTGGTAAGCGCCATCGCGGAAACGGGCGTGCGCGTGCCGTCCATGTGCCTGAGCGCTCATCGTCGTTTTCCGCTCGGCAGCGAAGATGATGCCGTGCGCGCGCAGGGGCTGGAGATCATGCGTAAAGCCATCCGCTTTGCGCAGGACGTGGGTATCCGCGTGATCCAGCTGGCGGGTTATGACGTTTACTATCAGGAAGCCAACGATGAAACGCGCCGTCGTTTCCGTGATGGTCTGAAAGAGAGCGTTGAGATGGCCAGCCGTGCGCAGGTCACGCTGGCAATGGAGATCATGGATTACCCGCTGATGAACTCCATCAGTAAGGCGCTGGGCTACGCGCACTATCTGAACAACCCGTGGTTCCAGCTTTATCCCGATATCGGCAACCTGTCGGCATGGGATAACGACGTGCAGATGGAGCTGCAGGCAGGCATAGGGCATATCGTGGCGGTGCACGTCAAAGATACCCGTCCTGGCGTGTTTAAAAACGTACCGTTCGGCACCGGGGTGGTGGATTTCGAACGGTGCTTCGAGACGCTCAAGCAGACAGGCTATTGCGGGCCTTACCTGATTGAGATGTGGAGCGAAACGTCGGACAACCCTGCTGCGGAAGTAGCAAAGGCGCGGGACTGGGTGCGCGAGCGTATGGCGCGCGCGGGATTACTGGAGGCTGAACATGCTTAAGCTTAAACAGCAGGTCTTTGAAGCCAACATGGATCTGCCCCGCTATGGCCTGGTCACCTTCACCTGGGGCAACGTCAGCGCTATCGATCGCGAGCAGGGGCTGATCGTGATTAAGCCGAGCGGTGTGGCGTATGACACCATGAAGGCTGACGATATGGTGGTGGTCGATCTTGAAGGAAACGTCGTTGACGGTAAATGGCGTCCTTCTTCGGACACGGCGACCCATCTGGCGCTGTATCGGCGTTATCCGTCCCTTGGCGGTGTGGTGCATACTCATTCCACGCACGCGACCGCCTGGGCACAGGCGGGGCTGGCGATTCCGGCGCTGGGCACGACACATGCGGACTACTTCTTTGGCGACATCCCCTGCACGCGCGCATTAACGCAGGATGAAGTGGAAGGAGAGTACGAGCTCAACACCGGAAAGGTGATTATCGACACGCTGGGAGAATGCGAGCCGCTGCATACGCCGGGGATTGTGGTGTATCAGCACGGCCCGTTCGCCTGGGGAAAAGATGCCCACGACGCCGTCCATAATGCGGTCGTCATGGAGGAAGTGGCACGTATGGCGTGGATTGCCCGCGGCATTAACCCACAGCTTCAGGGCATTGATGATTACCTGATGAACAAGCATTTCATGCGCAAGCATGGCCCGAATGCCTATTACGGGCAGAAGTGAATAAGTGCTCTGGAATACCGAAAAACAGTTGTAACCGGTGGTATTCCGGAGCCATTCACAAAAAAAGCCCCCGGGCAGGGGGCAACGTCAACTATGGCTATGTTCTCGTTGTTGGCTTTCCTGGTGCTAGCGTTAAGGCGTTATCGGTAAATATCTGCACTGGCGTGCATATTGCCGTTGCTGCCGGGCTCACGGATTAACATCACGTGGTAATAGGTTGCGCCCTGGGCGTCGGTCTCTTCATTTAGTGCCTGATCTGCTTCGCTTTCGGTGGCGAAATTATGATTAATATAGATTACGCCTAAGCTGTGCACATCATCCATGTTTCTGGCCTGTCGGCTGTCTATCTTGATGGCTGCCATCGCGTTTGCACTGAGCAAAAGCGCTGCCATTAGGGCTAATGCGATTTGTTTCATGATATGCGCTCCACGACTGCGTGCTCTGAGAGGGGGACTCCTTCTTCTGTTCAGGTGATCTCTGATTAAAGTGTAATCATTCCTCCGGCGGGGAAGCGTGACCATTTCTGATGCAGTTGTTCAAAAAAACACCGCTTCCGGGTGTGAGTAATTTTAAATCACCCACTTAGACCCGCTTCGCGCTTTGTGCGAATTATTTGTGCAATCAGCTTGAGTTTCCGGGGGCGCGCAAGTATTATGACGCGTCAATTTTTCAGCCGACCTTTAACACGTTCCTTGCCTCCCCGGGCCTCGGCTGACCCAGACAGGAGGCTGAATAATCCGTAAGGAGCAATTCGATGCGTCATTACGAAATCGTTTTTATGGTCCATCCTGACCAGAGCGAACAGGTTCCGGGTATGATCGAGCGCTACACTGGTGCAATCACTGCAGCAGCGGGCACGATCCACCGTCTGGAAGACTGGGGCCGCCGTCAGCTGGCTTATCCGATCAACAAACTGCACAAAGCACACTACGTTCTGATGAACGTTGAAGCGCCGCAGGAAGTGATCGATGAGCTGGAAACTAACTTCCGCTTCAACGATGCCGTTATCCGCAGCATGGTTATGCGTACCAAAAACGCAGTGACCGAAGCATCTCCGATGGTTAAAGCGAAAGACGAGCGCCGTGAGCGTCGCGATGATTTCGCAAACGAAACCGCAGATGATTCTGATGCTGGGGATTCTGAAGAGTAATTTCTGATGACCAACCGTCTGGCGTTGTCCGGCATCGTATGCAGGGCTCCCCTTCGAAAGGTCAGTCCATCAGGAATTCCGCATTGCCAGTTCGTGCTTGAGCATCGTTCTGTGCAAGAGGAAGCCGGGTTTCACCGGCAGGCGTGGTGCCAAATGCCCGTTATTATTAGCGGACACGAAAACCAGGCCATTACTCACAGTTTAACGGTCGGTAGTGCAGTAATCGTTCAGGGGTTCATCTCTTGCCACAAGGCAAAGAACGGTCTGAGCAAAATGGTTCTGCATGCCGAGCAGATTGATTTGATAGATTCTGGAGACTAGCCATATGGCACGTTATTTCCGTCGTCGCAAGTTCTGCCGTTTCACCGCGGAAGGCGTTCAAGAGATCGACTATAAAGATATCGCAACGCTGAAAAACTACATCACCGAAAGCGGTAAGATTGTCCCAAGCCGTATCACCGGTACTCGTGCAAAATATCAGCGTCAGCTGGCTCGCGCTATCAAACGCGCTCGCTACCTGTCCCTGCTGCCGTACACTGATCGTCATCAGTAATCGGGCACGGTCCATTAATACGACTTTAAGAGGATAAGGTAATGCAAGTTATTCTGCTTGATAAAGTAGCAAACCTGGGCAGCCTGGGTGATCAGGTAAACGTTAAAGCGGGTTACGCTCGTAACTTCCTGGTTCCACAGGGTAAAGCTGTTCCAGCTACCAAGAAAAACGTAGAGTTTTTCGAAGCACGTCGCGCTGAACTGGAAGCCAAACTGGCTGACGTTCTGGCGGCTGCTAACGCTCGCGCTGAAGCAATCAACGCACTGGGCACCGTTACCATCGCGTCCAAAGCTGGCGACGAAGGTAAACTGTTCGGTTCCATCGGTACCCGCGATATCGCTGATGCAGTTTCTGCAGCAGGCGTTAAAGTGGCTAAGAGCGAAGTTCGTCTGCCGAACGGCGTTCTGCGTACCACTGGTGAGCACGAAGTTGACTTCCAGGTTCACAGCGAAGTGTTCGCTAAACTGGTTGTTAACGTTGTAGCTGAGTAATTTTTTACTCTGCTCACGTTGAAACGCCGGCCTTGTGCCGGCGTTTTGCTTTTTACAGAACCCCGCCCTTAACGTACCCTGATAAAGCTGCCGTCTGGCTGGCGGGTAAACAGCACCTGTTGTCCATTTCCGGTATCAATCGTTAACCCTGTCACCACCCCGCTGGCATTCTGGCGAATTTGCACCATCTGGCCATTCTGCAGGTTACTGAGCGGTTTACCCGCGCCTTCCACCTTCGCCATGGCATACACGTCTGTCGGCGGCAGGTTGTGGTCACGGAACAGCTGCGCCAGCGTTTTCCCCGGCTCTACGCGATAGGAACGCCACTGTTGCTCAATGCCGGTGGGCTGTTGGGTCTGAGGCTGAGACGGGGCGGCGGCCTGTTCCTGTGGCTGTTCGTCCTGAATCGGCTCTGGCTCAACCGGCGCGACCTGACCCGGATCGTTAGACGGGGTAACGAGCTGCGTCTGCATCGGCTGTGCGTCAGGCTGCGGTCGCGTTTGCGACTGAAGGTCCAGCTGAGCATTGCGGGTGACGGGGGCAGTATCAACATCATCGCCACCGGAAGGAAGCAGGAAGCCCACAATCACCATCAGCGCACCAATGATGATCCCTCTGCGATGCAGAGGAGGCAGCGGATCCATGATGCGAAAATTGTCCGGCGCCTGCCAGATTTTCGCCAGGGTAGGTTTCAGTTCAAATCGCCCGGGCATGGCACTCCTCCTGCTCCGCGTATTTTTTATCCTGTGCCCCGAAGTATAGTTTGCTAACTGCCTGAACGGCGTAGTAAACCCGACATCCGTGACATCAGTTCGGGATTAATCCTGGTTCTCTCTATTGTTTCTGTTTCGTCGCGGTTTGTCACCTTAACTTCAGACAAAGTTTTACCCATAAGGGCATGGCTGATATGCTGCCCGCTACTTTAAATGTGATGGAAGGAAAACCCATGACCACCCCGACTTTTGACACTATCGAAGCGCAGGCAAGTTACGGTATCGGCTTGCAGGTAGGACAGCAGCTGAGCGAATCCGGCCTGGAAGGTCTGTTACCTGAAGCGCTGGTGGCGGGTATCGCTGACGCGCTGGAAGGTAAACAGCCTGCCGTTCCGGTTGACGTTGTGCACCGTGCGCTGCGTGAAATCCACGAGCGTGCTGACGCCGTGCGTCGCGCGCGCTTTGAAGAGATGGCCGCCGAAGGTGTGAAATATCTGGAAGAGAACCGTGAGCGTGAAGGCGTGAACAGCACCGAGTCTGGTCTGCAGTTCCGCGTGATCAATCAGGGCGATGGCGCAATCCCGGCGCGTACCGACCACGTTCGCGTACACTACACCGGTAAGCTGATCGACGGTACCGTCTTCGACAGCTCCGTCGCGCGCGGCGAACCGGCTGAGTTCCCGGTGAATGGCGTTATCGCGGGCTGGATCGAAGCGCTGACCCTGATGCCAGTCGGTTCCAAATGGGAACTGACTATCCCGCACAACCTGGCTTACGGCGAGCGCGGCGCTGGCGCGTCCATCCCGCCATTCAGCACTCTGGTCTTTGAAGTCGAGCTGCTGGAAATTCTGTAATCGACTTTTCTTATTTCCTCTCCCCGGTTGGGGAGGGGAAAATAGCGTGAAAACCTATAGTTAAGTCGGAATCAATATTTTATCTTGCAAACGAAACTGTTGCGTGTATTTTTGTGAGCTGTTTCGCGCTGCATGAGTGATATGACACTCACTTTCAACATATTATTAACATAATATCTAAATCATAGTATTCATCCCGCCGATTCTTACCTAATATCGATTAGCCCTAACAAGGGAACGTCATTTTTTTGACGTATTTAAAGGCCAGAAGAGCCTTAACAACACAGACAGGCATAAACAGGAAAATATCACATGGTAGATCAGGTCAAAGTCGTCGCCGACGAAGAGGCGTCGTCTGAACAGTCGCTACGGCGCAATCTCACAAACCGTCATATTCAGCTCATTGCTATTGGGGGTGCCATCGGTACCGGGCTGTTTATGGGGTCAGGCAAAACCATCAGTCTCGCCGGACCGTCAATCATATTCGTTTATATGATTATCGGTTTTATGCTGTTCTTCGTGATGCGTGCAATGGGTGAGCTGCTGCTCTCGAACCTCGAATACAAATCCTTCAGCGACTTCGCTTCAGACCTGCTCGGGCCATGGGCGGGCTATTTCACCGGCTGGACCTACTGGTTCTGCTGGGTCGTGACCGGTATGGCGGACGTCGTGGCGATAACCGCCTATGCGCAGTTCTGGTTCCCCGGGCTGTCGGACTGGGTGGCCTCGCTGGCGGTTATTGTTCTGCTGCTGAGCCTGAACCTCGCCACCGTTAAAATGTTCGGTGAGATGGAGTTCTGGTTCGCGATGATCAAAATCGTGGCCATTGTCGGGCTCATCGTGGTGGGCCTGGTGATGGTGCTCACCCACTTCCAGTCACCAACCGGCGTTCAGGCGTCGTTTACCCATCTGTGGAATGATGGAGGCTGGTTCCCGAAAGGCATTAGCGGCTTCTTTGCTGGCTTCCAGATTGCGGTGTTCGCGTTTGTAGGGATTGAGCTTGTCGGAACGACCGCTGCGGAAACCAAAGATCCGGAGAAATCTCTCCCGCGCGCCATCAACTCCATTCCGGTGCGTATCATCATGTTCTACGTCTTCGCGCTGATCATCATTATGTCCGTGACGCCGTGGAGCTCGGTGGTGCCAAGCAAGAGCCCGTTCGTTGAGCTGTTCGTGCTGGTGGGGCTGCCTGCGGCAGCGAGCCTGATTAACTTTGTGGTGCTGACCTCAGCGGCGTCTTCCGCGAACAGCGGCGTGTTCTCAACCAGCCGTATGCTGTTTGGTCTGGCGCAGGAAGGTGTGGCGCCGAGCGCGTTCGCCAAGCTGTCTAAGCGTGCGGTACCTGCGAAAGGGCTGACCTTCTCCTGCATGTGCCTGCTGGGCGGCGTGGTGATGCTCTACATAAACCCAAGCGTGATTGGCGCGTTCACCATGATTACCACGGTCTCAGCGATCCTGTTTATGTTCGTCTGGACCATCATCCTCTGTTCCTATCTGGTGTACCGCAAACAGCGCCCACACCTGCATGAAAAATCGATCTACAAGATGCCGCTGGGCAAGCTGATGTGCTGGGTGTGCATGGCGTTCTTCGTCTTCGTGCTGGTTCTGCTGACGCTGGAAGATGATACCCGTCAGGCGCTGATCGTCACGCCGCTGTGGTTTATCGCGCTGGGGCTGGGCTGGATGTTTATCGGTAAGAAACGGATGGCTGGCATGCGTTAAGCATGTTGCCGGGTGGCGCTGACGCTTACCCGGCCTACGTTCGAGGACCTTGCAGGCCCGGTAAGCGCTAGCGCCACCGGGCTTTTTTATTCCCCCGCTAATGCCCGCGGGAACAGAACGTTGTTCTCAAGACTGATGTGTTCCATCAGGTCGTCAATCATCTCGTTAATGCCGTTGTACATCGCTTTCCACGTTGTGCACGCTTCTGGCGGCGGCGTGACGTTGTGGGTGGTGTGTTTGATCACTTCCAGCAGTTCGCCCGCGTCATCATGCTCGCTTTCCATCACGCTGATGGGCCCCATTGCCTGGCTTCCCATTCCCTGTTTAATCATCGGGAAGAGGATCTGCTCTTCTTTCATCATGTGGCTGGAAAGCTCTTCGTGCAGCAGGGTCAGGTATTTCGCCAGACCGCGCGGTACGGAAGGTTTGTCGGCATGCACGCGCTCGACTTTGGTCGCCTGCAGGATCAGCTCCGGCAGCTGTTCACGGTGACGGTCATGGTAACGCACGATGATATGGTCGATGATTTCCGCGAGCGGAGCGGTTCGCCAGTCTTTGTCGACGGGCTGCTCGGCCAGCTTCGCCAGCTCGGCTTCAATCACCTCAACGTTCA
Source organism: Enterobacter cloacae complex sp. BZL2005 (assembly GCF_049238885.1). NCBI lineage: Bacteria > Pseudomonadati > Pseudomonadota > Gammaproteobacteria > Enterobacterales > Enterobacteriaceae > Enterobacter > Enterobacter cloacae complex sp. BZL2005. The sequence goes on along the minus strand of NZ_JBMKGI010000011.1, from coordinate 82,415 downwards.
GCTCTTTGCGTAAGGCCGCCCGTGCCAGGGTTTGCTTACCGCCGCAGCAGTAGTCCATATCGTATTTGCGAAAAAGCGTAGAAGCGAGAGGAATGGAGAGCGCCAGCTCGCCCAGGGGTTGGTCGCGAAAGGCCATAGCAGTTACCTCATCATCAATAATATAAGATGCATATTAAATGCATCTTATAAACGACGCTATAACCCTTTAGAGGGACGGGTAAAAGTGAGATGCAGATCACAAAAAAATATCCGATTTAACTCTCTGAATGGGTTCAGGAAAGTGGTTTCGAAACTTTTTAAAGGTGGAGAAACAGTAAACAACCCGCTGCACCTGCCGATATATCCACGTCAGACAAACCTGCATATAACAAAGGCAACGCATGTTTAAACGTATAAAAGTCATTACCCTTCTGATTTCGGTGCTGCTTGTGCTCGGCATCATGCAAGTGATTTCCGCCGGTATCTTTATCAACGCCCTGAATAACGATAAAGACAACTTTACCGTGTCGCAGCTCTCCAGCAAGAACGTGGCGGAGTTTACCGATGCGTGGATCAGTCTGAACCAGGCGCGCGTCACCCTGAACCGCGGAATGCTGCGCCTGCAAAGCAGCATGGCCTCGCAAATTAACGGCGGTCAGCTGAATGAGCTGGTGACCACGGCGAAAAATCTGCTGACTGAAGCCCAGGTTCATTACGATAAATACTATGCCTTGCCGAATACGCCAGGCCTGGATGAGAACCTGACCAACCAACTCGAGGAGCAGTACCGCATTTACTCTGCAACGCTGACGCAAATGAATGTTCTGCTGAGCCAGGGCAATCTGGAAGATATGTTCAAGCAGAATGCCGAACAAAAACAGAATGCGATGCAGACGGTTTATCGTGAATGGCGTGAAGCGCAGGCCGCGCTCACGGATAAAGGCATTCAGGATAACGAAAGTGATTACAAACGCATCCTGTGGATCCTCTCTGCGGTCATGCTGCTGGTGATCGTGGTGATTATCTCCAGCTGGATTGCGATGCGCCGCGTGCTGCTGCTGCCGCTGGAAGAGGTGATCAACCATATTCGCGCCATTGCGGCAGGCGATCTCACCCAGCCGATTCAGGCCGACGGTAAAAATGAAATGGCCATCCTGGCGCGTAACGTGCAGGAGATGCAAACTTCGCTGGCGAACACCGTGGGCGTGGTGCGCGAAGGCGCAGATACGATTTACACCGGTGCAGGCGAAATCTCCGCAGGCAGTAACGATCTCTCTTCCCGTACCGAGCAGCAGGCCGCGTCTCTGGAAGAGACGGCAGCCAGCATGGAACAGCTGACGGCAACCGTGAAGCAGAACGCCGATAACGCGCGTCAGGCTTCCCGTCTGGCGCTGGATGCCTCCTCCACGGCGAAGAAGGGCGGTCACGTGGTGGAAGGCGTCGTGCGGACGATGGATGAAATCGCCACCAGCTCCAGCAAAATCGCGCAAATTACCAACGTGATCGACGGGATTGCCTTCCAGACAAATATTCTGGCGCTGAACGCGGCGGTGGAAGCGGCCCGTGCAGGCGAGCAGGGCCGTGGTTTTGCGGTGGTGGCAGGGGAAGTGCGTACCCTTGCCCAGCGCAGCGCTCAGGCGGCGAAAGAGATCAAAGCGCTGATCGATGACTCCGGCGAACGCGTGAGCGCGGGCTCGCAGCTGGTTAACGAAGCCGGGGAGACGATGGCTGAGATCGTCAATGCGGTTACCCGCGTCACCGACATTATGGGCGAAATTGCTTCGGCCTCTGACGAGCAGAGCCGCGGTATCGACCAGGTGGGCCAGGCGGTAGCCGAGATGGACCGCGTGACCCAGCAGAACGCCTCGCTGGTTGAGGAGTCTGCGGCCGCAGCGGCGGCGCTGGAAGATCAGGCTGCGCGTCTGAACGAAGCGGTGGCGGTGTTCAAAATCACCCGCAACCAGGCGGTCAAAGCGGCGCCGGTGAAAACCTATGTGCCAAAAGCGCAGCCTGTCGCGGCGGCGTCTGAGGGGAACTGGGAAACGTTTTAACATCATGCCGTGTGGCGCTGGCGCTTACCCGGCCTACGAAACGGCTCCTTGTAGGCCGGGTAAGGCGGAGCCGCCACCCGGCAAATATCACACCTCCGACGCCGGAACGACCCTCGGTTTTTCCGGCTTCGCTCTCACCGCCATCACTACCCCCACCACCAACAGCACGATCCCGCAGGCTGTGAACAGCGGCGGCACGCTCTGGCGCATCAGAAAGGTATAAAGCAGTCCGGCCAGGGTTTCGAAGACAATCAGCGGCCCTAAGATCACCGTCGGCAGCTTCTGGCTGGCAATGTTCCAGCACAGCGCGCCCACCCATGAGCACAGCACCGCGATCGCAACCATCAGGCCAATGAACACCCACGGTCTTGGCCCGAAGGGCTGGGCGAAGTCCGGCTGCTGATGGCCCAGCCAGAGGCATGCGCCGAGATACCCCACGACGGATACGGGCAGCGTGACCAGCGCCTGCGCCGTCGCCCACATCATCGGGTGCTTGTCCGGGTTCTCACGCAGCCAGCGCGCGTTGCGCAGGGCATACCATGCCCAGCACGCCACGGAAATGAACGCCAGCAGAATGCCAGAACCGTACCGCCACAGGTCAACATCGCCCTGCCCATGGCGCAGCTCGGCAATATTGACGCATATTAGCCCCAGGGCGGTGCATACCAGCGCCGGGGCCATTTTTGACCACGCCAGTTTGCCATCGCGGTGGCTGTAGAGCAGGTTAGCAAAGACGGGAATGACGACCGGCAGCGTGCCGATAATCATGGTCGATACCGGCGCACCGGTACGCTGAATGGCACTCGCGAGGCAAACGTAATAGATAAGATTGCCCATCATGGTCAGCGCCAGCGCGGTCCCCCAGTCCTGACGGCTGAGCTGGCGCAAGCGCGCGCGTCCCAGCCACGCCAGGGGCAGGGCAATCAGCCCCAGCGCCAGATAACGTCCGGTCGACTGTAATATTGCCGGATACTCGGGCACGATCAGCGGGCCGACAAAAATCAGTCCCCACATCATCCCGGCCAGCAGGGCATACAACACTCCACTAATCATTTTTCCATCCACAGGTATTTACGCTGTAGTCAGTGTAGGAGGGGCGAATGCGCGCGTATTGTATGAGATTGCGCATTAGCGCCGTGTAACCTGCTTCTGGTAGCGCACGGGCGTAATGCCGTAGCGGTGGGTAAACGCGCGTGTCAGATGTGACTGATCGGTCAGCCCGGTTGCGGCGGCAACCTCTGCGGCGGGCATGCCGTGGGTGAGAAACGCTTTGGCGCGCCAGAGTCGAATGGCCATCAGCATCTGATGCGGCGTCACGTGAAAATAGGCTTTGAACTGGCGCTGGAAATGATACGGGCTGAGCGAGACGACGCTGGCCAGCTCGTCCAGCGTCATGGCGCGCATATAGTTGTCGTGCAGGTACTCGCGTACCCGTTCGAAGCGGTGCGCGCCTTCCTGAACCCTTTGCGCGTGGTGGGCAAACGGCTGGAAGGTCTCAATCAGATCCAGCAGTAAACCTTTTTGCGCAAGCGGATCGTCCGTGTGCCACAAGCCGTAAATAAGCCTGCCGATTTGCTGTGAGCGCAACGGATCATGACGGGTCACGTCGCTGAACCACCAGTGTCGGAGGCCGGTCACCTCTTCCAGCAGATCGGGTTCGATATAGACCATCCGGTAGCGCCAGCCGCCCTCGGTGGCGGATTCGCCGGTGTGGATCTCGTCCGGGTTCATGGTAACGACGGATTTCTCCGCCGCGAGATGCTGGCTGCCGCGATAGCGAAAGCGTTCGGCACCGGTTTCAATCGTGCCGATGCCGAAGGCTTCATGGGTGTGAGGCTCAAAGGCGTAGTCAGAAATGTGCGCGTGATACAGCTCCAGGCCCGGCAGCTGCGCCAGATGGCGAAAGCGCGCGCTGTCTCTTTCATCATTAAACTGTTCCGGTACGCCTTGCACGGTGAGCCTCCTTGTGGGTCATCTTTTCATTATCAAAGATGACCCGAGGGGATGCCACAAAAAATAACCATCCCGTAACAATTACAGAATGGCTTTAATGCTCTCCGCCAGCGTAGTGGTTGGGCGCCCGATCAGTTTGCTCAGCGTATGGCTGTCGTCAAAGAGCCCGCCTTTGGAGGCCCCGATATCGGAGTCCGCCAGCATATCGGCCAGCCCGGCAGGCAGGCCGACGCTCTTCAGCGCGGCAGCAAAATCCGCTTCGCTGAGATTCTGGTAGGTGACCGGCTTTCCGCTCTGTTTGCTCAGTTCAGCCGCCAGTTCGCTCAGCGTCCAGCCGTGGTCGCCCGCCAGTTCATACACCTTGCCCGCATGGCCCTCTTCAGCAATCACTTTCGCTGCCGCCGCGGCATAGTCTGCGCGGGTGGCAGAGGCAATTTTGCCTTCGTCTGCCGCACCAATAAACACGCCGTGTTCCAGCGCAGGCGGCGCGCTCGCCAGATAGTTTTCGGTATACCAGCCGTTGCGCAGCAGGGCATAAGGAATGCCTGACGCCGCCAGCGCTTTTTCAGTGGCAACGTGTTCAACGTGCAGACCGAGCGGCGAGGTATCCGCATGCAGCAGGCTGGTATAGGCGATAAATTTCACCCCTGCCGCTTTGGCGGCGTTAATCACGTTCTGGTGCTGGATCGCGCGCTGGCCGACTTCGCTGGACGAGATCAGCAGCAGCTTATCCACGCCGTTCAGCGCGGCGGTGAATGCGGCTTCATCCGTGTAGTCCGCCTGACGAACCACAATTCCCTGCTGGCTTAAGGCTTCAGCTTTTGCCGGGTTACGTACGATAGCCACAATCTGGTTAGCCGGTACGGTTTTCAACAGCTGTTCGATAACGAGATGGCCAAGCTGGCCGGTGGCGCCGGTAATCGCGATCATGATGAATCTCCTTCGTGTTTGTCTGGTGTTGTGGCACACTAGCACCATAGCTAACTTTTAGTAAGTACGTACAAAAAGGTAAGTATGAAAACAACGATACCGACGCTCAGCGAACAATTGCGCGATGGCAATCTCTTCGCGGAACAGTGCCCTTCACGAGAGGTGCTCAAACACGTTACCAGCCGCTGGGGGGTACTGATTCTGCTGGCGCTGCGCCAGGGAACGCATCGCTTTAGCGATCTGCGCCGTAAAATGGGCGGGGTGAGCGAAAAGATGCTGTCCCAGTCGCTTCAGGCGCTGGAGCAGGACGGGTTTGTCGATCGCGTATCGTACCCGGTTGTGCCGCCGCACGTAGAGTATAGCCTGACCCCGATGGGGATCGAGGTCAGCGAGAAAGTCGCCGCGCTGGCGGACTGGATTGAGGTGAATACGCCGAAGGTGATGGCGAATCGGGACGATCGCGCGGCGTAAAAGCCGGGTGGCGGCTTCGCCTTACCCGGCCTACCCATAATCTTCCATCCCGTAGGCCGGGTAAGCGAAGCGCCACCCGGCACAATCGCCGCTACTTACTTAAATCCAGGTGATAAATCGCGAACCCAATATCATCCGTCGCGACCTGTTTCATCGGATACTGCGCCTTCTCCCTAATAAACGCGGCTGCCTTCTCGGACGGTGACGTTTCAAAGCGGATATCCAGCGGCGTATCGCTGTGGATCGGCGCCAGACGCCAGTTGTTATCCACCGCCGGATGAATTTCGCCGGCCTTTTTCGACTCGGCGCTGATCCACGCCGCCAGCACAGAGCGGTTCTCGTCCGGCGAGGCAAAGGCGATGTGGCTATCTCCCGTACCGGCAAACTTACCGCCGTAGGCACGGTAGTTATTGGTCACCACCAGGAAAGTGGCATTCGGGTCGATCGCCTTGCCGTTGAAGGTCAGGTTTTTAATGCGCTCCGCCTGCGGGTTGATCGTCTGACACTCGCCGTCATATTTCGCCGGCTGGGTGACGTCAATCTGGTAGTTCACGCCGTCGATCACGTCGAAGTTGTAGGTGCGGAAGCCGTCCCAGTTAATCAGCGACTGCGGCTTGCTGCTGTGTGGGTCAATCTGGTTAAACTGTCCGGCAGAACACTCCAGCCACTCTTTTACCTCTTTCCCGGTGGCTTTAACCACCACCAGCGTATTCGGGTAGAGATAGAGATCGGCGGCATTACGGAAGGTGAGCTGGCCCTTTTCGACCTCCACATAGCTTGCCGGGTCATTCTTACGCCCGCCCACTTTGAATGGCGCTGCGGCGGAGAGTACCGGCAGTTTCGCCAGATCCGGATCGCCCTGCACAAAGTGTTCGGCATAGGCTTTCTGCGCCATGTTAACCACCTGGACGGTCGGATCGTCCTGCACCAGCGCCAGGAAGCTGTACATGCTGTCGGCGGATTTGCCGATCGGCTTGCTGACGAATTCGCGCGTGGCGTCGTGATCGTGCTTCAGCACGTCGACCAGTTTTTTATCTTCCGCCGCCAGCGATTTTTTCGCCGCCGCGTCGTAAATTGGGCGCGCTTCGGCTTTTGACTGCGTGACCTTCCAGCGGCCGCCGTCGTTATTCAGCACCAGATCCACCACGCCAAGATGGTCGCCCCACATGCCCGGCATCACCGACGGCACGCCGTTAAGCGTCCCTTTCTCTATATCGGCCCCTTTGATGCTGGCAAAGTCTTTGCCCGGGAAGACCGCGTGGGCGTGACCGAACAGGATCGCATCGACGCCCGGGACCTCACTCAGGTAGTAAACGGAGTTTTCTGCCATGGCCTGGTACGGATCGGCGGAGAGGCCCGAGTGGGAGACAACGACCACCAGATCGGCGCCTTTTTCGCGCATTTCCGGCACGTATTTACGCGCGGTTTCGGTGATGTCGTTAACGGTCACCTTACCGTCGAGGTTGGCCTTATCCCACGTCATGATCTGCGGCGGGACAAAACCGATATAGCCGATTTTCAGCGTCTGTTTTTTCCCGTCCTGATCGACAACCTCAGTCTCTTTAATCAGGTAAGGCGTAAAAAGCGGCTTTTGGGTCTTAACGTCGATGATATTGGCGTTAACGTACGGGAATTTTGCGCCTGCCAGGGCATCGTGCAGGTATGTCAGACCGTAGTTGAATTCATGGTTGCCGAGGTTACCGACGGTATAGTCCAGGGTGTTCATCGCTTTATAAACAGGATGGATCTCGCCTTTTTTCAGCCCCCTGGTCGCTATGTAGTCCCCGAGCGGACTGCCCTGAATCAGATCGCCGTTATCGACCAGCACGCTATTTTTCACTTCGCCGCGCGCCGCATTGATCAAACTTGCCGTGCGTACCAGTCCGAATTTTTCCGTCGGGGTATCTTTGTAGTAATCGAAATCCATCATGTTGCTGTGCAGATCGGTCGTTTCAAGAATACGTAAATCGACCGTCGCTGCCTGCACGCTCGCCGCAATCAGCGTCGCCAGGAGCGTTGCGCTAAACTTAATCATCAGAAGAGTCCTTTTTTCGATCCAGGCCACAAAAGAGTATGTATCTATAACGTGTTGCTTACATAAATGTGAATCCTGACAGAAAAAAGCAACCTGAAACCGGAATTGCTTCACAGATAGCGGAATTGTTCACATTACGATATAACTAAAACAAAGAGTTAACCTCACTGCGTTAACAAAGAGGTGGAAAATGCTAGATAAAATTTGTCAGCTCGCACGGGATGCGGGGGATGCCATCATGCAGGTGTATGACGGTAGTAAACCCATGGAGGTTGTCAGCAAAGCGGACGACTCTCCGGTCACGGCGGCAGATATCGCGGCGCATAAGGTGATCCTGAAAGGGTTACAGGCCTTAACGCCGGACATCCCCGTCCTGTCAGAAGAAGCGCCGCAAAGCTGGGAAGAGCGCCAGCACTGGCAGCGCTACTGGCTGGTGGACCCCCTGGACGGGACAAAAGAGTTCATCAAGCGCAACGGTGAATTCACCGTCAATATCGCCCTGATTGAGAAGGGTAAAGCGGTGCTGGGCGTGGTCTACGCGCCGGTCATGAAGGTGATGTACAGCGCTGCGGAAGGAAAGGCGTGGAAAGAAGAGTGCGGCGTGCGCAAGCAGATCCAGGTGCGCGACGCGCGTCCGCCGCTGGTGGTGATTAGCCGCTCGCACAGCGACAGCGAGCTGCAGGAGTATCTGCAGCAGCTGGGTGAACACCAGACCACCTCGATTGGCTCATCGCTGAAATTCTGCCTGGTGGCGGAAGGACAGGCGCAGCTCTATCCGCGCTTTGGGCCGACGAACGTCTGGGATACTGCGGCTGGTCACGCCGTGGCTGCGGCCGCCGGGGCGCATGTTCATGACTGGCAGGGCAAGCCGCTGGACTACACCCCGCGCGAATCCTTCCTCAATCCCGGCTTCCGCGTCTCTCTTTATTGAGCCAGCAGCTTATGCAGCAGGTCGACAACCTGCTGCACCTCTTCCTGGGTCAGCGCCCCGTCTTTCACCCACTGTACGCGGCCGTTCTTATCCAGCACGACAATCGCAGAGCTCTCTTCCTCCAGCTGCCAGGCCTTACGGGTGACGCCGTTGCTGTCGACGATAAACTGCGACCATGGGTAGAGCTTTTTATTGCTCTCAAGGCTTGAACGCACAAACATCCCGGAGCCCGGAATGGCGTCATCGGTATTCACGATCGTGGTGGTCTGGTAACGATCGTGTGGGAATTTTGCCGCCTTGATCGCCTCCACCAGGTTGGCATTTTTCTCTTTTGCAGATGTACGACCGGCAATATGTTGTACAACTCTCACTTTGCCCGCGAGCTGCGCGCTATTCCAGGCTTTATAGCTAAACTTATCATTGTCGAGAATCAATTCTCCCCGGTCAGCAATGCCGACTGGCGGTACACGTTGTCCTTTTTCAATGTTGTGAGCACTCGCCCACAGGGGCAGCAGCAGGCAGGCTGCTGCAAGGATATTACGTAGGGTCATGGCGTTTCCTTATTGTTTGCAGGTGATCCGACCACTTGGTCATGCACTTTTAATGATAAGTGCGATCAATGTGGTTTTCCCGCAATCCCGATGCCACTTTGCGGGTGAACGCACATATCCATGAAAAAACGACGGCTTATACTGCGCTCAGTCACGCTTTGCAAAGATTATTCTGAATAATTGTAATCAAACGGTAAATAAACTTATGCACACTGGGTAACACCGTAGTTCTGGTCTATAGTCATTGGGCATTAAAATTTGCGCTCAGGACAGTCGGGCCGATTGTGGCACCGCAAGAGCGTATGATTCGCAGGAGATACAAGAATGAAAATTTTCCAACGCTACAACCCGCTTCAGGTGGCGAAGTACGTGAAGATCCTGTTCCGTGGACGGTTGTATATCAAGGATGTTGGCGCTTTTGAGTTTGATAAGGGCAAAATCCTTGTCCCAAAAGTGAAGGACAAACAGCACCTGTCTGTGATGTCCGAAGTCAACCGTCAGGTTATGCGTCTGCAAACTGAGATGGCTTAACCAACGTGCTATGCAGTAGTTAAAAAAACGGCTCCCGATGGGAGCCGTTGATGTTTGTGGGGACCGACGTTACGCCGATACTTTCTCTTCCGCATCCGGCAGCTTCGGCACCAGTACGGTCGGTTTGTTGTCGATGCGCGTTACCAGCAGCTGGTCGATGCGGTAGTTATCAATATCCACCACCTCAAACTTGTAGCCGGAGAACTTCACCGAGTCGGTGCGTTTCGGGATCTTACGCAGCATAAACATCATAAAGCCGCCGATGGTCTCGTAGTTTCCGGACTGCGGGAACTCGTCGATATCCAGCACGCGCATCACGTCTTCAATTGGCGTGCCGCCATCAATCAGCCATGAATTATCGTCACGCTGAACAATCTGCTCTTCCAGCCCCTGGCCTACCAGGTCGCCCATCAGCGTGGTCATGACGTCGTTCAGGGTGATAATACCCACCACCAGCGCGTATTCATTCATGATCACCGCGAAGTCTTCCCCGGCGGTTTTGAAACTTTCCAGCGCTTCTGAGAGCGTCAGGGTGTCCGGCACAATCAGGGTATTGCGGATCTGCACGCCGCTGTTCAGCGCCAGGCTCTGGTTCGCCAGCACGCGGTTCAGCAGGTCTTTGGAGTCGACGTAACCGATGATGTGGTCAATATCTTCATTACAGACCAGGAACTTGGAGTGCGGATGCTGCGCCACTTTGTTCTTCAGGCTCTGCTCATCTTCATGTAAATCGAACCAGATAATGCTTTCACGGCCCGTCATGGAAGAGGGCACGGTACGGGATTCCAGTTCGAATACGTTCTCAATCAGCTCGTGTTCCTGCTTACGCAGTACCCCGGCCAGGGCACCGGCTTCCACGACCGCATAAATGTCGTCAGAGGTGATGTCATCTTTACGCACCATCGGCAGCTTAAAGATGCGGAAAATGACGTTTGCCAGGCCGTTGAAGAACCACACCAGCGGGCGGAACACAAACAGGCAGAAGCGCATCGGGTTGATGATACGCAAAGCCACGGCTTCTGGCGCAATCATACCGATGCGTTTCGGGGTCAGGTCGGCGAAGAGGATGAACAGCCCGGTCACCAGCGAGAAGGAGAGGATAAAGCTCAGCTGTTCGGCCAGTTCGGCGGACATGTACTGCGCAAAGAGGCTATAAAACGCCGGGGAAAACGCCGCATCGCCCACGATACCGCCCAGAATAGCCACCGCGTTCAGACCAATTTGCACCACGGTAAAGAACGTACCGGGGTTTTCCTGCATTTTGAGAATGCGTGAGGCGTTGATGTTGCCCTCGTCGGCGAGCAGCTTCAGTTTGATTTTACGGGACGCGGCCAGCGAGATCTCGGATATCGAGAAAAATGCACTGACGGCAATCAGACAAAGTATTACTAAAATACTGTTTAACATAGTTTATCCGGCTTCTCGCCAGATCCTCAGAAGGGGAGTTGATACCATTTGTGTGGAAACACATTGAACATCAGCTCGTAGCGTTGAGCCGATTATTTCAGCGGCTAGTATAGCGTAAAGAGATGTAAATCTGCCAGAGGTCACATTTTTACATAAAACAGACCGGACAGCGGGTGCTGCCCGGTACGGGCGACGATCTAACGGCTGATAATCAGGCCAGCTGTGGCGGCAGGCAGACGCCGATACCTCCGATTCCGCAGTAGCCGTACGGGTTTTTATGCAGATACTGCTGGTGATCGTCCTCGGCGTAGTAGAACGGTTTCGCGGTGGTGATTTCCGTCGTCACCTCGCGCGTATCGCCCGCTTCACGCATGGCCTGCTGGAAACGCTCAAGGCTGGCGCGCGCGGCGGCATCCTGCTCAGGGGTGAGCGGATAGATAGCCGAGCGGTACTGCGTGCCGTGGTCGTTGCCCTGACGCATGCCCTGCGCCGGGTCGTGGTTTTCCCAGAAGACCTGCAGGAGCTGTTCGTAGCTGATTACCGTCGGGTCGTACACTACGCGTACCGCTTCCGCATGGCCGGTTTCGCCGGAGCAGACTTCGCGGTAGGTTGGATTCGGCGTGTAACCGCCCGTGTAGCCGGCTGCCGTGCTGTAAACGCCAGGCAGCTGCCAGAAGAGGCGCTCAACGCCCCAGAAGCAGCCCATAGCGAACAGGGCGATTTCCATGCCATCAGGAACGTTAGTCATGGAATGGCCATTGACGGCGTGTAAAGTCGCCACAGGCATAGGGGTGTTGCGTCCCGGTAATGCATCAGCTTGTGAAACCAGATGCTTTTTGTCGAATAAACTCACGGTGGGGCCTCCCGGGGTGCGATGTTTCGGTTAAGGTTGTCACGGCGCGTTTAATTGAACACAATAAATGCGCTGAATGAGTCTAGATTTAATCATAAGAAATATTTGGGTGTTACACCCATTTTCAACCCGAGATTCGGGTTTTTGGCCAACAGGCCGTATTTTGCCGCGGAGCGGCACTTCATTTGCTTCCAGGGTGGAAACAGGGATATTCAGGAGAAAACGTGACAAAAATCCGCCAGTTATGTTTAGTCAGTCTGTTGCTGACAAGCGGGATTGCCAGCGCGGCGAATGTCCGTTTGCAGGTTGAGGGGTTATCCGGGGCGCTACAAAAAAACGTGCGTGCGCAGCTATCGACCATCCAGAGTGATGAGGTGACGCCGGACCGGCGTTTCCGCGCGCGCGTCGATGATGCCATCCGTGAAGGACTAAAAGCGCTGGGGTATTACGAACCCACCATTGATTTCGATCTCCGCCCGCCCCCAAAGAAGGGGCGCCAGGTGCTTATTGCCCGCGTTTCGCCGGGCGAGCCGGTGCTGATTGGCGGCACCAACGTCATCCTGCGCGGCGGGGCGCGTACCGACCGGGATTACCTCGACTTGCTCAGCACGCGGCCGAAAATCGGCACCGTGCTCAACCACGGTGACTACGACCACTTCAAAAAAGAGCTGACCAGCGTTTCCCTGCGTAAGGGCTACTTTGACAGCCAGTTCAATAAAAGCCAGCTGGGCATTGCGCTGGCGCGACGTCAGGCCTTCTGGGATATCGACTACGATAGCGGAGAACGCTACCGCTTTGGCGACGTGACATTCGAAGGGTCGCAAATTCGTGAAGAGTACCTGCAAAACCTCGTGCCCTTTAAAAAAGGGGATTACTACCAGTCGAGCGACCTGGGAGAGCTGAACCGACGGCTCTCAGCCACCGGCTGGTTTAACTCCGTGGTTGTCGCCCCTGAATTTGATAAGTCTCGCAAAACCAAGGTGTTGCCGCTGCACGGCGTTGTTTCGCCGCGCACCGAGAACACCATTGAAACCGGTGTGGGCTATTCGACGGACGTTGGCCCGCGCGTGAAGGCTACCTGGAAAAAGCCGTGGATGAACTCCTACGGCCATAGCCTGACCACCAGCGCCAGCATTTCCGCCCCGGAACAGCAGCTCGATTTCAGCTATAAAATGCCGCTGCTGAAAAATCCGCTTGAGCAATATTACCTGGTTCAGGGGGGCTTTAAGCGCACCGACCTGAACGATACCGAGTCCGATTCCACCACGCTTGCCGTGTCGCGTTACTGGGATCTCTCCAGCGGCTGGCAGCGCGCCATCAACCTGCGCTGGAGCCTGGATCACTTTACCCAGGCCAACGTCACCAACACCACCATGCTGCTCTATCCTGGTGTGATGATCAGCCGCACCCGCTCGCGCGGCGGCCTGATGCCGACCTGGGGCGATTCCCAGCGTTACTCTATCGATTACTCCAACACCATGTGGGGTTCCGACGTGGATTTCTCGGTGATTCAGGCGCAGAACGTCTGGATCCGCACGCTGTATGACAAACACCGCTTTGTGGTGCGCGGCAACCTCGGCTGGATTGAAACCGGCGACTTCGACAAGGTTCCGCCGGACCTGCGCTTCTTCGCCGGGGGCGATCGCAGCATCCGCGGCTATAAATACAAATCCATCGCGCCTAAGGACGATGACGGCAAGCTGATCGGTGCCTCTAAGCTGGCTACCGGCTCGCTGGAGTACCAGTACAACGTCAGCGGAAAATGGTGGGGCGCCATGTTCGTCGACGGCGGCGAAGCGGTGAGCGATATCCGCCGCAGCGATTTTAAAACCGGCGCGGGCGTCGGCGTACGCTGGCAGTCACCCGTCGGGCCCATTAAGCTCGATTTCGCCGTGCCGGTGGGCGACAAAGAAGAACACGGATTACAGTTTTACATCGGTCTGGGGCCTGAATTATGAGTTTATGGAAGAAGATAAGCCTCGGGGTGCTGATTTTTATCGTGCTGCTGCTCGGTACGGTGGCGTTTCTGGTGGGAACGACGACCGGGCTGCATCTGCTGTTTAACGCCGCGAACCGCTGGGTGCCGGGGCTGGATATTGGCCAGGTGACGGGCGGCTGGCGCGACCTGCGCCTGAAGAACATCCGCTATGAGCAGCCGGGCGTGGCGGTGAACGCCGGGGAATTTCACCTGGCGGTGAAGCTGGGCTGTCTGCGTGACAGCAAGCTCTGCGTCAACGACTTGTCGCTAAAAGACGTCAACGTGGCGATAGATTCGAAAAAAATGCCGAAGTCTGCGCCGGTAGAGGAAGAGGACAGCGGTCCGCTGAATCTCTCCACGCCGTACCCGATCGCGCTTTATCGGGTGGCGCTTGATAACGTCAATATCAAAATCGACGACACCACCGTGTCCGTGATGGATTTCAGCTCCGGCCTGCGCTGGCAGGAGAAAAACCTCACCCTGACGCCAACCTCCCTGCAGGGCTTGCTGATCGCGCTGCCGAAAGTGGCCGACGTGGCGCAGGAAGAGATCGTCCAGCCGAAGATCCAGAACCCGCAGCCGGAAGAGAAGCCGCTGGGCGAAACGCTGAAAGACCTCTTCTCGAAGCCTGTCCTGCCGGAAATGACCGATGTGCATCTGCCGCTGAACCTCAATATTGAAGAGTTCAAAGGCGAGCAGCTGCGCCTGACCGGCGATACCGACCTGACGGTCTATAACATGCTGCTGAAAGTCAGCAGCATTGACGGCAACATGAAGCTCGACGCGCTGGATATCGACACCAATCAGGGCTCGGTGAACGCGTCAGGCAACGCCCTGCTGCGCGACAACTGGCCGGTGGATATCACGCTGAATAGCGCCCTGAACATCGACCCGCTCAAAGGCGAGAAGGTGAAGGTCAAAGTAGGCGGGGCGCTGCGCGAGAAGCTGGACGTCGGGGTCAATCTCTCCGGCCCGGTGGACATGGTCCTGCGTGCGCAAACCCAGCTGGCGGAAGCCGGGCTGCCGCTCAATCTTGAGGTGGTCAGCAAGCAGCTTTACTGGCCATTCACCGGCGAAAAACAGTACCAGGCCGATGACCTGAAGCTGAAGCTGAGCGGCAAGATGACCGACTATACGCTCTCGTTCCGCACCGCAGTGAAGGGGCAGGGCGTGCCGCCCGCGAACATCACCCTGGATGCGAAGGGCAACGAACAGCAGGTTAACCTCGACAAGCTGACCGTCGCGGCGCTGGAAGGCAAAACCGAGTTGACCGCGCTGCTCGACTGGCAGCAGGCGATCAGCTGGCGCGGCGAGCTGAAGCTGACGGGCATTAACACCGCCAAAGAGGTGCCGGACTGGCCGTCGAAGCTGGATGGCCTGATCAAAACCCGCGGCAGCCTGTACGGCGGCACGTGGCAGATGGACGTGCCGGAGATCAAGCTCACCGGGAACGTGAAGCAGAACAAGGTAAACGTTGAAGGCTCGGTGAAAGGCAACAGCTACCTGCAGTGGGTTATCCCGGGTCTGCACGTGGCGCTGGGCCGCAACACGGCGGATATCAAAGGCGAGCTGGGGGTGAAAGATCTCAATCTGGACGCCACCATCGACGCGCCGAACCTGGATAACGCCCTGCCGGGCCTGGGCGGTACGGCGAAGGGGCTCCTGAAGGTGCGCGGCACGGTAGACGCGCCGCAGCTGCTGGCTGACATTACCGCCAATAACCTGCGCTGGCAGGCGCTGAGCGTTGCCCGCGTTCGCGTGGAAGGGGATGTGAAATCCACTGACCAGATCGGCGGAAACCTGAACCTGCGCGTGGAGCGCATTTCTCAGCCGGACGTCAACATCAGCCTGGTCACCCTGGACGCGAAAGGGAACGAGAAGCAGCACGACCTGCAGCTGCGCGTGCAGGGCGAGCCGGTCTCCGGCCAGCTTCACCTGACCGGCAGCTTCGACCGCAAAGAGGAGCGCTGGAAAGGGACGCTGGATAACACCCGTTTCAATACGCCGGTCGGGCCGCTGGCGCTGTCGCGCGCCATCGCGCTGGACTACCGCAACGCCGAGCAGAAGATCAGCATTGGGCCGCACTGCTGGACCAACCCGAATGCGGAACTGTGCGTGCCGCAGACCATCGACGCGGGCGCGGAAGGACGCGCGCAGATCAACCTCAACCGCTTCGATCTGGCGATGCTGAAACCGTTTATGCCGGATACTACCCAGGCCAGCGGCGTCTTCAGCGGAAAAGCCGATGTCGCCTGGGACACCACCAAAGAGGGGCTGCCTCAGGGCAGCGTCACGCTGTCCGGGCGTAACGTGAAGGTGACGCAGGAGGTGAATGACGCGCCGCTGCCGGTGGCCTTCGACACCCTGAACCTGAGCGCAGATCTGCATAACAACCGTGCGGAGCTGGGCTGGCTGATTCGTCTCACCAACAACGGTCAGTTTGACGGCAAGGTTCAAATTACCGACCCACAGGGACGGCGAAATCTGGGCGGCAACGTCACTATCCGCAACTTCAACCTGGCGATGGTGAACCCGATTTTCGCACGCGGGGAAAAAGCCGAGGGCATGGTAAATGCCAACCTGCGCCTGGCGGGCAATGCGCAAAGCCCACAGCTGTTCGGCCAGCTGCGCCTCAGCGGCGTGGATATTGACGGCAACTTTATGCCGTTTGACATGCAGCCGAGCCAGATCGCGATGAACTTCAACGGCATGAGCTCGACGCTGAGCGGATCGGTACTGACGCAGCAGGGGCAAATCAACCTGAGCGGCGACGCGGACTGGAGCCAGCTCGACAACTGGCGCGCCCGTATTGCCGCGAAGGGCAGTAAGGTGCGCATCACCGTACCGCCGATGGTGCGACTGGACGTCTCGCCTGATGTGGTCTTTGAAGCCACGCCAAGCCTCTTCACGCTTGACGGTCGCGTTGACGTGCCGTGGGCGCGCATCGTGGTTCACGACGTGCCGGAAAGTGCGGTCGGCGTCTCGAGTGATGAAGTTATGCTCAATGAAAATCTGAAACCGGTCGAACAGAAGAGCGCGGGCATCCCGATTAATAGTAACCTTATCGTGCACGTGGGGAATAACGTGCGGTTGGATGCGTTTGGGCTGAAGGCGAGGCTTACGGGCGACCTGAAGGTGGCGCAGGATAAACAAGGGCTTGGCCTGAACGGGCAGATCAATATCCCTGAAGGGCGATTCCACGCCTATGGTCAGGATCTGATTGTCCGTAAAGGCGAGCTGCTGTTCTCCGGTCCACCGGATCAACCGCTGCTGAACATCGAAGCGATTCGTAACCCGGAAGCGACGGAAAACGACGTCATTGCCGGGGTACGCGTCACCGGTTCCGCCGACGAACCGAAGGCGGAGATCTTCTCTGACCCGGCGATGTCCCAGCAGGAAGCCCTTTCTTACCTGCTGCGTGGTCAAGGTCTCGACAGCGGTCAGAGCGACAGCGCAGCGATGACTTCGATGTTAGTGGGGCTGGGGGTTGCACAAAGTGGGCAGGTTGTGGGTAAAATCGGCGAGACGTTCGGCGTAAGCAATCTGGCGCTGGACACCCAGGGCGTGGGTGACTCCTCGCAGGTGGTGGTCAGCGGCTATGTACTGCCGGGTCTGCAGGTAAAATATGGTGTGGGGATCTTTGACTCACTGGCAACACTCACGTTACGCTATCGCCTGATGCCTAAGCTATATCTGGAAGCAGTGTCCGGCGTAGACCAGGCACTTGATCTGCTCTATCAGTTTGAGTTTTAGCAATGCGAATATTTGTCTACGGCAGTTTACGAACCAGGCAAGGCAACAGTCACTGGATGACCAATGCCCAGCTACTGGGGAATTACAATATCGAGAACTACCAGTTGTACAGCCTGGGCCACTATCCAGGCGCGGTTCCGGGCGAAGGAACAGTACAGGGTGAAGTTTATCGTATTGATAACGCGACGCTTGCCGAACTTGATGCCTTGCGCACCAGGGGCGGTGAATACGCACGCCAGTTGATCCAGACGCCGTACGGAAGCGCGTGGATGTATGTCTACCAGCGTCCAGTCGACGGGTTAACGCGGATCGTAAGCGGTAACTGGTTAGACAGAGACCAGTACTGAAAAACGACAACGCCACCGTAAGGTGGCGTTGTTTTTTTTATTCCTTCAACTCTCTTCTGTATCCCGGCGTCGGGTTAAAAACAGAGGAACGAACAGCATGATGTACGGCGCAATAAGCCATAAAAAACACAAGGCGCGTGAACGGCCATAGTAGTTTATGCACCGCGTATTGCTTGAAATGACGGGCAGGAAACACAGTAAAAACAGCAGAATCGCATAATCGCTTCGATAAGGGATCCATAAGTAAAACAAAAACCAGGCAAGCTGGAATGTCATGATGCAGAGATACTGCCATTTACTGTCTTTACCGTAACAGTCAAACGCCTTTATGTAGCCCATCTTTATGCTTTGAAGAAAGAAACTTAGCATGTATAACGCTCACGATCGCGACGGTCAGGAGTGTGCTCATCAGCAACGCCCCTAAAAAATAGCTGTGGGTGATATCAGTAGCACCCGAGCCTAAAGTATGCAATTTACTATAACCTCTATCTACTGCAACAAAAAGTGTATATAGCCCTATGTTAATAAAGAATTGCAGAAGACAAGAAAACAAGATATTTCTTGGAATTGTTTTTAATAGAGTGAGTAACGCATAAATAATGCTTGATGATAGCGCGAAGTAAAGTCCGTTAAGTAAACCAGATAGTAATGCGCTATTTGTTTGACTGAATATTAAATGATCGCTTCCATAGTACCATGACAGATATTCAACATAAGTACTTCTGCCAAAGACAAAGGAGGCAATAATAAGGACGAATAGGCTCATGACATGGCTTTTCTTACTCATAATTTTGCTCCTTTAGATAGCAGCTCCTTCATCGTTTTACTGGCTTCTAGCTGATCTTTGATTATGGCAAGGTCACGAGTATTGTGGTTATATTTTGCAATAGCGGTTGGCGTACCCTTACCACCATTGTCCATAAAGAAGACTATATCCTTACGACCATAAAGAAGGACTTGTGGGATGGGATCACGCCCATAACTCACCGCCTGTGGAAGGGAGTGGATAGACTCTGTCGTGAGGAAGCGAGGAATATTTTCATGCTCAATATTACCTAAAGGCATGGTGGCAACAAGGGAGCCGATAAAATCGGTCGAATACACTAACGCATCTGTATCCTTGGTCGTTACTTTTGAACCTGTAATATATTTTATCTGTTGCCAAAGGGTAATATCTTTAGGGGTAACCTTAACACCATCCATAAACATATCCTGCTTGCGTTTTAGCTGAATGACAGTACGGTGTACCTGTGTCAAAGAGGGGCTGATTTCCCCAATAGAAGGCATAAAACCATCGCGGGAATACAACCGTTCAATGATAAAATAAATTCCAGTTGGGCGGGCAACATCAATGTTAATGGATGACATATGAATCCTGTCATGAATGGGGATTAATGATCATCATGACAGTATGTTGTGAACAGCCAGGCTATTTAACCACTCCCACTATAAATGATAGGGTGTCTTTTTTGGTTTTAATGTCAAAAACATAAGGAATGGGATTATTCTCAACAATTCAGTTTGTACTACTTTAAACCAGGGAAATAAAAAAGCCCCGACTCGCGGGGCCTTCATTAACAGCAGTAAGAATTACTTCTTAGCAGCGCGTTCGAAAGAGGCGATGATTTCCGCTTTCGCTGCTTCTGCGTTGTCCCAGCCGTCAACTTTAACCCACTTGCCTTTTTCGAGGTCTTTGTAGTGCTCGAAGAAGTGAGTGATCTGCGCTTTCAGCAGCTCTGGCAGGTCGTTCACATCTTTGATGTGATCGTACTCTTTGCTCAGCTTGGTGTGCGGTACCGCAACCAGCTTCGCATCTTCACCGGATTCGTCGGTCATTTTCAGCACGCCAACGGGACGGCAGCGAATCACTGCGCCTGGCTGCAGTGGGTATGGCGTTGGGACCAGCACGTCAACCGGGTCACCGTCCAGAGACAGGGTGTGGTTGATGTAACCGTAGTTGCACGGATAGAACATCGCGGTAGACATGAAGCGGTCTACGAACAGGGCGCCGCTCTCTTTGTCCACTTCGTATTTGATCGGATCTGCGTTAGCCGGGATTTCGATAACTACGTAGATGTCTTCTGGCAGTTCTTTACCCGCTGGGACGTTGAGTAAGCTCATGTCGGTGTCCTTTAAAATGGATGGTAAACAAGTGGCAGGTATTATAGCCAACTCGCGCTGAATGTCTCCGCCTGTTTTCGCCTTCTCTCCACGTTCTTCCCACTTTTCAGACCGATTCCATGACAGAAAAATCCATAAACTCAGCCGCATTTTTCATGGAGAAATGAAAGCGATTACAAACTTGTGATTAACGTTTTATTCACTTTTCTGAAGTGTGATGTAACGCAATTCGTTACATATTTCATGGGCTATAGTCATTCCGCAGAACATCTTTTAACCAACAATAACTCACCCTACGAGGACGTTCATATGTGGAAGCGCTTACTCCTTGTCACAGCAGTTTCGGCAGCCATGTCGTCTATGGCGATGGCCGCTCCCTTAACCGTAGGTTTTTCGCAGGTCGGCTCTGAATCTGGCTGGCGAGCGGCAGAAACCAACGTGGCGAAAAGCGAAGCTCAGAAACGCGGCATTACCCTGAAAATCGCCGATGGTCAGCAAAAACAAGAGAATCAGATCAAAGCCGTGCGCTCCTTTATCGCCCAGGGCGTGGATGCCATCTTTATTGCACCCGTCGTGGCGACCGGCTGGGAACCCGTCCTGAAGGAAGCGAAAGACGCTGAAATCCCGGTCTTCCTGCTCGATCGTTCCATCGACGTTAAAGACAAATCTCTCTATATGACCACCGTGACGGCCAACAACGTGCTGGAAGGGCAGCTAATTGGCGACTGGCTGATAAAACAGGTCGACGGCAAGCCGTGTAACGTTGTTGAACTGCAGGGCACCGTCGGGGCGAGCGTGGCCATCGACCGTAAAAAAGGCTTTGCTGAAGCCATCGCGAAAGCGCCAAACATCAAGATTATCCGCTCTCAGTCCGGCGACTTTACCCGCAGTAAAGGTAAAGAGGTGATGGAGAGCTTCATTAAGGCTGAAAACAACGGCAAGAACATCTGCATGGTTTACGCCCACAACGATGACATGGCGATCGGCGCGATTCAGGCAATTAAAGAAGCGGGCCTGAAGCCGGGCAAAGATATCCTCACCGGCTCTATCGACGGCGTGCCTGATATCTACAAAGCGATGATCGACGGCGAAGCCAACGCCAGCGTGGAGCTGACGCCAAACATGGCCGGCCCGGCATTCGACGCGCTGGAGAAATTCAAGAAAGACGGCACGATGCCGGAGAAAGTGACGGTCACCAAATCCACGCTCTACCTGCCTGACACGGCGAAAGAAGAGTTAGAGAAGAAGAAAAATATGGGCTACTAAGCCTGTCTGAACATGCCGGGTGACGCTGCGCTTACCCGGCCTACGATACGCTCTTTTGTAGGCCGGATAAGCGTAGCGCCATCCGGCTTGATGCAGGGGGAAACCATGACCACTGAACAACACCAGGAAATCCTCCGCACAGAGGGCTTGAGTAAATTCTTCCCCGGCGTAAAGGCGCTGGATAACGTTGATTTCAGCCTGCGGCGCGGGGAGATCATGGCGCTGCTGGGGGAAAACGGCGCGGGAAAATCGACGCTGATTAAATCTCTGACCGGCGTTTATCACGCCGACCGCGGCACCATCTGGCTGGAAGGTAACGCCATTTCGCCAAAAAACACCGCCCATGCCCAGCAGTTGGGGATCGGGACGGTATACCAGGAAGTGAACCTGCTGCCGAATATGTCGGTGGCGGATAACCTGTTTATTGGCCGTGAGCCACGACGCTTTGGGCTGCTGCGCCGTAAAGAGATGGAGGCGCGGGCGACAAAGCTGATGGAATCCTACGGCTTCTCCCTCGACGTCCGCGAGCCGCTGAACCGCTTTTCCGTGGCGATGCAGCAGATCGTCGCCATTTGCCGCGCGATCGATCTCTCGGCAAAGGTGCTGATCCTCGACGAACCCACCGCCAGCCTCGATACCCAGGAGGTGGAAATGCTCTTTACCCTGATGCGCCAGCTGCGCGATCAGGGCGTCAGCCTGATCTTCGTTACCCACTTCCTCGATCAGGTGTATGAGGTGAGCGATCGCATTACGGTGCTGCGCAACGGCAGCTTTGTCGGCTGCCGCGAAACCCGCGAGCTGCCGCAGATCGAGCTGGTCAAAATGATGCTGGGCCGCGAGCTGGAGACCAACGCCCTTCAGCGCGCGGGCCGCACGCTGCTGAGCGAGAAGCCGGTCGCCGCGTTCAGCGATTACGGCAAAAAAGGGGTCATCTCGCCGTTTAACCTTGAGGTGCGGCCGGGCGAAATTGTCGGGCTGGCGGGCCTGCTGGGCTCGGGGCGAACCGAAACCGCCGAGGTGATCTTCGGGATCAAGCCCGCCGACAGCGGCAGCGCGCTGATCAAGGGCAAACCGCAAACCCTGCGATCGCCGCATCAGGCCTCCTGTCTGGGTGTGGGTTTCTGCCCGGAAGACAGGAAAACGGACGGCATTATTGCCGCCGCCTCGGTGCGGGAAAATATCATTCTGGCGCTTCAGGCGCAGCGCGGCTGGCTGCGGCCGATCCCACGCAAAGAGCAGAACATCATTGCTGAGCGGTTTATCCGCCAGCTCGGCATCCGCACCCCGAGCGCGGAACAGCCCATCGAGTTCCTCTCCGGTGGTAACCAGCAGAAAGTGCTGCTCTCCCGCTGGTTGCTGACCAAACCCCAGTTCCTGATCCTCGACGAACCGACCCGCGGCATTGACGTAGGGGCGCACGCCGAAATTATCCGGCTTATCGAAACCCTGTGCGCAGACGGTCTGGCCCTGCTGGTCATTTCGTCCGAGCTGGAAGAGCTGGTGGGCTATGCCGATCGCGTCATCATCATGCGCGATCGTAAACAGGTGGCAGAGATCCCGCTGGATAAGCTGTCCGTTCCGGCGATCATGAATGCCATCGCGGCGTAAGGAGTGAATCGTGATGTCCCGTTCGCTTTCGCAAACCGGTGAGTCAAAGCGCCGCTTCAGCTGGCCGACCGGCACGCCGCAAATCGCGGCGCTGCTGGTGGTGCTGCTGGTAGATAGCCTTGTCGCACCGCATTTCTTCCAGATTATTGTTCAGGATGGCCGCCTGTTTGGCAGCCCGATAGACATTTTAAACCGCGCCGCGCCCGTGGCGCTGCTGGCCATCGGGATGACGCTGGTCATCGCCACCGGCGGGATTGATCTCTCCGTCGGCGCGGTGATGGCTATCGCCGGGGCCACGGCAGCCTCCATGACCGTGGCCGGGCATAGCCTGCCGGTGGTCCTGCTTGCAGCCTTAGGCACTGGCGTGCTGGCCGGATTATGGAACGGCATTCTGGTGGCGGTGCTGAAAATCCAGCCCTTTGTCGCCACGCTCATTTTAATGGTGGCCGGGCGCGGCGTCGCGCAGCTGATTACCTCCGGACAGATTGTCACCTTTAACTCGCCGAGCCTGGCGTGGCTCGGCAGCGGCAACCTTCTGTTCTTCCCGACGCCGGTGATGATTGCCCTGGTGACGCTAGTGGTGTTCTGGCTTTTCACCCGCAAAACGGCGCTGGGCATGTTCATTGAGGCCGTCGGGATCAATATCCGCGCCGCGCGCAACGCCGGGGTCAACACGCGGCTGATGGTGATGCTGACCTACGTGCTGAGCGGTATTTGCGCCGCCATCGCCGGCGTGATCGTCGCGGCGGATATTCGCGGAGCCGATGCCAACAACGCCGGGCTCTGGCTGGAGCTGGATGCGATCCTGGCGGTGGTCATCGGCGGCGGGTCGCTGATGGGCGGGCGCTTTAACCTGCTGCTCTCGGCGATCGGCGCGCTGATCATTCAGGGCATGAACACCGGGATCCTGCTTTCGGGATTCCAGCCGGAACTCAACCAGGTGGTGAAAGCGGTGGTCGTGCTCTGCGTGCTGATCGTCCAGTCGCCGCGCTTTGTCAGCATCATTAAGGGGATCCGTGGCCATGATAAAACGTAATTTGCCGCTAATGATCACGCTGGGCGTGTTTGTGCTGGGCTATCTCTACTGCCTGACCCAGTTCCCGGGGTTTGCCTCGACGCGCGTGATCTGCAATATCCTGACCGATAACGCCTTTTTAGGCATCATCGCCGTCGGGATGACCTTTGTGATCCTCTCCGGCGGGATCGACCTCTCCGTCGGCTCGGTGATCGCGTTTACGGGCGTGTTCCTCGCGAAAGCGATCGGCTTCTGGGGCATCTCTCCGCTGGTGGCGTTTCCGCTGGTGCTGGTGATGGGCTGCGCGTTTGGCGCCTTTATGGGGCTGCTGATCGACGCGTTAAAAATTCCGGCATTTATCATTACCCTCGCGGGGATGTTCTTCCTGCGCGGGGTGAGCTACCTGGTGTCGGAAGAGTCGATTCCCATTAACCATCCGGTGTACGACACGCTCTCCAGCCTGGTGTGGAAAATCCCCGGCGGCGGCCGCCTGAGCGCGATGGGGCTGCTGATGCTGGGCGTGGTGGTGATCGGCATCTTCCTCGCCCACCGCACCCGGTTTGGCAATCAGGTATACGCCATCGGCGGCAACGTCACGTCGGCCAACCTGATGGGGATCTCGACCCGCAGCACCACCATCCGCATTTATATGCTCTCGACCGGCCTGGCGACGCTGGCGGGGATCGTCTTCTCGGTGTATACCCAGGCGGGCTATGCCCTTGCAGGCGTTGGCGTGGAGCTGGATGCGATTGCTTCTGTGGTCATCGGCGGTACGCTGCTCAGCGGCGGCGTGGGTACGGTGCTGGGGACGCTGTTCGGCGTGGCGATTCAGGGGCTGATCCAGACCTATATCAACTTTGACGGCACGCTCAGCTCCTGGTGGACGAAGATCGCCATCGGCATTCTGCTGTTTATTTTTATTGCCCTGCAGCGCGGCCTGACGGTGCTCTGGGAGAACCGCCAAAGCTCGCCTGTTACCCGCGTGAACACATCGGTAACAGAGCGATAACATGCTGAAAGTCTAAACATTTTCCGGTAGCGGCCGATACTCTTTTTTTATGCCCAGAAATATCTCGCTACCGGAAATAATATCATGCTGAAAACGCTATCGATTCGTACCGGCTTGCTCTCTTTACTGGCCGTTATGACCCTTCTGCTGCTGATTGTCAGCGGCATTGGCATTTATGCCCTCACACAGAGTTCTTCTTCGCTGCAGCGCATTAATCACCTTCAGGGTGAGCAGATGGTGCAGCTTAATTCAGGCTATACGCTGATCCTGCGCGCGCGCAATGAAGCGGGACAGGCCGTCCGCATGATGGAAATCGGCATGCTGGACGATGCGGCCAGCGCGGTAAAAAACATCAATCAGGAAGTCGCCCTGGCCCAGAAAACGCTGAAGGGCGTGATCGACGGCGGCGTGGCTAACGAGCAGGGGCAGCTGCTGCTCGATAAAGTGGCAGCCAGCCTGGCGGCGTATAACCAGCAGGGGATCAACCCGATGCTGAAAACCCTCAATGACCAGAGCGCGGACGGGTATTACGACCTGCTGGAGAAGACGCTGATCCCGCTGGCGTCAGCGTTTGATAACGACATGCAGGCGTTTCAGAAATGGAGCGAAGCGCGAGGTCAGGCGGAAGTGAGTGCCGTGCAGGCGAGCAAAACCCGCGTCCTGATCCTGATTATCGTCGCCGCGCTGCTGACGGCGGGCATTATCGTGCTGGCCTGGCTGGCGCTGCGCCATATGCTGCTCAAGCCGCTCTCGGCGTCGATTGCTCAGCTGGAGAACGTGGCGGCGGGCGATTTAACCCATACGCTGGCCGCGCCCGCGAGCCAGGAGTTTAACCGCCTTAACGCGGTCATTGAGGAGATGCGTCAGTCGCTGATGAACTCGGTTCTGCGGGTACGCGATGCCAGCGCGCAGATTGACACCGGCAGCCGCGAGCTGACGCTGGGGAACCGGGATCTCGCCGAGCGAACGGAATCCACCGCCACGTCGCTGGAGCAGACGGCGGCCAGCATGGAACAGATCACCGCCACGGTGAAGCTCAACGCCGATAACGCCGAGCAGGCGCACCAGCTGGCGAAGTCGGTCTCCGACACGGCCGATCACGGCAGCGAAATGGTCTGCTACGTGATTGAAAAAATGCGCGATATCTCCGGCAGTTCGGCGCGCATCGCCGACATCCTGAGCGTGATCGACGGCATTGCCTTCCAGACCAATATCCTGGCGCTTAACGCCTCCGTAGAGGCGGCGCGCGCGGGCGAGCAGGGGCGCGGGTTTGCCGTCGTCGCGGGCGAGGTGCGAAACCTGGCCAGCCGCAGCGCCGACGCGGCGAAGGAGATTCGTTCTCTTATCAGTGATTCGCAAACCCACGTTAACGAGGGCAGCGAGCTGGCCCAGCAGGCGGGCGAAACGATGGATGAGATCGCAACAGAAGTGCTGCGCATGACCAAACTGATGCGTGAGATTGCGACCGCGTCTCAGGAGCAGAGCCGCGGCATTGAGCAGGTGAATATTGCGGTAAACCAGATGGATGAAACCGCGCAGCAGAATGCGGCGCTGGTGCAGCAATCCTCCGCCGCGACCCGCTCCCTTGAGGAGCAGTCGCGTCAGCTGATGGAAGCTATGTCATCATTCAAAGTGACGACTCAGAACGCGGCATAATATTACCCAGCCCCGGTACGTTCTGTGCCGGGGTTTTATTCCTTCCGGAATTAAGCGCCCCGATATTATCGTGAATTTCGCCCATTAATATTTCCAGCGAGCTGGTTAAGGCTAATGCTTTTTCAGTCGGCTCAAGATATAAGCCTTTGCGGAGAAATAACGGCTCATCAAAGAGTTGATTAAAACGCTTTAATGCCAGACTCACCGCAGGGCGTGACATCTCCAGACGCAAAGAGGCCTTTGCCATGCTGCCGCAGCGGACGATTTCAATAAATACAGGGATAAGATTTAAATCAATGCCGGTATTAGCACGGGAATAATTTTTCATTGCGTTTCTGCTCCACGAAATATCTGTCAAACTGTTATGGAAATAATGCAGGAGCAGTGGCGAATATTAAAGCGTGTTTTTTATAAACACTTATACGGTAAAATATATAAATGAACAGGGGAGCCGGATCGGCTCCCCTGAAGAGAGGGATTACGCGTCCGGGTACTCGCGGATAAAGCGTTCAACGTCTTCAACCATGTGGTTGTTGCCGACGAAGAACGAACGGCGCTGGTGAAGGCTTTCCGGCACGATCTCCAGAATACGCTCTTTACCGTCGCTCGCCTTACCGCCCGCCTGTTCGGCCAGGAACGCCATCGGGTTGCATTCGTACAGCAGACGCAGTTTCCCGTCCGGGTGGCTGGCGGTGCTTGGGTAGAGGTAGATACCGCCTTTCAGCAGGTTACGGTGGAAATCTGCGACCAGAGAGCCAATATAGCGGGACGTGTACGGGCGCTGCGTCGCTTTATCTTCTTCCTGGCAGAATTTGATGTACTTCTTCACGCCGTTCGGGAAGCGGATGTAGTTACCTTCGTTAATGGAGTAGGTATTGCCCTTCTCCGGGAAGCGCATGCGTTCCTGGCTCAGACAGAAAACGCCCAGGGAAGGATCGTACGTAAAGGCGTGTACCCCGCAACCGGTGGTGTAGACCAGCATGGTGGAGGAGCCATAGACGACGTAACCGGCAGCAACCTGATTAATGCCCGGCTGCAGGAAATCTTCTTCGGTCACCGGCGTGCCAACAGGCGTGACGCGGCGGTAGATGGAGAAAATGGTACCGACAGAAACGTTAACGTCGATGTTGGAGGAGCCGTCGAGCGGATCCATCAGAACAACGTATTTCGCGTGTTCACACCCTTCGAAAACAACAATTTCATCTTCTTCTTCGGAGGCGATACCCGCAACGATGTCGCGCGCGCGCAGTGCAGCTTTCAGTTTTTCATTTGCGAACAGATCGAGTTTCTGTTGAACCTCGCCCTGAACGTTCTCGGCACCGCTGGCACCCAGGATATCGACCAGACCGGCCTTGTTGATATCACGGTGGATGATCTTAGCGCCCAGCTTTATTGCCGACAGCAAAGCAGTGAGTTCACCGGTAGCATGAGAGAACTCGTGCTGCTTTTCGACAATAAATTCACCTAACGTTTTCATAACACTTTCCCTGCATCTTTGTGAGTAGAGCGATTGTATGTTCACTAAAACGACTAAAGCCCAACAATCTTAACAAATATTCAAATAGTAGCGCAGAGGTGAATCGCGCCAGCAACATACGGATTTACCTGAAATGCGTTTCACAGCCGCTAACATGTGAGTAAAATGTGCGCCACATTAAAGAAGGATAGTGACGTATGCGCATTCATATATTGGGGATTTGTGGCACTTTCATGGGCGGACTGGCAATGCTGGCGCGCTCGCTGGGCCATGAGGTGACAGGTTCGGACGCCAATGTGTATCCGCCAATGAGCACACTTCTGGAGAAACAGGGCATCTCTCTTATTCAGGGCTACGATGCCAGCCAGCTGGATCCCGAGCCGGACCTGGTGATTATTGGCAACGCCATGACCCGCGGCAATCCGTGCGTTGAGGCGGTACTGGAACGCAATATTCCGTTCATGTCCGGCCCGCAGTGGCTGCATGACTTCGTCCTGCGCGACCGCTGGGTGGTTGCCGTTGCCGGTACCCACGGCAAAACGACCACCGCGGGCATGGCGACCTGGATCCTCGAAGCCTGCGGCTATAAGCCGGGCTTCGTTATCGGCGGCGT
The DNA here is from genome assembly GCF_049238885.1 of Enterobacter cloacae complex sp. BZL2005. Taxonomy (NCBI): domain Bacteria; kingdom Pseudomonadati; phylum Pseudomonadota; class Gammaproteobacteria; order Enterobacterales; family Enterobacteriaceae; genus Enterobacter; species Enterobacter cloacae complex sp. BZL2005. The sequence continues at coordinate 53,880 of NZ_JBMKGI010000011.1, read as the reverse complement.
ACCGGGTAATTTCGACGTTTCTGCGCGCCTGGGGGACAGCCCGTTCTTTGTGATCGAAGCCGACGAGTATGACTGCGCGTTCTTCGACAAGCGCTCCAAGTTCGTGCACTACTGCCCGCGCACGCTGATCCTCAACAACCTTGAGTTTGACCACGCGGATATTTTTGACGACCTGAAGGCCATTCAGAAACAGTTCCACCACCTGGTGCGCATCGTGCCGGGCCAGGGCCGCATCATCCTGCCGGAAAACGACATCAACCTGAAGCAGACCCTGGCAATGGGCTGCTGGAGCGAGCAGGAGCTGGTGGGCGAGCAGGGCCACTGGCAGGCGAAGAAACTCAACGCCGATGCCTCCGAGTGGGAAGTGCTGCTCGACGGCGAAAAAGTGGGCGAGGTGAAGTGGGGCCTGGTGGGCGAACACAATATGCACAACGGCCTGATGGCGATTGCGGCAGCGCGTCACGTGGGCGTTCAGCCTGCGGATGCAGCGAATGCGCTGGGCTCGTTTATCAATGCCCGCCGCCGTCTGGAGCTGCGCGGTGAAGCCCACGGCGTCACCGTGTATGACGATTTCGCGCACCACCCAACGGCCATTCTGGCGACGCTTGCCGCCCTGCGTGGCAAAGTTGGCGGTACCGCGCGCATTCTGGCGGTGCTGGAACCGCGCTCGAACACCATGAAGATGGGCATCTGCAAAGACGATCTCGCGCCGTCGTTAGGACGCGCCGACGAAGTCTTCCTGCTTCAGCCGCAGCATATTCCGTGGCAGGTGGCGGAAGTGGCCGATGCCTGCATCCAGCCTGCGCACTGGAGTGCAGATGTGGATGCGCTCGCGGATATGGTGGTGAAAGCCGCTCAGCCCGGCGACCATATTCTGGTGATGAGCAACGGCGGTTTTGGTGGGATCCATCAGAAGCTGCTGGACGGGCTGGCGAAGAAAGCGGAAGCGGCCGCCGAGGCGTAAAAAAAAGCCCGGTGGCGCTAGCGCTTACCGGGCCTACGTTCTTTTCCCCCTCGCCCCTCCGGGGTGAGGGGAACGGATTACTCTTCGTTCTCAGACAGCTCGCGCAGATACTGGAAAATCAGGCGCGCAGACTTCGGCGGCTTATTCCCTTCTTTCTCTTTCTTCGCGTTGCGGATCAAGGAACGCAGCTGCTGGCGGTCGGCATCCGGCCACAGGTTCAGCACTTCCGGTACGGCGTCATCACCCTGTTCAATCAGACGATCGCGGATCTGCTCCAGCTTGTGGAACAGCGCAACCTGCTGGTTGTGGCGGTTTTTCAGCTTGTCCAGCGCCTGGCGGATCGGATCAACATCGCGCTGACGCAGCATTTTCCCGATAAGCTGAAGCTGGCGACGACGGCCTTCTTTTTTGATTTTCTGTGCCAGTTCAATGGCATCGCGCAGATCCTGGTCGAGCGGGATCTTATCCAGCGCGTTTTTACCCAGTTCTACCATTTCCGCGCCAAGCTGTTTTAACTCTTCGGCGTCACGTTTAATTTCACTTTTACTGACCCAGATGATCTCATCATCTTCGTCTTCGATGTCATCACCGGGAACGTCGTCGAGCCAGTCTTCGGGCTGCTTAGTCATGTCAGGCTCCTTAAAAAAAGAGGCTAATGTTACCAGTTAAGACGCGCACTGAAAAACGGTTCTCTGTTAGACTTCAGTTAACTCTCTCTTACAGTATGGCATTTGCGATGAAAGTAACCTCACAAGTTGAAGCGCAGCGTAAGATTCTGGAAGAAGCCGTCTCCACCGCGCTGATGCTTGCTTCAGAAAAATCAGATGGCGCCGAAGTGGCGGTCAGCAAAACCACCGGCATTAGCGTGAGCACCCGCTATGGCGAAGTGGAGAATGTTGAATTCAACAGCGACGGCGCGCTGGGTATCACGGTATATCACCAGAATCGCAAAGGCAGTGCGTCATCCACCGATCTCAGTCCGGATGCCATCGCCCGTACGGTGCAGGCCGCGCTGGATATCGCCCGTTATACCTCACCGGATCCTTACGCCGGCGTGGCGGATAAAGATCTGCTGGCGTTTGACGCGCCGGATCTCGACCTGTTCCATCCGGCGGAAGTGACGCCGGACGAAGCGATTGAGCTGGCCGCCCGCGCCGAGCAGGCGTCCCTGCAGGCCGACAAGCGCATCACCAATACCGAAGGCGGCAGCTTTAACAGCCACTTCGGCATCAAAGTCTTCGGCAACAGTCACGGCATGCTGCAGGGCTACTGCTCTACCCGCCACTCGCTCTCCAGCTGCGTCATCGCCGAAGAGAACGGTGACATGGAGCGCGACTACGCCTACACCATTGGCCGCGCGCTGGGGGATTTGCAGTCTCCTGAGTGGGTAGGCAAAGAGTGTGCCGAACGCACGCTGTCTCGCCTGTCGCCGCGCAAGCTCTCCACCATGAAAGCCCCGGTGATTTTTGCCAACGAAGTGGCGACCGGCCTGTTTGGCCATCTGGTGGGCGCTATCGCGGGCGGCTCCGTTTACCGTAAATCGACCTTCCTGCTCGACTCGCTGGGCAAGCAGATCCTGCCGGAATGGCTCACCATCGAAGAGCATCCGCACCTGCTGAAAGGCCTGGCCTCCACGCCGTTCGACAGCGAAGGCGTGCGCACGGAGCGTCGTGACATCGTGAAAGACGGCATTCTGACCCAGTGGCTTCTGACCAACTACTCCGCGCGCAAGCTGGGGCTGAAAAGCACCGGGCACGCGGGCGGCATTCACAACTGGCGCATTGCCGGGCAGGGCCTCAACTTTGAGCAGATGCTGAAAGAGATGGGCACCGGTCTGGTGGTGACCGAGCTGATGGGTCAGGGCGTCAGCGGCATCACCGGCGATTACTCTCGCGGCGCGGCGGGCTTCTGGGTTGAAAACGGCGAAATCCAGTATCCGGTGAGCGAAATTACCATCGCTGGCAATCTGAAGGATATGTGGCGCAATATCGTTACGGTCGGTAACGATATTGAAACACGCAGCAATATACAGTGTGGTTCTGTATTACTCCCGGAAATGAAAATCGCCGGACAATAGAGATAGCGTTTTGTTAATAATAAAAAAGGAAGTGAGCAATGCGTAAACATCTGTTAGCGATCGTCGCGGCTTCAACGCTGGTTCTTGGTTCTTCTGCGTTTGCTGCCGATCTTGAAGACGACATGGGCATCCTCGGGCAAAACCTGAAGGTGGTGCAGAAAACCGACAATGCGGCGGAAATGAAAGACGCGCTGACCAAAATGCGTGAAGCGGCGCTGGACGCACAAAAAGCGACGCCTCCTAAACTGGAAAGCAAAGCGGCAGACAGTGCAGAGATGAAAGACTACCGCCACGGCTTTGACGTGCTGGTCGGCCAGATCGACGGCGCGCTGAAGCTCGCTAACCAAGGCAAAGTGAAGGAAGCCCAGGCGGCGGCCGAGCAGTTTGTGACGACCCGTAATACGTATCACAAGAAATACCGTTAACCCATCGCGCATCTGACAAACAACCAGCGGGGGCCAATGGCCCCCGTTTTTTTGCGCGGTAATAAGTAAACCCTATCGCCATCACATTTTTGCGTCACCACGTCTGAACGTTTTCGTTTCCCCGGCGCGCGTTTTGCCGCTGGAATACGTGATATTCATCACGCAAATGCCGTGATTAATCCAGATTCACCGTATTTATGTGGCACAGATCACTGCTGCGGCTCCCCTTTCCACTTCGAAGTGGAAAACAACTCGCTACAAACAATTCCCCCCCAACGTTAGTTTTATTCCAGAGCCATTAACGGGGTAAGACCAGTGATTAACGGAGCGGTAATGAACGACGTTGGGGAACAGGCAGAGCAAACAGAACAGCTCGCGAACACCATGCTGCAGCAGGTTTATGCCCTGCTGGCCCGGAACAACATCATCCCCAATGCGGTACAGGAGCAGATGCTTACTTCCCACGTGCGCGCCATGGCGCACCGGTCCGTGACCGGCGAGCCGCTGCCGGAGGTTGAAGCAGAGCTGTTTGACGAAATTTCACCGGATTCAATGCGGCTTGCCCGTGAAGTGGTGGCGCAGTTTGGCAACCTTCCAGATGAAGAGGCCTGGCTGCTCTCCGTTCACTTTGAAGTCGCGAAAGACAACCTTTAAGGAGCAACACATGGAACAGATTACAGTCGTGATTGGCGATCGCCTGGGTAAAGGTCAGAAAGTGGCGGCCGGTGTGGAAAAAGCAGGTGGACGCGCGGTTGTCGTACCGGGTATGGCGGCAGACATGAAGCTCGGCGACGTAATGAAAGCGGAAAACGCCACCTTCGGCATCTCCTTCTGCGGCAGCGGCGGCGCGGGTGCCATCACCGCCCAGACCAAATATGGCTACAAGGCCAAATACGGCATGCGTTCCGTGGATGAAGGCGTCACCGCTATCAACGAAGGCTGCAACGTGCTGGGCTTTGGCTTTATGGATAAAGAAGAGCTGGGCGAGCGTCTGGTACAGGCGTGGCAGAAAAAATACGGCGCATAAGCATGAAAGAACAGTTCACAACCACGGTGAGAGTGAAGGGGAAGGGCGACGCCAAAGCGCGCGCCTTTGCCGACGCGCTCAACCACGTTCAGGCCGCGGTGATGAAAGCCTCACCGCATATCTTACTGCGTATTGAGCCACAGGATGTGCAGGTTGTTCAGGCGCAAGAAGCGGTGCGAAAAGAAGCGTTTCTGTTCTTCTTTCTGCGCCGGGAAAGACGCACCTACAGCGTGGAGCTGGATGTGACCGTCAACGTGACCGCCATCAATCTCGACCAGGTGGATTTCGTCACGCAACGCTGATTATTCATAAAAGGGCAGACTGATGTTCTTAATTATATTAATAAAATCGCTCATCATCGGCGGCCTGGTAGGCGTCGGTGTCGGGGCCGGGGCTGCACGCATGTTTCATGCGCCTACCACTCAGGGTATGGGCGCGTTTCGTACGTTGGGGGAACTGAACTCCTGCGAAGGGGATCCGGCGTCCCACTTCTCCTTTGGGTTAGGCTTCTTCTTTAACGCCTGGGCCTCTTCCGTGGCCGCAGGGGCTTTCACACAGGACGTTGACCACCGCATCATCCCAAACTGGGGTGCTGCCGCGCTGATGATCAAAAACCGTAACGTCGGCGAAACGCTGCACGATCCGCGCAAAATGGCGATTGCCTGCGGCGTGATCGGCATGATCGTCGTGACCTTCCTTAACCTGACTGCCTCCTCCGTGCCCGCTGCGCTTCAGGTCACCGCCGTGAAGGTGCTGGTGCCTGCCGCGAACCTGCTGGTCAACACCGTGATGCCGGTGATCTTCTGGCTGGCGGCCATCGACGCGGGTAAAAAATCGGGCTTCTGGGCCACCATCTTTGGCGGCGCGGCGCAGCTGATTATGGGCAACGCCGTACCGGGCCTGGTGCTGGGGATCCTGATCGGTAAAGGCGTGGAAGAGAGCGGCTGGAACCACGTCACCAAAGTGATGATGGCGGCGATCGTTCTGCTCTTCGTGCTGAGCGGCTTCTTCCGCGGTTTCGACATGAAGATGATCGAATCCTTCCATCTGACCGTGCCGAACTGGCTCGACATGATCCACAACTCGCTCAGCGGTAAATAACAGGAGCCTCGACATGGAACAGAATAAAGGTTTTTGGTATGCCGACTGGTCGTTCCCGATCTTCGTTGGCCTGCTCTCCTCCGGCGTGTTTGCCGGGACGCACATGTACTACCTCTACGGCATCGGCGCGTTTAACGAAGTGGCCTTCGTGGCGATGCTGAAAGCGGGCATTGATACCGGCGTTTACGGCGCGGTGGCAGCGTTTGGCGCGAGCTTCCTGTTCGCCCGTATTATCGAAGGGTCGCTGGTCGGTATTCTCGACATCGGCGGGGCGATCCAGACCGGCGTGGGCCTCGGGGTTCCGGCGCTGCTGCTGGGCGCGGGGATCATGTTCCCGGTGACCAACTTCATTGCCGCGCTGATCACCGGCCTGGTGATTGGCCTTGCGATTGGCTACGTCATCATCCTGGCGCGTAAGTTCACCATCAACCAGAGCAACTCCACCTACGGCGCAGACGTGATGATGGGGGCTGGCAACGCTTCCGGCCGCTTCCTCGGACCGTTGATTATCCTCAGCGCCATGACCGCCTCCATTCCGATTGGCGCGGGTTCTCTGCTGGGTGCGCTGCTGTTCTACATCTGGCAGAAGCCCATTACCGGTGGCGCTATCCTCGGCGCAATGATTCTGGGCTGGCTGTTCCCGGTTGCCCTTTAATACCCGCGGGCGCTCCGGCGCCTGCCTTTTCAGGAGATCCTCATGTTTGATTTACTCCTGCGCCGTGCGCGCCTCGCCGACGATACCCTGACCGATATCGCCATTCAGGACGGGAAGATCGCCGCGACGGGCGACATAGACGCTCCCGCCCGCAAAACGGTGGAGCTAAACGGTGACGTATTCGTCAGCGCAGGCTGGATTGACTCCCACGTACACTGCTACCCGAACTCCCCGATTTACCACGACGAGCCGGACAGCGTGGGCGTTGCCACCGGCGTGACCACCGTGGTGGACGCGGGCAGCACCGGGGCCGACGACGTGGACGATTTCTACGCGATTACCCGCAAGGCCTCCACCGAGGTCTTTGCCCTGCTGAACATCTCCCGCGTGGGGCTGATTGCCCAGAACGAGCTGGCCAACATGGCCAATATTGACGCCGACGCGGTGAAAGAGGCGGTGAAACGCCATCCTGATTTTATCGTCGGCCTGAAGGCGCGCATGAGCAGCAGCGTGGTCGGTGACAACGGCATCACGCCGCTGGCGCGCGCCAAAGCCATTCAGAAAGAGAACGGCGACCTGCCGCTGATGGTGCACATTGGCAACAACCCGCCGAACCTCGACGAAATTGCCGAGCTGCTGAGCTCCGGCGATATCATCACCCACTGCTACAACGGCAAGCCTAACCGCATTCTGACGCCCTCCGGCGAGCTGCGCGCCTCCATTACGTCTGCGCTGAAGCGCGGCGTGCGTCTGGACGTCGGCCACGGCACGGCGAGCTTCAGCTTTGAGGTGGCGAAACGCGCCATCGCGATGGGCATTCTGCCGCACACCATCAGCTCGGACATCTACTGCCGCAACCGCATCAACGGCCCAGTGGGCTCGCTGGCAAGCGTGATGTCGAAATTCCTCGCCATCGGCATGTCATTGCCGCAGGTGATTGACTGCGTCACGGCGAACGCCGCCGACGGCCTGCGCCTGACGCGCAAAGGCCGCATTCAGCCGGGTCTCGATGCCGACCTGACGCTGTTCACCCTTAAACGTCAGCCGACGGTGCTGACGGATGCCGAAAACGACAGCCTGCAGGCTGAACACATACTGGTGCCGCTTGCCGCGATCCGCGCGGGCAAGGGCTACATGACCGAACAAGGGAGCACGGAACATGCCTTCGATTTATGAGAAGTACCGCTTAAAGCAGGTTATCAACACCTCTGGCCGCATGACGGCGCTGGGCGTCTCCACGCCGCGCCCGGAGGTGGTACAGGCGGCGATGGACGGCATGAATCACTATTTCGAGATGAAGGATCTGGTCAATAAAACCGGGGAGTACATCGCGAAGCTGCTGGACGTGGAAGGGGCGACGGTGGTCTCCTGCGCGTCGGCGGGCATTGCCCAGTCCGTGGCCGCGGTGCTGGTGAAAGACAGCGACTGGCTGCTGGAAAACCTGCACGTCACCCCGATTGAGAACAACGAGATCGTCCTGCCGAAAGGCCACAACGTGAATTTTGGCGCGCCGGTGGGCACCATGGTGGCGCTGGGCGGCGGCAGGCTGGTGGAAGCGGGCTACGCCAACGAATGTTCCGCCGATCAGCTGGCGGCGGCGATTACCCCGCGCACGGCGGCGATCATGTACATCAAATCTCACCACTGCGTGCAGAAAAGCATGCTCAGCGTCGAGCAGGCGGCGGTTGTCGCACGTAAACACGACTTGCCGCTCATCGTCGATGCCGCGGCGGAAGAAGATCTGCACGCGTACTACCGCGCCGGCGCGGACCTGGTGATCTACAGCGGTGCGAAGGCGATCGAAGGCCCCACCAGCGGGCTGGTGATCGGCAAGACCCAGTACGTTGAGTGGGTGAAGCGCCAGACGGCGGGGATTGGCCGCGCCATGAAGGTGGGTAAAGAGGGCATTCTTGGCCTGACCTGCGCCATCGAACACTATCTGACGGCCACCAAAGAGAGCGGTGCCGAGATGGTGGCGAAAATGACGCCGTTTATCGAGGCGCTCAACACCCTGAATGGTGTGACCGCGCGCGTGGTCTGGGACAGCGCCGGACGCGACATCGCCCGCACCGAGATTAAGTTTGACGAAGCCACCACCGGCCTCGGCACGGGGGACCTGGTGGCGAAGCTCAAGCAGGGCGAGTACGCCATTTACTTCCGTGGCTACAAGGCCAACGAAGGGATTATCGAAGCGGACGTGCGCAGCGTGAATGCTGACCAGCTGAACATTGTGTACCGCCGCATTAGCGAAGTATTAGGACAGGAGAAAAACGCATGAAACTGACCCCCAACTTTTACCGTGACCGCGTCTGCCTGAACGTGCTGGCTGGCTCAAAGGCCAACGCCAGCGCCATCTACGAGGCGGCGGAAGGCCACGTGCTGGTGGGCGTGCTCTCCAAAAATTACCCGGACGTGGCGAGCGCGGTCGCGGATATGCGTGAGTACGCGAAGCTGATTGATAACGCGCTCTCCGTTGGCCTGGGCGCGGGCGATCCGAACCAGTCGGCGATGGTGAGTGAAATCTCCCGCCAGGTGCAGCCGCAGCACGTTAACCAGGTCTTTACCGGCGTGGCCACCAGTCGCGCGCTGCTGGGGCAAAATGACTCCGTGGTCAACGGTCTGGTCTCTCCGACCGGTAACGTCGGGATGGTGAAAATCTCCACCGGCCCGCTGAGCAGCGCAGCTATGGACGGCATTGTGCCGGTGGAAACGGCGATTGCTCTGCTGAAAGATTTCGGCGGCAGCTCTATCAAATACTTCCCGATGGGCGGCCTGAAGTGCCGTGACGAGTACAAAGCGGTGGCGGAAGCCTGCGCCCGTCACGACTTCTGGCTGGAGCCGACCGGAGGTATCGATCTGGAAAACTATGAGGAGATCCTGCAGATCGCCCTCGACGCGGGCGTGAGCAAAATCATCCCGCATATCTACAGCTCGATTATCGACAAAGCCAGCGGTGATACGCGTCCGGAAGATGTGCGTACGCTGCTGGCGATGACGAAGAAGCTGGTGAAGTAGAACTCACACCTATACAGGAGCCACCATGCACACCCGTACCCTGCTTGTCGCTTCACTCTCAATGTTCGCCACCGCCGCTGTCGCCCAGACGCAATACGCCTGGGTGGGTACCTATAATCCAAACGGTGAAGGGCTGTACCGTTTTACTGTTAACCCGCAAACCGGTGCACTGAACGATAAAACGTTGGTAAGCAAACTGCCGAATGCGGCGCAGTTGACCCTTTCACAGGACGGCAAAACGCTGTATCTGGCAAGCGAAGTGGAGCAGGGCGTGGTGCAGGCGCTGCGCGTCGGCGATAACGGTGAGCTGAGCGAGCTCAGTCAGGTGGCCTCCGGCGGGGCCGGGCCGGTGTATCTCTCCCTGACGCCGAACGGCCAGCATCTGCTGGTGGCGAACTACGTCAGCGGCTCCATTGCCGTTTTACCCGTTAACGCAGACGGCAGCCTGGGTGACGCCACGGACACACATCAGGATCAAGGCGAACCGGGCGCGGCGAAGCCGGAAGCTGCCGTCGAGGGCAGCTTCGCGATCAGCGATCATAACGGCCCCCATGCGCATATGATCGCCGCCGATCCGAGCGGGAAATACGTGTTTTCCACCGATCTTGGGCTGGATCGCATCTACCAATACCGCTTTGACGATCGGACAGGAAAGCTGACGCCGAACGATCCGCCGTTTATCAGCGCCTCCTCGAAAGGCGCCGGGCCGCGCCACTTTGTCTTTACGCCGAAGGGCGATGCCCTGTGGCTGATTAACGAAGAGGCGTCTACGCTCACCCGGTATACCGTGAATACCAACGGCACCCTGAAAGAGGGTAAAACGGTTTCTGCCCTGCCGGAAGGCTACAAAGGCACCAGCTTTGCTGCCGGGCTCGCATTAAGCGCCGACGGTAAGCAGCTGTATGTGGCTAACCGTTTGCATAACAGCATCGGGCACTTTACCGTAACGGCGGAGGGCACGCTGACGCATCAGGACGATGTGTGGACGCGCGGTGACTACCCGCGCACCCTGACGCTCGATAAACAAGGGCGCTGGCTGTACGTCATGAACCAGCGCAGCGACAACATTACCCGCTTCCGCGTGGCGCAGGACGGGAAATTGAGCTTTGAGCCAGACTATACCCCGGTCGGCAGCCCATCCCAGATGGTCATTTCACCTTAAGCCGTAAGAGGACAACGACGTGCGATTTCCGAACCAACGTTTGGCGCAACTTTTCGACCTGTTGCAAAACGAGACGCTGCCGCAGGACGAGCTGGCGCAGCGGCTGTCGGTCTCCACGCGAACCGTCCGTGCGGACATCACCGCCCTGAACGCGCTGCTGGCCAGCCACGGCGCGCAGTTCATCCTGAGCCGGGGCAACGGCTACCAGCTCAAAATTGAGGACGCCGAGCGCTATCAGCAGCTTCAGGCATCCCACCCGCGCGCGCTGCGTATCCCGCGGACCGGGCCGGAGCGCGTGCATTATCTGGTGGTGCGTTTTCTGACCTCGGCGTTTTCGCTTAAGCTGGAGGATCTGGCGGACGAATGGTTCGTCAGCCGCGCCACGCTGCAAAGCGATATGGCGGAGGTGCGCGAGTGGTTTCATCGCTACAACCTGACGCTGGAAACCCGTCCGCGCCACGGCATGAAGCTGTTTGGCAGCGAGATGTCGACCCGCGCCTGCCTGACCGATCTGCTCTGGGAGCTGGCGCAGCAGGATAGCCTGAACCCGCTGGTGACCGACGTGGCGCTGAATGCGGGCGTGGCGGAGCAGATGGTGCCGGTGCTGCACGACGCCTTGACCCGTCACCACATTCGCCTGACCGATGAAGGCGAGCTGTTCCTGCGCCTGTACTGCGCGGTGTCGGTACGTCGCATCAGCGAAGGTTACCCGCTGCCGGAATTCCATGCCGAAGACGTGGAAGAGAACGTGCGCGAGGCGGCGAAGGATATCGCGGTCACCCTCCAGCAGCTGGCGGGCAAGGCGCTTTCGCCGTCGGAGGAGAGCTGGCTGTGCGTGCACATTGCGGCGCGGCAGATTCAGGAGATCGCGCCCAGCGCCATTAACGCTGACGACGACGAGGCGCTGGTCAACTACATCCTGCGCTATATCAACACTCACTATAACTACAACCTGCTCAGCGACGCGCAGCTGCACGCGGACCTGCTCACGCACATTAAAACCATGATCACCCGCGTGCGGTATCAAATCATGATCCCCAATCCGCTGCTGGATAACATCAAGCAGCACTACCCGATGGCGTGGGACATGACGCTGGCTGCGGTGTCGAGCTGGGGCAAATACACGCCGTATGTGATCAGCGAAAACGAGATTGGCTTCCTGGTGCTGCATATTGGCGTCGGGCTTGAGCGCCACTACAACATCGGCTACCAGCGTCAGCCGCGCGTGCTGCTAGTGTGCGACGCCGGTAATGCCATGGTGCGCATGATTGAGGCGGTACTGCAGCGTAAATACCCGCAGATTGAGGTGACGCGCACGCTCACCCTGCGCGAGTACGAGCTGGCGGAAACCATTAGCGAAGACTTTGTGATCGCGACCGCCCGCGTCAGCGAAAAGTCGAAACCGGTGGTGATGATCGCCCCGTTCCCGACCGACTACCAGTTAGAACAGATTGGCAAGCTGGTGCTGGTGGACCGCACCCGCCCGTGGATGCTGGATAAATACTTCGACGCGGCCCATTTCCGCATTATCGACAAGCCGATCGATCAGCAGACGCTCTTCCGCGAGCTGTGTGAACAGCTTGAGGCCGAAGGCTTTGTCGGCGCGGAGTTTCTGGATTCGGTTGTTGAGCGTGAAGCTATCGTCAGCACCATGCTCGGCGACGGCATCGCGCTGCCGCACTCCCTCGGCCTGCTGGCGCAGAAGACGGTGGTCTACACCGTGCTGGCCCCGCACGGCGTGCAGTGGGGCGACGAAACCGCGCACGTTATCTTCCTGCTCGCCATCAGCAAAAGCGAGTACGAAGAGGCGATGGCGATTTACGATATTTTCGTCACTTTCCTGCGCGAGCGGGCGATGTCACGGCTCTGTAGCTGCGAGGATTTCGCCGGGTTTAAGGCGGTGGCGATGGAGAGTTTGAGTCGTTTTTGAGATAAGGGCGGATGGATAATATCCGCCTTTGATCAACGCAAATGATGCACAACCTGGTTGCTGCTGCCGCGCCAGATGAGCGCCGGGTCTTTTAAATCCTGCACGAACTTGCCGTCGACCAGCACGTTAATCAGACCCACGACTTCCATTTGCTGCGCATTCAGTTCATCCAGCTTGTAGCCCGTCCAGACCCAGATATCTTTTCCCGGACACTCTGCGCGAATGCGCTTCACCAGCTTCAACATATCCGGCACGTTTTGCGGGTGCAGCGGATCGCCGCCGGAGAGCGAGATCCCCTGGCGTTTGATGCGCGTGTCGTTCAGGTCGTTGATGATTTTATCTTCCATCTCCGCGGTGAACGGCATGCCGGAATTGAGTCGCCATGTGCTTTTGTTGTAGCAGCCGGGGCATTCGTGGACGCAGCCTGAAACAAACAGGGTGCAGCGGGTGCCGGGGCCGTTGACGATGTCGACAGGGTAGTACTGGTGATAGTTCATTGCGAATAACCACGCCGGGTGGCGCTGCGCTTACCCGGCCTACAAAAGAGAGCGGTCCGTAGGCCCGGTAAGCGCAGCGCCACCGGGCATTAACGTGGCAGCGGATTAACCGATCTGCCCATTTCCCAGATGCTTCACGCGGCGCTTCACTTCTTCCTGTTTGCCGGCGTTAAACGGACGGGCGTCCGGGCTGCCGAGATAGCCGCATACGCGACGGGTCACGGAGACGCGAGCCGCATCGTGGTTGCCGCATTTCGGGCAGGTGAAGCCTTTACTGGTACATTCAAACTCACCGGTGAAGCCGCACTCGTAACACTCATCAATTGGCGTGTTGGTCCCGTAATACGGCACGTGCTGGTAGCTATAGTCCCACACGTCCTCCAGCGCTTTCAGGTTGTGCTGAATGTTCGGGTACTCGCCGTAGCAGATGAAGCCGCCGCTGGCGATCGGCGGATACGCCGCTTCGAAGTCGATCTTGTCGTACGGGTTCACCTTTTTCTCGACGTCGAGGTGGAAGCTGTTGGTGTAGTACCCTTTATCGGTCACGCCTTCCACAATCCCGAATTCGGCGGTGTCCAGACGGCAGAAGCGGTCGCACAGATTCTCGCTTGGGGTGCTGTACAGGCTGAAACCGTAGCCGGTTTCCTCTTTCCACTGGTCTACCGCGTCACGCAGGCGCTGAACGATGGCGATGCCTTTCTCACGCAGTGCTTCGCTGTCGTACATGTGCGTGTCGCCAAACAGGGCGTTGATGGTCTCGTGGATGCCGATGTAGCCCAGCGAAATCGACGCGCGGCCGTTTTTGAAGATCTCGGATACGTCATCGTCCGCCTTCAGGCGCACGCCGCAGGCCCCTTCCATATAGAGGATCGGCGCCACGCGGGCTTTGACCCCTTCGAGGCGCGCAATGCGGGTCATCAGCGCCTTACGCGCCAGCTGCAGGCGCTCATCCAGCAGTTTCCAGAATTCAGCTTCATTGCCTTTGGCCTCCAGCGCGATGCGCGGCAGGTTCAGGCTGATGACGCCCAGGTTATTGCGCCCGTCGTGGATCTGCTCGCCGTTTTCATCCTCGTACACGCCGAGGAAGCTGCGGCAGCCCATTGGCGTTTTAAACGAACCGGTGACTTTGACGACCTGATCGTAGTTCAGGATGTCCGGGTACATGCGCTTGCTCGCGCACTCCAGCGCCAGCTGTTTGATGTCGTAGTTCGGGTCGCCAAACTTGTGGTTCAGGCCGTCACGAATCGCGAACACCAGTTTCGGGAACACGGCGGTTTTACGGTTTTTGCCGAGGCCGGAAATACGGTTGCGCAGGATCGACTGCTGGATCAGGCGTGATTCCCAGCTGGTGCCCAGGCCAAAGCCGAAGGTTACAAACGGCGTCTGGCCGTTGGCGGTGTGCAGCGTGTTCACCTCATATTCCAGCGACTGGAAGGCGTCGTAGCACTCTTTCTCGGTACGGGAATGCGCATAGCCGTCCGCGTCCGGAATCTGCCACTCTTCGGCGGTTTTACGGTGCTTGTTGAAGCTCGCCGTCACGAACGGGGCCAGCACTTCGTCAATGCGGTTAATGGTGGTGCCGCCGTAAATATGGCTGGCGACCTGAGCGATGATCTGCGCCGTGACCGCGGTAGCCGTGGAGATCGACTTAGGCGGTTCAATCTCCGCGTTACCCATTTTAAAGCCGTGGGTCAGCATGCCTTTCAGATCGATCAGCATGCAGTTGAACATCGGGAAGAACGGCGAATAGTCGAGATCGTGGTAGTGGATCTCGCCGCGCTCGTGCGCCGAGACCACGTCGCGCGGCAGCAGATGCTGACGGGCATAGTGTTTGGCGACGATACCGGCCAGCAGGTCGCGCTGGGTGGGGATCACTTTACTGTCTTTATTGGCGTTTTCATTGAGCAGCGCAGAGTTGGTCTGCTCCACCAGGCCACGGATCTCCTGGTTCAGGCGGCCGCGCTTCTCGCGCTGCACGTCTCGATCGTGGCGGTACTCAATGTAGGCGCGCGCCAGCTGCTTGTAGGGCCCTGCCATGAGCTGGTTCTCAACCGCGGTCTGGATCTCGTTGATATCAACCTGGCTGCGTTCAGTCATCTGGCTGCTAACGACTTCTGCGACGGTGGCGCAGTAATCTGCGTCATCGACTCCCGCTGCTTTAGCTGCACGCAGAATGGCTTCCTGGATGCGCTCTGATTTAAACGGCACTTTACAGCCATCACGTTTCATCACATGCGGTGTCATGATCACTCCATTTTTAAAAACAGGTTATCCACAGAGGTGGAGAAGTATTCACCGGACGCATTTCCCGCCAGGCCAAAGACTTCCCGCGTTCCCAGCTCGTGTTATCCACAATTCCGGCCAGCGTAAGCGCCGTCTTGTTGTTGGAATAGTAGACGATAAATACAAGATGTTGGGTCGGCGTGCATTTTAAGTGCTACATATAGTGATTTGCATCAAACATGTTTGCGATTTATTTGATGCAGAACAAAGTAAAAAGACGAGAGTACAAACGACGGGCGCTTCAGCGATTGTAAAGGCGGGCGAGAAAAATCTGATTGATTATTCAACAAAAACAAGCGCTCAGCACGGTGTGTGCTAAGCGCTGTTCATTTAACTCCCGCAGACCCAGCTCAGTCCCGCCTGCAAAAAGGCTGCGGTTGCGATACTGCCCAGCACCACCGGGATGAGAAAGGAGCGTTCAGGAGCATCGTCCTGTCTTTGTGGTTCTTCAGCACTCAGCGCGGACATCGCCTCTTCCCGGGTGCGCGCCGCCAGCAGTCGCTCACGCACCCGATCTTCCGTCAATAAACAGGTCAGCGTCGTCAGCAGCTGCATATGGGTACTCCCTGCTTCCGCGGGCGGAATGGCGAGCAGGAAAACCATTCTCACCTCTTCGTCACCATCCAGCCCGGGCCAGCGTATCGGGTCGTCAAAGAGCGCCAGACAAAACGCCGCCTGCTGCACCGCCTCGGTTTTACCGTGCGGGACGGCGAGCGCCTCACCCAGCGCGGTAGGACCTTCACTTTCGCGTTGTAACACGCTCTGGATGAACGTTTCTTCATCACTGATGATTTTTTGCCTGGCGAGCGGTTCGGCGAGCCAGCGTATTAGCGCTTCAGGCGAACGGTGCGGCGGGTTGATAAAAACCAGATCGGGATGCGTCAATGCAAGCAGGTTCATATTAAGCCTCCATTAAAAAATCGCAGGTCGCGAAAGGGGGAATAGCCGTTACCGGCTGCACCGGCTCTTCCAGATAGTTGATCTGACGAAACCCCTCCAGGCTTGCCGGGACGGGAACGGGCTCCGTGCCGGCGTTAAACACGCGAATTACCGTACCCTGCGACTGCTGCGCATGGGGCAAGGCAGAGAGGATGAGCGGCTCCGGCAGGTTCAATAATGAGAATTCTGCCGGAAGCCTGCGGTCGGGCAGACGCAACGAAAAGCGCTCAAGACGGTGATCGAGCGTGTGCAGCGTTTGCCGTTGATAGGTGAAGGGCTGTCCCGCTGTCTGATTTTCCAGCTGGCGAAGCGTGAGATGATCGGCGCTATCGGCCAGCGCGACGGTGAAGGAGAAGCGCAACGGTTTCAGCAACTGGGCATCGGGGGTCTCGACCACCGTATTATTGATGCCGGATGCCCGGCCCGGTCGCCAGTCGAGATCGCTGCGTCCCAGCACGCCCGTTGATTTAAACAGCGTCAGGGCAACCGTAGCCGGTGCGTCGCCGATTATCTGAAACTCCTTCATGCCGCGGCTATTCACCACCAGCGCTTTGCCCGCTTGTGCGACAGCGATGATTCCCTCGCTGGTTTCGATATCCACGGGCATTTCGCGATAGTGTTCCTGCCACTCTTCAGCGTGACACCCCGTTTCGCGCTCGATGATCGCGAAGGGCTGCGAGGAGATTGCGTGGCGGGTGTGAATATCGCTGTTAATCAGCAAACGTAGCCGGTGATCGCAGTGGCTGTTTTCCAGCGAGCTGTCCACATACAGGTTCGGATCGTGATCGCGTAATTCACACGCCAGACGAAGGGATAACGGCGTTCGGGCATTTTCCTGACGGTCTGCGAGATCCGGCGGAAGAAGCAGGGTGGCTTCCACGATCAGCTTTTCGACAAGCGGCGTTTTCAGGCAGTCGACGAGCGTGAACTGGTCGCACCGCGTCGGCGTGTCGCCCGCAAGCGGTGAGAAATCGTAGCTGTCGCCCGCATCCGCGCAGTCTTCGAGAGTAAAGAAAGAGGGAATGCATCTGCCGCTGCGTTTGTCGTGCAGGGTGAGCGTTCCGGCGTCCAGCGTTAATCGATAATGCGCATTCTCTATCTCGCTGCCCTTTGTCTGTTCCTGCTGCTGGAAAGGCGCCGGGTCATCGTTAACGTTAACGCTGAGATAGCCGACCGGCGGCAGAACCGGTGTCTTCACAGCAACGTGCCAGCGATAATAGGGAGGAAGGGGCGTTTCACATTCGCCTTCAGCGCTAAGGGAGATCGCCGTTCCGCCGGGCAGAATGTCTCTTTTCAGGACGTCGAAAGGGATGGGCTGCCCCTGATATGTCAGGGCGATATTATCAGCACGGCTATACAGGGTGGTTATCACTACGCGCTGCGTTGGGGTGCCCAGCGGGTTGAAAATCAGCAGGTCATTTTCCTGAGCGCAGGCGGCGGCCAGGGTTTTTACCACCAGGTTCCAAAGGCTGTGGCACAGCTGTTCGGTTTGCTCCAGCCGATGCAGTATGTCGCGGTTGGTGGTATCGCTATTACAGCCGCCGATAGAGTCGTGGGCATGGCTTCGCAACAGCTTCTTCCAGAGCGTATCGACCACCGAGAGGTTGACCGCAATCCCCTGATGGCGCGCCATGGCGATTGTCGGCTCCAGCTGCCGCAGGATGAACTGCTCCACCTCATCATTTTTCTTTTTTATGTCGTAGCGCACGGAGCCGATCGTTTTATGGATGCGGGTGTAGCGCGGCGATTTCAGCTCCCCTTCCCAGCCTTCAAACTGTTCACGCTGCGCGCGCAGAATGTCGACGTAGCGCTCCAGCGAACTGATAACGTATCGATCCCCATCGGGAGAGCGTGCGCTGGCGACCTGCAGAATTTCCGGCAGCGCCGGGTCGATGCAGACCTGATCGCCGCCGCAGGGGAGGAGCAGGTCGTTTATCCCGGCCCGTGAACGCAGGAGATTGACCATCGGGAAGATTTTTCCCTGCAGATGGCTCGCGTCTGAACGCATGTTTTTAGCTGCGCCATAACCGAATGCCATCGCGCAGGCGATAACGGTCGCCCCAGACGGCGCGCGCCAGAGGAACTGGCTGCTTTTCGCTTGTCTGTCGTGATCGATGCCGCGCCAGAAGACGATATTGTCGATATTGCAGCCCTGCAAAATGGTGGGCATCTGAGCATTGTGGCCAAAGGTGTCCGGAAGGTACCCGACCTGCATAGCATGCCCCAGCGTGCGGGCGGCGAAAATGCCGTACTTGAGATTGCGAATAATGGATTCGCCATGCACGTTGTAGGTGTCCGTCTGGGTATACCATGGCCCCACAAAGATTCTTTTCTCTTTGACGAGGGTTTCCAGCCTGGCGCGATAATCGGGATTGATGGCGAGAAAGTCCTCCACTACCGCCATCTGTCCGTCAAGGTGATAGCAGCTGTAAGCGGGGTCCCGCTCCAGCGTGTCGATGACATCCGCAAAGTTATAGGATGCCAGCACCATGCTGTCCTGACGGGTGAAATACCACTCCTGATCCCAGTGCGTATGGGCAATGACGTGGATCTGATTCATGACGTTCCCCTTACCTGGCGTTCTTTGGGCTGACATAGAGCACGCCCAGGGCGCAAATCAGTGCGCCAATAAAGACGCTCGCCAGGTAGCCCACCACATTGGTTGCCAGAGGCCAGCCCCAGATGGCAGGCAGAGGCAGCGTCTGCTTCACGCCAAGTGCAATGGCGATTAGCGCGCCGGCAACGGCACCGGTCATGAACACCGGGATCAGACGTGGGTTTTTCAGGATGAACGGGATCGCGCCTTCGGAGATCCCAATCACGCCCAGCAGCAACGAGGTACTCCCGACGGTTTTCTCTTCCCGGCTGAAGACATCCGGTAGTCCAAAGCGGCCGTTGAGAAACGCCGCAAAGCCGACGCCAATAGAGGGGATCACGATGGAGAGTTCGCGGGCGGTGAGATCAAACGTTTCGCTCATGCCATTCAGGCCGAGCGCGACCGAGCCTGCCGCCTTGTTGACCGGACCGCCCAGGTCGAACGCGGTGCCCGCGGCGATCATCGCGGAATAGAATCCGCGCCCGGTGTCACCTGCCGAGGTAAAAAAGACCACCATCAGCTGGTTAAGCGAGCCAAAAATCGGGTTGATCAGGTATTCCATGACCATCACCAGCGTAATGCCGGTGATCAGCGGGACGATCAGCATGGTCTTAATGGTGGTGAGCTGCTGGCGGACGTGAATGGAATCATTCAGCCAGCGCACCAGATAGCCTACAAAGAAGCCGATGCCAATCGCGCCAAAGAAGCCGGACGGCATAAAGCCTTCGATATCGAAGAAGCGCTTGTAGACCTCGTCTGACATGATGCCGCCGATAAGCCCGGGGATCAGCGCCGGTTTACCCGCAACGGAAAATGCCAGATACATGGCGAAAACAGGATACATGAACTTAATGGTCATAAAGCCCACTTTATCCAGCACGCTGAACGGCGAGTGGTCGATGTTAATAAACTGGCCGGTGATTTTGGCCGTTGCCATCATCAGCCCGCCCATGACCACCACTGGCAGCATATAGCTGATGGCCGCCATGATATGGCCGATAAAAGTCTGGTAAGCCGAACGCGGAAGATCGTCTTCGTCTTCGACGGTAGTGGCGGTGACGTTTTTTTCCATGGCCAGCGCCTGACGCAGATAGCGATCGGTATGCTTAATCAGCTCTTGCGTGCGGGTCTGAAGGTGGGGAACGTTTTCAAAGCGCTCGGCATCCTGAATGGGAACGTCGGTTGCCAGTATAATGGCCGTGGCGGAGGCGATATCCTGTTTCGTTAAGCGGTTTTTAACGCCATCGCTGCCCTGCGTTTCGACCTTTACCTCGATATTGTGCTCTTTAGCCCATGTAGTAATTTTATTCGCCGCCATAAAGGTGTGCGCAATGCCTGTCGGGCAGGCCGTCACCGCGACAACTTTTTGTTTCGTCATTGTCAAAATTCCCTGGATGTGAAAACAGTGAAAGTATAAAGAGAACCTAAACCGGTTTTTAATGTTTGCTAATACTAATTACGTATCGTGATACGCGTAAATGCAATGTGTGAAGCGTCTTCCAGAGACTATTTTCCCGTTGTGTTAATATCATGCCGGGATTAAACAGGGCGTAATTTATGAATTCATTCCAGGGAAGTGAACGTTTGATATTTGAATACATTCAGCATCACGCGTGTAATATTTCTAATATATCGGCAAAACAGATTGCCCGTGATACCTTTACGACGACAACTTCCGTTAATCGTGTGTGTAAAAAAATGGGCTATAAAAGTTATACCGAGCTTCGGTATCGTTTTTTGCGCGATCATTTTTCACCCGCACCTGTAGAGCCAGACGTAGGGCCGCAGGCGGACAATATTGTGGCGGAGGTGTCCAGGTTGCTTACCCATTCCAGCCATATCTATCTGTACGCACGGGGAGTCTCGCTCACCAGCCTCAATTACCTGTCGCGATTTTTATCGCTGGCGAGCCTGCCGCACCTTATTTTGAATGATATGCACCAGCTGACACGGGTATCGAAGGGGACGCTGGTGCTGATCAGTAAATCCGGGGAGACGCAGTCGCTGATTGAAATGGCGCGTAACGCGTTGCGCAAAGGGTTAAAGATTATTGCGATTACCCGCGAGGGATCGACACTGGCGGCGATCTCATCGCTATGCTGGCCGTTACCGATCGACATTAACGCGGTATCGCTGTATCAGCGGGAAGGGCAGCTTGAACTATTAAGCGCCGTGGACCGTATCGGCTGCAGGCTGCTGCAGCACGATACGGTGTAGTCAGACCGTCAGAGTTGCTTCACTATCCCCAGACGTACGGCATAATCATTTTCATGACTGCCATCGGCAGTGATGTAGGTTTTATCCAGTGAAACCAGCTCGACGTAAGGCGTCCAGCCATCGTCGAGCTTGTAGTTGAACGCAACGGTATGCTCCCAGTAGGTGTCATCCCCGGTTCCCTGATCGACATCATCCTGCCAGCGGAAGCGCGGGTTGTAGGACAGACCGAATTTGCCAATGTTATACGCGAACCAAATGTCGAACTGGTGTGACTGGCGGCGGGTGTAGCCGCTGCCGTCTAATTCTTTGTCGCTGTGTGCGTCATTGACGGTGTTATAACGGTAACGGGCGGAGAGGTTCAGACCGTTATCGAACGCTTTCCAGCCCTGAATGAAGGGACGGTAATGGGTATTGCTGGCGGTGAAAACCGTCACCATGCCAGGCGCAACGGCGAAGCCATTACCCAGATCGAAGCGCCAGCGCGTTTCAATCTCCTGTGCTGCTTCCGTTAACCCTTTGTCATCGGGATTATATCGGTCGGTATCACCAAAAAAGGTATCGTTGTGGTTTTGTGCGGCTTCAACGGAGAAGTAAAAACCGTTATTTGCCTGATGCATGACCTTAATACGTGAATCATTTACGTCTGAGCGCGTATTATGACCAAATCGAAGGTCGATGGATGTATTTCCGCACCATCCCTGCGTGCTTAATAATAATGCGCTAATACACGTTGCTTTAATAATTGTCTTTTTCATCATATCCTGCCGAGGTTATTTAATTGGCAGGGCTATTTTTATTTTGGGCACAGCGTGATGTAAAAGTTATCGTCGTACATTTAGCGTATCGCTAAACATAAAAAAGGAGATACAGCATGCTGTATCTCCTGGTATTTATTCCTGCACCCACCAGATGGCTTCAAACGGGCGCAATAGCCGCGCATTGGGGCGGGAGGGGACGTCATCATAGTTGCCGAGAGCGACCCGCCAGGCGCCCTGTACCGGGTCCGGCTGCCACTGCTGGCGTTCCCGGCTCAGGTTCGCCACCACCATCAGCGTCTGCCCCTGCCACTGGCGGCGATAGCACCACAGGGAAGGGTGTTCCGGCAGGAGATCCTCATAATCCCCCCACGTCAGCACCGGGAGGGTTTTGCGCAGGCGAATCAGCGACTGATAGGTGTAGAACACCGAATCCGCATCGTCCAGCGCCGCGCGGGCGTTCACGGTTTCGTAGTTATCGCAGACGCCAATCCACGGCTCGCCCTCGGTAAAGCCCGCGTTGTGCGACGCGTCCCACTGCATTGGGGTTCGCCCGTTGTCGCGGGACTTGCTCGCCAGAATCGCCAGTAATTCATCCGGCTCGCGGCCGCTGGCGCGCAATTCGGCGAACATGTTCAGACTTTCCACGTCGCGGTAATCGGTGATGCGGCTGAAGTGCGGGTTGGTCATGCCAAGCTCTTCACCCTGATAGATATACGGCGTGCCCTGCATCCCGTGCAGCACCATGCCGAGCATTTTCGCGGCGTGAACCCGGTATTCTCCTTCGTCACCGAAGCGCGACACGATGCGCGGCTGGTCGTGGTTACACCAGAACAGCGCATTCCAGGCTTTGTTGTGCATCCCCTGCTGCCAGTGGCGGAAGAGGGTTTTTAGCGCCACGAAGTCCGGCTTCGCCAGCGTCCACTTTTCGCCGCCGGGGTAATCCACCTTCAGATGATGGAAGTTAAAGGTCATCGACAGCTCGCGGCCATCGAGAGACGCATACTGCTGGCAGTTCTCCAGCGAGGTCGAGGACATCTCGCCTACCGTCATCAGGTTGCGCGGGGTAAAGACGTCGCGGCTCATCTCCTGGAGATATTCATGAATGCGCGGCCCGTCGGTATAGAAGCGGCGACCGTCGCCGATGTTGTCGTCCGGGAAATCCTGATCTTTTGAAATCAGGTTAATGACGTCCAGACGCAGGCCGTCCACGCCGCGATCGGCCCAGAACTCGCACACCTTTTTCAGCTCGGCGCGCACCGCCGGGTTTTCCCAGTTGAGGTCCGCCTGCTCTGGCGCGAACAGGTGCAGGTAATACTGCTCGCTCTCGGCGTGCCAGCGCCAGGCGTTGCCGCCAAACTTGGAGCGCCAGTTGTTGGGAAGCTGCTCCGGCGTGCCGTCTCGCCAGATGTAGAACTGGCGGTACGGGCTCGCTTTGTTCAGCGACTCGCGGAACCAGGCGTGCTGCGTGGAGGTGTGGTTAAACACCATGTCCAGCACGATGCGAATGCCGCGCGCGTGCGCCTCAGCGACCAGCTCGTCGAAATCATCCAGCGTGCCGTAGGCCGGATCGATGGCGGTGTAGTTCGCCACGTCGTAGCCGTTGTCCACCTGCGGAGAGATATAAAACGGCGTCAGCCAGATGGCGTCAATGCCGAGGGTTTTCAGATAGTCCAGACGCTGCGTCACGCCGCGTAAATCGCCGGTGCCGCTGCCGGTGGTGTCCTGGAAACTCTTTGGGTAAATCTGGTAGATGACGCCGTTCTGCCACCAGTGAGGAAGGGTATTCATAATGCGTTCCTGCAAATGCGAAGGGGCGCAACTGCGCCCCGAAAGATGAAGTTAAACAATCTGCAGCGAGCCCTGACGGAACTTACGCTGGTAAACCACGGTGGTCAGCGCCATTGGGACGATAATGGCGATGGCCATTGCCAGGGCAAACACCTGCCAATAAGCGGGCTGGATGGAGAGGATGCCCGGCAGGCCGCCGACGCCAATCCCGTTCGCCATCACGCCGTTCAGTCCACACACCAGGCCTGCCAGACCGGAACCGATCATCGCGCAGAGCATCGGGAAGCGGTATTTCAGGTTGATACCGTACATTGCCGGTTCGGTGACGCCGAGGTAGGCGGAGATGGCCGCCGGAACGGAGATCTCGCGTTCGTTGTGCTTGCGGCTGACGATAATGATGCCGGTCACCGCGGACGCCTGAGCAATGTTCGACAGGGCGATAATCGGCCAGACCGGCGTGCCGCCGAGGCTCTGGATCATCTGCATATCAATCGCCAGCGTGGTCTGGTGCACGCCGGTGATCACCAGCGGGGCGTACAGGAAGCCAAACAGCGCGGCGCCAATCGGGGCGAAGCTGCCGGTCATCAGGTGACGCACCGCGAAGGCCACGCCGTCGCCAATCATGCGGCCAAACGGACCGATAAAGGCATGCGCCAGGAAGACCGCCAGAATCAGCGAGCACACCGGCACCACCACCAGATAAAGGTAATCCGGCACGATGCGCTTCAGTCGGGTTTCGATAAAGCCCAGCGCCAGGCCCGCCAGCAGGGCCGGAATGACCTGCGCCTGATAGCCCACTTTGGCGATGGTAAACAGGCCAAAGTTCCACACCTCCGGCACCTGTTGACCAAGTAAGTAAGCGTTCATTAACTGCGGAGAGACCAGCGTGACGCCGAGTACAATACCGAGGATCGGCGTACCGCCCATCTTGCGCACCGCGGACCAGCAAATCCCGACCGGCAGATAGAAGAAGATCGCTTCGCCAATCAGCCACAGGAAGTCGTACACGGTTTTCAGCGCCGGGTACATCTGCGCCAGGGTCTTGCCGTCGCTCATCGGCACGTCGCCGATGACGTTACGGAAGCCTAAAATCAGGCCTCCGCTGATCAGCGCCGGCAGCAGCGGGAAGAAGATCTCCGCGAAGTGGGAAATCAGCTGCTCGTGCCACTTCATATTCTGGCGCGCAGCCTTCTTGGCCTGCTCTTTATCCGCCGCGCTGTGCCCGGTGGTCGCCAGCAGAGCCTGATAGTAATCGCCCACTTCAGTACCAATCACCACCTGGAACTGACCGGCGTTGGTGAAGCAGCCTTTTACCATGGAAAGCTCTTCAATCGCCTTCGGGTTCGCTTTGGCCGGATCGTTCAGAACGAAGCGCAGGCGGGTAATGCAATGGCTAACGGTTGCGATGTTTTCGCGGCCGCCGACCAGGACGATCAGCTGATCAATATCTGCTTGTTTGACTTTACTCATCATGAAACCTCATGACAGATGGTGAGGGGGTGTAATGACCTGAGCGCAAGCCTACTCCTTCAGCGTGACGGCGAAAATGGGAACGTTCCCGAAATCGGGCGAAGATCACAATAAACCGATTGGTGGGGGTTATGAAAGGTGGGCAGGAATAACGATCTGACGCGGCTCTGCGCGCCCGTTGATCTGCTCGATCAGCTGCGCGGCGGCCTGTCTGCCGGACTCAGCGTAGCCCGGATCGACGGTGATGATCTCCGGGTGCAAAAACTTCATCAGCGGCGTGCTGCCGACGCTCGCCACCTGCAGACCGTCGATACGCTGCTCCTGCAGATATTTACTCGCGCCCAGCGCCAGCGTATCCGTGGCGCACACCAGCGCGGTGGTCTGCGGCGTCAGGACGCTGGCGACCTGCTCGTAGCCCTGCTTCATGCCCAGCCCCGGCAGGGAGGCCACGGCGGAGAGGTTGTGCTTTTTGCAAAACGCCAGATAGGCCTCATGGCGTCGCTTGCCTGTGGTAACGTCCGCGTGCGGTACGCCGAGGAAGCTGATGTGGCGATGGCCTTCGTCAAACAGGCGCTGCATCAGGGTGATAATCGCGCCCTCGTCGTCATAGCAGACGGAGGCAAAACCGTGGGCATCGCGCGCCAGCAGCACCAGCGACGGCTGCCAGGGTTTCAGCATCTCGTCTTTGATGCCGGTAAAGCCGAACAGCACCACGCCGTCAATGTTGCGCCGCTGGAGCATCCCCAGATGCTCTTCTACCAGCTGGGGCGAGAACTGGCTCTCCATCATGATCGGGTCATATCCCTGCTCATAGAAGGCGGGCAGCATGGTCTGCACGGCAAGGTTTTCAGACAGAGAATCCAGACGCGAGACAATGATGGCGACCACTTTGTCACTCTGCCCGCGCATGGCGCGCGCGGATCGGGAAGGGGAAAAACCGTGCTGATTCATGACCGCCTCAACGCGCTCGCGGGTGCGTTCGCTGACGCCGCTTTCGTTGTTCAGCACGCGTGAGACGGTCGATTTCCCCACGCCGCTTAAACGCGCGATGTCTTTAATCGTAAGGCGGTTCTGCATGCTGTATTCCCTGTAACAACGACAATGTAATGAATTGAGCCTAATGCTATAGCGCGATTTCGCTATGGGCTAAATCTGGTTTACGTTCGGTTTATTTGCAGGGGGGTATAATACCGCCCGAATCATCAAAAAGGGTACGCTTAAATCCTTATACTGCGCGGCGACACCCTACTTTTTACTTACCGGAGGCTTCATGGATCCCGATCCCACACCTCTCCTGAACGGGAGAATGCGTTCTTTCCGGTAAGCCAGCCTGTTGCTGACTCACCGGTGATGTGAGGCAGCAGCGTCCCAAACGTTCCTGCTTGAAAAATTGAGTGCCTCTCAGGTACGGCTTTGCCACGCCTGAAGGAAATGCTGCGTCCGCCTTTGCGGATGCGGAGGAATGACGATGTTTAAAAATATCACCCGGCAGCTGCAGGCCCTGCTGAGCCGCCACCTGCCACACCGTCTTGTTCAGCGCGACCCGCTGCCAAACGCCAAAAACATGGCGGGGGCGGCGATCCCCGCGTCCCTGACCGAACGCTGCCTGAACGTGGCGGCGATGGATGAAAACGAAGTCTGGCGCGCCTTTGGCGGACACCCGGAAGGGCTGAACGCGGCAGAAGTGGAAAAAATCCGCGCCGTGCATGGCGATAACCTCATTCCGGCGCAAAAGCCGTCTCCGTGGTGGGTGCATCTGTGGCTCTGCTACCGCAACCCGTTCAACCTGCTGCTGACCGTGCTCGGCCTCATCTCCTACGCGACGGAAGATCTGTTTGCCGCAGGGGTGATTGCCCTGATGGTGGGCATCTCCACGCTGCTGAACTTTATTCAGGAGGCCCGCTCCACCAAAGCGGCGGACGCCCTGAAGGCGATGGTCAGCAACACCGCGACCGTCTCGCGCGTGATCAACGATCTCGGCGAAAACGCCTGGGTGGAATTGCCTATTGACCAGCTGGTGCCGGGCGATCTGGTGAAGCTGGCCGCGGGGGACATGATCCCGGCGGATTTACGCATCATCCAGGCGCGCGATCTGTTTGTGGCGCAGGCTTCCCTGACCGGCGAATCCCTCCCCGTTGAGAAGGTGGCGCGCAGCCGCGACCCGCAGCAGATGAACCCGCTCGAGTGCGACACCCTGTGCTTTATGGGGACCACGGTCGTCAGCGGCACCGCGCAGGCGATTGTCACCGCCACCGGGGGCAACACCTGGTTTGGTCAGCTTGCCGGGCGCGTCAGCGAGCAGGAAAGCGAGCCGAATGCCTTCCAGAAAGGGATTGGCCGCGTCAGCATGCTGCTGATCCGCTTTATGATGGTGATGACGCCAATCGTGCTGCTGATCAACGGCTACACCAAAGGCGACTGGTGGGAGGCGGCGCTGTTCGCGCTCTCCGTGGCGGTCGGCTTAACGCCGGAAATGCTGCCGATGATTGTCACCTCTACGCTGGCGCGCGGGGCGGTGAAGCTCTCTAAACAGAAGGTGATCGTCAAACACCTCGACGCCATTCAGAACTTTGGCGCGATGGACATTCTCTGCACCGATAAAACCGGCACCCTGACGCAGGACAAAATCGTGCTGGAGAACCACACCGACATTTCCGGCAAAACCAGCGAGCGCGTGCTGCACAGCGCGTGGCTGAACAGCCACTACCAGACCGGGCTGAAAAACCTGCTCGACGTCGCCGTGCTGGAAGGCGTGGACGAGGAGGCCGCCCGCACGCTCTCCGGCCGCTGGCAGAAGGTGGATGAGATCCCGTTCGACTTCGAGCGCCGCCGTATGTCGGTGGTGGTGAGCGAGCAGCCGAACGTGCATCAGCTGATCTGCAAAGGGGCGCTGCAGGAGATCCTCAACGTGTCGACGCAGGTACGTTATAACGGCGACATCGTGCCGCTGGACGACACCATGCTGCGCCGCATCAAGCGCGTCACCGACAACCTCAACCGTCAGGGGCTGCGCGTGGTGGCGGTGGCGAGCAAGTTCCTGCCCGCGCGGGAGGGGGATTATCAGCGTATCGACGAATCCGATCTGATCCTCGAGGGCTACATCGCCTTCCTCGATCCGCCGAAAGAGACCACTGCCCCGGCGCTGAAGGCGCTGAAGGCGAGCGGTATTACCGTGAAAATCCTCACCGGCGACAGCGAGCTGGTAGCGGCCAAAGTGTGCCACGAGGTGGGGCTGGACGCGGGCGACGTGGTGGTGGGGAGCGATATTGAACGTCTCTCTGATGACGAACTGGCGAAGCTGGCCCAGCGCACGACGCTGTTTGCCCGCCTGACGCCGATGCACAAAGAGCGTATCGTCACCCTGCTTAAGCGAGAAGGGCACGTGGTGGGCTTCATGGGCGACGGCATCAACGACGCGCCCGCCCTGCGTGCGGCGGATATCGGTATCTCCGTAGACGGGGCGGTGGATATTGCCCGCGAAGCGGCGGATATCATTCTGCTGGAAAAGAGCCTGATGGTGCTGGAGGAGGGCGTGATTGAAGGGCGCCGTACCTTTGCCAATATGCTCAAGTACATCAAGATGACCGCCAGCTCCAACTTCGGTAACGTCTTCAGCGTGCTGGTGGCGAGCGCGTTTCTGCCGTTCCTGCCGATGCTGCCGCTGCACCTGCTGATCCAGAACCTGATGTACGACGTGTCTCAGGTGGCGATCCCGTTTGATAACGTGGACGACGAGCAGATCCAGAAGCCGCAGCACTGGAACCCGGCAGATCTTGGGCGCTTTATGCTGTTCTTTGGCCCGATCAGCTCCATCTTCGACATCCTGACCTTCTGCCTGATGTGGTTTGTGTTCCATGCCAACACCCCGGAACATCAGACGCTGTTCCAGTCCGGCTGGTTCGTGGTCGGGCTGCTGTCGCAGACGCTGATTGTGCACATGATCCGCACCCGCCGCATTCCGTTCATCCAGAGCCGCGCCGCGTGGCCGCTGATTGTGATGACGGGGATTGTGATGGCGCTCGGCATCGCGCTGCCGTTCTCACCGCTGGCGAGCTACCTGCAGCTGCAGGCGCTGCCGCTGAGCTACTTCCCGTGGCTGGTGGCGATCCTCGCCGGTTATATGGTGCTGACCCAGATGGTGAAAGGGTTCTATGCGCGTCGGTATGGGTGGCAGTAACGGCAAGCCCGGTGGCGCTGCGCTTACCGGGCCTACGATCCGAACGTAGGCCGGGTAAGGCGAAGCCGCCACCCGGCAATAGCTTTCCTCCCAAATTCAACAACCTGTGATCTCCGTCGGCGCATTCGCTTGACGACAAATTGAGCGCATGTTAACAGAATGTTTTGCCTTTATTTGGCCCGTCAGATAAGGAACATTCATGTTACGGTACAGTCTCTTAACCGCCGGGCTGATGCTCGGCGCCTCTGCCTTTGCCGCCCCGGCAGGGGATCTCCCCTTAATGCCCTGGCCTGCGAAGGTCGAACGCCCGACCACCCAGGGCGCACTGGTGCTCAGCAACAACGTCTCTGTAAGCGTCAGCGGGGACGATCTCGGTGACGCCGTCAACCGACTGCGCCAGCGCATCGCCCTGCAAACCGGCTGGACGCTGCAGCCTCAGGCTGAAAAGCCAGACAAATCAACTATCCGCATCGCCATCGCTAAAAAGGTGAAGCCGCAGCCGCTGCCGGACAGCGATGAAAGCTATAAGCTCACGGTGGACGCCAACGGCGTGAACATCTCCGCCAACACCCGCTTCGGTGCCTTGCGCGCCATGGAAACCCTGCTCCAGCTGGTGCAGAACGGAGCGGAAAACACCTCGATCCCGTGGGTGACCATTGAAGATTCACCGCGCTTCCCGTGGCGCGGGCTGCTGCTCGATTCGGCACGCCACTTTCTCCCGCTGCCGGATATCAAACGCCAGATCGACGGCATGGCCGCGGCGAAGCTCAACGTGCTGCACTGGCATTTGACCGACGACCAGGGCTGGCGCTTCAGCTCGAAGCGTTATCCAAAATTAACCCAGCTTGCGAGCGACGGGCTGTTCTACACGCCTGAGCAGATGCGCGAGGTGGTGCGTTACGCCGCCGAGCGCGGCATTCGCGTGGTGCCGGAGATCGACATGCCGGGCCACGCCTCGGCGATTGCCGTGGCCTACCCGGAGCTGATGAGCGCCCCGGGGCCGTACGCCATGGAACGCCACTGGGGCGTGCTGAAGCCGGTGCTGGATCCCACAAAAGACGCAACTTACGCTTTTGCCGACGCGATGGTCAGCGAACTGGCGGCGATCTTCCCCGATCCGTATCTGCATATCGGCGGCGACGAGGTGGACGACAGCCAGTGGAAAGCGAATCCGGCCATCCAGCAGTTTATGCGCGACAACAGGCTGGCGGACAGCCACGCGCTGCAGGCGTACTTCAACCGCAGGCTGGAAACGATCCTCGAGAAGCATCACCGCCAGATGGTCGGCTGGGATGAGATCTACCATCCCGATCTGCCGAAAAGCATTCTGATCCAGTCTTGGCAGGGCCAGGACGCGCTGGGGCAGGTGGCGCAGAACGGCTACAAGGGCATTCTGTCGACCGGCTTTTATCTCGACCAGCCCCAGTCCACCGCCTATCACTACCGCAACGAGATCGTCCCGCAGGGGTTAAACGGCGTGGACGTGATAGCGGACACCGACAGCGCCCAGAGCTGGGCCTTCTCCATGCCGCGCCTGAAGGGCAAGCCGGTGGAGGGGAGCTTCACGCTGGTGAAAGGGGATGCCGGCTGGCGCGGGTTTATTGATTTTGCCGGGAAATCCCGCCGCGCGGTGCAGGATATTGAATGGCGGGATGACAATCAGGTGACCTTCACCGTCGATACCTGGATGGGCGAAACGCGCCCGGTTGTCACCGTTGATAACGACAAACTCTCCGGTTATTTCCTCGTCGGGAATACGCGCTACCCGATTAGCGGCACGCGTCTGGACGACGTGCCGAAAGGCGTTCCGCCCGTCGTGCCGGACGTGGCGAACCAGTCCAACCTGCTCGGCGGCGAAGCGGCGCTGTGGGCGGAAAACGTGGTGGCGCCGGTGCTGGATATTCGTCTGTGGCCGCGTACGTTTGCGGTGGCGGAGCGGCTCTGGTCCGCGCAGGACGTCAACGATGTCGACAACATGTACACCCGCCTGCAGGCGATGGACAGCTGGTCGACGGTGTCGGTCGGGCTGCAGCAGCATACCCAGCAGCAGGTGCAGTTCACGCGCCTCGCCGGTAATGCCGACACGCTGCCGCTGCAGGTCCTCGCGCAGGCGATTGAACCGGCTCAGTATTACACCCGCCAGCACCTGAAGTTCCAGGCCGGAAACTACCATCAGTTCGAGCCGCTCAACCGCTTTGCGGATGCGCTGAACGCCGAAAGCACCACCGTGCGCCAGATGCACAAATGGGCGGACCGTCTGGTGAGCGATGCGGAAGACACGGAAAGCGCCGACGCCCTGCGCCACGTCTTTAACCGCTGGCAGAGCAACACCAGCGACGCGCTGGCCTTAAGCGAAAACAGCTATCAGCTGAAGGCGATGAAGCCGGTGATCCAGGAGGTGGATAAGCTGGCGTCGATTGGCCTGCGGCTCACCGACCTGGTGGCGCGTCAGGGCACGCTGGATGACAAAGAGATCGCCTCGATTCAGAGCGAGCTGGATAACGCGGCGAAGGTGCAGGACGAAGTGGTGATTGCGGCGGTGTATCCGCTGGAGACGCTGCTGCGCGCCACGCGGAATCAGTAGCAAGCAACAAAAAAGGCAGCCTGGGCTGCCTTTTTTCATCGCCAAAGCGAATTAGCGACGAACGGCAATCGCTTCGATTTCAATTTTCACGTCTTTTGGCAGACGCGCCACTTCCACGCAGGAGCGCGCCGGGAAGGTGGCGTTATGCTCGGTGAAGAACGCTTCGTAGGTGGCGTTAACGGTCGCGAAATCGTTCAGATCCTTCACGAACACGGTGGTTTTCACGATATCACCCACTTTCAGGCCGGCAGATTCCACGATAGCCTGCACGTTTTCCAGCGACTGACGCGCCTGCGCCGCGACATCTTCCGGCACCGCGCCGGTTTTTGGGTTTACGGGGATCTGACCTGAAGTGATGATCATGCTGCCCAGATCAACGCCCTGAACGTAAGGGCCGATAGCGGCTGGTGCATTTTCCGTCGCGAGTACTTTGCTCATGTTTTCTCCAGAATTACAGCGTTAAGAATGTTCCCGGCCATTATAACAGCCGGGATTTCATTACCAACCTCAATTAGTTGGCCAGCACCACATAATGAGAAAACTCTTTTTCGCAGTATTTGCATTTGAGAGCGATGTCATTCGCGCGCTTTTTCACTGCGAAACTGGAGGAAACCGGCTCGGCGTGGCTGATGCAGTTGCTGTTCGGGCAGACCAGCACGCTTTCGATACGTTCTGGCAGGCTCGGGCGGGATTTGCCGACCACTTCGTACTCGTCGATGCGGTTGACGGTGGCGTCCGGCGCGTACAGCGACAGCTGGTTAACCTGCTCGTCGGTCAGGAAGGTGTTCTCGATTTTGATCAGGTCTTTGCGGCCCATCTCGCCCGACGGCAGGTTCAGGCCGATGGTGATGCGCTGGTCAGTTTCGGTCAGTTTGAACAGCGTCAGCAGCTTAAAGCCCACCTGCGCAGGGATATGGTCAATCACGGTGCCACGCTTGATGGCTTCAACCTGGAGTTTGTTATCGTGTGTCATGGTCGTCTCCCCTTACAGAGCTAATTCGCGATTCAGAACCAGTGCCAGTAACGCCTGGCGAGCGAAGATGCCGTTCCCGGCCTGCTGGAAGTACCAGGCGTGCGGCGTTTTATCCACGTCTGTGGTGATCTCATCGATGCGCGGCAGCGGATGCAGCACCTTCATGTTGTCGCGCGCGCCTTCCAGGTCGCTGGCGCGCAGCACGAACTGCGCCTTCACGTTGGCGTATTCGGACGGGTCCAGACGCTCTTTCTGCACGCGGGTCATGTACAGAATATCCACGTGGCTCATCACCTCTTCGATGCTGGCATGCAGGCTCCACGCAATGCCTTTCTCGTCCAGCATGTCGAGAATGTACTGCGGCATCGCCAGCGCCTCCGGGGCGATGAAGTAGAAGCGGTTGCCGTTAAATTTCGCCAGCGCCTGGGTCAGGGAGTGGACGGTGCGGCCATACTTCAGGTCGCCAACCATGGCGATGTTCAGGTTCTCAAGCTTGCCCTGGGTCTCCTGAATGGTGAACAGATCCAGCAGCGTCTGCGTTGGGTGCTGGTTGGCACCGTCACCGGCGTTCAGCACCGGAATGCCGCCGGAGAACTCGGTCGCCAGGCGCGCCGCGCCCTCCTGCGGGTGACGCATCACAATCGCGTCGACGTAGGTGCTGATCACTGAAATGGTATCCGCCAGGGTCTCGCCTTTTTTACCCAGCGACGTGTTGCTGCTGTCAGAGAAGCCCACCACGCTCGCGCCCAGGCGGTGCATGGAGGTCTCAAAGGAGAGGCGGGTGCGGGTCGAGGCTTCAAAGAAGCAGCTCGCAATCACCTTGTGCTTCAGCAGCTCCGGTTGCGGATTGGCCTTCAGTTTTGCCGCGGTTTCCAGAACCAGTTCCAGCTCTTCGCGGCTGAGGTCGTTTATGGAAATGATGTGTTTTTGATAAAGCGGATTCATGTTTATCTCCTGACGCCGGGCAAAAAAAAGCCCCTCAAATGAGGGGCTCTGGGAATAGGTTTAGCAACGGGAAGAAAAACGGCAGGCCAGCGTCTGATTTCAGACGCGGTAAGACGTTATGTCGTACACGCTTGACCATGCTTCCTCCCGGCAAATTGTCGGGCATTATACGCAGCTCGCTTTTCGGATCAAGCGATTTAATGCACGCTTTACTCAATGCAAACGGTTCTTTGTGAATATTAATGCGTTCTGAGTAAATAATTAATTTGCTTATGCACCAGCGCGGTGCGCTTTACCACCCGGGGGGCGACCCAGACAATACTGCTGCCGGCCACCACGCCTAAAATTTCCGGAAGCTGGTGATAATCCAGAATACGCGCCACCGCTCGGCCATATCCGGCGACGGTATGGACAAGGATAAACTCGCTATTATGCTCAACGCTGACCACCATTTCCGAAACGGTACGCGCGGCGTCGGGGGCAGGGCGCAGCTGAGGATTCAACGAATAAATCTTTAGCCCTTTGGCATTTCGAATTTTTATGACTCCGAGCAACTTCAGCAATCGCGAAACGGTCGACTGGCTGATGCTGTCAAACCCTCTCTCCTGCAGGTCGCGGCGAATCTCTTCCTGCGAAAGGTAACTCTTTTCGGCGATCAAACGCTGGCACACCGTGAGCTGCAGCTGTTCTTTGGGAGAGTACTCTTCGTAATCCATCATGTTTCCCATATCAGTTCCCGAAATAACCGGTGACACCGCACCGATCCGTAGGCCGGATAAGCGCAGCGCCATCCGGCAAATTACAACAACGCCCCCAGACTTAACGCCACCATAATCACCACCGTCAGGATCGCCAGCAGCGGCGCCACCCATTTCAGGTAGCGCACGTAAGGTACCCGGGCGATAGCCAGCCCGCCCATAACCACCGCAGAGGTCGGCGTGACGAGGTTAACGATGCCGGAGGCCGACTGGTAAGCCGTAACCACCAGGTCGCGGTTGACGTTAGCGAAATCAGCAAGCGGCGCCATGATCGGCATCGTCAGAACGGCCAGGCCGGATGAAGAAGGCACAAGAAACGACAGCACGACTTCCAGCCAGTACATCACGTTGATAAACGCTACCGTGGACAACCCGCTGACCAGCCCTTCCGCGCTGTGCAAAATGGTGTGGGTAATCATGCCCTTATCCATGATGACTACGATACCGCGCGCGATGCCGATAATCAGCGCGACGCCCAGCAAATCTCGCGCGCCGTTGATAAACGTCGACGTCAGCTCCTCTTCGCTCATGCGGGCAATCAGGCCGACGATGATCGCGCTGGCGAGAAACACCGCTGAAATCTCCGCCATCCACCAACCCAGCACCGCCACGCCGTAGATCATCACCGCGAAGGCGAGGGCGAAAATCACCAGGATGATTTTGCGCACCGGGGTGAATTCCAGGGACTGTTCGCCCTTGTTGCCGAGGAAATGGGCGAGGTTCTCCTCCTGCTTGTCTGCAACGATGGACTGCGAGGGATCCTTGCGCACCTTGCGGGCGTAGCGCATCACCCACGCCACGCAGATGATCCAGCCGATGACCAGCAGCGCCACGCGCAGGGCGATGCCGTTGGTGAAGGGGATCCCGGCGGCGTTGGCGGCGATCACCGTGGCAAACGGGTTAATGGTGGAGCCGAGGGTGCCGATCCCCGCCCCGAGCAGCACGGTAGAGGCGGCGACAACCGGATCGAACCGCGCGGCCAGCATCACCGGCACCAGTAAGGTATAGAAGGGCAGTGACTCTTCGGCCATACCGTAAATCGTGCCGCCTGCGGCAAACAGCGCCATCAGGATCGGGATCATCCACTCCTCGCGTCCGCGCAGCCGGGTGGTCACACGCTCGATCCCGGCGTCAATCGCCCCGGTTTTGGTGACGATCCCGAGGAATCCCCCGATGATCAGAATAAACAGCGCCACGTCGATCGCCCCGGCCTGGCCGGATTCCGGATCGTACAGCCCGGCAATCGGCGCCATCAGCACCGAAACCAGCCCCTGCGGATGCGCCGCGACGTGCGCGTAGGTGCCTGCAACGGGGACGTCTTTGCCGAGCGCCTCGTTCATTGCCATATGGTACTGCCCGGCCGGGACAATCCACGTCAGCACGGCCACGACGGCAATCAGAAAAAAGAGAATGGTGTAAGCGGAGGGAAACTTGAACTTGCCCATGATGTTCTCCTGAAACCCGGCGCACCCCGCGGCGCGCCGGGCGGTGATTAGTCGCCGAGTGTCGCCACCATGACCGCTTTAATGGTGTGCATGCGGTTCTCTGCTTCGTCGAAGACGATGGAGTTCGGTGATTCAAAGACCTCTTCCGTCACCTCCAGCCCCTTCAGGCCGTACGCCATCTCGATTTCGCGGCCCACCTTCGTGTGCTCGTTGTGGAATGCCGGCAGGCAGTGCATGAACTTGACGTTCGGGTTGCCGGTGGCCTTCATCACCTGGGCGTTAATCTGATACGGCTTCATCAGGCTGACGCGCTCGGCCCAGGCTTCCTTCGGCTCGCCCATGGAGACCCACACGTCGGTGTAGAGGAAATCGGTCCCCTGCACGCCTTCTTCCACGTCGTCGGTGAGGGTGATGCGCGCGCCCGTCTCTTTGGCGATGGCGCGGCACTGCTCAACCAGGCCCGCTTCCGGCCAGAAGGATTTCGGCGCCACGAGGCGGATATCCATCCCCATCTTGGCCGCACCGACCATCAGGGAGTTGCCCATGTTGTTGCGCGCGTCGCCGAGATAGGCAAAGCTCAGCTCCGGCAGAGTTTTGCCCGGGGAGTGCTCCAGCATGGTCATCAGGTCGGCGAGAATTTGGGTCGGGTGGAACTCGTCGGTCAGGCCGTTCCACACCGGCACGCCCGCGTACTCGCCCAGCTCTTCGACGATGGCCTGCCCGTAGCCGCGATATTCGATGCCGTCGTACATGCGGCCCAGCACGCGGGCGGTGTCTTTCATCGACTCTTTATGGCCAATCTGCGAGCCGCTTGGGCCGAGATAGGTGACCTGCGCGCCCTGGTCGAACGCGCCCACTTCGAAGGCGCAGCGGGTGCGGGTGGAGGTTTTTTCAAAGATCAGGGCGATGTTTTTCCCGACCAGGGTTTGCTTCTCGCGCCCGGCTTTTTTGGCGGCCTTGAGCTCGATGGCGAGGTCGATCAGGTACTGGATCTCCGCCGGGGTGTAGTCCAGCAGTTTGAGGAAGTTGCGGTTTTTCAGGTTGATGGTCATGGGTAAATCCTTTTTAAAATGAGTGTTCAGTTACGAATCAGCGTGCCTTTCTCGCCCGCGAGGATCTCCGCGCCGTCGGCCAGCGCGCCGATCCCGGCTATCCCATTGCAGGCTTCAACGAACTCGCGGCAGGCGGCCACCTTCGGCCCCATCGATCCGGCGTCGAACTGCATGCCCCTGAGCAGCTCCGGCGTCACCTGCGCCAGCGGACGCTGGGTTGGTTTGCCCCAGTCGAGGTACACCGCGTCGGCATCGGTGAGGATCAGCAGGGCATCGGCTTCGATCTGGCGCGCCAGCAGGGCGGCGGAGAGGTCTTTATCGATTACCGCCTCGATCCCGCGATAGCCGTTGGCCTGTTCCACCACCGGCACCCCGCCGCCGCCGTTGCAGATCACCAGGTGGTCGCGCTGGATCAGCGCCGTGATGGCGTCGCTCTCAACGATGCGCTTCGGCTGCGGAGAGGGCACCACGCGGCGGACGTAGCTGCCGTCGGCCTTAAACACCCAGCCTTTCTCTGCGGCCAGCATTTTTGCCTGGGCTTCGCTGTACACCGGGCCGATGTATTTGGTCGGGTTGCTGAAGGCCGGGTCGGCGGCGTCCACTTCTACCTGGGTGAGCAGAACGCTCACCTCCCGCTGCGGCAGGCTGTTTTTCAGCGCCTGCTGGAGCATGTAGCCGATCATTCCCTGGCTTTCGGCGCCAAGAACGTCCAGCGGGTAGGGCGTGACTTTGTCGTAGGCGCTGTTCTGCAGCGCCAGCAGCCCGACCTGCGGCCCGTTGCCGTGCACCAGCACCACGCGCCACTGCGCCGTTAAGCCGGCGATGGTGCGGGCGGCCTGCTCGATGTTCTGGCGCTGGATCTCCGCTTCCAGCGGTTCGCCGCGCTTGAGCAGCGCGTTGCCGCCCAGGGCCACAACCAGAGTGGGTTTTCGTTCCATGATGGCTCCTTTAAATTCCGTCGCGTTCCAGCGGGCAGCTCATGCAGCGCGCGCCGCCGCGGCCGCGTCCGAGTTCGTCGCCCGGGATGGGCAGCACGGTGATACCCGCTTTGTCGTACTTCTCGTTGGTCCAGACGTTGCGCTCGTAGCCAATCACCACGCCGGGGCGGATGGTCAGGACGTTGTTGGCGTCGTTCCACTGCTCGCGTTCGGCCTCAAAGGCGTCGCCGCCGGTGGTGATCAGACGTACCTGGTTAATGCCGAGCGCCTTCTCAATGGCGTGCAGCAGGTCGGTTTCCTGGGTGCGCAGCAGGCCGCCGCGTCCGTCCGGGGTGAGCGTCCAGCACTGGGCGTCTTTGCGCACCACTTCCGGGTAGACGGAGAAGGTATCCACGTCGATGTGGGTCATGACGGTGTCGAGGTGCATGCAGGAGCGGTGTTTGGGCAGCTCAACGGCGATGACGCGCTCGGCCTGGCGGTGTTTGAACAGGCTGTTGGCGAGGAACTCCACGCCCTGCGGCGTCGTGCGCTCGGACATGCCGATCAATACCGCACCGCGGCCAATGACTAATACGTCGCCGCCTTCTAAGGTGGCGTGGTCGTAATTAATATTCTCGTCGCCGAAATACTTAATAAAATCGCCGTCGGCGAACGCCGGGTGCCAGCGATATATTGCCCGCAGGTTATTGGTTTCACGCTGACGGGCCGGTTTGGCCATTGGGTTAATAGAGACGCCGTTATAGATCCAGCAGGAGGTATCGCGGGTAAATAAATGGTTCGGCAGTGGCTTCATAATAAAATCATTCGCCGTGTGGGTATCCACCACCATATTTTTAATGGCCGCCGGAATTTCACCGTAGGTTAATCCGCCGCTTAATCTGCGCGCCAGTTCCCGGTGCGGCATATCCGCCAGCCAGCCGCGTACGTCGCCAGCAAAGGTTGGGCCGAGGCGGTAATCAGAGATTTGCGTCTCCAGCAGCCAGGCTTTCGCCTCAGCGATATCAAGGGTTTGTGTCAGCAGGTCGGTCAGCAGCAGGACTTCCACCCCCTGCTCGCGCAGCGTGTTGGCGAAGATGTCATGCTCCTCACCCGCCCGCTCAACCGAGAGCACGTCATCAAATAGCAGCTCCTGACAGTTTGAGGGGGTTAACCGTTTCAGACTTAAATTTGGGCGGTGCAGCATAACGCTACGCAATTGACCAATTTCAGAACCGACGTAATGCTTTTCCATAATTATTCCTTTAACTGTTTTTCAGAATAAAAAGGGCATGCGCCATGTCATGTATTTAATTGCATGGCGGCTAAGCTCAATTGATTTCGTGGTTCATACTAGGCAGTTAAATAATCCGTATTGTGATATTGCTCACGCGAAAATGGATATTAAGCGGTTTGTTTTCATTTGCATGATTCGCATCAGATAATGATTAATTGGCTATTCTGGCGAGGTGAATAGCTAAGCACTATCCGTTGTCATTATTTGCAGTTGTTAGTGTTTTGTAGAATTTAATGCTTTGAAATATTTTGTTAAGATATTGGTTTTAAATGTCTTTGTGGTTTTCGTGGAATGACTATGCAATATTGCTAATTAACTATTTTTGGCTTAAGGAAAATCAATAAATATTTATTGAATTTAATAGCAAATTATCAAAGTGCTAAAATGTGAAGCGGTAGCCAGTTTTGTTGTTAAGGCCTGACGATCAATGAGTTAGCGCAAGGGCGGGATAACGAAGAGCTGAAGATATGCATAATGACTGCATAAATGCCTGCGAGGGCTTAACAGCAAATTAACACCATTCCCGATAAACATGCGTTCGCGCAAAACCCGTCTAAAAAGCGCTGGTATGGCAGTCGGGATTCTCGTATAAAAGATAAAAATGAAACGCTGTTTTATATCGAGGGTTTTCTGATGATTATCGGCAACATCCACCATCTGCACTCCTGGCTGCCTGACGAGCTGCGACAGGCCATTGAGCACGTTAAAACTCACGTCACCGACACCACGCCGCTCGGCAAGCACGACGTCAACGGCAACAGCCTGTTTTATCTGGTCTCTGAAGATACAACCCAGCCGTTCGCCGAGCGTCGCGCCGAGTACCACGCGCGCTATCTGGATATTCAGATCGTGATGAAGGGACAGGAAGGGATGACCTTCAGCACCCTGCCGCCCGGCACGCCGGACACCGACTGGCTGGCGGACAAAGACATCGCGTCCCTGCCGGAAGGCGAGCAGGAGAAAACCGTGGTGTTGAGCGAAGGGGATTTTGTGGTGTTCTGGCCGGGTGAGGTGCACAAGCCGCTGTGCGCGGTGGGGGCACCTGCTAAGGTCAGGAAAGTGGTGGTGAAGATGCTTGTAGAGTAACCCCTTTCCCAAGGGGAGAGGGTGTAAAAGTTCCCTCTCCCTGTGGGAGAGGGTTAGGGTGAGGGCATCAGGCCGCACCTTCCAATATGTGATCCAGCTTAAATTTCCCGCACTCCCTCTCCATCTCTCATTTACCTGCGCTTTTCCTGCGTCATAGTATGATCGTTAATTTATCGAACATCGTTCTATAATGTAGAACAAAATGATTCAGCAAGGAGATCTCATGCCGCAGTCCGCGTTGTTTACGGGAATCATTCCCCCTGTCTCCACCATTTTTACCGCCGATGGCCAGCTCGATAAGCAGGGCACCGCCGCGCTGATCGACGATCTCATCAAAGCAGGCGTTGACGGTCTGTTCTTCCTGGGCAGCGGCGGCGAGTTTTCCCAGCTCAGCGCCGAAGAGCGTAAAACCATTGCCCAATTTGCTATCGATCATGTCGATCGTCGCGTGCCGGTCCTGATCGGCACCGGCGGCACTAACGCCCGGGAAACCATTGCGCTCAGCCAGCACGCGCAGCAGGCTGGGGCGGACGGCATCGTGGTGATCAACCCTTACTACTGGAAAGTGTCGGAAGCGAACCTGATCCGCTATTTCGAGCAGGTGGCGGACAGCGTCACGCTGCCGGTGATGCTCTATAACTTCCCGGCGCTGACCGGGCAGGATCTGACCCCGGCGCTGGTCAAAACCCTGGCCGACTCGCGCAGCAACATCGTCGGCATCAAAGACACCATCGACTCCGTCGCCCATCTGCGCAGCATGATCCACACCGTCAAAGCCGCCCATCCGCACTTCACCGTGCTGTGCGGCTACGACGATCATCTGTTTAATACCCTGCTGCTCGGCGGCGACGGGGCGATTTCGGCGAGCGGCAACTTTGCCCCGCAGGTGTCGGTGAATCTTCTGAAAGCCTGGCGGGATAAAGACGTGGCGAAAGCGGCTGAGTATCATCAGACCTTACTGCAAATACCGCAGATGTATCAGCTGGATACGCCGTTTGTGAACGTCATTAAAGAGGCGATCGTGCTCTGCGGTCGTCCGATTTCTACGCACGTCCTGCCGCCAGCCTCGCCGCTGGACGAGCCGCGCAAGGCGCAGCTGAAAACCCTGCTGCAAC
Source organism: Enterobacter cloacae complex sp. BZL2005 (assembly GCF_049238885.1). Lineage (NCBI taxonomy): Bacteria > Pseudomonadati > Pseudomonadota > Gammaproteobacteria > Enterobacterales > Enterobacteriaceae > Enterobacter > Enterobacter cloacae complex sp. BZL2005. The sequence goes on along the minus strand of NZ_JBMKGI010000011.1, from coordinate 12,630 downwards.
AGCTCAAGCTCTGCTGAGCCGGACGATAACCATGACCATCGAGAAGATTTTCACCCCACAGGACGATGCGTTTTATGCGGTGATCACCCACGCGGCGGGGCCGCAGGGCGCGCTGCCGCTGACCCCGCAGATGCTGATGGAATCCCCCAGCGGCAACCTGTTCGGCATGACGCAGAACGCCGGGATGGGCTGGGATGCCAACAAGCTGACCGGCAAAGAGGTGCTGATCATCGGCACCCAGGGCGGCATCCGCGCCGGGGACGGACGCCCGGTCGCTCTGGGCTACCACACCGGGCATTGGGAAATCGGCATGCAGATGCAGGCGGCGGCGAAAGAGATCACCCGCAACGGCGGGATCCCGTTTGCGGCCTTCGTCAGCGATCCGTGCGACGGGCGCTCTCAGGGCACGCACGGCATGTTCGACTCCCTGCCGTACCGTAACGACGCGGCGATCGTGTTTCGCCGCCTGATCCGTTCCCTGCCGACGCGCCGGGCGGTGATTGGCGTCGCGACCTGTGATAAAGGGCTGCCCGCCACCATGATTGCCCTGGCCGCGATGCACGACCTGCCGACCATTCTGGTGCCGGGCGGGGCGACGCTGCCGCCGACCGTGGGGGAAGACGCGGGCAAGGTCCAGACCATCGGCGCGCGCTTCGCCAACCACGAACTCTCATTGCAAGAGGCCGCCGAGCTGGGCTGTCGCGCCTGCGCCTCGCCGGGCGGCGGGTGTCAGTTCCTCGGCACGGCGGGCACCTCGCAGGTGGTCGCGGAGGCGCTGGGGCTGGCGCTGCCGCACTCCGCGCTGGCCCCGTCCGGGCAGGCGGTGTGGCTGGAGATCGCCCGCCAGTCGGCGCGGGCGGTGAGCGAGCTGGATAACCGCGGCATCACCACGCGCGATATCCTCACCGACAAAGCCATCGAAAACGCCATGGTGATCCACGCGGCGTTCGGCGGCTCGACGAATTTACTGCTGCACATCCCGGCCATCGCCCACGCGGCGGGCTGCACGATCCCGGACGTAGAGCACTGGACGCGCGTCAACCGCAGGGTGCCGCGCCTGGTCAGCGTGCTGCCCAACGGCCCGGACTATCACCCGACCGTGCGCGCGTTCCTCGCGGGCGGCGTGCCGGAGGTGATGCTTCACCTGCGCGATCTTGGCCTTCTGCACCTGGACGCCATGACCGTGACCGGCCAGACGGTGGGCGAAAACCTCGACTGGTGGCAGGCCTCCGAGCGCCGTGAGCGCTTCCGCCAGTGCCTGCGCGAGCAGGACGGCGTGGATCCGGATGACGTGATCCTGCCGCCGGAGAAGGCAAAAGCGAAAGGGCTGACCTCAACGGTTTGCTTCCCGACGGGCAACATCGCGCCGGAAGGCTCGGTGATCAAGGCCACGGCGATCGACCCGTCGGTCGTCGGTGAAGATGGCGTTTACCGCCACACCGGCCGGGCGCGGGTGTTTGTCTCGGAAGCGCAGGCTATCAAGGCCATCAAGCGGGAAGAGATTAAGCAGGGCGATATCATGGTGGTGATCGGCGGCGGGCCGTCCGGCACCGGCATGGAAGAGACCTACCAGCTTACCTCCGCGCTGAAGCATATCTCGTGGGGAAAGACGGTGTCGTTAATCACCGATGCGCGCTTCTCGGGCGTGTCGACGGGCGCCTGCTTCGGCCACGTGTCGCCGGAGGCGCTGGCGGGCGGGCCGATTGGTAAGCTGCGCGATAACGACATCATCGAGATAGCCGTCGACCGACTGACATTAACGGGCAGCGTCAACTTTATCGGCACCGTGGATAACCCGCTGACGCCGGAGCAGGGGGCACGCGAGCTGGCAATGCGGCAGACGCACCCGGACCTGCACGCCCACGACTTTTTGCCGGACGACACCCGCCTGTGGGCAGCATTACAGTCGGTCAGCGGCGGCACCTGGAAAGGCTGTATTTATGACACCGATAAAATTATCGAGGTAATTAACGCCGGTAAAAAAGCGCTCGGCATTTAATTATTTTCTAAGATAAAACCGTCTGCGGGAAATATTCTGCGGACGGTTTTCGCATGTCTGTAATTTGCTAATTTAAACAATAAGTTGTGATATATCGTTGGCGTCACAAAAGCAAAATAACGTAATTCGGAAATAAGATATGACCATTGCTGGTTAATTGAACAGCTCATTACACTCCATTAACACGATGTTGTAATTCAGCACACTACATAAGGGTGTAATTCTGATGACGCAATTAACCATGAAAGACAAAATTGGCTACGGGCTGGGTGACACCGCCTGCGGCTTCGTCTGGCAGGCTACCATGTTCCTGCTGGCCTACTTCTACACCGACGTCTTCGGCCTGTCGGCGGGCATTATGGGAACGCTGTTTTTAATCTCCCGCGTGCTCGACGCCGTGACTGACCCGCTGATGGGGCTGCTGGTCGACCGCACCCGCACGCGGCACGGCCAGTTCCGCCCGTTCCTGCTGTGGGGCGCCATCCCGTTTGGCATCGTCTGCGTGCTGACCTTCTACACGCCGGACTTCTCCGCGCAGGGCAAAATCATCTACGCCTGCGTGACCTACATTCTCCTGACCCTGGTCTACACCTTCGTTAACGTGCCGTACTGCGCCATGCCCGGCGTCATTACCGCCGACCCGAAAGAGCGTCACGCCCTGCAGTCCTGGCGCTTCTTCCTGGCGGCGGCGGGATCGCTCGCCATCAGCGGCATTGCCCTGCCGCTGGTGAGCATCATCGGCAAGGGGGACGAGCAGGTGGGCTATTTCGGCGCCATGTGCGTGCTGGGCCTGACCGGCGTGGTGCTGCTCTACGTCTGCTTCTTCACCACTAAAGAGCGCTACACCTTTGAGGTGCAGCCGGGCTCGTCGGTGGCGAAAGATCTCAAGCTGCTGCTCGGCAACGGCCAGTGGCGGATCATGTGCGCGTTCAAGATGATGGCGACCTGTTCCAACGTGGTGCGCGGCGGGGCGACGCTCTACTTCGTCAAATACGTGATGGATCACCCGGAGATGGCGACCCAGTTTTTACTCTACGGCAGCCTCGCCACCATGTTTGGCTCGCTCTGCTCCTCCCGACTGCTGGGCCGCTTCGATCGCGTCACCGCCTTCAAGTGGATCATCGTCGCCTACTCGCTCATCAGCCTGCTGATTTTCGTCACCCCGGCCGAGCACATCGCGCTGATCTTCGCCCTCAACATCCTGTTCCTGTTCGTCTTTAACACCACCACGCCGCTGCAGTGGCTGATGGCCTCTGACGTGGTGGATTACGAGGAGAGCCGCAGCGGGCGACGCCTGGACGGGCTGGTGTTCTCCACCTACCTGTTCAGCCTGAAGATTGGCCTGGCGATTGGCGGGGCGGTGGTGGGCTGGATCCTCGCGTACGTCAACTACTCCGCCAGCAGCAGCGTGCAGCCGGTCGAGGTGCTCACCACCATCAAAATTCTGTTCTGCGTAGTGCCGGTGGTGCTCTACGCGGGCATGTTCATCATGCTGTCGTTCTACAAGCTCACCGACGCCCGCGTGGAGGCCATCAGTCAGCAGCTGATCAAGCACCGCGCGGCGCAGGGCGAGGCCGTTCCCGACGCCGCGACAGCCGCATCCCATTAACCGGAGGCAATATGGAAATCACTAACCCCATTCTGACCGGCTTCAACCCGGACCCGTCCCTGTGCCGCCAGGGCGAGGACTACTACATCGCCACTTCGACCTTCGAGTGGTTCCCGGGCGTGCGCATCTACCACTCCCGCGACCTGAAAAACTGGTCGCTGGTCAGCACCCCGCTGGACCGCGTGTCGATGCTGGACATGAAGGGCAACCCGGACTCCGGCGGCATCTGGGCGCCGTGCCTGAGCTACGCCGACGGCAAATTCTGGCTGCTCTACACCGACGTGAAGATTGTCGACTCGCCGTGGAAAAACGGCCGCAACTTCCTCGTCACCGCGCCGTCCATTGAGGGACCGTGGAGCGAGCCGATCCCGATGGGCAACGGCGGGTTTGATCCGTCCCTGTTCCACGACGACGATGGCCGCAAGTACTACCTCTACCGTCCGTGGGGGCCGCGCCACCACAGCAACCCGCACAACACCATCGTGATGCAGGCGTTTGACCCGCAGACCGGCACCCTCTCGCCCGAGCGCAAAACCTTGTTTACCGGCACGCCGCTCTGCTACACCGAGGGCGCGCACCTGTATCGGCACGCGGGATGGTACTACCTGATGGTGGCCGAAGGGGGCACCAGCTACGAGCACGCGGTTGTGGTGCTGCGTTCAAAAACCATCGACGGGCCGTACGAGCTGCACCCGGAGGTGACGATGATGACCAGCTGGCACCTGCCGGAGAACCCGCTGCAGAAGAGCGGCCACGGCTCGCTGCTGCAGACCCACACCGGGGAGTGGTACATGGCCTACCTCACCAGCCGCCCGCTGCGTCTGCCCGGCGTGCCGCTGCTGGCCTCCGGCGGACGCGGCTACTGCCCGCTGGGGCGCGAGACCGGCATCGCCCGCATTGAGTGGCGCGACGGCTGGCCATACGTGGAAGGCGGCAAGCACGCGCAGCTGACCGTGAAAGGCCCGCAGGTGGCGGAGCAGCCTGCATCCGTTCAGGGTAGCTGGCGGGAGGACTTTGACGGCAGCACGCTCGACCCGGAACTGCAAACCCTGCGCGTTCCGTTCGACGACACTCTCGGCTCGCTCACCGCGCGCCCGGGCTATTTACGGCTCTACGGCAACGACTCGCTCAACTCCACCTTCACCCAGTCGACCGTGGCGCGCCGCTGGCAGCACTTCACCTTCCGATCCGAAACGCGGATGCAGTTCTCGCCGGTCCACTTCCAGCAGAGCGCGGGGCTGACCTGCTACTACAACAGTAAAAACTGGAGCTACTGCTTTGTGGACTACGAGGAGGGGCAGGGGAGAACCATCAAGGTTATTCAGCTCGACCACAACGTGCCGTCATGGCCGCTGCACGAGCAGCCGATTCCGGTGCCGGAGAGTGCGGAGAGCATCTGGCTGCGCGTGGACGTGGATACGCTGGTCTACCGCTACAGCTACTCGTTCGACGGCGAGACGTGGCACGCCGTGCCGGTGACGTATGAGGCCTGGAAGCTGTCGGATGACTACATCGGCGGGCGCGGCTTCTTTACCGGCGCGTTTGTGGGGCTGCACTGCGAGGACATCAGCGGTGACGGCTGTCATGCGGACTTCGACTACTTCACCTACGAGCCGGTTTAACGGCTCAGGCCGGGTAGCCCAGCGCGCGTGAAAGTTGAAGCCCGGCCTGCTGAAGCTGCTCGCGGAAACCAGCCAGCTCTGCGTCGTCCACGCGGGAGGTCAGCGTCGACAGGCTCAGGGCGGCAATCACGCGGGATTCATGGTTCCACACCGGCACCGCCACGCAGCGCACGCCCTGCTCGTTCTCTTCGCTATCCAGGGCGTAACCCTGCTCGCGGGTCTGCGCCAGAGCGGCCATTAATGCTTCGCGAGAGGCGAGGGTGGAAGGGGTATAGGTGGTGTACTGATAACCCTCCAGCAGGGCGTTCAGCTCGGTCTCGCCCAGCCAGGCAATCAACACCTTGCCGATGGCGGTGGCGTGAACCGGCAGGCGGCGGCCGATGCGTGAATAGGCGATGGCGGCCAGTTTGCCTTCAATCTTCTCGATATAGACCCCTTCACGCCCGTCCAGGATCCCCAGATGGGTGGTCTGCCCGGTACGTTGGGACAGCTCCGTCAGCCAGCCTTTCGCCTTCTGGCGAATATCGATTGAGCCCACGACAAAATGACCGCGCTCGACCAGCTTCATGCCGAGGCGATATTTGCCGTTCTCCGGGTTCTGATCGATATAGCCGTGAAGCTGCAGGGTTTTCAGCAGCGAGTGGAGGGTACTTTTGCTCAGCCCCATCAGTTTGCTGATGTCGGTGATCTTAAGCTCGGTGGCCTGCTCGTTGAACAGGTCGAGGATCTGCAACGCACGTTCAACAGACTGAATAATCGGCATAATGCTGGTATGTCCACGCTGGAATTAAGGCGAAAACGTACCTTTTTCGGGGTGAAAAATCAATTGAGTAGAGCGGGTTGTGGGAGAAAGGACATCAGGCCGTATCGTCGCCTGATTCGCCCGGCGGCGCTTCGCTTGCACGGGCCTACGGGCTGGGTGTTCTCCCTCTCCCTGTGGGAGAGGGCATCAGGCCGCATCACCGCCTGATTCGCCCGGCGGCGCTACGCTTGCACGGGCCTACGGGTTGGGTGTTCTCCCTCTCCCTGTGGGAGAGGGCCGGGGTGAGGGCACCAGACCGCAGAGGAGTCAATCACTCCCCAAGCGTCGCCACCATCACCGCCTTAATCGTATGCATCCGGTTTTCAGCCTGGTCGAACACGATGCTCGCCGCCGACTCAAACACCTCGTCCGTCACTTCCATCCCGCCGTGCAGGTCGAACTCTTTCGCCATCTGCTTGCCGAGCGTGGTCTGATCGTCATGGAACGCCGGCAGACAGTGCAGGAACTTCACGTCCGGGTTGCCGGTCAGCGCCATCATCTGCGCGTTCACCTGATACCCACGCAGCAGCGCAATCCGCTCCGCCCACTTCTCTTTGGCTTCGCCCATCGACACCCACACGTCGGTATAGATAAAGTCCGCGCCCTTCACGCCCGCCGCCACGTCTTCCGTCAGGGTAATTTTCCCGCCGTGTTTCTCCGCCAGCGCGCTGCACTCTGCCACCAGGCTCTCTTCCGGCCAGCAGGCTTTCGGGGCCACCAGGCGCAGATCCAGCCCGGTCAGCGCCGCCGCTTCCAGCATCGAGTTGCCCATGTTGTTGCGCGCGTCGCCCGCGTAGACCAGCGTCATCTCGTTAAACGCCTTGCCCGGCAGGTGCTCCTGCATGGTCAGCAGGTCCGCCAGCAGCTGCGTCGGGTGGAACTCGTTGGTCAGCCCGTTCCACACCGGCACGCCCGCATACTGCGCCAGCGTTTCGACCACTTCCTGGCCGTGGCCGCGATACTGAATGCCGTCGTACATCCGCCCGAGCACGCGCGCGGTGTCCTTAATTGACTCTTTATGCCCAATCTGGCTGCCGCTCGGCCCTAAATACGTGACGCGAGCGCCCTGGTCAAATGCGGCAACTTCGAAAGAGCAACGGGTACGGGTCGAGTCTTTTTCGAAGATGAGCGCGATGTTTTTACCGGTAAGTTTCTGTACTTCCTTGCCATTTTTCTTATCGGCTTTGAGCTGTGCGGCAAGGGTCAGCAGAGAAGTGAACTGTGCAGGGGTAAAGTCGAGCAATTTCAGAAAGTGTTTCTTGTACAGATCAGACATTTTATCCTCACATGGCGAACGCCACTTATTGAATTAAAATTCACTTTATATGTGTAATTATTCATTTGCAACCCCGTTTCACAAATCTTTCCAACAAAGGTGGAGGCAAACCCGTCCGTGTGTGAAAATAGAAGTATCTGCCGCACTTTAAAGAGGATTGAGCCATGGCAAACCCGGAATTACTGGAAGAGCAACGCGAAGAGACGCGTCTGATTATTGAAGAGCTGCTGGAAGACGGTAGCGATCCGGACGCGCTGTACACCATCGAGCACCATTTCTCTGCGGATGATTTCGACGCGCTGGAAAAAATGGCCGTGGAAGCCTTCAAGCTGGGTTACGAAGTGACCGAGCCGGAAGAGCTGGAAGTGGAAGAGGGCGACACCGTCATCTGCTGCGACATCCTGAGCGAAGGCGCGCTGAAGGCGGAGCTGATCGATGCGCAGGTGGAACAGCTGATGAACCTGGCCGAGAAGTTTGAGGTGGAATACGACGGCTGGGGAACCTACTTCGAAGATCCGAACGGTGAAGACGGCGAAGAAGGTGACGACGAAGATTACGTCGACGAAGACGACGACGGCGTGCGTCACTAAGCGTTTCAGGCGGTGGCCCGCGCCACCGCTTTTTCAAGGCAGAACCATGGATTACCCGCAGATACTCGCCCCCGTACTCAACTTCCTCCAGTGCCCGACCCCGCAAGCATGGATTGATAAAGCCCGCGACCCGGTGAACCTGCCGCTGCTGCTCACCGACCACATGGTGTGCGAGCTCAAGGCCGCCCAGACCGCGCTGCTGCTGGTGCGCAAATACGTCGCCGACGAAAGCGGTGCCGACGCGCTGCTCGACTGGCTCAAACCCTACGAACAGTTCACCTTCCGCGACGGCCCGGAGCCGGACTTCATCGCCCTGCACAGGCAGATAGGCAAAAGCGTGATGCCCAAAACCGACGACCCGTGGGGCCAGGCGCTCATCGACAGCATGGTGCTGCTGATTAAAGAGGAGCTGCACCACTTCTGGCAGGTGCGCGAGGCGATGCTGGCCCGCGACATTCCGTACGTCAAAATCACCGCCAGCCGCTACGCCAAAGGGATGCTGAAGGAAGTGCGCACTCACGAACCGCTGACGCTGATCGACAAGCTCATCTGCGGCGCCTACATCGAAGCCCGCTCCTGCGAACGCTTCGCCGCGCTGGCCCCGTTCCTCGACGACGACCTGCAGAAGTTTTATCTCTCGCTGCTGCGCTCGGAAGCGCGCCACTATCAGGACTACCTGACGCTTGCCCGGCAGGTGAGCGACGACGATATCTCACCGCGCATAAAGCTTTTTGGCGAAATTGAAGCCACACTTATCTCGACACCGGACAACGAGTTTCGCTTCCACAGCGGCGTGCCGGTGTAAACCGGCATAACTCAAGGATAAGGATGCGAGATGAATAAAACGTGGACCCGTATTGTGATTGTCGTCATTGCGGCTGCCGCCGTGGCGTTCTGGGTGTTTTTCGACAGGCAGCGCGCCCCGGAACGGCAGATGGATAACGCCCTTAACGCGATGCCCGCCTGGCAGGTGATTAAGGAGCAGGAGCCCGCGCTGCATCAGCGCATCCTCGACCAGATGGCCGCCCTGCAAAAAGCGGGCGAGCCGGAGCAGCAGATTATCGACACCATCCAGCCGCAGATCCTGCATCTGCAGATGTCGCGCCTGCAAAACGCCCCGGACGCCAACGTGGTGAACTACATGACCATCAACATGGAGCAGACCGCCGCCATCCAGAAGGTGAGCGACGACGCCTGCTTCCGCTTCCTCTACCCGATGGTGAAGGGCGGCGTGAACCCGATGCGCATGCTGGATAAAGACCTGATGACGCGGCGCATGCAGGCCGACGCCGACATGATGCGCGCGGCCTACGGCAAAAATCGCCACACCGTGACCCAAGCCGAGCGCGAGGCGGCTGTCGAGGACGTGCGGCCGATTATGAAGGAACTTGCCGATAAGTACGGCGAGGACATCCAGCTGCTGCAGATGCCGGAGAAGGCGGTGGGCAAAGAGAAGCTCTCCTGCGATATGGTGCAGGAGATGTGGGCGAAGGTGCTGGCGCTGCCAGAGCAGAAGGCGGCGGGGGTGATTCGTCTGGCTGTGTCTGAGCTGGAGTGAAAGGGCGCTGGTTTTTTGGGCACTTAGCGCGGGTTTAGCGCGTCGTCGCTTGCATGGCGGCGCGCGACAGGTATAATCCACAACGTTTCCGCATCCCCTTCAGTGCCGAAGTGGCGAAATCGGTAGACGCAGTTGATTCAAAATCAACCGTAGAAATACGTGCCGGTTCGAGTCCGGCCTTCGGCACCATTAGTACTTCCAAGACCATCCGAGAAAGTCCAATTTTCCCTTAAAAATCAATGCTTGCAGCGATTTTTATGTCCTGAGTCGTCCGAGGTTGTCCGTTGAAATCCGGATGTCATTGGGGGCATAATTGGGGGCATCTTAACTTCGATAAGAAATGTGCCCCCAAAATGAAGCTCAACGCCAGGCAGGTAGAGACCGCAAAGCCCAAAGACAAAACCTACAAAATGGCCGATGGCGGCGGTTTGTATCTCGAAGTTTCGGCTAAGGGGTCTAAATACTGGCGCATGAAATACAGACGCCCCTCTGACAAAAAAGAGGATCGCCTTGCTTTTGGTGTTTGGCCTACTGTGACGCTTGCTCAGGCAAGAGCCAAGCGCGACGAAGCTAAAAAGCTGTTAGTACAGGGCATTGACCCAAAAGCCGAACAGAAAGAAGCTCAGGCCGAGAATTCGGGTGCATATACTTTCGAAACCATTGCTCGCGAATGGCATGCCAGTAACAAGCGCTGGAGTGAAGACCATCGATCGCGCGTTCTTCGCTATCTTGAGCTTTATATCTTCCCTCATATCGGTTCGTCCGACATTCGCCAGCTCAAAACCAGCCACCTGTTAGCCCCGATTAAAAAAGTTGATGCCAGTGGCAAACATGACGTCGCACAGCGTCTTCAGCAGCGTGTGACGGCCATTATGCGTTATGCCGTACAGAACGATTACATCGACTCTAACCCGGCCAGTGATATGGCTGGTGCTTTATCAACCACCAAAGCACGACACTATCCTGCTTTACCCTCTAGCCGGTTCCCTGAGTTTCTTGCTCGTCTTGATGCATATCGTGGCCGTGTAATGACGCGGATCGCGGTTGAGCTTTCTCTGCTAACTTTTGTACGTTCCAGCGAGTTACGCTTTGCTCGTTGGGAAGAGTTTGATTTCGATAAATCTCTTTGGCGTGTACCTGCAAAGCGAGAAGAAATTAAAGGCGTGCGTTACTCATACCGTGGCATGAAGATGAAAGAGGAGCATATCGTTCCGCTTAGTCGGCAGGCGATGATTTTGTTAGCCCAGTTAAAGCAGATTAGTGGTGATAAAGAGCTGCTTTTTCCGGGGGATCACGATGCAACTAAGGTCATGAGTGAAAACACGGTAAACAGTGCGTTGCGTGCGATGGGGTATGACACGAAAACTGAGGTTTGCGGGCATGGATTCAGGACGATGGCGCGTGGTGCGCTCGGTGAGTCAGGGTTATGGAGCGATGACGCGATAGAACGGCAGTTGAGCCATTCAGAGCGTAATAATGTGCGTGCAGCTTATATTCATACTTCTGAGCACTTGGATGAGCGTAGGCTGATGGTGCAATGGTGGGCTAACTACTTGGAAGAGAGTAGAGTCAAAATGATTACACCATATGATTACGGTAAAAAATATAATAATTAAATAAGGTGGTTGTTTTCTAATTTAAGTGGAGGTCTTCTAGCCTCCACTTAACAAAAATTTATACATCTTCTCGACGTTTAGAGTTTGCTCGATACAGCGTTCTTGTTATATGTGAGGTGAAATAGTCTTCATCTAGGAAGTGCAATAATCTTTTAACGTCTTTCCTTATTTGTGGCATTTTTATTTTCTCAAATTCGCCAGCATTTTCAGTATCTAAAACGACACCAATTTCAGCTGCTGAAATCCTTAACTCAGTGACAGAGTAGTCCTCAAGTATTCTTGATTTGTTAATCAAGGAAACTTTCTTTCTAATGACTGAATCAGCAATAGTCGTTAAATCAAATCCCTGAGCAACTGAAAATTTTTCATGGGAAGAAAAAGTTGTTAACTCTTCATTTGTGGCTTCTCGGAAATATGCATCCACATCGAATATCCTACGCAGCATATGGAAACTTTTAAATTTCAATTCTGTACCTGTTAGAATGGCTGTTAGTTTATTATCAATGACGATGCCATGCTCAGCAGACTGACAGAAGGTATTACCTGCTTGAAAAGGTTTGTGAAAGATTGTTCTTCTATTATCAATGACTTGTCTTTTATCGAAGCTTTGAATCAAGGCGATTGCAGGTTTTTCATTCTCTTCAGGATAACCTGAAAAAAGAGCGATAATATTGAATACAGAGATATCTTCTGGTTCCCATTCGGGAATTGCTGTGGGGTTATTAATTGCATCCAATACAGCTATAACATCATCAAAATCAGGAATTACAAAGAACTCATCACCGCTTGTGATATATCCACCTGAAAACTCTACTCCTTCAGTATAGCGATCTTCAAAAAATGTTTTTTGTTCATTGAATAACTGAGTTATTACATTTTGCGTTGGTCTGTCAGTAACAATTTTAACAATGCGAGTGCCAACGGTATTATCTGTTATTGCAAATAATTCCATGTTTGTTCCTATATTGCTATGTATGTGTAATCAGTAAGCTTAATCAAATTAATACGATTGCCTGATGCCTTTAGCAATGGTTTTTTTGATAATACAACAAAGCTTACACCTGTATCATCTTCAGCTTCATAATATTTATATCCCCAAAAGGACAACAATGGGTTGAAGCTGTAAGAGCCTGAAAAGCTGATGTAAAAAAACAAACTCAAAGCAAAAAATGACGCAATCCTGACGTCCATGAAAGCTTCTGGCCCGCTAATCAAGGGAAACAGATAGGTTAAAAAGTAATTTGTTATTTCCTTATCGGCAGGAGAGGCATTTGTTAATTTTTTATTAGTGACAGAGTTATGGTTTATTGCATACTTGACGATCAAAACACACAATAAAAGAATAGTTACACCTAGAGATAGGTAAGCAATCATGAATTTGTAGTGCTTTGATATATAGGACAGGAAGGCTAAGGTGAAAAATACGGGAGCTACTGAGCTAGCAGTAAGAAGTGACCTGCTCCCCGTTGATTAGTACACCCCGATGTTAGTAATGTCTTCATAAGCCACATGAGGACATCCCCATGAAGAAGCGTTTTTCCGACGAACAGATCATCAG
>NZ_JBMKGI010000010.1:0-168469 GCF_049238885.1 Enterobacter cloacae complex sp. BZL2005 | reverse complement strand
ACGCCGTAGCGCCGATGGTAGTGTGGGGTCTCCCCATGTGAGAGTAGGGAACTGCCAGGCATCAAACAAGTGAAGAGGCCATCCGGAAGGATGGCCTTTTTGCGTTTCTGCGCTGCACAAACTAATCCCCCAACACCCTGCTTATACGGTAAACTATCTGCGTTTTTGCATCAGGATAGCGTCTATGAACCACTCCCTTAAGCCCTGGAATACCTTTGGCATTCAACGCAATGCTAATCAAATTGTACGTGCCGATACTGCACAGCAGCTGCTGGATGCATGGCAAAGCGCAACAGAAAAAAACGAACCTGTACTGATTCTGGGCGAAGGAAGTAATGTCCTGTTTCTCGACGATTTTGCGGGAACGGTGATCGTTAACCGCATCATGGGAATTGATGTGGAAGAGCGTGCCGATAGCTGGCGCTTGCACGTGGGGGCTGGCGAAAACTGGCATCACCTGGTGCAATTTACCCTCGAACAAGGGATGGCGGGTCTTGAAAACCTTGCGCTTATTCCAGGCTGCGCCGGATCGTCACCCATTCAGAACATTGGTGCCTACGGCATCGAACTCAAACATGTCTGTGACTATGTCGACTGCATCGAGCTGGCGACCGGAACGGCCACGCGTTTAACGGCAGAACAGTGCCGTTTTGGCTATCGTGACAGTATCTTCAAGCATGAATATCAGGATCGCTACGTGATTGTCGCCGTGGGCCTGCGTCTGCCGAAGAACTGGCAGCCCGTATTGACCTACGGGGATTTAACGCGTCTCGATCCGGCTACCGTTACCGCACGCGACGTTTTTGACTCGGTTTGCCATATGCGGATGACCAAGCTTCCCGATCCCAAAGTTAGCGGAAATGCAGGAAGCTTCTTCAAAAACCCGGTGATCGGCGGCGAAAATGCCCGACGTTTTCTGAAGGAGTGGCCAACCGCGCCACATTACCCTCAGGCGGATGGCAGCGTGAAGCTGGCAGCAGGATGGCTTATCGATCAATGCCAGCTAAAAGGCACTTCAGTCGGCGGGGCAGCCGTTCACCGACAGCAGGCTCTGGTGCTGATTAACCAGCGCGATGCAACCAGCGACGATGTGGTACAGCTGGCTCATTATGTTCGTCAGCGTGTGGGCGAAAAATTTAACGTCTGGCTGGAGCCAGAAGTCCGCTTCATTGGTCGCACAGGTGAAGTCAACGCCGTGGAGACTATCGCATGAAGGACAATACGGTCCCGTTAACCCTGATTGGTATCCTGGCGGATGGTGAATTCCATTCCGGCGAGCAGCTGGGTGAACAGCTTGGCATGAGCCGCGCCGCCATTAATAAACATATCCAGACGCTTCGCGACTGGGGGGTTGATGTGTTCACGGTTCCCGGAAAAGGGTACAGCCTGCCGGAGCCGATACAATTATTGAATGAAGACACGATCCGCAGCCAGATTGGACACGGTAATGTGGCGGTGCTGCCGGTGATTGATTCGACGAACCAGTATCTGCTGGATCGTCTGCCTGAGCTGAAATCCGGCGATGCCTGCGTTGCTGAGTATCAGCAGGCCGGTCGCGGTCGTCGTGGCCGCAAGTGGTTTTCCCCCTTTGGTGCCAACCTCTATCTGTCTATGTACTGGCGACTCGATCAGGGCCCGGCCGCTGCCATTGGCCTGAGTCTGGTCATCGGTATCGTTATGGCGGAGGTGCTTCACGATCTGGGTGCGGATCAAGTGCGTGTTAAATGGCCTAACGATCTGTACCTCAACGATCGTAAACTCGCCGGCATTCTGGTTGAACTGACGGGAAAAACGGGCGATGCGGCGCAAATCGTCATTGGTGCGGGCCTCAATATGGTGATGCGCAATGTCCAGAATGATGTGGTGAATCAGGCCTGGACTAACCTCCAGGAGGCGGGGATCGTCATCGATCGTAACACCCTTGCCGTACGTATGATTAAAGAGCTGCGCAGCTCGCTCACGCTTTTTGAGCAGGAAGGGCTGGCACCGTTCCTGTCTCGTTGGGAAAAACTGGATAACTTCATCAACCGCCCGGTGAAATTGCTGATTGGGGATAAAGAGATCTACGGCACTTCCCGCGGTATTGACGCTCAGGGCGCGCTGCTCCTGGAGCAGGATGGCGTGATCAAACCCTGGATGGGCGGTGAGATTTCCCTGCGGAGTGCCGAATAACCGGATGGAGTTAATGATGCGAAAACCCGTCTGCGCGACGCTGGCCGTCATGATGAGCTTGTTGTTCTCACCCCTCTCTCAGGCGGGACAGGCCTGGGAGAGTTACAAAGCACGCTTTTTCAAACCGGAAGGCCGCATTGTCGATACCGGCAATGGCGGCGTGTCGCATACGGAAGGTCAGGGCTTTGCCATGCTGATGGCAGTCGCCAACGACGATAAAGCCACGTTCGATAAGCTCTGGCAATGGACAAACCGTGAGCTGAAGAACAAAGAGAACGGTCTGTTTTACTGGCGCTATAACCCCGCAGAGTCCAACCCGGTCGCGGACAAAAACAATGCCGCCGATGGCGATGTGCTGATTGCCTGGGCGCTGCTTAAAGCCGATGCCCGCTGGCACGAAAAACGCTACGGTGCCGCATCGGATGCCATTACAAAAGCGCTGGTTGCCCATAGCGTCATCCGCTATGCGGGTTACCGCGTGATGCTGCCCGGCGTCCAGGGATTTAAGCTTGACGGTGAAGCGATCCTTAACCCTTCCTACTTCGTGTTTCCGGCCTGGCAGGCCTTCGCCGGGCGCAGCCATTTACCGGTCTGGCGTGAATTGATCAAGGACGGGAAGCGCCTGCTGGGAAAAATGGGCTCGGGTAAAGCGGATCTGCCCGCTGACTGGGTCTCGCTGGCATCAGATGGCAAGCTGGAACCTGCCAAAAGCTGGCCGCCGCGGATGAGCTATGACGCGATTCGTATTCCGCTGTACCTTGCCTGGTCTGATAAGCAAAGCCCGCTCCTGACGCCGTGGAAAGCCTGGTTTGGTCAGTTCCCCCGGGAACAAACGCCCGCCTGGGTTAACGTCATGACCAACGAATATGCGCCCTACATGATGGAAGGCGGCCTGTTGGCTGTACGCGATTTAACGATGGGGCAGTCTTCCGGAGAACCCGAAATCACCTCTAAAGACGACTACTATTCGGCAAGTCTGAAAATGCTGGCGTGGATTTCGGCGCAATAATAGCGCACTGACTATCCCCTCTCCCTAATGGGGAGAGGGTTAGGGGTAAATCAGTTACTGCGGATACGGTACCCAATCCCCGCCGTTCAGGCGAACGTACGGTTTGTTCTGATACTGAATGACGACCGCGTTGGCGTTCTCTGAGACTTCTGCCGTTTGCGGCAGGTTGCTGGTGAGCTGATCCCAGTTCACGCTATCTTCCACAAACAGCTTCCCGTCAACGGCACGGGCAACCAGTTCAGAGATCGCCAGATAGCTGGTCGGCTGGGTGATTTCAATCGGTGCGCCCTGATGGGGTGCTTTCATACCAAAGAATTTAATGCCAGCAGGCACGTTGGTGATGGACGGGCTTGGGATATCACGCAGACCCGACACCTGCATTCTGTCGCCTTTCAGCGCGCCGCCGTGCTCAGGTACCACAACCACCATCACTTTACGGCCTGATTTTTCCAGCTCCGTGAAGAACGCGTCCAGCTCGTCGAAGAATTTCTGCGCACGCACTTTATAATCTGCCGTTTTGCTCACGCCCGGGAAATGGTTACCGTCGTGGAGCGGCAGGGTGTTAAAGAAGGTCGCACTGCGCGGATTACTGTCTTTCTCGATGGTCTGAAGCCAGCGCTGCAGCACGGCGGTATCGTCATAAACCGGCGAGCCGTCGAAGCCCAGCAGAGTAACGGGAAGACCAGTTTGATCCATCAACGGCGCCTGCATACCACCCTGTTCACGCACCTCTTTCAGGAAGTTACCGAACTGGCCGTTATGTCCCAGCATCAGATGCTGCGTAAAGCCCAGTTTGGCGAGGTTATCAAACAGATAACACTGATTGCCGGCAGGCTGATACAGATTCTTATGCGATGCCTGACCGCAGCTTGCACGCAGCAGACGGATTGCTGCCGGGCCGCTGTACGAGGTGGCAGAGTTAAAATCTTTAAACTGAATGTCGAAATGCGACCACAGCGGATGGGACATCAAACCGGCTGCATCCACGTCGGCCCATGAGAGAGAGCAGATGTTGATCACCAGCAATTCAAACGGCTGAGCATCCGCCGGCAGCGCGTCCGGGAATTTGGTCTGTCGCTTGTCTTCTGCAGTGTAGAAGCTGGAGAGCCAGGCGTTCAGATTTGTGGAGGTCGGCGGTGCGGTCTGGGTTGGGATATCGCCCACTACAGGCGTATCGCCAGCCGTGGTAACGGTTGCTGCTGCGCTTCCCCCTGTGGTGGTCACCGTGGTGGTCGGTTGACCAGCAGGCCACAGCGAAAAGCCCGGACCAGCCAGCGTCAGCACGTTCAGCCAGATCATAATCGCGACGACAAACACCGTGATGCGGATCCACTGTGACAGGAACAGCCAGGCAACCAGCAGCACAAAGACCGCGCCAATCATCTGCCAGTTAATAAACCGCTCGGTCAGATCGAGGACATAGCTGGCGCTAAAGCCTGCCACCTGCGACCCCTGGCTCATAATGCTGTCCGGCCCCGGTAACCAGGTATCATGCCAGAACAGCGCAAAGCCGACAGGGATGGCTATCCAGTGACGCAAGCGATGCAGCCTGATATTCGGCAGGGGCATCAGCAGGAAGGCCATAAACACCAGGTTAAGAAGGGGATGGAAATTCAGATAGCCTGCCCACAGCAGACCAAACTTCACCAGAAAGTAGAAGTTCCAGCCGGAAAGGCCGCGCCAGTATTGCCAGAGCGGCGAGGGTGACGAAGCGGTATAGGTAGAATTAGTCATGTTTTCGGTCTGCCTTGACGTGTGATGCCCGTGTCAGTGTTCCGGCTGGTTTTACATAGCGAGGTTTTATAAACAGCACTCTGGCCGTATCACGGATACGACGTATGGAATGGCGTGCATAGTAGCCAAGCGGGAAAAAGATCAGCGCACAGAATATAACCAGTTGGATGATATCGCTGATATTCATGATGGTGCGTTCTCCGCGTTGTCCGTTAATAAGCGAAGGGGCTCCGGAACCCGGCGCCAGATATGGCCATCATGTCTGGCATTGAGGATCGGTTTCGCATCGCTCTTAATTGCGAGCGGTTTAGCCCATTGTTCAGGCTGGAGCGCACGCATCTGTACCAGCTCCGCGCTGATCGTATTATCTTCGAACCAAATCATACGGTTCGAGAAAATATCCCCGGTAGGCAGGGGGAAGATATGGTTAAGCGCCGTATCGAGATCGTTGACCCGGCAGAAGGACAAAAACAGTACCAGGCGATTGTCGCCAATGGTCATGATATCTCCCGTACGGTTGGGGCGACACAAAGTGAGCGCCTGTTCAACGCGGATACCCGGTACAGGACGCAGGGCAACCATAACCCCTTTTCCGTCTGCAGGAAGAAGCGTATTGCTCATCATATTGCCGACGGCGTCGCAGAAGGTATCCCATTTTTGATATCCACGCAGCTTCATCGGCTGCGTCATAGAGAGCAGCGTGGAAATGTCTTCCGGTACATGGCGGCTAAACTGCTGGCCCTGAACGCTTTCGATCAGCGTCAGGCAGCGTGACAGCGGCGCATTCCACGGAATAACCATATTTGCCCCGCAGCCAAGAAGCAGGCGCTCATCGGTGGCGCGCAGGCTGGTATTGTTTTCGCGCACGATGATTTTTAACGCGCTTCCGCGCTGGCGGCGCAGGGTGTGGATTTGCCTTGCCAGCGTCTCAATCTGGTTATTTTGCATCAATGAGAAAATAAGGGTCGCCGCCTGGGTTGTGCGGGCTTCGTGGAAAAGGTCTTCGTTAGATTCAAACAGCGACCAGTTTTCCGACAGGGCCGGTGCCCCCTCTAGAACCGCGATATGGCTCAGGATACGTTTTTCATCACTGCGCGGTTGCACCACGGTTTCTTCCTGCTGTGCCAGGTGCCACTTACCCTCGATATGTTTGAGCGTAAGTTGTTGTCTGGCCCTCACGCCTTTTTCATTACACCAGAATGCAATATCGTAGAGATAGCTGCCCACCTGGTCACGAACGCTTGCCAGACCGAACAGAGAACGATATTCACCCATTAAAAGTGAGAACAACTTGTCATTATTACTGCCGGGATTGACTATCAGTAGCGTGCAATTTTGAAATTTTGCCCATTTATTGATTTTTTCCAGCCAGGGCAGCAGTTTTTCAGCAGGGATATTTTGCAGGACGTTATTTGCACATTTAAGAATCACTAAATAGTGATCCGGATCAATAGTGCACTGAACGTCGCGGGACAAAAAGTATAGACTATCGGCTTCCGATGTCATGGAAAATAATCGCACCGTCTGAGGGCCGCGATCGTTTTCCAGCGTGATAATTTTCTTCGGATCTTCGCCCATGCTAATGACAGCCACGCGGGAATCCTTATCCTGGGCAGCAATTGTCTGGTTTACCAGACTGATAGCATCTTCATTACGGTCCGTATTAATCCACCAGACTCCTCCGACTGGCATGTGGCTCAATTCGTCCCATAATGACTGGATGCCAATAGAAAATATGGAGTCCACGGTGTCCCTCTTTTCTTCTAATTTATCTGTATCTCAGTTTACTAGCGAAAGCGTAGAAATAAACCTAACATTGAAATTAAAGAACATCAGATTTAGCATGTAAATGAAATTTCATAGGGCAGGATGCCTCGCTACTTCTGAACTGGCGATTTTACGCAAAGGGATGGAAAAAGAATGGATAATAACGAACCCGGAACCCCAGTCGACTCGACCCTGGGTTACACATTCCAAAACGATTTTCTGGCGCTGACGCAGGCCTTTTCTTTACCTGAAATAGATTACACCGATATTTCCCAGCGGGAACAGTTGGCTGCGGCTATTAAACGCTGGCCGTTATTAGCTGAATTCGCCCATCAACAATAAGGGAGCCATTGATGGCCATACTCGGATTACAGGGTGTCCGTGGGGGTGTGGGTACCACATCTGTTACCGCGGCGCTGGCGTGGTCATTACAGCTTTTAGGTGAATCGGTGCTGGTTATTGACGCCTGCGCCGATAATTTGCTGCGTATGTCGTTTAACGTCGACTTTACTCGCGAAGAGGGCTGGGCCCGCGCGCTGCTTGACGATAAAGACTGGCAGGATGCAGGTATGCGCTATACCTCCCTTCTTGACCTGCTGCCGTTTGGTCAACTGACCACCACGGAACGCGAGAATGAAGCCGCGTACCAGCGCCTGTTTTCACAATTCACGCTGGCGCTGCAGAGCCTGAGGGAAAAGGGGCACTACAAGTGGATCCTGCTGGATCTGCCGCACGGTGCCGGCACGCTGACACGACAGCTTATCGCCCAGTGCGATCATGTCCTCTCGATCGTTAACGTCGATGCGAACTGCCATATCCGCCTGCACCAGCAGGGACTGCCTCAAAATGGCCATATCCTGATTAACGATTTGCGCATTGGCAGCCAGATCCAGGACGATCTCTATCAGGTCTGGCTGCAAAGCCAGCGCCGCCTGCTTCCGATTGTCATCCATCGTGATGAGGGAATGGCGGAATGCCTTGCGTCTAAGCAACCGCTCGGTGAATACCGCAGCGATTCACTGGCGGCAGAAGAGATCCTGACGCTGGCTAACTGGTGTCTGCTGAACTTCGCCAACAGGGCGGAGCATGCAGGGAGTGCTGTATGAGTCGTCTCGCCAGCTGGTTACTCATCCCACCGGTCAGTTCGCGTTTGAGCGAACATTACCGGCATTTTCGCCGTCACGGTGCGTCGGCATTTAGCGCCGCGCTCGGCTGTTTCTGGATGATTCTGGCCTGGATGTTTATACCGCTTGAACACCCGCGCTGGCAGCGCATACGTGCACGGCACAGCGAGCTATATCCGCACATTAATCCTGACCGGCCGCGTCCACTGGATCCGGCGCGCTATCTCATTCAGGCCATCTGGCTGGTGGCAACCTCCTCCCGAACGGAGAAAAAAACGCCGCACTGGCGGAGCTTCTCCCGCGTGCAGCAGTTACGTGAACGCTATCATCAGTGGCTGGACAGACTGCCCGACAGCGTAAGCGATAAGACCAGCCATCTGGATAACCATAAAGAGCTCGGGCATCTCCACCCGGGCCTGCGGCGTTTTATCCTCGGCGTAATCGTCGTGTTCTCGCTCATTCTGGCGCTGGTCTGTATTACGCAGCCTTTCAACCCTCTGGCGCAGTTCACTTTCCTGATCCTGCTGTGGGGCGTGGCGCTACTGGTGCGCCGAATTCCGGGCCGCTTCTCGGCGCTGATGCTGATCGTGTTGTCGCTGACCGTCTCCTGCCGCTACATCTGGTGGCGTTATACCTCGACGCTGAACTGGGACGACCCGGTGAGTCTGGTGTGCGGCCTGGTGCTGCTGTTTGCTGAAACCTATGCCTGGATTGTGCTGGTGCTGGGCTATTTCCAGGTGATTTGGCCGCTCAACCGCCAGCCGGTTCCGTTGCCAAAGGACACCACCCAGTGGCCAACCGTCGATCTCTTCGTGCCGACCTACAACGAAGACCTGAGCGTGGTGAAGAACACCATCTATGCCGCGCTGGGCATCGACTGGCCGAAAGACAAGCTCAAGGTCTGGATCCTGGATGACGGCAACCGCCCGGCATTCCGCCAGTTCGCGGAGGAGGTTGGCGTCGAGTACATCGCCCGTCCGACGCACGAACACGCTAAAGCCGGGAACATCAACAACGCGTTGAAGTATGCCACCGGGGAGTTTGTCTCGATTTTTGACTGCGACCACGTGCCGACGCGCTCGTTCCTGCAGATGACCATGGGCTGGTTCCTGAAGGAGAAAGAGCTGGCGATGATGCAGACGCCGCACCATTTCTTCTCGCCGGACCCGTTTGAACGTAACCTTGGCCGCTTCCGCAAAACCCCGAACGAAGGCACGCTGTTCTATGGGCTGGTACAGGACGGAAACGACATGTGGGACGCCACCTTCTTCTGCGGCTCATGCGCGGTTATCCGCCGTAAACCGCTGGATGAAATTGGCGGTATCGCCGTCGAGACGGTCACCGAAGATGCGCACACCTCTCTGCGCCTGCACCGTCGTGGCTATACCTCTGCCTATATGCGCATTCCGCAGGCTGCTGGCCTCGCAACGGAGTCACTGTCGGCGCACATTGGCCAGCGTATTCGCTGGGCGCGCGGCATGGTGCAGATTTTCCGTCTTGATAACCCCCTGATCGGGAAAGGACTCAAGCTGGCGCAGCGTCTTTGCTACGTCAACGCTATGTTCCACTTCTTGTCCGGCATTCCGCGGCTGATCTTCCTGACTGCGCCGCTGGCGTTCCTGCTCCTTCACGCTTATATCATCTACGCCCCCGCGCTGATGATTGCGCTGTTTGTTCTGCCGCACATGATCCACGCGAGCCTGACGAACTCGAAGATACAGGGTAAATACCGCCACTCCTTCTGGAGTGAAATCTACGAAACGGTGCTGGCCTGGTACATCGCGCCGCCGACGATGGTGGCGCTGATTAACCCGCACAAAGGTAAATTCAACGTCACCGCGAAGGGCGGGCTGGTGGAGGAGGAGTACGTCGACTGGGTGATCTCCCGGCCGTATATCTTCCTGGTGCTGCTGAATATCGTGGGCGTCATTGCGGGTATCTGGCGCTACTTCTACGGCCCCGAAAACGAAATTCTGACCGTCTTCGTCAGTATGGCCTGGGTCTTCTACAACCTGATTATCCTCGGCGGCGCGGTGGCGGTGTCGGTGGAGAGCAAACAGGTTCGTCGCGCGCATCGCGTGGAAATCTGCATGCCAGCGGCGATCGCCCGTGAAGATGGCCATCTCTTCTCCTGTACCGTGCACGACTTCTCTGACGGCGGTCTGGGGATCAAAATCAACGGCCAGGCGAAGGTGCTGGAAGGGCAAAAAGTTAACCTGCTGCTTAAGCGCGGCCAGCAGGAGTATGTCTTCCCGACGCAGGTCGTTCGCGTGGTGGGCAATGAAGTCGGCCGGCAGCTGATGCCGTTGACCAAAAAGCAACATATCGATTTTGTGCAGTGTACGTTTGCCCGCGCGGATACGTGGGCTCTCTGGCAGGACAGCTTCCCGGAGGATAAGCCTCTGGAAAGCCTGCTGGATATTCTGAAGCTGGGGTTCCGTGGCTATCGTCACCTTGCAGAATTTGCCCCGTCGTCGGTGAAATTAATTTTCCGGTCACTTACTTCGCTGGTTTCCTGGGTCGTGTCGTTCATTCCTCGTCGTCCTGAGCGGGATGAGGCGAAGCAGGCGGACCCGGTTATGGCTCAACAATGATGATAACGCGATGAAAACAAAACTTTCCTGGTTATGTGCAGTGGCAATGGGGATGAATGCGATCCCCGCAACAATGGCTAACGCAGCCCCGGGTAACGCAGCGGCAACTCCTGCGCCAACCGTACCTGTCGTCGCGCAAGCAACCGATCCGGTTGTCACCGCGGCACCGGGTCAAACTGAAAACATCATGCCGAACCAGCCAACGGAGGGGAACACCCTGCCGGCAGACGGCTAGGTCATCGGGCAGGTAATGCCGGGCGTCCGGGGGGCGAATGCGCCCGTCGTTGCGGACAATGCGCCGTCGCGTGACGTGAAGCTGACCTTCGCGCAAATTGCGCCGCCTCCGGGCAGCATGGTGCTGCGCGGCATCAACCCTAACGGCGGCATTGAATTTGGCATGCGCAGCGACGAGGTCGTCTCTAATGCGGTGCTGAATCTCGAATACACGCCGTCGCCGTCGCTGCTGCCGACCCAGTCTCAGCTGAAGGTCTACCTGAATGACGAGCTGATGGACGTTCTGCCGGTCACGAAAGAGCAGCTCGGCAAGAAAACGCAGGCGCAGGTGCCGATCAATCCGCTGTTTATCACCGACTTTAACCGTATCCGCCTGGAGTTTGTCGGCCACTACCGAGATGTCTGCGAAAACCCGGCCAGCAACACGCTATGGATGGACGTCGGGCGTAACTCCTCGCTGCAGATGACCTACCAGTCGCTGGCGCTGAAAAACGATCTCTCGGCCTTCCCGGTTCCGTTCTTCGATCCGCGTGATAACCGTCCGCTCACGCTGCCGATGGTGTTCGCATCGTCCCCGGACGTGACCGAGCAGCTGGCGGCCACCATTGTGGCGTCCTGGTTTGGTTCACGCGCGGGCTGGCGCGGCCAGAGCTTCCCGGCGATGTATGACAAACTGCCGGACAGAAATGCCATTGTGTTTGCCACCAATGCGAAACGTCCGGCCTTCCTGCGCGATCATCCGGACGTCAACGCGCCGACCGTTGAGATGATAAGCCACCCGGAAAACCCGTACGTGAAGCTGCTGGTGGTCTTTGGTCGTGATGATAAAGATCTGGTTCAGGCAGCAAAAGCCATTGCCCAGGGCAACGTCCTTTTCCGCGGCAACAGCGTCGTGATAGATGAGGTCAAACCGCTGCTGGCGCGTAAACCTTATGATGCGCCAAACTGGGTACGTACCGACCGTGCGGTCACCTTTGGCGAGCTGAAAACCTATGAAGAACAGCTGCAGGCGACGGGGCTTGAGCCAGCGCCGATTAGCCTGTCGCTGAATCTGCCGCCGGATCTGTACCTGCTGCGTACCAACGGCATTGATATCAATCTGAACTACCGCTATACCGCGCCAGCCACCAAAGACAGCTCGCGCATGGATATCAGCCTGAACAACCAGTTCCTGCAATCCTTCAGCCTGCAAAGCACGCAGGATACGAACCGCCTGATGCTTCGCCTGCCGGTGCTGCAGGGGCTGCTGGACGGTAAAACGGATGTTTCTATTCCGGCACTGAAGCTGGGTGCGATAAACCAGCTGCGCTTTGATTTCCAGTACATGAACCCAATGCCTGGCGGCTCGGCGGAAAACTGCATCACCTTCCAGCCGGTACAGAACCACGTGGTCATTGGCGATGAGTCGACCATCGACTTCTCGAAGTACTATCACTTCCTGGCGATGCCGGACCTGCGCGCCTTTGCTAACGCGGGCTTCCCGTTCAGCCGTATGGCCGATCTCTCTGAGTCCATTGTGGTAATGCCAAAAGCGCCAAACGAAGGTCAGGTTACGACCCTGCTCGACACCATGGCGACCGTTGGAGGACAAACAGGATTACCGGCCATTAACGTCACGTTGACGGACGATGGCAGCCAGATTCAGAACAAAGATGCTGACATCATGGTGATCGGGACCATCCCGGATAAGCTGAAGGATGACAAACGTATCGATCTGCTGGTGAAAGCGGCCCAGTCCTGGGTTAATACGCCGCTGCGACAGACCGAGTTCCCGAGCATTATGCCGGATGTGAACGATCGTCAGGCCAGCGCGCAGACGACGGTAACGTCTCAGGGGGCGATGGCCGCGGTGGTGGGCTTCCAGTCGCCTTACAACGAACAGCGCAGCGTGGTGGCTCTCCTCGCGGACAGCCCGCGCGGGTATGAACTGCTCAATACGGCCATGAACGACAGCGGTAAACGTGCCGCGATGTTTGGTTCCGTGTCGGTGATCCGTGAGTCCGGCGTCAATAGCCTGCGCGTGGGGGATGTGTACTACGTGGGCCATCTGCCGTGGTTCGAACGCCTGTGGTATGCGCTGGCTAACCATCCGGTTCTGCTCGCTATCCTGGCTGCGGTCAGCGTGGTCTTGCTGGCATGGGTGCTGTGGCGTCTGCTGCGAATCATCAGCCGTCGTCGTCTGAACCCGGATGAGTAAGATGTGATGAAAGCCTTTCGCTGGTGTGTATTAGCAGCGGTGATGCTGGCGGCGCTTCCTCTTCGCGCCGCCTGTACCTGGCCTGCCTGGGAGCAGTTTAAAAAGGACTACATCAGTGAAGGCGGGCGCGTCATTGATCCCAGTGACACGCGCAAAATTACGACCTCGGAAGGGCAAAGCTACGCCCTGTTCTTTGCCCTGGCGGCGAACGATCGCAAAGCCTTTGACCTGCTGCTGACGTGGACGCGCGATAATCTCGCCAGCGGCGATCTCAACGTCCATCTGCCTGCCTGGCTATGGGGTCAGAAAGATAAAGACGCCTGGGCGGTGATTGATACCAACTCCGCCTCTGATGCCGATGTCTGGATCGCCTGGTCACTGCTCGAAGCGGGTCGGCTGTGGAAAGATCGGGACTATACCCGCACGGGTAAGGCGCTGCTGAAACGCATTGTCAGCGAGGAAGTGGTCAACGTCCCGGGGCTCGGCGCAATGCTGCTTCCTGGTAAAGTCGGTTTTGCCGATGAGAACGCCTGGCGTTTTAACCCCAGCTATCTTCCTCCGCAGCTAGCGGCTTATTTCACGCGCTTTGGTTCCCCGTGGACCCAGCTTCGTGAAACTAACCTGCGCCTGCTGCTTGAGAGTGCGCCGAAAGGTTTTTCGCCGGACTGGGTGCAGTATCAGAAAAACAAAGGCTGGCGGTTACAGCAGGAGAAAGCGCTGGTGGGCGGTTACGACGCCATCCGCGTGTATCTCTGGGTGGGCATGATGAGTGATAAAGATCCTCAGAAAGCCCGGCTCCTGACGCGCTTCCAGCCGATGGCGGCAAAGACCATAAAACGGGGTGTGCCGCCGGAGAAAGTGGATGTGGCGACGGGGAAACGTACCGGTGACGGCCCGGTCGGGTTCTCTGCCGCTATGCTGCCTTTTTTACAACAACGTGATGCCCAGGCGGTTCAGCGCCAGCGCGTTGCAGACCATTTTCCCGATAACAATGCCTATTACAGCTATGTGCTGACGCTTTTTGGGCAAGGATGGGATCAGCATCGTTTTCGCTTCACCGCAAAAGGTGAATTAATACCGGATTGGGGCCAGGAATGCGCAAGTTCACAATAAATCTACTCAGTTTATCGCTTGGCCTGGCGCTTATGCCGTGGGCACAGGCCGCCAACTCTCCGCAGCAGAAACAGCTGCTGGAGCAGGTCAGGCTGGGCGAATCGACACAGCGAGAGGATTTGGTTCGTCAGTCGCTCTATCGCCTTGAGCTGATTGACCCCAACAACCCTGACGTCATTGCCGCGCGCTTTCGCTACCTGCTGCGTCAGGGCGATAACGCCGGCGCGCAAAAAGAGCTGGATCGCCTGAAAGGGATCGCCCCGGGTTCGAGCGCTTACCAGTCCTCACGCAACACCATGCTGCTTTCTACTCCGGATGGCCGACAGCAGCTCCAGCAGGCGCGACTGCTCGCCACTACGGGGCACACGCAGGAAGCGATTGCCGCCTATGACAAGCTGTTTGACGGCAACCCGCCGGGTGGCGACGTGGCGACGGAATACTGGAACGTCGTGGCGAAAGATCCAGCTCGCCGCGGTGCGGCCATTAACCAGCTGAAAAAAATTAACAGCAGCAGCCCCGGGAATACGCAGCTGCAGACAACGCTGGCCCAGCTTCTGTTCCAGAGCGGACGACGTGATGAAGGCTTTGCGGTACTGCAGGAGATGGCCAAATCCACCAATGGCCGCAGCCAGGCGTCTGATATGTGGTACGACCAAATCAAAGACCAGCCTGCCAGCAGCGCCAGCGTCAGCGCGCTGCAAAAATATCTGAGCGTATTCAGCTACGGGGATAGCGTCGCTGCGGCGCGTGCCCAGCTTGAAGCGCAGCAAAAACAGCTCGCCGATCCGGCGTTCCGCGCGAAAGCGGAAGGGCTCGCTGCGGTGGATGCAGGGCAGGGCAGTAAGGCGGTGGCCGAGCTGCAAAAAGCCGTCAGCGCCAACCATGCCGACAGTGAAGCGGTGGGTGCCCTGGGGCAGGCGTATTCCCAGAAGGGCGACCGCGCCCGCGCGGTGGCACAATTTGAAAAGGCGATTGCCCTCGATCCCCAGAGCGATAATCGGGGTAAGTGGGATAGTCTTCTGAAGGTTAACCGCTACTGGCTGCTGATCCAGCAGGGCGATGCGGCGCTGAAGGCGAATAACCCGGCGCAGGCAGAGCGTTACTATCAGCAGGCGCGTAACATCGACAATACCGACAGCTACGCGGTGCTGGGGCTGGGCGACGCCGCCGCGGCGCGTAAAGATAACGACGCGGCGGAGCGTTATTACCGTCAGGCGCTGCGAATGGACAGCGGCAACAGCAACGCGGTTCGCGGCCTGGCCAATATTTACCGCTCGCAGTCCCCGGAGAAAGCCTCGCAGTTTATCCAGTCGCTTTCCGCCAGCCAGCGTCGGAGCATTGATGATATCGAGCGTAGTCTGACCAACGAGCAGCTCTCCGCCCAGGCCGAACAGCTGGAAAATCAAGGGAAATACGCCCAGGCAGCAGAAATCCAGCGTCGTCGTCTGGCGCTCTCTCCTGGCGACGTGTGGATAACCTATCGTCTGTCGCGCGATCTCTACAGCGCGGGTCAGCGCAGCCAGGCGGACACCCTGATGCGTCAGCTTGCCCGCCAGAAACCGTCCGACCCGGATCAGGTCTATGCCAGCGGGCTCTATCTTTCCGGAAACGATCAGGACCGTTCCGCGCTGGCGCATCTGGACACGCTGCCGCGCAGCCAGTGGAACAGCAATATTCAGGAACTTGCCGACCGCCTGCAAAGCAATCAGGTGCTGGAAACCGCCAACCGCCTGCGGGACAGCGGTAAAGAGCAGGAGGCAGAGAATCTTCTTCGCCAGCAGCCAACCTCCACCCGCATCGACCTGACGCTGGCGGACTGGGCACAGCAGCGTGGCGATCTGAACTCCGCGAAAACGACGTACAACGCCGTCCTGCAGCGTGAGCCGCAGAACGAAGACGCGATCCTCGGCCTGACCGAGATTTACAGCGCCCAGGGTAACAAAGATGCCGCGCGCGCGGAGCTGGCGAAGCTGCCCGCCGCGCAGAACGGCCAGCCGCTGTCGCTCAATATGCAGCGCCGCATCGCGATGGCGCAGGCGGGGCTGGGTGATTCCGCCGCGGCAGAACAGACCTTCAGTAAAATCATTCCGCAGGCTAAATCGCAGCCCGGATCAATGGAAAACGCGCTGGTGCTGCGTGATGCCGCGCGTTTCCAGGCGCAGAACGGGCAGCCTCAGCAGGCGCTGGAAACCTATAAAGATGCGATGGTATCGACGGGTATCACCACGACGCGTCCGGCTGATAACGACAGTTTCACCCGTCTGACGCGTAACGATGAAAAAGACGACTGGCTGAAGCGCGGCGTGCGCAGTGATGCCGGTGAGTTGTACCGCCAGCAGGATGTTAACGTCACGCTGCAGCACGATTACTGGGGCTCCAGCGGCACGGGTGGCTATTCCGATCTGAAAGCGCATACCACCATGCTGCAGGTGGATGCGCCGCTCTCTGACGGGCGCATGTTCTTCAGAAGCGATCTGGTCAATATGGACGTCGGGTCATTCGATACCAGGAACGGGACTTACGACCCTAAATGGGGAACCTGCTACGAAACGCCGTGTAGCGGTAACACCCATCAGTCAGACAATGGCGCAAGCGTCGCTGTCGGCTGGCAGAATAAAACCTGGGCGATGGATATTGGCACCACGCCGATGGGCTTTGACGTCGTCGACGTGGTGGGCGGCATCAGCTACAGCAGCGATCTGGGCCCTATCGGCTATACCGTTAACGCCCATCGTCGGCCAATCTCCAGCTCTCTGCTGGCCTTCGGCGGGCAAAAAGACACCAACACCGGCACCACCTGGGGCGGCGTACGCGCGACCGGTGGCGGCGTCAGCATCAGCTATGACAAAGGGGAAGCGAACGGCGTCTGGTCAAGCCTGAACGCGGAAACGCTGACGGGTAAAAATGTGGAGGATAACTGGCGCGTCCGCTGGATGACGGGTTACTACTACAAGCTCATTAATAAAAACAATGAGCGCCTGACGGTCGGCGTCTCCAACATGCTCTGGCACTACGACAAAGACCTGAGCGGTTATACCCTGGGTCAGGGCGGCTATTACAGCCCGCAGGAGTATGTCTCCTTCGCCTTGCCGGTGACCTGGCGTAAGCGCACGGAAAACTGGTCCTGGGAGCTGGGGGGCTCGGTCTCCTGGTCTCACTCCAAAACCAAAGACGAGCTGCGCTACCCGATCCAGAATCTGATCCCGACCGATGAGCCAGACCGCTATACCGACCGGGGCGCGATGGAAACCGGCAGCAGCTCCTCAGGCACGGGTTATACCGCGCGAGCCATTATTGAGCGCCGGGTTACGTCCAACTGGTTTGTTGGCATGGGCGTGGACATTCAGGAAGCGAAAGACTATACCCCAAGCCATGCGCTGATCTATGTGCGCTACTCTGCTGCAGGCTGGCAGGGCGATATGGACTTACCGCCGCAACCGCTCATCCCTTACGCGGACTGGTAATCGGATTTTCCTTAATCCATTTGTAAGTCTCTCTTAACAGCGCAGCAATCGGGTATACTCAGGCGCGCCAGGTTTACACCCTGGCGCGCCCTGCGCTTCGAGTTTTGTGGAGAGTCATTTTGCGTGTCAGCCGTTCCTTAACAATCAAACAGATGGCGATGGTCTCTGCCGTCACCATGCTGTTTGTCCTGCTCTTCTGCGTAATTTTGCTGTTTCATTCCGTACAGCAGAATCGCTATAACACGGCTTCGCAATTAGAAAGTATCGCCCGCTCGGTACGCGGCCCGCTGTCTGCCTCCATTCTGAAAGGGGATATCCCCGAAGCGGAAACCATTCTGAAACGTATTCAGCCAGCCGGTGTTGTGAGCCGGGCGGACGTCGTGCTACCCAATCAGTTTCAGGCGCTGCGGATGAGCTTTATCCCGGAGCGTCCCGTCCCGATGATGGTGATGCGCCTGTTTGAGCTGCCGGTGCAAATTTCGCTTCCCGTTTATTCGCTTGAGCGCCCTGCGAATCCACAGCCTCTGGCCTACCTGGTGTTACAGGCAGACTCCTACCGCATGTATAAATTCGTCATGAGTTGGGTGGTTACGTTAGTGACCACTTGCTTACTCATGACGCTTATTCTCAGCGTTGCGCTGACCTGGTGCATTAACCGGCTGATTGTCCATCCCCTGCGCCGTATCGCCCGCGAGCTGAACACGCTTGCGCCGCAGGATCAGATGGGACACCAGCTTGAGCTGCCGCGTCTGCATCATGACGATGAGATCGGCATGCTGGTGCGCAGCTACAACCTCAACCAGCAGCGCATCCAGCGTCAGCAGGATGAGATGAACAGTAGCGCCACCCGTTTTCCGGTATCGGAGCTTCCCAATAAAGCGTTCCTGATGGCGATGCTGGAGCAAACCGTTGAGCGCCAGCAAACCACCGCGCTGATGGTCATTGCCTGTGAAACCCTGCAGGACACGGCTGGCGTGCTTCAGGAGAGCCAGCGAGAGATGCTGCTGCTCACCCTGGTGGAAAAGATCAAATCTGTCCTTGCCCCGCGCATGGTGCTGACCCAGGTCAGCGGTTACGACCTGGTGGTGATTGCCAACGGCGTAAAAGAACCCTGGCATGCGATCACGTTAGGTCAGCAAGTACTCACTGTCATTAATGAGCGGCTGCCGATTCAGGGTATCCAGCTTCGCCCGAGTGCCAGTATCGGGATTGCCATGTTCTATGGCGACCTGACCGCGGAACAGCTTTATCGCCGCGCCTTCTCGGCGGCCTTTACCGCCCGGCGCAAAGGGAAAAACCAAATCCAGTTCTTCGACCCGGCGCAGATGGAAAAGGCGCAGCAGCGCCTGACGGAAGAGAGTGACATCCTGACCGCGCTGGATAACCGCCAGTTTGCCCTCTGGCTGCAGCCGCAGGTGGATCTGCGGACGGGAGAGGTAAAAAGCGCCGAGGCCCTGCTGCGTCTGCAGCAGCCGGATGGCACATGGGAGCTGCCGGAAGGGCTGATTGAGCGCATCGAGTCCTGCGGCCTGATGGTCACCGTCGGCTACTGGGTGCTCGAAGAGTCCTGTCGTCAGCTTGCCGCCTGGCAGGAGCGCGGCATAACGCTGCCGCTGTCGGTCAATTTGTCTGCCATGCAGCTTATGCACCCGACCATGGTTTCTGAGATGCTGGAGCTGATCCATCGTTACCGCATCAAACCGGATACCTTGACCCTGGAAGTGACGGAGAGTCGACGCATTGACGACCCCAATGAGGCGGTCGCGATTCTTAAGCCGCTGCGTAATGCCGGCATTCGCATTGCCCTCGACGATTTTGGCATGGGCTACGCCGGGCTGCGCCAGCTTCAGCACATGAAGACGCTTCCGGTGGATGTACTAAAAATTGACAAAGCGTTTGTCGACGGTCTGCCGGACGACAGCAGCATGGTGCAGGCGATTATCCAGATGGCGCGCAGCCTCAACCTGCATCTTATTGCCGAGGGAATTGAAACCGACGCGCAACGCGCCTGGCTGGCAGAGGCGGGCGTGGAGAGCGGGCAGGGTTTCCTGTTTGCCCCCGCAGTGCCTTCGGATGTCTTTGAAGAACGATACCTTTCTGGTGCTGACAATAACGCAAAAGTGTAATTTTGTTGCTGGCTTGTGCGAGCCAGCTCAAATTTCTTAACATTTGTGTTTCAAATTTGAACTGAGTTTATTTCTGTCCTGTTATGCGGGTGTTATTTTAAAGCCGCAGGTTAACCATAACCTTACAAAGCCTGTGGTTTTTCTTCCCAAGGACACCCTATGAAAACCTCACTCTTCAAAAGTCTTTATTTCCAGGTCCTGACAGCCATCGCCATCGGTATTCTGCTGGGTCACTATTACCCTGAACTGGGCGCGCAAATGAAACCGCTTGGCGACGCGTTCGTTAAGCTCATCAAAATGGTCATCGCGCCGGTGATCTTCTGTACGGTCGTCACGGGCATCGCTGGCATGGAAAGCATGAAGGCGGTTGGCCGTACCGGTGCAGTGGCGCTTCTCTATTTTGAAGTGGTCAGTACCCTTGCACTGATTATTGGTCTGGTCATCGTTAACGTGGTGCAGCCAGGTGCGGGGATGAACGTCGATCCCTCGACGCTGGATGCCAAAGCGGTTGCGGTCTATGCCGAACAGGCGAAGGATCAGGGCGTGGTGGCCTTCCTGCTGGACGTCATTCCTGGCAGCGTCATTGGCGCGTTCGCCAGCGGAAACATCCTCCAGGTGCTGCTGTTCGCCGTGATGTTTGGCTTCGCCCTGCACCGTCTGGGCAGCAAAGGCCAGCTGATCTTTAACGTGATCGAAAGCTTCTCGCAGGTCATCTTCGGCATCATCAATATGATCATGCGCCTGGCGCCCATCGGTGCTTTCGGTGCGATGGCCTTCACCATCGGTAAGTATGGCGTCGGTACGCTGGTCCAGTTGGGTCAGCTGATTATCTGTTTCTATATCACCTGTATTCTTTTCGTGGTGGTAGTGCTGGGCTCCATCGCCCGCGCGACCGGTTTCAGCATCTTCAAATTTATCCGTTACATCCGCGAAGAGCTGCTGATTGTTCTGGGAACCTCCTCGTCAGAATCGGCGCTGCCGCGCATGCTCGATAAGATGGAGAAACTCGGGTGTCGTAAATCGGTGGTGGGGCTGGTGATCCCGACGGGCTACTCCTTCAACCTGGACGGCACCTCGATATACCTGACGATGGCGGCGGTGTTTATTGCACAGGCGACCAACAGCCATATGGATATTTTCCATCAGATCACCCTGCTGGTGGTGCTCCTGCTCTCCTCTAAAGGCGCGGCGGGCGTAACGGGCAGCGGCTTTATCGTGCTGGCTGCCACTATCTCTGCAGTGGGGCACCTGCCGGTGGCGGGCCTGGCGTTGATTCTCGGTATTGACCGCTTTATGTCAGAGGCGCGTGCGTTAACCAACCTGGTGGGTAACGGCGTGGCAACGGTAGTGGTCGCGAAATGGGTGAAAGAGCTGGATCACAAAAAGCTCGACGATACTCTGAATAATCGTTCAACTGACAGCAAAAATCCTGGCTTATCCTCTTAATCTTGTCACAAATGCCCGTATTCCCTTGTGGGGATGCGGGCTCCTGCGCATAATAACTGTTCATACCTGTCATAATTCGACAAGATTTTTTTTGGGTATATTTCACTTCGGACCGTGACGTTTTGCCGAACGCGCGGTCTAATCGACGTGTTTTCATCGTCATCTTTAAGAGTGAAGCGCGTCGCGAGGCACTCTTTTTTAACCAGGAATGTTGATCAGGGGTTCACATGCAGGGCACAAAAATTCGACTCTTAACCGGCGGTTTGCTGATGATGGCAGCAGCCAGTTATGTGCAGGCAGATGCGCTCCAGCCAGACCCGGCCTGGCAACAAGGGACACTAGCGAACGGTTTTCAGTGGCAGGTGTTAGCCACGCCGCAACGTCCCAGTGACCGTATTGAAATCCGTCTGTCTGTTAATACCGGTTCCCTCACGGAAAGCACCCAGCAAACCGGTTTCAGCCACTTTATTCCCCGGCTGGCGCTCACGCAGAGCGGCAGCCTGCAAGCGGTTCAGGTGCGTTCGCTCTGGCAACAGGCCATCGATCCGAAGCGCCCGCTTCCTCCGGCTGTGGTCTCGTATGACTACACCATGTTTAACCTGAGCCTGCCTAATAACCGCAACGATCTGCTTAAAGAAGCCCTGACGTATCTCTCCGATGCCTCCGGCAATCTGGCGATTACGCCGGACACCGTCAACTATGCGTTGAGCAACAGCGACATGGTGGCGACCTGGCCTGGTGATACCAAAGAGGGCTGGTGGCGTTACCGCCTGAAAGGCTCGACGTTGCTGGGACATGACCCTGCCGAGCCGCTAAAACAGCCGGTGGACGCCGAACAGGTGAAATCGTTCTACCAGAAGTGGTACACCCCGGACGCGATGACGCTGATCGTGGTGGGTAATGTGGACAGCCGCGCGGTGGTGGAGCAGATCAACAAAGCGTTTGGCGATCTGAAAGGCAAGCGTGAATCGCCTGCCCCCGTTCCGACACTCTCCCCGCTGCGTGCAGAGCCTGTCAGCATTATGACGGACACCGTGCGTCAGGACCGACTCTCCGTGATGTGGGATAACGCCTGGCAGCCCATCCGTGAGTCCGCGGCGCTGTTGCGCTACTGGCGTGCCGACCTGGCGCGTGAAGCGCTGTTCTGGCACGTTCAGCAGACGCTCAGTAAGAATAACGTGAAGAATATCGGTCTTGGCTTTGACTGCCGCGTGCTGTTCCAGCGTGCGCAATGCGCCATTAACGTTGAATCACCGGGCGATAAGCTGAATGCCAATCTGGGTGTCGTCGCGAAAGAGTTGGCAAAAGTGCGTAAAGAGGGGCTTTCCGAAGAGGAATTCAACGCGCTTGTGGCGCAGAAAAAACTCGAGCTGCAGAAGCTGTTTGCGACCTACGCGCGCGCCGATACCGATATTCTGATCAGCCAGCGTATTCGTTCCCTGCAGAATCAGGTGGTGGATATTGCGCCGGAACAGTACCAGAAGCTCCGTCAGGATTTCCTGAACGGTCTGACCGTCGAAATGCTCAACCAGGATCTCCGTCAGCAGCTGTCGCAGGAGATGGCGTTGATCCTTCTGCAGCCGAAGGGCGAGCCGGAATATGACATGAAGGAACTTCAGAAGACCTGGGATTCCATCATGGCGACCGCGCCGCAGCCGACGCAGGCCGCGACGGCTGATGATTTACACCCTGACGCGACGGATATCCCGCAAGGGCAGTAATGCGTAGACTAACCCTCTCCCTGTGGGAGAGGGTTAGGGCATCAGCCCGCACCCTACTTAAACAGGCATTGCCTCACGCGGAATAATCGCCCCGCGATACTGAATCACCGTGCTGGCCGTCAGATGTCCACGCTGTGCCGCCGCTTCCGGCGTTCCGCCCGTCAGGCGTACTGCCAGATAGCCCGCGCTGAATGAATCACCCGCCGCCGTGGTATCAATCACTTTCTCTTTGGCAAGCTTCACAGCCGGAACCTCAATCGCCGCTTCACCCATAATCGCGACCAGGCACGACTCCGCACCGCGCTTAATCACCACTTCGCTCACGCCAGCCGCTTGCGTGCGTGCAATCACGTCCTCTACCGGTTTCTCCCCCCAGAGGGCGTCTTCATCGTCGAGCGTCAGGAAGGCGATGTCGGTGCATTGCAGCATCTGCTGATAGACCTGCTGCGTCTCTTCACGGCTGACCCACAGGCGCGGGCGGTAGTTGTTATCGAAAATGACCTTGCCGCCGTTGGCACGGCATTCGCGCAGCAGCGAGAGCAGCTTTTCACGGCTGGTGGGGCTCAGGATCGCCAGGCTGATCCCGCTCAGATAGAGATAGTCGAAGGTCGACAGCGCTTCGCAGATGGCCGCGGCATCCTCGCTCTCCAGCCAGAATTTGGCCGCGGCTTCGTTACGCCAGTAATAAAACGTGCGTTCGCCGGTGTCGTCGGTCTCTATGTAATACAAACCCGGCAGGCGGTTTTCCATACGCTGGATCAGCGAGGTATCAATATGTTCACTTTGCCAGGCCTCAAGCATCTGCTGGCTGAAGCTGTCCGTCCCCAGGGCGGTAACGTAGTTCACGGTGAGCGCCTCAGGCGCAACCTGGCGGGCAATATAAACGGAGGTGTTTAACGTATCGCCACCAAATCCGCGGCTCACTTCCGCGCCTTTTTGTGACAGCTCAATCATGCATTCGCCAATCACGGCAATTTTTTTAGACATAATCGTGAACCTGAACAGAAGAATGATCAGCAGTGTGCGCTGAGTGAATTAACAGGTCAACTATATTAAAACAACGTTCCATTATTTTATTTGAGCCAGCGCGTGTTCCTGCGCATTTCTGTCATCTTAATTTCATTTTCCCGGTGAATTGAACATAAAGTTCTCAATTGTCGCGCCGATAATCCTGTGACGAGTCCAGAAAGGCCATCCCAACAACAGGACATCTGAAATGAAGTCAGAGCAGGTTATCCAGCGGCTGAGCACCACGCCTGAGGCAAGTATTGAGAACTTGCAGGAGCATCGCTACTGGCTGCAATGTGAGCGTGCGTATACCTATCAGCCGATATACCGAACAGACGGTCGACTGATGGCCATTGAAATTTTGACCGTCGTGACGCATCCCTCAAACCCTACCCAGCGCATCGCACCGGATCGCTATTTTGCCGAAGTGGCCGTTCGCCAGCGTCTTGACGTGCTGGAAGAGCAGCTCCGTATGCTGGCAACGAAGCAGCCCTTTTTCGAACAGCACGATATCCTCGCTTCAGTGAATGTTGATGGCCCCACTCTGCTGGCGCTGCGTCAGAACGCGAAATTGCAGGCGCTGATCGCCACCCTGCCGTGGGTGCGCTTTGAGCTGGTGGAGCATGTCCGCCTGCCGCAGGACTCCTCGTTTGCCTCCATATGCGAATACGGCCCGCTATGGCTGGATGACTTTGGCACCGGCATGGCGAACTTTTCGGCTCTGAGTGAAGTGCGTTATGACTACATTAAAGTGGCCCGCGATCTGTTCATTATGCTGCGTCAGACCCCGGAAGGGCGGAACCTGTTTACGCTGTTATTACAGCTGATGAACCGCTATTGCCAGGGCGTGATTGTTGAAGGTGTGGAAACGCTGGAAGAGTGGCGTGATGTGCAAAGCTCGCCTGCCGCGGCGGCGCAAGGCTATTTCCTCTCCCGACCGGTACCCATGGATCGCCTCGATAGCGTGATAACTACCCTCTGATAAGCCCGCTTCCCTTTGTCTGGACTATAGTTTTACAGGACAGGTCATCAGGAAAGGGGATAAAAATGACAAGAACAACCAGGGTAATCTCCTGGACAGCAGGGATTTTCTTGTTGTTGATCGTGGTCGTCGCCATCATTATCGCGACGTTTGACTGGAACCGTCTTAAGCCGACCATCAACCAGAAAGTCTCAACCGAACTGAACCGCCCCTTCGCCATACGCGGTGATTTAGGGGTCGTGTGGGAGCGTCAGAAAGAGGAGCCCGGCTGGCGAAGCTGGATCCCGTGGCCACACGTCCACGCCGACGACATCATTCTCGGTAACCCGCCGGATATCCCGGACGTCACCATGATCCACCTGCCGCGCGTTGAGGCCACGCTGGCCCCGCTCGCGCTGCTGACCAAAACGGTCTATCTGCCGTGGATCAAACTTCAGCAGCCCGACGCGCGCCTGATCCGCCTCTCTGAAAAAAACAACAACTGGACGTTCAACCTTGCCAGCGATGGCGAAAAGGATCCGAACGCCCAGCCTTCCTCCTGGTCATTCCGTCTCGACAATATTCTCTTCGATCGCGGGCGGATCGCCATCGACGATAAGGTCAGCAAGGCCGACGTGGAGATCCTGGTCGATCCGCTGGGCAAGCCGCTGCCGTTTAGCGAGGTCACGGGGACGAAAGCCAAAGGTGACACGGCAAGCGTGGGCGACTATGTCTTCGGCCTGACGGCAAAAGGACGCTACAACGACCAGCCGCTCAGCGGTAAAGGGAAAATAGGCGGCATGCTGGCGCTCCGGAGCGAAGGCACGCCGTTCCCGGTGCAGGCGGACTTCCGCTCCGGTAACACCCGCGTGGCGTTCGTGGGAACGGTTAACGACCCGATGAACATGGGCGGCGTCGATCTTCAGCTTAAATTTGCCGGTGATTCGCTGGGCGAGCTGTATGAGCTGACCGGCGTGCTGCTGCCGGATACCCCGCCGTTCGAAACGGACGGGCATCTGGTCGCCAAAATCGACAGCGAAAAATCGTCGGTTTTTGACTACCGTGATTTTAACGGCCGCATCGGCGACAGCGATATCCACGGCTCGCTGACCTACACCACCGGAAAACCGAGACCGAAGCTGGAAGGGGACGTTGAGTCCCGCCAGCTGCGTCTGGCCGATCTCGGCCCGCTGATCGGCGTGGATTCCGGTAAAGGCACAAAATCAAAAGAGGTGAAAAAGGACATTCAGCCTGCGGGAAAAGTGCTGCCTTACGATCGCTTTGAAACCGATAAGTGGAACGTGATGGATGCGGACGTCCGCTTCAAAGGGCGTAAAATTGAGCATGGCAGCACGTTGCCGTTGAGCGATCTCTCGACGCATATCATCCTGAAAAATGCCGATCTGCGCCTGCAGCCGCTGAAGTTTGGCATGGCGGGCGGGACGATTTCCTCCAACATTCACCTGGAAGGCGATAAAAAGCCGATGCAGGGGCGCGCGGAGATTCAGGCCCGCAGGCTTAAGCTGAAAGCGCTGATGCCGAACGTCGAGCTGATGCAGAAGACCCTCGGCGAGATGAACGGCGATGCCGACATCCGCGGCGTGGGGAACTCCGTGGCGGCGCTGCTGGGCAGCGGTAATGGCAACCTGAAGCTGCTGATGAACGACGGGCTGGTGAGCCGTAACCTGATGGAGATCCTGGGGCTGAACGTCGGGAACTACATCATCGGGCAAATCTTCGGTGATGATGAGGTGCGGGTGAACTGCGCGGCGGCCAATCTGGATCTGGTTAACGGCGTGGCGCGTCCGCAGATTTTTGCCTTCGACACGGAAAATGCGGTGATTAACGTGACCGGTACCGCCAGCATGGCGTCCGAACAGCTGGATTTGACCATCGATCCGGAAAGTAAGGGGATCCGTATCATCACCCTGCGCTCGCCGCTGTACGTGCGTGGAACCTTCAAAAATCCGCAGGCGGGCGTGAAGCCCGGACCGCTGATTGCGCGTGGCGCGGTGGCCGCAGCCCTCGCGACGCTGGTTACCCCCGCCGCAGCGCTGCTGGCGTTGATTTCGCCGTCAGAAGGCGAGGCGAATCAGTGCCGGACCATTTTGTCACAGATGAAGAAGTAAGGTGCGGCCTGTTTTTGCCGGGTGGCGCTGCGCTTACCCGGCCTACATTTGAATCGTAGGCCGGGTAAGGCGTAGCCGCCACCCGGCATTAGCTTACAGAGCCTGGTGCTTCGTCTCGTGCGTCAGCAGCAGCGCAATCAGCGTCAGTGCCGCCATGGCCGCCAGATAAACACCCACATAGAACAGGCCGTAGTTTGCCTGCAGCCAGGTGGCGATATACGGCGCAACGGAGGCGCCCAGAATAGACGAGACGTTGTAGGAGAACGACGCGCCGGTATAACGCACTTCCGTCGGGAACAGCTCTGGCAGCAGCGCACCCATCGGGCCGAAGGTCAACCCCATCAGGCTCAGGCCAATCAGCAGGTAGGCCATCACCAGCGCCGGGCTACCTGAACCCAGCAGCGGCGGGAAGACGAACAGAGCAAACAGAACGATCAGCGTGGTGATGGTGATCATGCTTGCGCGACGACCGAACTTATCCGCGAGCAGGCCCGCAATCGGAACCATCACGCCAAATCCGATCACCGCCATCATCAGCATCCACAGCACTTCGTTACGCGGCAGACCCAGCCCAACCGGCGCGGCGGCGGTACTGAAGGTCATGGAGTAAACGGTCATGATGTAGAACAGCGTGTAGGTGGCCAGCATGATAAACGTGCCCAGTACGGTCACGCGGACGTGCTTGGTCAGCAGCGTGCCCAGCGGCACTTTCACCTGCTTGTTCGCCGCGGCCACTTTTGCGAAAACAGGGGTCTCATGCAGAGAAACTCGCACGTACAGGCCAATCAGCACCAGCACGGCTGAGAAGACAAACGGGATACGCCAGCCCCAGCTCATGAACTGTTCATCCGTCAGCAGCCAGGAGAGCAGCAGGAACGTCCCGTTGGCGAAGAAGAAGCCAATCGGTGCGCCAAGCTGCGGGAAAGAACCATACAGCGCGCGCTTGCGCGCCGGGGCGTTCTCGGTGGCCAGCAGCGCCGCGCCACCCCATTCACCACCCAGTCCCAGACCCTGACCAAAACGCGCCAGCGCCAGCAGGACCGGCGCCAGAATGCCGATGGTCTCATACGTCGGCAGCAGGCCGATGGCCACGGTGGAGATCCCCATCGTCAGCAGCGAGGCCACCAGCGTCACTTTACGTCCGATGCGATCGCCAAAGTGTCCAAACAGCGCGGAGCCAATCGGACGCGCAACAAACGCGATAGCAAAGGTCGCCAGAGACTGCAGCGTGGCCGCCGTCGGATCGCCCTGCGGGAAGAAAATGTGCGGGAAGACGATGACCGCCGCGGTGGCGTAAATGTAAAAGTCGAAGAACTCGATGGCGGTGCCAATCAGCGAGGCGACGACAACTTTATTTCGCGAATTTACCGGAACGTTTTCCGTTTCTGAGTCGAGTGTGGTGGCGGTTGCTTGCATAATATTTTCTTATTTTTGTCGAACGAAAGGCCATATTACGCACAGCAAAAGCGACATTTCAATCTGTAACAAAGCCGCGACCTGGTGATAAAAGCAACAAAAAGCGGATAATTTTCAGGCCAGCCAAAACACGTCTATGAAATGCTTCACAGATTTTAAATATCAGTCAATAAAACTGGTTTTCGGTTAAATAAAAGTTACGGACTGGATTTATATGCTGAAATGATGAATCGGGCTGAAATTTCAGCCCGGGAGAGGGGTTAACGGTGCGTTTTGCCCGGCATTCGCGGGTCGTCTTTGTACTCGGCAGTGGCGATCCACGCGGCGCAGAACAGGGTTAAACGTGCGAAGAAGTAGAAGAACGCCATTAACCCCAGCACCGAGCCGAACGCCGCGCCGGAAGGGGATTTCACCAGCGACGGCAGGGTGTAGGTCATCACGATTTTGATCACCTCAAAGCCGATCGCCGCGATCAACGTGCCGCGGATCAGCGCCTTCTTGCGGGGACGATGACGGGGCAAGCGCCAGAAGATCCAGAAGAACAGCAGGTAGTTGGCGAAGATGGAAATGGCCAGCCCAATGCTGCGCCAGGCGGGCTTCAGCCATTCGATGTAATCAAGGTAGAGCGCGGAGATGATCATCTGCTGCGCCGAGCCCGCCACGGAGGTAATGGACAGCGTCACGATGAGCGCGACGAGCAGACCAATCAGCGAAACAAAGTCGCGGAGATACTTCACCCAAATTTTCTCCTGATCCTGCGGCTTACGCTCCCAGACATCGCGCGACTGGGCGCGAATGGCCTCGCGCAGGTTGCCCATCCAGTTAACGCCGGAGTAAAGGGCAATCAGCAAACCGACGATACCGACGGTGGTGCGCTGCTGGACGGCGGTATTGATGGTGCTTTTGAGCGTGCTGGCAAGGGTTGGATCACTGACGTTATTCAGGATTTTGTTAAAGATATCCTGCAACAGCGTCGGGTGCGAGGCGAGCA
The DNA here is from genome assembly GCF_049238885.1 of Enterobacter cloacae complex sp. BZL2005. Classification (NCBI taxonomy): domain Bacteria; kingdom Pseudomonadati; phylum Pseudomonadota; class Gammaproteobacteria; order Enterobacterales; family Enterobacteriaceae; genus Enterobacter; species Enterobacter cloacae complex sp. BZL2005. The sequence continues at coordinate 139,263 of NZ_JBMKGI010000010.1, read as the reverse complement.
CAAAACCGGCCGCCGCAAACGACACCATCAGGATCGGGATCATCGACAGGAAGGAAAAATAGGTGATGGCGGCACCAAACTGGTTTCCCATGCGGTCATTAAAGCGTTCGGTCGCACGTATCAGATGCGCAATCATGGGAAACTGCTGAATTCTGGCGATAATGCCGGTGACGGTCCCCAGCGCTTTGCTGGCGGTACCTGGAGACCTGGTCTCTTCCGGCTCGGTCTCCATCTTCTTGATGGGTTCATACTCTAAATGTTGGGTGGGTCGTTGCGGGTTATTTTCCGGCGTCACGCGTCTTTTCCTTTTCGTTTGGCTGGATGTTACTGAATTATAGCTTGCGACTAGTCCACGTAAGCTTTTGTGAGTTCGGTCAGCCACTCCATGAACAGATGTACCCGGCGGGAGAGGTTGCGCCGGTGGGGATAAATCAGGGAGACAGGCATTGGTTCGGCCCGGTATTGCGGGAGAATTTCAATCAGTTTCTTCGCGCGCAGTAAATCTCGCACCCCAACCCGCGGAACCTGAATGATGCCCAGCCCGGCGAGGCAGGCAGCCTGGTAAGTTTCGGTGCTGTTAACAGTTAACACCCCTCCCGTTTTTATCCACTGCGTCGTACTGCCGTTATAAAACTCAAAGCCCTGTGGGCGAGTTCCCAGCGTAGCGGTGTAGTGAATGACGGCGTGCGAGCCTAAATCGTCCAGCGTTTCCGGGTAGCCAAAACGCGCCAGATAATCCGGGCTGGCGCAGTTAATCACCGACAGCTTGCCCAACGGTCGGGCAATAAGCCCTGAATCTTTCAGCGTGCCGACGCGTACCACGCAGTCAAACCCTTCGCGGATCACATCCACCAGACGATCGCTGCTGCTGAGCTCCAGCTCGATGCCCGGATAATGCTGCAGAAAAGCAGGGAGTTTGGGGATGACTAAATTTCGAGCAACGGCGACGGGCATATCCACGCGGAGCCGTCCGCTGATGCTGGAGGGAGCGTGCAAAAACATACCGTCCAGCTCATCGAGGTTTGCCAGCAGATCTTTTGCCCGTTCGTAATAGACCATACCGTCCTGCGTCAGGCTGACGCGGCGGGTGGTGCGGTGCAATAGCTGGGTGCCAAGCCGGTTTTCGAGGGCCTGAATCTGCCGTGACACGCTGCCTTTCGGCAACGTTAATGTTTCTGCCGCGCGGGAAAAACTCTCCAGTTCCGCGACGCGAACAAACAGCTGCATTGCGTGAATTTTATCCATAGATGTAGCTCATTGTTGTTTGTGCTGAAACAGTGAAGCGTTTTAACTCATCTTTATTGATTTTCTATCACCTAATAAGCTCTTACTCAATCTCCATAACAGCCAAAACGAGGTTTATGATGACTGAACGTATCGCATTAGTGACGGGTGGTAGCCGTGGTTTGGGTAAAAATGCTGCCTTAAAGCTGGCGGCAGACGGCACGGGAATTGTGCTGACCTACAACCGCAGCCAGCAGGAAGCGCTGGACGTTGTGCATGAAATTCAGGAAAAAGGCGTCAACGCGGCGGCATTGCAGCTCAACGTCGGGGATATCACGAGCTTTGAGCATTTTGCCCAACAGCTTCAGGAGACCCTTAAGAGCGTCTGGCAGCGTGAAACGTTTGACTATTTATTGAACAATGCCGGGACGGGTTTATATGCGCCTTATACCGACACGACGGAAGCCCAGTTTGACGAGGCGCTGAACGTTCATTTCAAAGGACCTTTCTTCCTGACGCAGCGCCTGCTGCCGCTGCTTAACGACGGCGGACGGATCCTCAACGTCTCCAGCGGGCTGGCCCGTTTTACCCAGCCGGGATCGGCGACCTACGCGGCGATGAAAGGAGCAATGGAAGTGTTGACGCGTTATCAGGCGAAAGAGCTGGGCGCGCGCGGCATCTCCGTCAATATCATTGCGCCTGGCGCGATAGAAACCGACTTTGGCGGCGGACACGTGCGCGACAACGCGGAGCTCAACCAGATGCTGGCGTCCCAGACGGCGCTGGGGCGGGTGGGGCTGCCTGACGATATCGGCGATGCCATTGCGGCACTGCTCAGCGACAAACTGGGCTGGATGAATGCGCAACGTATTGAAGTATCAGGCGGTATGTTCCTGTGAGGTATGCGCTTGAGTAAATCCTTAAGATATATGTGTCTAAATACTGACAGATATAAAGAACACCGGGGATTTGTAACGTATCCATTCGTTGAGTTTTTTCTTAAATAATGCCTCTGTAGAATCCCCCTTCGCTATTCTCAGAGGGGAAAAAACGATGCGAGTAATCATGTTTGACAGGCAGTCACTCTTTATTCACGGAGCGATACACAGTCTTCAGAGGTTGATTCCGGAAATAAATATAACTGGGACCTGTCAGGCAGAAGATTTATGGACTCAGATTTCTGCTTCACCGTCGGCTATCGTCATGATTGATGGGAATTTAATTCAGGACGAAGGGAGCACTTTGCTGGAAGCGATCCTGCATCGCTTTCCGGCGATACGTGTGATTCTGATTTTGGCGAAAAAAGAGGCCAAATGTGCTGAGCAGCTGCGGCAGCGAAACGTCATGGCCATTGTTCCCCGAAACGCCAATTCCGAACGGTTTTCCGCCGTACTGGATTCGGTATCCAGAGGGATGGTCTGTTTTCCCGGAGAGTGGGTCAGAGAGCCGACGTCGCCTCAGGCATTATTATCCTTGAGCGAGCGCCAGCGCGAAGTCTTGAAATTGCTGGCGGCGGGGGAGTCGAATAAAGAGATTGGCCGCAATCTGAACATCAGTGCGGCCACGGTAAAAGCGCACCTCGAGGCGCTTTTCCGGCGGCTGGACGTGAAAAACAGAACGCAGGCAGCCATGTATTATACCCGGGCGACGGCCTGAAAAAGCGCGTTTGGGAGCGACGTTATCTCTCCGAAACTGAATATCATCATCACCAGCGCATCATGCTGCTGTTGGGTTAATGGACGTGTCATATTTTCCCGCAGCAGCGCTTCACACAACCGGATATCTTCGCGCAACAAAGTCTCAGCCTCCAGAGGTGTGACAGGGCCGTGAAAATGCTCCTGATCGCGGATAACGTGGCCATAGCCGATAACCCATAATCCTTTTTCGTCACGATATTTTTCCAGAGAAAGACCCTGATGTTTCTTTATTAACGCGATGGCGGCAGAAGATATTTTCAGCGCATGCTCTTTCATATTCATTTCCTCTTAATGGCGACACTGTAGAGGAAATGAGGTACGAGAAATATCCGCCAAATGGCTATTGATCAGGGATTGTTATTCAGATATTCCTGCCGCAATAAACCAAATAACCAGTCATTATGCCAACGTCCCGCAAGGTAATAGCTCTCGCGTAATTCGCCCTCCAGGCAAAAGCGGGCTTTTTCCAGCAGACGTCGTGAGGCGACATTCCCGGCGGTGACGGTGGCGGTAAGTCGACGTATACCGCCCTGATGAAAAGCGTAATCGCAAAGCGCTTTCAGGGATTCAAAGCCGTAACCTTTCCCCTGCGCCTCGGGAGCGAAAAGAAAACCGACCTCAGCGCAATCCTCCTCCCGATGAATATACCCGGTGACGCCCAACGGAGCCCTGGAAGCGGCGTCACGCACGACGAGGCACAGCCAGTGCGCGCTCCCTGGCGTCCAGGGCGTCAGGCGCGAATCAAACGCCTCGCGGATCGCCGCGACGGGGCGGTCTTCCGCCACAAAGCGCATGACGTCGGGATGCTGCTGTAGCGCCAGAAAAAAGGGCCAGTCTTCTTCTTGTAAAGGCGAGCAGTTCAGGCGAGGGGTAATTAAAACCGGCATTCAGATTCTCCTGAAACATTTTAAATGATTTTAGGGTTGTCACTTTATTTCAACAGAAAGTCAGGTATGGTTAACCGCGTATAAATAAAAAGAAAAAAGGCCGTTACGTGCCAATCCGGATGTCTTCGTTGTCGCTTAAGGAAAACAATGACTCTCAGCACATCACATCATATTCGCGAACAGTTCGAACACTGTCTGGCGGTCATTCGCCATGCGTCGGTGGAAATTTTGCTTCTTCTGAATGTACATGCTTCTGAGGGCAAAGATCCACGCTGGTTTCTGGAACAACTGGACAGCGCGCGATTAGCCCTGGGCGGCTGGGGAGCCGTAGCGAAAAAACTCAACCTGAATGATGCCGAGATGTCGGAATTTACGCTCCAGCTGCGCCTGCTGCAGCAGCGCGTGCCGCAGTATGAAAGCGGACAGGATGTGAGTGAAAACCAGCTGATTGCGGCGATGCGCTTTGTCACCGCGCTGGAGCACCTTCGCCTGCAGCAGCCGCTGTTGACCTACAGCACGGAGCTGGCTCCGGGCAGCGAACTCCAGCAGCAGCAGGCGCATAAGCAGGTGCGGGCGATAGAGCTCATGATAAAAGGGCTCATCCAGCAGGCCTGGCCCGATCAGGTAAGGCTGAATAACCATCTCAAGACTTTGTTTAACGCCGACCGCGTACGGCGCTGGCTGAAGTTGGGCGAGATCAACGATGTCCTGAGCGGCATGATGTTCAGCGAACTGGCGCAAATGCTGGTGGATAAAAAAGAGTTCAGCCGCTATTACGCTTCGCTGTTCAGCGACCCGTCCATGCTGACGCTGCTGGTTGAACCGCGTAAAACGCTGCAAACCTTCCTCGATGACATTCGGCAAATCCGTAACAACATCACCGTCCAGAAAACGTTAAGCTCGGCGCAAATCCAGCTGCTGGATAACTACTACGCGCAGATCGCGCGGCCCGTTCAACGCGCGTTTGAAGAGGGGAGAACGCGCGTCAATCCGGCGGGATTCATGGCGGTAGATGCCAGCGAACTGCATACCTTCTGGGAAAAGGCGCAGAAAATGGATCGGGTCACCGGTGGGGATCTGTTTGAAGTCCGTGACACCATTGAAAAGCCGACCCAGCGCGCGCCGCGCACCCCCGAACAACGCGAGCAGCTCATTTCCGGTGCGTTATGGGGAGCAGTTGGCGTCATGGTGATTGCCATCGTGGCGGGAGGCTTCTGGCTGGTGACCAGCAGTAAACCGCAGCCTGCGGCCGTCAGCGCGGCTGAAGCGGCGCCGCCACAGGAAATGCGTGAGACGCCTTCCTCGCGCGAAACGCTCACGCGCATGGGAGTGACCTGGGACGAGAATAATTTCCGCTCGGCCATTAACCGCAACGACACCCGCGTGACCCAGCTCTTTTTGCAGGGCGGTATGGACTGGAAGCTGTCCTGGACCGAAGAGGCGATGTCGGCAGGCTATGACGACGTGCTGGAGCTGATGCTACGCTACCGGCAAAACATGGTGGAAGAGAAGCCGTGTCGGCGCTTCATCAACACGCTCAGCCACGCGATGTCGAACGGCGAGTCTCTGACCTCGGTACGTAAAGAGTACCTCAAAGCTTTCTGCACCGTGCCAGCGGTGGTGAAACGCCAGCAGCACGATCTCGACATGGCCACACGCCGTGCGAAGTCACAGCCGGATGCCACCACCAAAAAATGGCAGTCTATTCAGAGCACCATTTATGAGGTGATTCGCTGATTTCTCCTCCCTCTCCCCGTGGGAGAGGGCAGGGGTGAGGGCACCAGACCGCACCCTATTCAAGGCTCCCCATACAACCCAATCAGCCGCCGCACCACGCCGTTCGTCCAGCCGAAACCATCCTGCAGCGGATACTCACCCCCGCCCCCTTCGCGCGGCGTGCTGCTGGCGATGTGGTACTTCTCAATCAGCTTATGATGCGTCTGATAAAAATGGTTCACCGTATGCAGCCAGCTCCAGGCGATTTCATCCCCCAGCGAGTCGTTGCCGTACTGCTTGAACCCCTGGATCGCCATCCACTGCAGCGGCGCCCAGCCGTTGGGTTTATCCCACTGCTCGCCGGTTTCGTACTCGGTCGCCAGAATCCCGCCCGGCGTCAGCAGTCGCGCTTTGACCGCATCCGACAGGCGCTCGGCCTGCTCATGGGTCGCCATGCCGACATACAGCGGCACAATGCTGGCGGCAGAAAACAGCGCCAGCTCTTCGCGTCGCCAGTCGTAATCGCGGTAACAGCCACTCTCCTCGTCCCACAGATAGCGGTTCACTGCCTCGCGGCGATCGCTGGCTTTCTGGCGGAACAGGTCTGCCGTCTCTTTATCCCCTTTCGACGCCGAGATGTTGGCGATTGCGCTTTCCAGCTTGTACAGGAAGGCGTTCAGATCGATGGGGATAAACTGCGTCGTGCGGATGCTGGCGAGCCGCGACGGATCGCGCAGCCAGCGGGAGGAATAGTCCCAGCCGGACGCCGCCCCGGCGCGCAGGTCGCGATACACCTCGTTTGGCGGACGGCCCGAATGGCGGGCAGTTTCCACGTCCTCAATCCACGATTCATCGCGCGGGGTATCACGGTCATCCCAGTAGCGGTTGAGCAACGAGCCGTCCGGCATACGCACGGCGCTGCGGTAGGCCTGGTTAAGCAGGAGCGACTCCGCGCCGTCCATCCAGAAGGCGTACTCCATTTTGAGGTGTTCCAGATAGCGTTTCGCACCGCGCACGCCGTCCTCCTCAAACAATTCCACCATCAGCGCAAAGACCGGCGGCTGGGAGCGGCTGAGATAATAGGTACGGTTGCCGTTGGGAATATGCCCGTAGCGTTCAATCAGCCAGGCGAAGTTATCCGCCATACATTTCAGCAGATCGTTACGACCGCTCTCCGCCAGCCCCAGCATGGAGAAATAGGAATCCCAGTAGTAAGTCTCGCTGAATCGTCCGCCGGGAACGATATAGGCTTGGGGCAGCGCCAGCAGGGAAGACCAGGGAATATGATCCTGCGGCTCGCGCGTCAGCACTGGCCACAGGCTGTCAATGTGCTCTTTGAGGGACAGACCGGGGTCGGAAACATATTCCGTACTGTAGGTCTCCGGCAGCCAGAAGTGGTTTTCCACAAACTGGCGCAGGTCGAAATCCCGGTGGCGTCTGACTTTGCGGTAGCGGATCAGGATATCCAGCGGATCCATCTTCGGCGCGCAGTCGGGAAAGGTTTTGCTGTCCGTGAACAGGCGCGAGGACTGCACGTGCTCAAACAGTTCAAGATAGCGGTCTGCGGGCGTCAGTGCATCGGAGGCGGGTAGCCCCTCGATCATCTCGGGTTCCGGCTCCGCCTCAATCATTTCATCCAGTTTCAACTCGCAGGGATCGGTCTCGTAGCGCAGCTCTTCTGCAATCTCGAATTCGATGTTCTCGGTAGCCTGTAGTTTCTGGTTGAACATGGTGATAGGGACCTCCGGTTGTGTGTTCAAAAGACAGGTTTATCCGGGCGTCTTATAAGCGTAGACATTCGCTTCGGTAGATGTGGAGGGATATGTGCGGTAGATCACTCTTTTCGGAGCATTCGTTTTGCAACGATTTATGAATGTGAATAAAAAAAGCCCCTCCGGAGAGGGGCTTATGCATTAACGCATGGTGACAAACTCTTCGGCGGCCGTTGGGTGGATCGCCACGGTATTGTCGAAATCTTTCTTGGTCGCGCCCATCTTCAGCGCTACCGCAAAGCCCTGCAGGATCTCATCCATGCCGAAGCCAATGCCGTGGATACCGACAATCTTCTCGTCCGGGCCGACGCAGACCAGCTTCATGCGGCACGGCTGACGGTGGGAGGTAACGGCGGTATACATCGCGGTAAACGCGGATTTATACACTTTCACCTGGTCGTCGCCATACTGCTCGCGCGCCTGCGGCTCGGTTAAGCCGACGGTGCCGATTGGTGGGTGGCTAAAGACCACGGTCGGGATGTTGCTGTAGTCCAGATGCTCGTCCGGCTTGTTGTTAAACAGGCGCTCGGAAAGACGACGACCCGCCGCAACGGCAACCGGGGTAAGCTCAACGGCACCGGTATTGTCGCCGACCGCATAAATGCCCGGTACGCTGGTGTTCTGGAATTTATCGACGACGATATAGCCTTTTTCGTCGGTTTTCACGCCGGTCACGCCCAGGTTGAAGTTATCGTTCGCCGGTTCACGGCCAATGGCCCAGATCAGGCAATCGACGGTCTGGCTGCGGCCATCTTCCAGCTCCAGGGTCAGGCTGCCGTCTGCATTTTTCACGACCGCTTTTGGCACGGCGTTGGTGTGCAGGGTTGGGCCTTCGGTGTTCATCACTTCAACCAGCGTATCAACGATCAGCGGATCGAAGCTGCGCAGCGGCGCGTGTTTACGCACGAACAGGTGCGCTTCGGCACCCAGACCGTTAATCACGCCAGCCAGCTCCACCGCGATGTAACCCGCGCCCACCACGGCAACGCGCTTAGGCAGGGCAGGCAGTTCGAAGAAACCGTCAGAGTCGATGCCGTATTCCACGCCCGGGATGTTCGGGTGGCTAGGACGGCCGCCGGTGGCGATCAGGATGTGATCGGCGGTGATCGTCTCACCGTTTACTTCGATCGTTTTCGCGTCCACAAAGCGGGCGAAACCGTGGATAACGTCGACGTTATTTTTACCCAGCACGTTGTCGTACGAGGTGTGAATACGGTCGATGTAGGCGGTACGGCTGGCGATCAGTTTGTCCCAGTCGAAGTGGTTGATGGTGGTGTCAAAGCCGTAGTCCGGGCCATACATATGGATAGCTTCACGGATTTGCGCCGCATGCCACATCACCTTTTTCGGTACACAACCCACGTTCACGCAGGTGCCGCCCAGCGCTTTGGCTTCAATCAGCGCACACTTCTGGCCGTACATGGCCGCGCGGTTGATGGAGGCGATGCCGCCGCTGCCACCGCCGATGGCGATGTAGTCATAATGCTTAGTCATAGCTTTTGTCCTTAATCGTGAATTGCCGCGATTGTATACCTGAAATCAATAGTTTCCACCGATGGCTGCGATTACTCCGGCACGATCCAACTGACGGAGGTATGACCCGTACCGGCTGGCACCAGCGTTTTGTGCAGCCACGGCAGCACGTTGTTCATCTGCGCTTCGAGCTTCCACGGCGGGTTAATGACGATCATGCCCGAGGCGGTCATGCCGCGCTGGTCGCTGTCCGGACGCACGGCCAGCTCGATCTGCAGGATTTTGCGGATGCCGGTGGCTTCCAGGTCTTTGATCATGCGCTTGATTTGCGCGCGCAGCACCACCGGATACCACAGGGCGTATGTCCCGGTGGCGAAGCGTTTGTAGCCTTCGTGAATACCCGTCACCACCGCCTGATAGTCGGTTTTGATTTCGTACGGCGGGTCGATCAGTATCAGGCCGCGACGGGAAACTGGCGGCAGCTTGGCTTTCAGCTGCTGATAGCCGTCGGCTTTTTCCACGCGGGCGCGGCTGTCTTTCTGGAATTCAGAACGCAGCAGCGGGAAGTCGCTCGGATGCAGCTCGGTCAGCTGGATGCTGTCCTGCTCGCGCAGCAGCTGGCGGGCAATCAGCGGGGATCCCGGGTAGTAACGCAGCTGGCCGTTGCGGTTGAAGTGGTTCACCACGCCGATGTACGGCTCCAGCTCGGCAGGCAGGTCGTCCTGCTGCCAGATGCGGGCGATCCCTTCCAGATATTCACCGGTACGCTCGGCATGCTCGCCGCTCAGCTGATAACGGCCCGCGCCCGCGTGCGTGTCCAGATAGAGAAACGGCTTCTCTTTCTCTTTGAGCGATTCGATGATCAGGCTCTGAACGGTGTGTTTAAGGACGTCGGCGTGATTGCCTGCGTGGAAGCTGTGGCGATAACTGAGCATGGGTAATGATATTCCGCTGAATTGACGATTTGCCACAGTTTACAGCAGAACGGCGCAGATTACCCGCAGGCCCGGTAAGCGCAGCGCCACCGGGCTCTTTTCCGCCACGTCTGGCATTGAAATCCTCTACACTTAACCCCATTCTAGATCGCATATGCACAGCGCCGGATGCGCGCTTCATTCACCTCTTTCAACAGGACAGCGTTTATGACCAATCCATTACTGACGCCTTTTTCGTTGCCACCGTTTTCTAAAATCCTCCCCGAGCATGTGGTTCCAGCGGTTACGCAATCGCTGGACAACTGCCGCGCGGCGGTAGAAAGCGTGGTCGCGCAGGGCGGGCCGTACACCTGGGAAAATCTGTGTCAGCCGCTGGCCGAAGTGGACGACGTGCTGGGGCGTATCTTCTCCCCGGTGAGCCACCTGAACTCGGTAAAAAACAGCCCGGAACTGCGTGAAGCCTACGAGCAAACCCTGCCGCTGCTCTCTGAGTACAGCACCTGGGTCGGCCAGCACGAAGGGCTCTACAAAGCCTACCGCGACCTGCGCGACGGAGATCACTACGCCGAGCTGAACACCGCCCAGAAAAAATCGGTCGATAACGCCCTGCGTGATTTTGAGCTGTCCGGGATTGGCCTGCCAAAAGAGAAGCAGACCCGCTACGGTGAAATCGCCGCGCGCCTGTCCGAGCTGGGCAACCAGTACAGCAACAATGTGCTCGACGCCACCATGGGCTGGACGAAGCTGATTACCGACGAAGCAGAGCTGGCGGGTATGCCGGAAAGCGCCCTGGCGGCAGCAAAAGCGCAGGCCGAAGCGAAAGAGCAGGACGGCTACCTGTTAACCCTGGATATCCCAAGCTATCTGCCAGTGATGACCTACTGCGAAAACCAGGCGCTTCGCGAAGAGATGTACCGCGCGTATAGCACCCGCGCCTCCGATCAGGGGCCGAATGCCGGTAAGTGGGACAACAGCCCGGTCATGGCGGAAATCCTCGCCCTGCGCCACGAGCTGGCGCAGCTGCTGGGCTTTGAAAACTACGCCGACAAATCTCTCGCCACCAAAATGGCGGAAAACCCGCAGCAGGTGCTCGACTTCCTGACCGATCTGGCGAAACGCGCCCGTCCGCAGGGTGAAAAAGAGCTGGCCCAGCTGCGCGCCTTCGCGAAAGCGGAGTTCGGCGTGGACGAGCTGCAGCCGTGGGACATTGCTTACTACAGCGAAAAACAGAAGCAGCACCTCTACAGCATCAGCGACGAGCAGCTGCGCCCGTACTTCCCGGAAAACAAAGCCGTTAACGGCCTGTTTGAAGTGGTGAAGCGCATCTATGGCATCACCGCCAAAGAGCGTACCGATATCGACGTCTGGCATCCGGACGTGCGCTTCTTCGAGCTGTATGACGAGAAAAACGAACTGCGCGGCAGCTTCTACCTCGATCTCTACGCGCGTGAGAACAAGCGCGGCGGGGCGTGGATGGACGACTGCGTGGGCCAGATGCGTAAAGCAGACGGTTCCCTGCAGAAGCCGGTCGCCTACCTGACCTGTAACTTCAACCGTCCGGTGAACGGCAAACCTGCGCTGTTCACCCACGATGAAGTGATCACCCTGTTCCACGAGTTCGGTCACGGCCTGCACCACATGCTGACCCGCATCGAAACCGCAGGCGTGGCAGGCATCAGCGGTGTGCCGTGGGATGCGGTCGAGCTGCCGAGCCAGTTTATGGAAAACTGGTGCTGGGAGCCGGACGCGCTGGCGTTTATCTCCGGCCACTACGAGACCGGTGAACCGCTGCCGAAAGAACTGCTGGATAAAATGCTGGCGGCGAAGAACTACCAGGCGGCGATGTTTATCCTGCGCCAGCTGGAGTTCGGCCTGTTCGACTTCCGCCTGCACGCCGAGTTCAGCCCGGAGCAGGGGGCGAAAATCCTTGAAACCCTGGCGGAGATTAAAAAGCAGGTCGCGGTGATCCCTGGGCCAACCTGGGGTCGTTTCCCGCACGCGTTCAGCCACATCTTCGCAGGCGGCTATGCGGCGGGGTACTACAGCTACCTGTGGGCCGACGTGCTGGCGGCGGATGCCTTCTCTCGTTTCGAAGAAGAGGGGATTTTCAACCGCGAAACCGGCCAGTCGTTCCTCGACAACATCCTGACCCGCGGCGGTTCCGAAGAGCCAATGGTGCTGTTCAAACGCTTCCGTGGGCGCGAGCCGCAGCTGGACGCGATGCTTGAGCATTACGGGATCAAAGGTTGATTGTTACGTGAAGATCTGCTTAGTGGATGAAACAGGCGCCGGAGACGGCGCCTTATCTGTCCTGGCCGCCCGCTGGGGGCTGGAGCACGATGAAGATAACCTGATGGCGCTGGTGATGACACCAGAACATCTCGAATTACGTAAGCGCGATGAACCGAAGCTCGGCGGGATTTTTGTCGATTTTGTCGGCGGAGCCATGGCGCACCGGCGCAAGTTCGGCGGCGGTCGCGGCGAAGCGGTGGCGAAAGCGGTTGGGATTAAAGGAAGCTATCTGCCGGACGTGGTGGATGCCACGGCGGGGCTGGGGCGCGATGCGTTTGTGCTGGCGTCTGTCGGCTGTCATGTGCGGATGCTGGAGCGTAATCCGGTGGTGGCCGCGTTGCTGGACGATGGTCTGACGCGTGGCTACGCGGACCCGGAAATCGGGCCGTGGTTGCAGGAACGATTGCAGCTGATTCATGCCTCGAGCCTGACGGCGCTGACCGATATCACCCCGCGCCCGCAGGTCGTCTATCTCGACCCGATGTTCCCGCACAAGCAGAAAAGCGCGCTGGTAAAGAAAGAGATGCGGGTGTTTCAGTCTCTGGTGGGGCCTGATCTGGATGCGGATGGCCTGCTGGAACCGGCTCGTCAGCTGGCGACGAAGCGGGTGGTGGTGAAGCGCCCTGACTATGCGCCGCCTCTGGCGGACGTTGCCACGACCAACGCGGTGACCACCAAAGGGCACCGGTTTGATATTTATTCGGGGACACCGGAATAAAAAAAGCCGGGTGGCGGCTTCGCCTTACCGGGCCTACATTTCGTGCCGCCTGTAGGCCCGGTAAGCGTTAGCGCCACCGGGCTTTTTTGCACTTACTCGTCTTCTTCGTCACGCAGCGGAACAATCAGCATATCCACGTGAACGGTATTAATCAGCTGGCGAGCGGAAGACATCAGCTTGCTCCAGAAGTCCTGATGGTGACCGCACACCACCAGATCCATGTCGTATTTCTTGATCGCATCAACCAATACCTGGCCCAGGTCGCCGCTGCCGCTCAGGGTTTCGGTAATCGGGTAGCCCGCGTTGGTGGACAGTTCGCTCAGGGCGTGGTGCGTCTCTTCGGAGATACGCTTCTGCATATCGCCCAGATTGACGTCGATCAGACCGGTGTAAAGGTCGGAGTAATTCACATCAACGTGAATCAGCGAAACTTTCGCGTTGTAGGGACGTGCCATGGATACCGCTTTATCAACCAGCACTTTGCTCTCGGGGGAGAGGTCTACCGCGATGAGAATGTGTTTGTAAGCCATAGTGTTACTCCTTCCTTAAGTTATCGATGACTAAATGGGAAAGCCGTCGTCTGATGCTTTCATTACGGCCCAGTTAAACATATTTTTCAAGCTTTGGTGTTGATAACGATTAACCTTGTGGCAAAAAAATTAACGGATCTCCTACACTATTAAATGAGCCGTTCGGATATTAAAACGCGAACCGGATCGACTTTTGGTCATTCTTTCACTGAACTGTCTGTCAGGGCATTGGGGTGCGGTAGCTCAGAAGCCTTGCTTCGTGGGCGGACGCCGGGGAGGATGTATGATTAGCACCGTCGCATTGTTTTGGGCGTTATGCGTAGTTTGCATAGTGAATATGGCGCGCTACTTCTCATCGTTACGTGCGCTGTTAGTGGTACTTCGTGGTTGCGATCCGTTGCTTTATCAGTATGTGGACGGTGGAGGGTTCTTCACCTCGCATGGACAGCCCAGCAAACAGATGCGTCTGGTGGGATATATCTACTATCAGCGCTACCGCGATCATCACGATGAAGAATTTATCCGTCGCTGCGAGCGCCTGCGTCGTCAGTTCATTTTGACCAGCGCCCTATGCGGGCTGGTCGTCGTCAGCATGATTGCATTGATGATTTGGCACTGAGCATAAAAAAAGCGGGTCAGTTTCCTGACCCGCTTTTTTGTCGCCTTTAACCGATTAAATCAGCTTCAGCGAAATCCAGTACAGCCCGCCAGACAGCAGGATGGACGCCGGAAGGGTGAACACCCAGGCCATCAGAATGTTGGTTACGGTTTTGCGCTGAAGGCCGCCACCGTCAACAATCATGGTACCTGCCACGGACGAGGAGAGTACGTGGGTGGTGGATACCGGCATACCGGTGTAGCTCGCCAGACCGATAGACACTGCTGCCGTCATCTGCGCGGACATACCCTGCGCATAGGTCATGCCTTTCTTACCGATCTTCTCGCCGATGGTGGTCGCCACGCGGCGCCAGCCAATCATCGTACCGATACCGAGTGCCAGCGCGACCGCCATGATGATCCAGATTGGCGCGTACTCGATGGTGTTGAGCATATCGCCTTTCAGTTTCTTCAGGAGACGCTGGTCGTCAGCATTCACGTCTGGCAGCTTCGCCACTTTATCCGTCACATCAGAGATGCACAGCATAATGCGACGCAGCTGACCACGCTGCTCAACGGTCAGTTTGTCATAACTTTCGATATTGCCCAGCATGCCTTTGGCACGTTCCAGCGCGTTAATCGCGTTTGCCGGATGGCAGTGGAATTCGCCAGGCGCGGTGGTTGCACCGGCTTCCGGAGACGGGATTAACTGGTCAACGCCGGTCGCTTTTTTCAGCAGCTCAGGGTGCTGCTGGAAATAAGTTTCAACGTTGTTGACCGCATCGCGGGTACGGGTGATTTCGTAGCCGGAGGCGTTCATGTTAACCACGAAGCCTGCCGGAGCAACGCCGATCAGTACCAGCATCACCAGACCAATGCCTTTCTGACCATCGTTCGCGCCGTGTGAGAAAGCCACGCCGATTGCGGAAATGATCAGGGCGATACGCGTCCAGAATGGCGGCTTTTTCTTGCCGTCTTTCTTTTCACGCTCTGCCGGCGTCAGGTGTATACGGGAGCGTTTTTTGGTATTGCTCCAGTAACGACGCAGGATGAAGATCAGCCCGCCCGCCACCACCAGACCCACGATAGGGGAGACGATGAGAGAGGCAAAGATCCCCAGTACTTTCGGGATATTTAACGCATCAACAACCGATGTACCGGTCATGAGGGCGTTGGTTAACCCGATACCGATAATCGCGCCGATGAGGGTGTGAGAACTGGATGCAGGCAGGCCGAAATACCAGGTACCGAGGTTCCAGATAATTGCAGCAAGCAGCATTGAGAACACCATAGCGAGGCCATGGCCAGAACTTACGTTAAGCAGCAGATCTGTTGGCAGCATATGCACAATCGCATACGCAACGCTCAGTCCGCCCAGGAGGACACCAAAAAAGTTAAATACCGCCGCCATAACAACCGCAAGCTGCGATCGCATTGCGCGAGTGTAGATAACCGTCGCTACTGCGTTTGCAGTGTCGTGGAAGCCGTTGATCGCTTCGTAAAACAGTACAAAAACCAGAGCAAGCAAGAGTAAAAGCCCGGTATGTAAATCCAGGCCGGCAAACAAATGTAGCATAGGACGTTACGCCATTTTGAGGACATGAACGCGGCGCATTATCCAGGACAAATGCGCAACGGGCAAAGTGAAATATAGACTTTTTTTGACATACCACCTGAATTGAGAAAAGTGCCTGAAAGGATATTCTTTAAATTTCAATGGAATGGCTTTGTAATATCTTTTTACGCTGGTGTGACCACAGAGGAAACTTTACAATCCGCGGCAGTTAACAAAGAGGGTTTTGACGTGGAAAGGTTTGATGCCGTGGTAATTGGCGCCGGTGCGGCGGGTATGTTTTGTGCGGCAATGGCCGGACAGGCGGGTCGTCGCGTGCTGCTGCTGGATAACGGTAAAAAGCCAGGCCGCAAGATCCTGATGTCCGGCGGCGGGCGCTGCAACTTTACTAACCTGTATGTTGAACCCGCGGCCTATTTGAGCCAAAACCGTCATTTTTGTAAATCTGCGCTGGCGCGTTACACCCAGTGGGACTTTATCGACCTGGTGGGTAAGCACGGTATCGCATGGCATGAGAAGACGCTGGGCCAGCTGTTCTGCGACGACTCCGCGCAGCAGATTGTCGATATGCTGGTGGCCGAGTGCGAGAAGGGCGGCGTGGTCATGCGCCTGCGCACCGAGGTGCTGGACGTTTCCCGCGATGACCAGGGCTACACGCTGCAGCTCAACGGTGAAACCGTCAGCGCCGATAAACTGGTGATTGCCAGCGGCGGCCTGTCTATGCCGGGGCTGGGCGCTTCCCCGTTCGGCTATAAAATCGCCGAGCAGTTTGGCCTGAAAGTCCTGCCTACGCGCGCCGGGCTGGTGCCGTTCACGCTGCATAAACCGCTTCTGGAACAGCTTCAGACGCTGTCTGGCGTGTCCGTTCCCGCCGTTATCACCGCCGAAGACGGCACGGTGTTTCGCGAAAACCTGCTCTTTACCCATCGCGGCCTCTCCGGCCCGGCGGTCCTGCAAATCTCCAGCTACTGGCAGCCGGGGGAGTTTGTCACGGTTAACCTGCTCTCCGATTGCGATCTGGATGCCTTCCTTAACGAACAGCGTACCGCGCACCCGAATCAGAGCCTGAAAAACACCCTGGCAATGCAGCTGCCGAAGCGTCTGGTGGAATGTTTGCAGGTGCTGGGGCAGATCCCCGACGTGTCGCTCAAGCAGCTTAACAGCCGCGAGCAGGAAACGCTGGTCGAGACGCTAACAAACTGGCGCGTGCAGCCAAACGGCACGGAAGGCTACCGCACGGCGGAAGTCACGCTGGGCGGAGTCGACACGAATGAACTCTCTTCCCGTACCATGGAAGCGCGCAACGTGCCGGGGCTCTACTTCATCGGTGAAGTGATGGACGTCACCGGCTGGCTCGGCGGGTACAACTTCCAGTGGGCCTGGGCAAGTGCCTGGGCGTGTGCTCAGGCGCTGGCAGAAGACAAGTGACATCAGCGCGCTGCCACTCGTCACGCTTGGCTTTACGAGCTGACGGTGGTGGCATCCGTCACGGCCAGAATATTGCCTGCGGCCACGGTCCCCATCTTGATGTATGACGCGTCGGTAACGCCGCCGATATGCGGTGAAATCACCACGTTTTCTACGGACTGCCAGAGGTGCGGCGCCGTCAGCGGCTCCTGGGTAAAGCTGTCCAGCGCTGCGCTGTGCAGCGTGCCATCCCTGAGCGCCGCCAGTAACGATTCACTGTGGATCAGTCCACCGCGTGCCGTATTGACCAGAATGGCGTTCCGCTTGCAGTGTGCGAGCGCCTCGCTATTGATCATTCCCCGATTCTCATCGGTTAGCGGACAGTGCAAAGAGATGACATCGGAACGGGAAAGAAGTCCGGTCAGCGTCTCTGCACGTTCGCACAGGGCAGGCATCGATTTAGCATAGGGATCGTAAGCCAGCACCTTCATGCCGAAGGCATGACCAATAGTTGCCACGCGCGAGCCGATAGCGCCCAATCCGATTAGCCCCAGGGTTAATCCCTCCAGCTCAATGGATTTATGCGTCGCCTTATCCCAGTGCCCGTCTCGTAACCGCTTGTCCAGAGGCACCACGGACTTTGCGCAGGCGAGGATCAGCGCCCAGGTATGTTCAGCCACTGCCGCCGCGTTTGCGCCTGGGGCCGCGCGGACGGCGATATTGCGCTCGGCCGCTGCCGTCTGGTCTATCACATCGATCCCGCTTCCGTGCTTGGAAATAACCTGCAGAGCCGGGGCGGCATCCATGACTTTCGCGGTGATCCGGCCGTAACGAACCAGAATCGCCACGGGATTGTGTCGTTTACACAGCGCGATCAGGTCATCTTCTGTCGGCTGGCGGCCCGCAAACACCACCTCAAAGCCCTGCAGCATCACCATGGCCTGCTCCGCCAGGTCGCTTCCGGTAACCAGAATTACGTCTTTGCCCCCCATCACAGCGTCTCCCCGTCAGCTAACATTCCTGCCTTACGAAGCGCGTCATCAAGCCAGTGTGGACGCAAATCGCCTTCACGGATGGCGGCAAGACGCCGGGTCTCCATCTCCAGCTTTTCTTTTGCCAGCGCGATAACCTGCTGAACCTCATCGCGCGGGATGACGACCACGCCGTCGATATCCGCGACAACCAGATCCCCTGCCTGAACCGTCGCCCCGGCGACTGAAATGGGATGATTCACCCGGCCAGAAATTAACTTTGTCGGGCCGCAGGGGTTCAGACCGGCAGAAAAGACAGGGTAGTGGCCTTTGCTCAGGGAATCGGCGTCACGTACAGCACCGTCAATAATGATGCCCGCAATGCCGCTCGCCTGAGCCTGAGTGGCCATGATTTCGCCCAGCAGCGCGCAGCTCAGGTCGCCTTTGCCATCGACGATCAGGACATCGCCGGGTTGCGCAACCGCCATCGCGGCATGAATCGCCAGATTATCACCCGGACGGACTTCCACGGTGATGGCCGGACCCGCAACGGACATGTGAGGAGCCAGCGGTTTGATGCGGCCGTGAAGCGTACCGCGGCGACCGGCGACGTCGGCCAGAATGGCGGCCTGATACTCGGCAGCCCGACGAACGTCCTCGGCAGAAACGCGTTCGAACTGGCGATTAATCGGTTTTTTTTCAGAAACGGACATGAATGCCTCCATGTTGTTTTACTGAGTACAATGCAGGTGTACAGAACAAAACAACTATAGCGGTGTTGCTTTCCTTTTAGCCAGACCCGAGGTGGCGTTTGTGATGTAAACACGAAGTGACTCACAAAATTTGAGGTACACTCACTGCCGGGCTAACAAGGAGATAATGATGGGGAATGAAGGCGTTGTAGCGGTTGAAAAAGCGCTGGCTTTACTGGATTGCTTCCGTCCTGGAGAGGAGAGCCTGACGCTGACCGCGCTGGCACAGCTGTCGGGTTATCACAAAACCACGGTTTACCGCTTGATGAATTCTCTTGAACGGATGAATTACGTCGTCAGGCATGAAGACGGCAATTATGCGCTTGGCCCACGTCTGCTTTACCTCGGCAAGCTGTATGAACAATCTTTCCATCTTTCGCGGGTGGTTCAGCCAGAGCTTCAGGCCTTATCCCTGGCGTCTCAGGAGAGCGCCAGCTGGTATGTGCTGGAGGGCGGGCAGCGCCTTTGCCTGTTTCGCGCGGAAGCGTCGCACGGCCTGCGACACAGCAATCTTCCCGGCAGCCAGTTCCCGCTCGATAATTCGGCCATCAGTAAGGTCTTGCGCCACTGGGGGCTCAATGAGAGCCTGCCGGAGGGAGACGCTGAACTCCCTTTCTACACGTCAGGCGCACGCGATCCCCACACCGCGGCGTTTGCGATGCCTGTCTTCGGCGTTCACGACAAGCTGGTTGCGGCGTTAGCCCTGACCGGCCCCATCTCACGGCTGACGGAAGATCGTCGTGAGAAGGAGATAGGCCCGTTGATGAAGGCGGCGGCCAGCCGTCTGTCGCAGAAAATGGGAGCCAGTAAGCCCTTCTGTCAGCAGTTCTTTGGTGAAACGAGCGACGCGGCGGAAGAAAATCTTTAAACGCAGAAGCGGGACATGTGTCCCGCTTCTGTCATCACGAATGTGTGACCTGTTTTTCGTGTAGCTGAGCGTTGCGTGCCTGCCGTCCCATAATGAGTACCGCGATACCCCCGGCCAGGCACAGCACGGCCAGCGGAAGCATAGCCAGCGTGTAGCTGCCCGTTCGCTCGCTGATCATGCCGTAGGCATTTACCATGACCGCCCCGCCAATCAGGTTCGCGATGGCGCCAATCGCGGCCAGCCCTGCCGCCGCCGAGGAGCTGCTCATCCAGCCGGACGCCAGCGCCCAGAAAGGCCCTTTCATCGAATACGCGCCCGTCAGGATAATGCTCAGGATCGCGAGAGTGGCAAAGAGCGAGACGCTGACAAAGGCAGCGAACACGCCGGCGGCAATCATGAACAGCGTCAGCGCAGTATGCCAGCGGCGTTCATTGGTGCGATCGGAGTGTCGTCCCCAGACAATCATCAGAACCGATGCCAGACCGTAAGGAATGGCGTTAAACAGACCGGTTTGCAGATTATCAAGATGGAAGGATTTCAGCAGCTGAGGAGACCAGACGCTAATAGTGGTGCCCGCGGACGATGCGCCCGCGTAAATCAGCGCCATCAGCCAGATTTGACGATGCTTCAGCAGCTGCCACGTCGTCTGGTGTCCAATGTTCTTTTGCTGGCTACGTTCGGTCTCAAGGGTGGTTTCCAGCCACTTTTTCTGTTCATCACCGAGCCATTTCGCCTGATGAGGGCGATCCCGGAGAATAAACCAGGCCGCAATACCCAGCAGTACCGCAGGTAAGCCTTCAATAATGAACAGCAGATGCCAGCCGCGAAGACCCAGCCAACCATCCAGCGACAGTATCACCCCGGAAAGCGGGGAGCCGATGAAGTTAGCGAGCGGGATGGCGACCATAAAGGACGCAATAATGCGCGCGCGGTAGCGGGCAGGGATCCACCAGGTCAGATACAGCACGACGCCGGGGAAGAAGCCTGCTTCCGCTGCCCCGAGAAGAAAACGGACGATATAGAGCGACGTGGTGTTTTGAACCAGCGCCATGCCCATGGAGACGATGCCCCAGCTGATCATAATGCGCGGGATCCACAGCCGGGCGCCGACTTTCTGCATGGCCAGGTTGCTCGGCACCTCAAACAGGAAATAGGCCACGAAGTAAAGGCTGCTGGCGAAGCCAAACGCCGCTTTGCTGAGGCCAAGGTCCTCATTCATCTGCAGCGAAGCCATGCCGATATTCCCGCGATCGATAATCGAGACCAGGTAACTGACAATCAGAAACGGGAGAATACGCCAGATCACCTTCCGCATCGTCTCTCTTTCTATGTCCTCGGTGGCGGTCGCGCCGTTACGTAAATGTTCTGTCATTGTATCCTCGCAGGGTGTGTTCTTTGTTTTATTAGGTACAACTTAGTTTTATTAAACAAAACCACTATAGCGACGGCGCGTTCTTTTTATCCAGTTAATGGAAGGTTTAAATGATGTAAATAAGAGGTGACTCACAGATAGTGCGCTGCGGATATCGCTCAAGGCTACTGACCAGCCGCAAGCAGGACGTGCCGGCAGAGAAATAATCACGTAACGCAATTATTGCACCAACTTTTCCTCTCCCTTCGACTAAGCTTCGACCAGATGCCCCGCCGCGCTCGCGGGGCCATACTCCTTTTGGTCAGAGCACGTACCATGCAGCTACTCAGCATTATTATTTTGCTTACCCTAACCGTGGTCATTCATTCGCTGTGGATGTTTGGTGTTTTAAAATTCATCACGTTAGACGTCGATTCTGCGGTACGCATTGTTTTACGCAATGTCGGTATCGTGATCTCTATGATTTTCGCCCATCTCCTGGAGGCCGGGCTGTTTGCTGCCTTTTATTTTGTCATCGACGCGTTTAATGACTGGAACACCAGCTTCTACTTTTCGCTGGTCAGCTACGCGACGGTAGGGTACGGCGACGTCACGTTACCCCAGCACTGGCGGCTCATCGGCGGGGTGGAAGGACTGGTGGGCGCATTGATGGTAGGCTGGTCTGTGGCGGTTCTGGTCGCAGTGCTGCAGCGTTTGCGTGGCATGAGCGCCTAAACGGTAGATGTGCAATCCCCATCTGGTAAGGTAAAGTACACCCCTTACGCGGCCGTCGCGCTGCGGTTTTGAGGGTGGATGTGATAAACAGCCCACCCTTTTTCTCTGCTGGTTTACGCCAGCCTGCATGGTGCTGTGCTTTGCCTCTATAAAAGGGTTTTGTATGTCTGCTGCTCATCTCGGTTTCCCGACGGAAACCGTTGTTGTCTTTGTAGTGATGGCCGTTGGGGCGATGTTTATCGACCTCTTTATGCACCGTCACGATAAACCGATCTCGCTGAAAAGCGCCGCAATGTGGTCCCTCTTCTGGGTCATGATGGCGATGGCCTTCGCCGGGTTCCTGTACGTTCACCACGGCGCCGAGATGGCGAGCCTGTTCCTCACCGGTTATGCGCTGGAGGAGGTGCTCTCCGTCGATAACCTGTTTGTGATGATGGCGATCTTCGCCTGGTTCGGCGTGCCGGATAAGTACCGTCACCGCGTACTCTACTGGGGCGTGCTGGGGGCGATTGTCTTCCGCGGTATTTTCGTGGCTATCGGCACCAGCCTGTTAAGTCTGGGGCCCTACGTCGAAGTGATTTTCGCGCTGGTCGTCGGCTGGACGGCGGTAATGATGCTCCGACGCAATGAAGAGAGTGACGAAGTGGAAGATTACTCGGGTCATCTCGCCTATCGCCTGGTGAAACGCTTCTATCCGGTCTGGCCGAAAATCAGCAGCAACGCCTTTATTCTGACGCAGAAAGAGGTGGATGCGGAGCTTGAAAAGCCGGAAAACCAGGACGTGATGGTTGGGCGCGTGAAGAAGGCGAAGCGCTATGCGACCCCGCTGCTGCTCTGCGTGGCGGTGGTGGAACTCTCAGACGTGATGTTCGCGTTTGACTCCGTGCCGGCCATTATCGCCGTCAGCCGTGAGCCGCTGATTATCTACAGCGCCATGATGTTCGCTATTCTCGGCCTGCGTACCCTTTACTTCGTGCTGGAAGCGCTGAAGCAGTATCTGGTGCATCTCGAGAAAGCGGTGGTGCTGCTGCTGTTCTTCGTGGCGTTCAAGCTGGGGTTAAATGCCACCGATCACTTCTGGCATCACGGTTACAGCATTGGCGCGACGGCCAGCCTGTTTGTGGTATTGGGCGTGCTGGCGCTGGGAATTATTGCGAGCGTGATGTTCCCGGGTAAACGAGAAGCCTGATGTACCGCCCGGTGGCGCTTTCGAATGTAGGCCGGGTAAGGCGCAGCCGCCACCCGGCAAAAAGGCTATTTGATGGGTGAATTGCGGCGCTTGCGCGGCGGGTGGAAGTGCCGCCAGTGCGGATCCTGCGCCGCCGCCAGCAGCTCGTGGTCGCCGCGGGTGTCCCCCCAGGCGCGCAGGTGATAGGCGTTCAGATCGCCATACACTTTTTCCAGCCTGGCCACCTTCTGGGCGCAGCGGCAGTTATGGCCCGTGATGCGCCCCGTCAGCTTGCCGTTTTTCACTTCCAGCTGCGTGCCAATCAGCTTAATGCCCAGTTTGTCAGCCCACGGCTGAAGCACCAGCGCCGGAGACGCGGAACAGATGGTCACCTCCGCACCGGAATTCACCTCTGCCGCCACGGCCAGAACCCCTTCGGGGCGCATCAGCTTGCTCCAGTATTTTTCGCAAAACGCTTCCGCCTGCTGGCGCAACCAGTGTTCATCCACGCCCGTCAGGAACGTTTTGATCAGCACTTCCTTTAGCTCATCGCGCGTCAGCTTGCGACGCACGCAGTGAAGCGTAGGCAGCGCCATACGCACCAGACGGCCCGCGAAGTAGCGTTTCCCGAAGGCAAAGCGCAGGAAAGGAATAAAGCTGTCGTGGTGTGTTAACGTCCCATCAAAGTCAAAGACAGAGAGCACGCTGGATTTCGCCACCGTCTCGTCGGCAATCATATTGGTCATAAATACGTCTTAGCTGAAATACACATTCTGTGGATCAGTTTACCTGCTTTACCAGGACAGTCCTTACATCACCACCATTTTTTTCTCGATCTTGCGATCTTAAAGTGAGTCCATTTTTGGCCTCGATAAGAATTGGTGAAAAAATGATCTGTCTATATTATCGCCACATAGCACGATATTCAGGGGAACCCTTTGGCCCCACAGGTAAGGAAAAACTCACTCACTACTGCTTTCTTGATATGACTCTTAGATCGTTTATTTCAATCCTGACGTTAAGTTTTGCTTCGTTTTCTGCATTCAGTTTTCAACTCCCCGCGTCGATGCTATCGATGAACAGTGACCTGGCCGTCTCGCCAGCGAAATCTGCACTGATGCAACAGGATACGGGCCCGCTGCGCGCGCGCATCCTTGATCAATACCAAAAGTGGAAGGGGACCCAGTATCAGTGGGGCGGAACCACGCGCCGCGGGGTGGATTGCTCCGCGCTCATGCAGCACCTGTTCAGCGATGTGGCGCATCTTAACTTACCGCGCACGACCGGCGAGCAGATCCACCGCGGGGTGCAGGTGACGCAATACCGCCTGAGGCCCGGAGATCTGGTGTTCTTCCAGACGGGTCCGAACCGCAGGCATGTCGGCGTGTATATTGGCAATAGCCAGTTTATTCATGCCTCAAGCAGCCAGGGCGTCACGGTCTCAACCCTGACGGATGCTTACTGGCAGGCGCACTACATTACTGCCCGTCGGGTTGCAGGCAGTGCGGCCTGACAGCCTCAGATGATGTCATCTACCACGCCGCCATCGACGCGCAGCGCCGCGCCCGAGGTGGCGGAAGCCTGGGGCGAACAGACATAAATCACCATATTGGCCACCTCTTCTACCGTGGCCGCGCGCTGGATCACCGAGCTGGGGCGGTTGGCCATCACAAACTCTTTCGCCAGCTGCTCCAGCGATTTACCGGTTTTTTCGATTTCATCCTTCATCATCTCTGCGAAACCGTCCGACATCGTTGGCCCCGGCAAGACGCTGTTGACCGTCACGCCGCTTCCCGCCACGAACTTCGCCAGCCCGCGCGCCAGGGAGAGCTGCGCCGTTTTGGTCACGCCGTAGTGGATCATATCCGCCGGGATATTGCAGGCCGACTCGGAGGAGATAAACACCACCCGTCCCCAGCCCTTTTGCACCATGCCCGGCAGGAGGGCGCGGGAAAGACGCACGCCGGACATCACGTTGGTCTGCCAGTAACGCTCCCAGGTCTCATCGTCGGTGGCATAGAAATCCTGCGGGCCGTAAATCCCGGCGTTGTTAACCAGAATATCGACGTTATTCGCCACCTTCAGCAGCGACTCGACCCCTTCCGCCGTGCTGAGATCGGCAATCGCGGCGCGCACCTGCACGCCCGGCACCACCTGCTGCAGCTGCTGAATGCCTTTATTCACCGATTCCGTGCTGCGGCCATTAACGATCACCTCGGCACCGCTTTCTGCCAGCCCTCTGGCAATGGCGAACCCGATCCCGCCGGTTGAGGCGGTCACCAGCGCCACTTTCCCCGTAAAGTCGATTTTCATCATCCGCTCCTTATCGTTTTAACGTTCGGACCTTAAAGCGTAGCAGGTGAGGATGACGGCTCCTGGCTAAAAAGGCGCAGCAGCGTCTCCACCTGCTCGTCAAGCGGGGCGAGGGAGCGCTTAACAATCAGGTGAAGCGGCGTCGCTCTGCGTGCACCGTGGCTCAGCGGCAGGCGTTTCAGGATGCCTTGATCCAGCTGGGTCAGGATGCGTTCTTCTGGCAGCCAGCCGTAGCCGACCTGAGAGAGGACGGCCTCAATGGCGGCATCGATGGTGGAGAAGGTCCATGACTCACCGGCCGCGCGCGCGGCGGGCTGGCTGTCCGCAATCTGAATGAGCGGCCACGGGCGTAGCATGTCGTCGTTAAGCGGCGCGTCGAGGTGAAAGAGAGGATGCTGATGGTGGGCCACGGCAACAAAGTCGATATTCATCAGCCATTCGCCGAGCCCGGTCATGTCCTGGCGGCGGGTGAGAACCATCACATCGGCTTCGTCGTTAATGGCATCGTTCCGGGTGTTTTCCAGCACCTCGGTGAGGCGTACCTGGGTTTGCGGATACTGCTGCTGGAACTGGCGCAGAATGGCAAACAGGCGGCGGCGGGGGAAAATGGAATCCACCACCAGATCCAGCCGCGTGCGCATTCCGTTGCGAAGGGTCGCTGCGCGCGTCTCAACGTACGAAAAGGCTTTCAGCAGCGGTTTCACCTGGTTGAGCAGCAGTTCTCCTGCCGGCGTTAACACCGCCCGTCGTCCTTCCGGCACCAGGAGGGCCACGCCCAGCCGCTCCTGCAGCAGCGACAGGTTATAGCTCACCGAGGACTGGCTGCGGTGGGTCTCTTCTGCGGCTTTGGCAAAGCTGCCCGCCTCGACCACTCTTTCCAGTAAAGACCATTGTTCCAGCGTCGTCTTATGCATAATTTATCTAAAATTTGGATGAATTTGATTAAAACATAGCGTTATTCATTCAATTTTTGAAGGGGTACGATCGTCTCATCAAAACAAAGGAGACATCTTATGAACACCTTCGACAAACACGACTTAAGCGGCTTCGTTGGCAAACACCTTGTTTATACCTATGACAACGGCTGGAACTACGAGATTTACGTCAAAAATGAGACGACCCTGGATTACCGTATTCACAGCGGTCTGGTGGCCAACCGTTGGGTGAAAGATCAGCAGGCTTACATCGTGCGGGTAGGGGAGAGCATCTATAAAATTTCCTGGACCGAGCCAACCGGCACCGACGTCAGCCTGATTGTGAACCTGGGCGACAAACTGTTCCACGGCACCATTTTCTTCCCGCGCTGGGTCATGAACAACCCGGAAAAAACCGTCTGCTTCCAGAACGATCATATTCCGCTGATGAACAGCTACCGTGATGCGGGCCCGGCGTATCCAACCGAAGTGATTGATGAATTTGCCACAATCACCTTTGTACGCGACTGTGGTGCCAATAATGAAAGCGTGATCGCCTGCGCGGCCAGTGAATTACCGAAAAACTTTCCAGATAACCTGTAATAAGCGCGACAATTAACTAAATAGAAAAGTTCCCGGCTATTTCATATTATTTTGAAATAGCCGGGATTTTTTTTGTTTGTTGAGGATTGGTTTAAATGTTTCCATTTCAAAATGTTGCGGAAGATCACATCAAAAATATTTAATATAAAATTAACTTGTTGTTTTTCAATTGGCTGCTAGTTGTCTTATAGCGTTGTAAACGCTGTCTTAATTTTTCCCTAAGGAAAGAGAGCTACTTTGATATGAGTTTATGGTTCGTTGAAATAAGCGGGCTGGCATTTGGTTAATATCAAAAACATGCCATTTTGATTGCAAGGAAATTAATAATGAGTGATTTTCTGCCTTTTTCGCGGCCGTCGATGGGCGCTGAGGAAATTGCGGCGCTTCAGGACGTTTTGATGTCGGGCTGGATCACCACAGGGCCTAAGAATCAGCAACTTGAAGAGGCATTCTGTCAACTTACCGGGAACCAGCATGCGATTGCCCTCTGTTCAGCCACCGCGGGCATGCACGTTACGCTGATGGCGCTGGATATTGGCCCGGGCGATGAAGTTATTACCCCTTCCCAGACCTGGGTCTCCACGCTGAATATGATCGTATTGCTGGGCGCCACGCCGGTCATGATTGATGTGGACAAAGATACATTAATGGTGACGCCAGAAGCCGTGGAAGCCGCTATTACCCCGCGCACTAAAGCCATTATTCCCGTTCACTATGCCGGCGCGCCGTGTGATATCGACGCAATTCATGCCATCGGTGAACGTCACGGTATTCCGGTGATTGAAGATGCGGCCCATGCCGCCGGAACGTATTACAAAAACCGTCACGTGGGCTCGAAAGGAACGGCAATTTTCTCCTTCCACGCCATTAAAAACATGACCTGCGCGGAAGGCGGCCTGGTGGTCACGGATAATGCCCAGCTGGCACAGCGGATCCGCAGTCTGAAATTCCATGGCCTGGGCGTAGACGCCTATGATCGCCAGACGCACGGCCGCGCGCCGCAGGCGGAAGTGATCGCGCCGGGCTATAAATACAACCTGGCGGACATCAACGCCGCGCTGGCGCTGGTGCAGTTAGGCAAACTGAAAGAGGCCAACAGGCGCCGTGAGGAAATAGCACAACGCTACCTGCGGGAGCTTGCCGATACGCCGTTCCAGCCGCTCACCATCCCGTCATGGCCGCATGAGCACGCCTGGCACCTGTTTATTATTCGCGTGGATGAAGCGCGCTGCGGGATCTCACGCGACAACCTGATGGCGGCGCTGAAAGAGAAAGGCATCGGTACCGGCCTCCATTTCCGCGCGGCCCACACGCAAAAATACTACCGCGAGCGTTTTCCTGATGTATCGCTCCCGAATTCTGAATGGAATAGCGCACGTATTTGTTCTCTCCCTCTTTTCCCGGACATGACTCATGACGACACAACCCGCGTCATTACCGCACTCCATCAGCTTGCAGGACATTGATATGTTCAGTGCACCGCCTGTACAAAAAGTATCCGTGGTCATCCCGGTTTATAACGAGCAGGAGAGCCTGCCCGAACTGATCCGCCGTACAACGGCCGCCTGCGACACGATGGGCAAGGCCTACGAAATTCTGCTGGTGGATGACGGCAGTAGCGATAATTCCGCGCTGATGATGACCGAAGCCGCGCAGGCTGAAGGCAGCCACATCGTTGCCGTGCTGCTCAACCGTAACTACGGCCAGCACTCGGCGATTATGGCGGGGTTTAGCCACGTCACGGGCGATCTGATTATCACCCTGGACGCGGACCTGCAAAACCCGCCGGAAGAGATCCCGCGCCTGGTGGCCAAAGCCGACGAAGGCTATGACGTGGTCGGCACGGTCCGTCAGAACCGTCAGGACAGCCTGTTCCGCAAGCTGGCCTCGCGCACCATCAACCGTCTGATCCAGCGCACGACCGGTAAAGCGATGGGCGATTACGGCTGCATGCTTCGTGCCTACCGCCGCCATATCGTCGACGCCATGCTGCATTGCCACGAGCGCAGCACTTTCATTCCGATTCTGGCGAATACCTTTGCCCGCAAGGCAACGGAAATCCCGGTCCTGCACGCCGAGCGCGAGCACGGGGAGTCGAAGTACAGCTTTATGCGCCTCATCAACCTGATGTACGACCTCATCACCTGCCTGACCACCACGCCGCTGCGTCTGCTGAGCGTGTTCGGCAGCATCATCGCCGTGGCCGGTTTCGCGCTGTCCGTTCTGCTGGTGGTGCTGCGACTGGTCTTTGGCCCGCAGTGGGCGGCGGAAGGGGTCTTCATGCTCTTTGCCGTGCTGTTTATGTTCATCGGCGCCCAGTTTGTCGGGATGGGGCTCCTCGGTGAATACATTGGCCGAATCTATAACGACGTTCGCGCGCGTCCGCGCTACTTTATTCAACGTGTTGTCCGTCAGGAACACAAAGCATCTCAAGAGGAAATTCACCCATGAAAGCTGTTGTATTTGCCTATCACGATATGGGGTGCACGGGCACGCAGGCCCTGCTGGAAGCGGGCTATGACATTGCGGCAATCTTTACCCATCCGGA
The DNA here is from genome assembly GCF_049238885.1 of Enterobacter cloacae complex sp. BZL2005. Classification (NCBI taxonomy): domain Bacteria; kingdom Pseudomonadati; phylum Pseudomonadota; class Gammaproteobacteria; order Enterobacterales; family Enterobacteriaceae; genus Enterobacter; species Enterobacter cloacae complex sp. BZL2005. Next base: position 110,219 of record NZ_JBMKGI010000010.1, on the reverse strand, counting down.
CACGGCTGGAGAGAATAACTTTTTCGGCTCCGTGGCGCGTATCGCCGCCGAGCGTGGTATTCCGGTTTATGCGCCAGACGACGTCAACCACCCGCTGTGGGTGGAGCGCATCCGCGCCCTCGCGCCTGACGTCATCTTCTCGTTTTACTATCGCAACCTGCTCTCCGACGAGATCTTAGGCCTGGCTGCAAAAGGCGCCTTTAATCTTCATGGTTCTCTGCTGCCTGCCTACCGTGGCCGCGCCCCGCTGAACTGGGTGCTGGTGAACGGTGAAACGGAAACGGGCGTGACGCTGCACCGCATGGTGCGCCGTGCGGATGCGGGCGCTATCGTGGCGCAGCAGAAGGTCGCTATTGATGCGGACGACACCGCGCTGCAGCTGCATCAAAAGCTGAACGCGACGGCACAGACGCTGCTGCGCGATGCGCTGCCGGGCATCCTTAACGGCACCTTCAGCGAAACCGCGCAGGACGAGAGCAAGGCAAGCTGCTTTGGCCGCCGCGCGCCGGAAGATGGTCGTCTGGACTGGAACAAACCGGCCCGCCAGCTGCACAACCTGGTGCGCGCCGTGACCGACCCGTGGCCGGGCGCCTACAGCTTTGCGGGCGTCAGCAAGTTCATCGTCTGGAAATCCCGCGTGCGTGACGACATTCCGGCGGCAAAACCGGGCACCGTCGTCTCCGTCTCCCCGCTGATTGTGAGCTGCGGCGAGCAGGCGCTGGAGATCGTTACTGGCCAAACCGACAACGGCCTGTACGTTCAGGGCACCCAGCTGGCGCAGTCGCTGGGGCTGGTGGCCGGGGCGCTGATCACCAGCGCGCCGGTGGTGGCCATCAAACGCCGTACCCGCGTGCTGATCCTCGGCGTGAACGGTTTTATCGGTAACCACCTGACCGAACGTCTGCTCAAAGACGATAACTACGAAATCTACGGCCTGGATATTGGCGCGGATGCGATCAGCCGTTTCCTCGACAACCCGCGCTTCCACTTCGTGGAAGGGGACATCAGCATCCACTCCGAGTGGATTGAATACCACATTAAGAAATGCGACGTGGTGCTGCCGCTGGTCGCCATTGCCACGCCAATCGAGTACACCCGTAACCCGCTGCGCGTGTTTGAGCTGGACTTCGAAGAGAACCTGAAGATCATCCGCGACTGCGTGAAATACGACAAGCGCATCATCTTCCCGTCCACCTCTGAAGTGTACGGCATGTGTACCGATAAGAACTTCGATGAAGACACCTCCAACCTGGTGGTCGGGCCGATCAACAAACAGCGCTGGATTTACTCCGTCTCCAAACAGCTGCTGGACCGCGTGATTTGGGCCTACGGTGAGAAAGAGGGCCTGCGCTTTACCCTGTTCCGTCCGTTCAACTGGATGGGTCCGCGTCTGGATAACCTGAACGCGGCGCGTATCGGCAGCTCCCGTGCGATCACCCAGCTGATCCTGAACCTGGTGGAAGGCTCGCCAATCAAGCTTATCGAAGGCGGGAAACAGAAACGCTGCTTTACGGATATCAGCGACGGTATCGAAGCGCTGTTCCGCATCATCGAAAACAAAGATAATCGCTGCAACGGTGAAATCATTAACATCGGCAACCCGGACAACGAAGCGAGCATTCGCGAGCTGGCCGAGATGCTGCTGGCCAGCTTTGAGCGTCATCCGCTGCGCGATAAATTCCCGCCGTTTGCCGGCTTCCGCGAAGTGGAAAGCAGCAGCTACTACGGTAAAGGGTATCAGGACGTTGAGCACCGTAAGCCAAGCATTCGCAATGCGAAGCGCTGCCTGAACTGGACGCCGACGGTGAAGATGGAACAAACCATTGATGAAACGCTTGATTTCTTCCTGCGCACCGTGGAGCTGTCGGAACAGGTCTCATGAAAAAAGTCGGTTTACGCATTGATGTCGACACCTTCAGGGGAACGCGTGACGGCGTACCCAAACTGCTGGAACTGCTGAGCAAGCACGGCGTGCGCTCCAGCATTTTCTTCAGCGTGGGGCCTGACAACATGGGACGCCATTTATGGCGTCTGGTTAAACCGGCATTTCTGTTCAAAATGCTGCGCTCGCGCGCAGCATCCCTCTACGGCTGGGATATTTTGCTGGCCGGCACCGCCTGGCCCGGCAGACGCATCGGCGCGGGTAATGAAGCGGTTATCCGTGAGGCGGCACAGCATCATGAGGTGGGTCTGCACGCCTGGGATCACCATGCCTGGCAAGCCTGGGCGGGCGTCTGGGATATCCCGCGCCTGTCCCGTGAGGTCGAGCGTGGGATGCTGGAACTGGAGGCCATTATCGGTCAGCCCGTGCGCTGCTCCGCCGTGGCGGGATGGCGTGCGGATCAGCGCGTCGTGAAGGCCAAAGAAGCCTTTGCGTTTCGCTACAACAGCGATTGCCGCGGAACCGGGCCCTTTTTGCCGCTGTTGGGCGAAAATCGCTACGGTACGGTGCAAATTCCGGTCACGCTTCCCACCTGGGATGAAGTGGTCGGGCGTGAGGTGAAAGCTGATGAGTTCAATCGCTACATCCTGGACCGCATTCATCATGACGCCGGTACGCCGGTGTATACCATCCATGCCGAAGTGGAAGGGATTGCGTATCAGCATGATTTCGACGAACTGCTGACGATGGCCGCTCAGGAGGGCATTGCGTTTTGCCCGTTAAGCGAGCTGCTGCCAGACGACCTCAGCACCCTGCCCGTGGGCAAAGTGGTCCGCAATGAACTGGCTGGCCGGGAAGGCTGGCTTGGCTATCAACAAACCGTGAGTCCGGTCCAATGAAAACAGCCCGTTATGGCTTAGCGCTTCTCGCACTGTTTATCGTTTACTACCTCATCCCGGTTGATATCCGCCTGCTTTGGCAGCCTGATGAAACGCGCTATGCGGAAATCAGCCGCGAAATGCTGGCCTCCGGAGACTGGGTTGTCCCGCATTTTTTGGGGCTGCGTTACTTTGAAAAGCCGATTGCTGGCTACTGGATCAACAGCATCGGGCAGATGCTGTTCGGGCACACGAACCTCGCCGTGCGCGCCGGGTCTATCTTCTCCACCGGTTTAGCGGCGCTGCTGGTCATCTGGATGGCCTGGCGTCTCTGGCGGGATAAGCGGACAGCCATTTTCTCCGGCCTGATCTTCCTGACCCTGTTCCTGGTGTATGGCATCGGCACGTATGCGGTGCTGGATCCCATCATCACCCTGTGGCTGGTGGCGGCGATGTGCAGCTTCTGGCTGGCGTCACAGGCCCAGACCGTTGCCGGAAAAGCGGGGGGCTATGTGCTGCTTGGGCTGGCCTGCGGGATGGGGGTGATGACCAAAGGCTTCCTGGCGCTGGCGGTACCGGTGATTGGCGTGCTGCCGTGGGTGATCGCCCAGAAGCGCTGGAAAGAGGTGCTGATTTTTGGCTGGCTCGCGATCCTGAGCTGCGTGCTGATTGTTCTGCCATGGGGGCTGGCCATTGCGCAGCGTGAGCCTGACTTCTGGCGTTACTTCTTCTGGGTTGAGCATATTCAGCGTTTCGCCCAGAGCGACGCGCAGCACAAAGCCCCGTTCTGGTACTACGTGCCGTTCCTGATCGCGGGTAGCCTGCCGTGGCTGGCGCTGCTGCCCGGCGCGTTCCGTCTCGGCTGGCGTGACCGACAAAACGCGGGCGGCGGATTCTATCTGCTGGGATGGGTGATAATGCCGCTGCTGTTCTTCAGCATCGCCAAAGGCAAGCTGCCGACCTATATCCTGCCGTGCTTTGCCCCGCTGGCGATCCTGATGGCGCGCTATGCCTGCCTCGCGGCGGAGAAGGGCGCCAGAGCGTTACGCATTAACGGCGGGATCAACCTGGCGTTTGGCGTTATTGGCATGGTGGCGGCGCTGGTGGTCTCTCCGTGGGGGCTGGCTAAGCATCCGGTCTGGTCCTCGGTTGAACTGTATAAAGTGTTCTGCGCGGTGGTCGCGTTCCTCATCTGGGCCGCGGTCGGCTGGTTTACGTTCAGGCAGAGTCAGCAGCGCTGGTGGCTTGCGGCGCTCTGCCCTGCGGGCCTGGCGCTGCTGATCGGTTTTGCCATTCCTAACCTGGTGGTGGATTCCAAACAGCCGCAGTCGCTGGTCGACACCGTGCGCGAGCCGCTTCAGGACAGCCGATTTGTCTTGGCCAATAACGTGGGCCTGGCCGCTGGCCTGGCGTGGGAGCTGAAGCGCAATGACATCACGCTGTTTGGTCAGAGTGGCGAACTGCGCTACGGGCTGGATTATCCTGATGTGAAAGATCGTTTTGTCGGTAAAGATGACTTCGCGCAGTGGCTGGCTGAGCACCGTCAGCAGGGACGCGTATCGCTGGTTATCCTGCTGTCAAAACGCGATGACCTTTCGCGGGCGGATCTGCCAGAACCGGACAGCCTGTATATCCAGGGCCGTCTGGCCTACCTGCAGTATCTGCCGAAGTGATGACCTGGATCTGGCTGATACTGGCAAGCCTGCTCAGCTGTGCAGGACAGCTGTGCCAGAAACAGGCTACCCGTCCGGCGAAAGCCGGGCGGCGTGGCGTGCATATCGCGCTGTGGCTTGGCCTGGCTCTGCTGGCGCTGGGCAGCGGGATGCTGGTCTGGCTGGTGGTGCTGCAGCGCCTGCCTGTCGGCATTGCCTACCCTATGCTGAGCCTCAATTTTGTCTGGGTGACGCTGGCGGCGAAGGTATTCTGGCGTGAAAACGTCGCCTCGCATCACTGGCTGGGGGTGGGGTTGATCATCATTGGGATTGTTATCCTGGGAGGGAGCCTGTGAAAGGGGCGTTCTGGGCCTTATGCAGCGTGCTGTTAGTCAGCGCCGCGCAGCTGTTGCTGCGCGATGCCATGCAGGCACTGCCGCCGGTCAGCGAGATTCTGACGTTTATTTCCGCGCTGTGGCACGTCTCGTCCGGCACGGGCGCGCTGCTGCTGGGGTTGATGGGGTATGTGGCTTCTATGGGCTGCTGGTACCTGGCGCTGCATCGCATGGCGCTCAGCAAAGCGTATGCCTTGCTGAGTCTTAGCTATATCCTGGTGTGGGGCGCCGCGATCCTGCTGCCGGGCTGGGGAGAAAGCTTCTCCTGGCACGGGCTGGTCGGCGTCGTGTTTATTATGTTGGGTGTACTGGTGATTTTCCTGCCCCGACGTGGATAATCGACTCGGTGGTCAGGGTGTAAGGGGTCGACGTACAAACGGCCAGGCTGAGTGAGCCGATCTGCACCTGGCTGACCGAGTGCGACGGTGCCGTGCTGTCGATGCTGACAATCTGCCAGGCGCTACCGCCACGCTGCTTGATGATTGCCTCTTTTCGCGTCCAGATACGCCAGAAGGCGGCAAGCCGTTCCTCTGGCGCTTCGCGCTCAAGCTCATCATGCTCCGTCATGCTGAAGACGGCATTCGCTAACGCCTGCCAGTTCTTCCTGGGGCGAATCACTTCGATATCACAGCCGACTTCGCCTTCATCGCTCATCAGCAAGGCGATATCGTCACCGCTGTGGCTCAGGTTGAACCACAGCGGATGGCCCTCCGCAAAGGCCGGTTTCCCCTGCTCGCCGTAAATAATGTCGGGGAGCGGATGAGGGGACAACGCTCTGGCGAGCAGCATCCTGCCAGCCAGCCATGAGGCATTGCGAGCACCCTGAGGTGCGCTGTCTGCGAACGTTGACGCCAGCGGGTCCGCGCAAAGGGTGGGTATTTTTCCCAGTACAAACTGGTACATAGTTACGCCCAGCGTTTAATGATAATCGAGGTGTTGATGCCGCCAAACGCGAAGTTATTGCTCTGCAGGTACTCGCAATCGATCTGGCGGGCTTCTCCCATAATATAATCTAAAGCACCACATTGCTCATCCGGTTGCCTTAAATTGAGTGTCGGGGCAAACCAGCCTTCACGCATCATCTGTAAACTCATCCATGCTTCCAGCGCGCCGCAGGCTCCGAGCGTGTGGCCAAAATAGCTCTTCAGCGATGAAATCGGCACGTTGTCACCATAGATAGCGGCAGTGGCCTGGCTTTCAGCAATATCACCGCGATCGGTGGCAGTACCGTGTGCGGAGATATACCCCATATCCAGGGCGCTTAGTCCCGCCATGGCCAGCGACTGCTCCATACAAATCTGCATGGTTTCACGCTGAGGCTGGGTGATATGGGCCGCATCACAGTTAGTGGCAAAGCCCACGATTTCGCCGTAGATAGTGGCCCCGCGCGCTTTGGCATGCTCCAGTTCTTCGAGTATCAGGGTGCCCGCGCCTTCCCCAATCACCAGACCATCGCGCTGCGTATCAAATGGCGAAGGGGTGGTTTTGGGTTCATCGTTACGCTGGCTGGTGGCAAACAGCGTGTCAAACACCGCCGCTTCAGACGGACACAGCTCCTCAGCGCCCCCCGCCACCATAACGGTCTGATAGCCGTGGCGAATCGCCTCCCAGGCGTAGCCAATTGCCTGGCTGCCGGACGTACAGGCGCTTGAGGTCGGGATGACGCGGCCACGTAATCCGAAGAACAGTCCGGTATTCACCGCGGTGGTGTGCGGCATCATCTGCACGTAGGTTGTGCCGGTGATGTTATTGGTGTGCTTTTCGGTGAGCATAGTGGCGAATTCGCTGACGGGCCCGGTACTGCCTGTGGATGAGCCATACGCGATACCCGTTTGCCCATTGGTGAGCACCGCCTCGCCAATCAGCCCCGCCTGCTCCAGCGCCAGCTCGGTGGCGCGGGTCGACATCAACGACACGCGGCCCATGGCGCGGATCCGTTTGCGGGTATAATGTTCCGGCAGCGTGAAGTCATCAATCGGCGCGCCCAGCAGGGTGTGCAGGCCATCATAGATCTGCCACTCCGGCATTTTACGCACCGCGTTTTCATACGCCAGCAGCCTGCTGGACACGGATTGCCAGTTTTCGCCAAAGGCGGTCACGCCGCCCATGCCCGTAATCACCACGCGACGCGTCATAGCATTCCTCCGTTAATGGAAATGACCTGGCGGGTGACGTAACCCGCAATATCTGACATCAGATAGCTTGCCAGCCCGGCGACCTCCTCAGCCTGGCCCATGCGTTTCATTGGAATGATGGACATCGCTTCTTTCAGCGCGGCCTCTTCCATTTCAATCATTCCGGTATCAATCAGCCCCGGCGCAATGCAGTTCACGGTGATTTTGCGTTTTGCCAGCTCAATCGCCAGCGCTTTGGTGGCACCGATAATGCCCGCTTTTGCCGCGCTGTAGTTCACCTGCCCGCGGTTACCCATCACGCCGGACACGGACGATAAGGTGATAATGCGTCCCCCTTTACGGGTGCCAATCATCGGCATAATGCAGGGGTGAATGACGTTATAAAAACTGTCGAGATTGGTGTGGATCACGCTGTCCCAGTCGTCTTCACTCAATGCCGGAAAGGCGCCATCGCGGGTGATACCCGCGTTGCTGACTACGCCATACCATGCGCCATGGGCTTCAATGTCCTGTTCCAGCACCTCGCGGCACTGTTCGCGGTTGCCCACATCAAACGAGAGTAAACGGCCGTTGCCGCCCGCCTGCGTGATGGCGTCCAGCGTCTCCTGCGCGCCTGCGGCATCACGATGGTAATGCACGCCTACGGTAAACCCGTCGGCGGCAAGCTGTCGGGCGATGGCGCGCCCTATGCCTTTGCTGGCCCCGGTGACCAGTACGGAACGACTCATGCGTTAGATCCCTGATTAAAAAGCGAGGTTAATTCTTCTGCGCTTGGCTGGAAGGTGTTGACCCGGCCCGTGGCCAGCGTCTCTTCATTAGCGGAAATTGCGCATTCAAAACTGCCGAAGCGTTCGTCCTGCATCAGCAGCTTAACGGTGATGTCCAGCGTCAAGCCTGCGGCGAAACGCCCGCTGGCGCAGATCAGTTCACGCGCGCCGAGCACCATGCCCAGCGCAATATGCTCCTGCCCCTGCTGCTGACGATGCCAGCCGGACCAGACGCCGACGGTCTGCGCCATCAGCTCGAGCGCGTACCAGCCCGGCAGGTTGCCGTCGGCATTCAGAAAGGGTGCCAGCACGCTTTGTCTGTCTATCGCGACGCGGCATACCGCCATGTCGTCCGTCACATTCTCAACGGACTCCAGCAACATCATGGGCGCATCGTGCGGCAAATAGGCTTCGGGTGATAAGTAGCTCATGACGCTCTCCCCAGCAGAATGCTGGCGTTGTTGCCGCCAAACGCGAACGAGTTAGACAGAATGACCGGCTTTGTCAGCGCGGTGCGCTGGTGCAGCAGACCGCACGGCGCCAGCGTGTCGTCCGGTGCGTAGCGGGCGAAGTCCTGCGGCGGTAAGAGCAGATTGCGCGTCAGAATCAGCCAGCTCAGGGCCGCTTCGGTGATACCGGCAGCGCCCAGCGTATGGCCGGTAAGGTGTTTAGTAGAGCTACAGGGCACGCTTTCCCCAAAGAGATCGTGTACCACCTGCGATTCAATCTGATCGTTAAGCGGCGTGGCCGTGCCGTGCAGGTTGATGTAGCCGATATCTCCGGGCTGCATACCCGCTTCGTTGAGCGCCTGCGTGATGGCCCTGATCGCCCCTTCGCCCTGCGGATGCGGAGCGGAGATATGGTACGCATCGCTGGATTCCCCCGTCCCGAGCAGCGCCACGTCCGCGGGCTCACGGCTAAGCACCATCAGCGCGGCGGCTTCACCGATGGTGATCCCCCGACGGTCGCGACCAAAAGGCTCGCAGAGCGTAGGGGAGAAGGATTCAAGGCTGTTAAACCCGTTGACGGGCATCCGGCTCAGGGTATCTGCTCCGCCAACAATGGCAATGTCCACCAGCCCGGCTTCAATCAGACGTTTGCCGCCGATCATCGCCCGCGCGCTGGAAGAGCAGGCTGTCGAGATCGTATAGGCCGGGCCTTCGAGCTGAAGCCAGTTGGCGAGGAAGCGGGACGGATCGCCGAGCTCCTGCTGCGGGTACTGCCAGTGCGTGCTCGCTTCGCCATGGGTCATGCGCTGCACGTGCTCATCGCCTTCATCCAGCCCAGAGGTGCTGGTCCCCAGCACCACGGCCACCCGATCGCGGCCGACGCGGGCGATAGCCTCGTCGACGGTCGACTGAATCTGCGCCAGCGCGGCCAGCAGAAGCTGGTTGTTGCGGGTGCGGTGTGCGGACAGCGTTTCCGGGATGGGCAGCAGTTCGCCTTCCACACCGCCCAGCACGGCGTCGGGTGAACCCTGTAACCAGCCGGTTCGGGCATGCATACCCGGCGCTACGCCCGTCACCAGGTTAGCAGCGATTTCATCATGCGAGTTGCCCAGCGCGTTGACCATGCCAACAGCGGAAATATAAATCATCTCAGTCACCCAGATATTGAATGGTGATGTGGTATTTAAAAACGTGTTGCTCGATGCTGATCGGCTCGCGCTTGCCTTTACGCTGCAGGTAGACAATCTCCGTCACCAGCTTGCCGCTGGCGTTACGCAGTTCGCGCCGATCGCCCGTGTCAGTCAGCGTCCAGCCCTTCGGCAACTGCGGCTGCCAGGTGCTAATCGGCCAGTGGCTGAGCATCACGTCGGCCAGCACCTGGCTGGCGGGCGGCAACTGCGGCACAACGATCGACTGCTCGGTATGAATACCGGTCTCATCGTACGTCGCCAGGAACAGACGAATGCCCACGGAAGAGAGCCCGGCCAGCGTCACTTTATGCGCATCCGCGTTGAGCATCACCAGCAGGGACTGCGTTTGCCCGTTAAAGCTGCCGGTCAGCAGCTGCTGGGAGCTTACCGCCGGGCTAATGCCGGGCGGCGGGAGCGTAACGCGGGTTCCCGGCTGGAGCCAGGCCTGGGGACGCGTCTCTTGGGTATCGGTCGAATGGCTGCAGCCTGCCAGCAGCAGCGCCGCGGTTAGCGCGACGGCGCGGTAAAAAGCGTTCATTTACGTTTTCTCTCTTTCTTATCCGGCATCGCCAGCGGCGCCAGCAGGAAGGCGGTAAAAATACCGCTCACCAGCACGATACCAAAGCTGCTAATGGCCTGCGTGGCGCTGAAGACGAGCATGCCCAGCGTCAGCAGCGTGGTCATTATCGCCAGCGTAATCGCCAGCATCGAGGTCAGCGGCGTGCCGCGCGGGTTGCTGAAAAACAGCGTGTAGTTAATGCCAATGCCGAGCACCAGCACCAGCGCCAGCAGTGAAAACAGGTTCACCGGGTGGCCCGTTGCAGCCAGTACTGCCAGCCCGCAGCTCAGCGACAGCACGGACGGCACCAGGCTTTTCAGCCCCTTACGCCAGCCGAGGCGCACCATCGCCCCGCAGGCAATCACCGCCAGCGCGGCAAACAGGAGCCCCGTCAGCAGCGTGCGGTAGAGGGCAAACAGGGTGTCAAAACTGGCTTTGCGATCGACCCAGACGACACCGTCATGGCGCGCGGCCAGCTCGCCGAGGGCCGTGCTGTTTTTTGCGCCGTCCACCGGCACGAGCACGCCGCTTTGACCGTCGGGCAGGGTCAGCCAGAGCAGACGCCAGCCTTCGCTGGCCGGGCTTTTAAGCCACGCGTCCACGCTGACCGGCATGGCGTCCAGATTCGGGGAGACGGCGTTGAGCCCTGCGCTTTTCAGCACGTTCGTTACCGCAGGCGCGGCGTTTTGCAGCAGCGTAAGATCGCTTTTCTGACGGGCCAGCGAGTTCAGCGGCAGGGTGCGCCAGCGGGTAATTTCTCCCGCTTTCTGCGCCTCTGCCAGCGCCGGGGTAAAGGCTTCCAGCCGCTCCAGCGTTTGCTGAGGCGAAGCGCCATGAACCACAAACCATTTCTGATCCACGCTCTGTCCGGTCAGGGCGGTAATGGCCTTCTCCTGCGTCAGAATATCTTTCGGCAGCGCCTGCAGCTGGGCGATGTCGTCGTCCACCTTCAGCGTGCTTATTCCCACGGCGGAGAGCAGCGCCAGCGCGACGGGAAGACCAATTGACAGTTTTTTACTGCGTCGCCAGGCGGCCAGCCAGCGCAGCATCAGGCCCATAAAGGGAACCGGGCGCACCGGTAACCCGCGGCACAACCATGGATGCCAGAAAATCACCGTCAGGCAGGAGGCGCTCAGCCCCACGGCAGCGAACACCGCCATCTGGCGGATCCCGGGGAAGGGGGCCAGCATCATAATCAGGTAGGCGGCGACGGTCGTCAGCAGCGCCAGCAGCAGCGCATTGCGAACTTTGGCCAGGCTTTGCCAGGGAGTATGCTCCGCGCCGTGTACCATCCGTTCGGTCAGGTAGTAAAGCGTGTAGTCTGCCGAAATTCCGATGATGCTCATGCTCATCACCAGCGTCATCAGGTGCAGCTCGCCAAAGAGCAGCAGCGTCACCACCGTCCCCGCCAGCGCGCCGATGGCAATGGAGAGCACGCTCAGCAGCAGCGGGCGCAGAGAGCGGAACACCGCCACGATGAGCAGGAACACGCCAAGCAGGGTGGCGATACCCAGCGTCGAAACATCACGTTTGGCCTGCTGGCTGGCGTAATCGCTGTAGAACACGGTCCCGCGGGAAAGCAGCTGTGCCTGAGGGTAGCGGGCTTTCAGCGTCTCCTGCAGCGCGTTAAGCGTCGTCACAAGCCGGTGGGTCTGCTGCATATCAAATGATGAGCCCGCCAGCTCGCCGTGGAGCAGATACCAGTAGTTTCCCGCCTCATCTTTTGCGACCAGCCAGCCGTCCATCAGCCGCAGCTTCTGGCCGTTTTGCGCCAGAGCGAGCTGCGAGCCGCGCATCAGCATCAGGGGATCGTTTTGCAGCTCTTTACCGCTGACGCCGGAAAAGGCCGAGTAGAGCTGAGATAAAATCCACTGCGCCTGCGCTTCTCCGCCGTTTTGCAGGCGGGCGCGGGTGGCGGGGTCAATCAGGCCATTTCGGTGCTGCCAGAAGAACTCTCCCCAGGCCTTTTGCCCGGCGGCGTCCATCGGGCCTTTGACCTCGCTGAGCGAATCAGTGCTTTGCAGCAGCGCCAGCCACTGCTGTGCCACGCGCGGATCCGGCTCTTTGCCGGGGCTGACCAGCCAGACCAGCTGGCGGTCGAGACGCTGCATAAACCCGTCGTTGAGCGCCGGCGGGATAGCCCCCAGCGTCTGCTTCGGCAGCATGGCCAGCACGCTGCTGTTCAGTCGCGTGCCGGGCAGCAGCGACAGCAACACGCCCAGCAGAATCAGGCATAGCGTGGCCCACAGCAGCGCCGGGCGCAGGGATTTACGGTGCGGCAAAGCGTTGGCGTTCGTCATCGGTCAGGCTGGCGGGCGTCAGTTGGTGGCGAGAAAGGGCGATATCGGTACGGTCGCCCTGTTTGTCGTTGAGGCGAATCGTTTCCAGATAGGTCGCGCCGCCCAGATCGAGGGTGGCGAAAATCTTGTCCAGCGGCGTCGTTTTTGGCGTAAGCACCAGCGACCAGCGGCCCGCTCCCAGGTCTTTAAAATCGATGCGGAAGTTCTCTTCCAGCACCTTGCGGTCCGCCTGGAACAGGGCGCGCAGAAGATGGTTGAACTGGAACATCTGCGGATTATTGTCGGCAGTGATGGTTTGCGGCGGCTGGCCGTTAATCGCCTGAACCATCCGCTTGTCGTCCAGCAGGAGCGTCATCGGAAACGGCGCTTTTTGATCCCACAGCAGGCCGCTGTCGCGGGCGATCAGCATTTCGCCCTGCGAGCGCAGCGGCTGCGGCATATCTTTTATCGTGCGAACCTGTTCGAAGTGCGCGCGCACCACGGGCTGCTCGGTGAAGCGCTGCTGCAGCTCATCCAGCGTCACGGCGCTGACCAGCGGGCTGACGATCAGCGCCAGTAAAGGCAACCATCTCATGGTGTTACTCCCATACGTTCAAACAGTATTGCCGGGCTCACAAAGCACATTTCGCGGGTCGCTTCTTCCACCGCCACCTGAATGGTGTAACCGGTGGTCGTGCGTTTGCCGGTCTGCGCATCGAAAATTTGATAGGCAATGCGCAGGCGGTTTTCATACTCTTCAATGTGCGCGCGGACGCGAATACGCTGCTCAAAGGTCACCGCATCGCGGTATTTCACCCGGGTGTCGACGACGGGCCAGACGTAGCCGGAGGCCTTCATCTGGCGATAGCCATAATCGAACTGATTGAGCAGCGCCTCGCGGGCGATCTCAAAGTAGCGGAAATAGTTACCGTGCCAGACCACGCCCATCATATCGACGTCGTGGAACGGAACGGTGATCTCGACTTCAGTCGTAAAGCGGGGATCGGTCAGCACCCTTTACTCCTTCTCACTGGACTCTGGCAGATGCCAGAAATCGAAAAAATTAAACCAGTCGAGCGGCGACATGAGGGCGTAATGTTCCAGCCGCTGCGCATAGCGATCGACGGTATCTTGCAGTGCCTGCTGGCGTTCACCGCGCGGCAGGCGCAGCGGGTCGGCAAACGGCTCGCAGTGCAGGACGAGCTTACCCTGCTGGCGCAGGGCGAAAATCAGCACCACCGGGCAGCGCAGGATGGAGGCCAGGATAAACGGCCCCTGTGGGAACGGTGCAGGCTGGCCCATGAATCGGCTCCAGATCACGCGCCATTCGCCGCCGCGCTGCGGATTCACCGCGATGCGATCCCCCACAATCGCGACCCATTCACCGCGCTCAAGCTTCTCTTTGATGGCAATGGCGGTGTCCGGGCCGATGTCGGTGACCGACATCAAATTCACGCCAGCTTCGGGCGCCATTTCGCTCATGATTTGCTTAAAGCGCTGGGCGTTCTCGCTGAAAACCAGGGCGTTGATGATTTTACTGCCTTCCAGCTGAGCCAGGGCCCGGCAGGCCTCTACGTCGCCAAGGTGCGAGGCCAGCAGCAGTTTGCCCTGTGGAGCCGCGATGTTTAACGCTTCGCTCGCGCCGGGGGCAAAGACAATATCGCGATGAAGCTTCAGCTCGCCGCGCCAGCTGGCGACTTTATCCAGCATCGCGTTGCCGAAGCGCATGAAATGGAAAAAGCTGTTAAGCCGTGAGGGAACAGGCATGCTCCGCTGACGCAGTTCTTGCTTCACTCTCGCCATCCACTGCCGCGAGGCCTGCCGCGCCGAACGCGCGATAAGCCAGTACACGCCGATAACCGGCCACAACAGCACGGTAAAGGCCCGCCGACCCAGCCGTTCCCAGACGCGCAGCATCAGGCGCATCCCCCACAGACCCTTGACCTCGTCCTGCTGCGCCCAGTGCTGGCGGCGTCGACGGAAAAGCAGGCCGGGCATGCGGGGCAGCATGCCGAAGAAGAGTCGGGTATGCATCAGGGAGATCCGCACGTTATCTTTTAGCGCGTCGAAGTGGGACAAACCGTCCTGCGGATAGGTTACGCGCGTGGGCAGAAAGACGCTGGTGTTGCCCTGCCAGTAGAGACGAACCATCACTTCGGTGTCAAAGTCCATCCGCTTGCCGAGCGGTTCGCGCGCTGCCAGCCGCAGCGTGGGTGAAACCGGATAGACCCGAAAGCCGCACATGCTGTCTTTAAGCTGCAGCGATAAGGTTTCAATCCATACCCAGACGTGGGTTACCCAGCGCCCGTAAAGTCGGGAGCGCGGAATAGAGTCATCGTAAATGGGCTGGCCGGAAATCAGCGCGTCCGGGTGGCGCTCCGCCAGCGCCAGCAGTTTGGGGATATCTTCGATGGCGTGTTGACCATCCGCATCCACCTGCACGGCGTGGGTGTAGCCCGTCCGCGCGCACTCCTCCAGCCCTCTGATGACCGCGGCACCTTTTCCGGCGTTTTGCGCCAGACGAACCAGCGTCATCTGCGGCTGCTCCGCCGCCAGGCGCTCAAGCTCCTGACGGGTGACTGCGTCGCTGCCGTCATCCACCACCAGGCACGGCAGGCCGAACGGCGCGAGACGTGACAATACGCTGGCAATCATCGCGCCGTGGTTGTAGCACGGGATCAGCACGCAGGGACGAAAGATTACTGACATAGACGAATTTTCCCGCTGCTGGCGGTGTGGCGCTCAGCCCCGGCATGGCGTTGATAGCTGAAGCTCAGCATCTGACGTTCGGCATGCCACTCAAGCATCAGCGTCACCGTGGTTTCCGGCAGCAGTGGTGCCTGAAACTTCACGTTTTGAATGCTGTGAAAGCGATAGCCCGGTGCCAGTAACGTCGTGGCGTAGTGCATCACCCAGTCAAGCTGCGCAACGCCGGGCAGCAGCGGTTGTACGGCGAAATGGCCCTGAAACCAGAACAGCGTTGCGTCGAGATGCAAAACGATCTCCAGCTTCTCCGGCTGTGTCTGGTGGCGCTCAATTTCATGAATTTTCATGAAATAACTCCTCTAACTGCGCATAGACACGCTTGTTCATACTGTTTACCGGCATTTCATCAACGATGCGCCAGTAGCGCGGCACCGCGACAGGTTCAAGCCACGGCAGCAGGGCGCGACGCCAGGCGAACTCCTGCGCTTTTTTATCCTGCACATACCCGCGCTGACGGGCCGTTTCATCCAGAACCAGCAGGGCGCCAATCCCCTGACGACCCCCGCGCGTGACCGGCAGTGCGGCCGCTTCGCAAATACCGTCGAGCTCCAGCAGGCGGCGTTCGATCTCGTTAAGCGAGATGCGTTTTTCTTCAATTTTGACCACCCGCCCGCGGCGACCGGCGATGCTGAAAAGCCCCTCGCTGTCGAAGTGCAGGATATCGTCGAGCTGGAGCCCCTCTGGCTCATGGATCAGTGGCGACGTAACGCGACAGGCGCCATCTTCCTGATGGAAGATCACGCCGGGGAACGGTAGCCAGGGCACGTTATCCTCCTGACGATGGCGCCAGGCGAGGATCCCGGTTTCGGTACTGCCATAAATTTCATCCGGCCAAAGGTTAAGCCAGCCGGAGGTGGTCGAGACGTCACGCCAGGGCAGCATTCCACCTGCTGAAATCAGCATCCTGACGGGCGGCGCGGCAAGCTCGGTATCCAGGCGCTTCAGGAACGCCGGGCTGCTGATGAACAGGTATTGCCTGTCAGGAGGCAGGGCGGCCAGTTGTTCTGCGTAATAGAGCATCGCGGCATGCAGCGGCAGGCCCAGCGCCATCGGCAAGACGATACGGAATGTCAGGCCATACAGGTGTTGCGGTACGACCGAGGCCACAATGCTGCATCCGGCCAAACGCTCACCAAAGCGGTGAGCCAGCAGGCGGGCTTCGCGATCCAGACTGACGATGTGCTTAACCACCCGGCGCGGTGTGCCCGTGGAGCCTGAGGTGAACAGTTCAACGAAGCGGTTTTCGTCAATGGCCGGCAGAGGCACCCAGTGGCTGGCTGTCTGGTGGCTGGAGGCCACCACAATCTGTTTCCCATGAAAACCAAGAGTGCGATCGCTCAGAACGCCGCTAAACAAAGATTGCTGTTCTTCAAGCTGCGAGACGCGGCTATGGCCGGGAATGACCGGTGTTTTACCGGCGTGCAGCGAGGCCAGCAGCGCAACAATAAACAGGTAGCTGTTTTCAAAGCACAGCGCCCAGCGCTCGCCTTCCTGCTGACGCAGGGTCTCGACCAGTAAGGTTACGTCGTGGCGCAACTGGCCCAGCGTCCAGGTACGATCGTCGAGCCAGGCAACAGGCGTGTCGTCAGGGCGCGGCGCATTTAACCACTGGCCCAGCGGAAGGGGGTTAGTCATTGTGCATCTCTTTTTTTATCACCCGCTGGCGCACCAGCCACTCTGCTGCCATCAGCATCCCCATCAGGATGTAAGCCACCATACCGTTCCATAGCGTCCACAGATGCATGTCACCGTGGAGGACGGTAAACAGCGCCATCGTGCCGTTGCCGACGAAAAAACCGCACCAGACGAGAGTCACCTTACGGGTATAGCGCACGCCCTCCGGGGGCAAGTTCGGCTCGCGCAAGCGCGCCAGTCGTTCGACAAGCGGCATCGCTGTCCACAGCGAACCGCCAAACACGGCCAGCATGACAAGGTTGACGACCACCGGGTAGAGCAGCAGCCACTGGTGAGCTTTCAGCAGGTAGCTTGCCGTGCAGAGGGCGATCCCCGCCAGCGCCACGCACTGCACCACATACCGCATCGGGCTTGTGTTCCGCTGCGCCTGACGCAGCCGCAGCAGTAACACCAGAGCCATCACGGGTAATAGCCACTGCAGGCTGTTATGCGCCAGCCCAAATCCAATCAGGAAGGGCCACGCCAGCAGCATCAACCCCGTCAGAAGTGGGATGATCGGGAATGTCCGTCCGCCGCGCACGACGTCTTACTCTTCGCGCAGAAGCTGTTCGACGGCGTCTACCACATCCTGAACGGTACGAACCGATTTGAAGGTTTCCGGCTTGATTTTCTTGCCCGTTTTCTTCTGCAGATGAACAATCATGTCCACCGCATCAATGCTGTCCAGCTCCAGGTCTTCGTAAAGACGGGCTTCAGGGGTAATATCCTGCGGGTCGATTTCAAACAGTCGGGTCAGAAGGCCACAGACTTCCTGATAAATGGTTTCTTGTTCGGTCATCGTGATCACATCTCAGGCGCGTTGAGCGTTGATAAAGGACGCCAGCGTGGCGACGGAAAAGAAGTGCTGGCGCATCTCTTCGCTTTCAGCGGAAAGCACCACGCCATACTGGTTTTTCACGGCCAGACCCAGTTCCAGCGCGTCGATAGAGTCGAGACCCAGCCCATCGCCAAACAGCGCGGCATCGGTATCAATATCCTCTGCGGTAAGCTCGTCCAGATTCAGCGTGGTGATAATGAGATTCTTAATTTCAAGATAAAGCGCTTGCATCATTAATTCCTGACAAAGATTGAAGGCCTGATGTTAATCGATGCTGTAGATGCCGGTTTAACTGCCTTGCCGCTAGCGCCGGTTCTTGTTCATTTGCATCGTAAAATTCGTCGATGTTCACGCGGTCGCGGACATCCACGGTGAAGACAGGTTTTTCTGGCGGCACATCATACCAGCGACTTTTTTTATCCAGCAGATGTTCGCTACAGTGGATCAGCACCACCCGCAGATCGCTGTTACAGCGCACGGCGATATTTGCTGCGCCGCGCTGGAGGGAAATAGCTTCACCAGACCGGGTACGTGTGCCTTCCGGGAAGATTAACAGCGTGTCGCCCTGAGCCAGACGCTGCTGGCTTGCAGCCAGCAGAGGCTCGGCTTCGCTGTTAATCAGGTAATCCGCCGCGCGGATGACGCCGCTGACAAACGGATTGCGCAGCAGCGCGCTTTTCACCAGACAGTCGGTTTCCGGCATCACCGATGCCAGAATCACGTAGTCAATTAACGTGGGGTGGTTAGCCACCACCAGACAACCCCGATCGTTGCGCAGGGCGTCAAGATTGTGAATGCGATAGTCCAGTACTCCGAGGCCACGGGCAACGGTCAGGAAGAAGCGGAAGCTGGCCGCAATGCTGCGCCGCGCAAGGCGACGGCGGTTGGTGCGGTCGCGCTGGACGATCAGCAGCAGGTTGAACCATACCAGTGACAGCAGCAGCCCGCCCACGCCAAACAGCACGAAGCAGAATCCGGTCATCACCAGACGCCATAACCAGTTAATTCGGGCAGTCAGGCGATTCATGCGCGCGTCCATTGCCACAGCAAACGTTCGCCGGGTACCACAAACTGGCGTGCCTCGCTGAGATAGCGTTGCAGGAACACCAGGCTTTGCGGAAGGGCGGGTTCATCCCCCGTGCTGCCGCTGCGGGTTTCACACTGCAATTCCTTGCCGGATTCAATCACCAGCGCCAGCGCGTAGGGCCAGGTGGGCATCTGGTGCGGTAACGCCGGGTGGTAAAATTCCGGCAGTGCGCCGTCAAAATCGACCAGCAAGACGCGGGAGTAGCCCGCCTGCAGCAGGCTCAGGACTTCACATAATGCCTGCTGGAAGGTGTCCAGCCCGGCAGAAATGGATGACGAGACGATTGCCTGGCGTGCGGTAATCGTGAGATTGCCCACCGCCGAGTTGTGCACGGACATGGCGAAGTCGGTAGGCGATACGGATTGCCCCGTCGCCAGAGCATGCAGAATACGGTAGTTGCGCTCCAGCTCGCCGTGGCGGCTGGAATAGACGACGGCATCAATGGCGTGGTGTTGCAGCATAGCGAGACCAATGTCTACCGCCAGCTTACTGCCTGAATTGAGGCGGCGCGCGGTCATCATGGGTAAAGCGGTCAGCCGGGGAAGCGGGGCCGCTGGATCGACGGGCAGCTGCAGGCGTGACCACGCCTGCCACTCTGTGGCATCGCTGAGTCCTGGGGCTCTCGCCTGCCAGTCGATAATGTTCAGTGAAAATTTCATCTACGCGCGTCCGCGAAAAAAAACCGTATTCAAAGGGCAGACCTGGCCACCCGGGCAGCTAAGCTGCTCTATTGTTCACGTTTGGTGCATATCAGCAGGGTATGACCGACCCCAAGGTTATCCAGACGCTGTTCAACGCTGAAACCTGCGCTCTCCAGGTAACGATAAAACGCCTCTACGCTGTAAAACCGGCTATTGCCATTCGCCATACAGGTGAAATAGAGCGAGGTGGCATTCAGGCTGAAAGAGGCCGCTTCAAACTTCTGGGCATCCCAGAAAAGCTCCATGATGCACAAACGTGCGCCTGGCTTCATGACCTGTGCGACGCGCGTCAGCATGGCGACAATCTGATCCGGAGAGAAACAATCCAGAAACTGGCTCATCCACCAGACGTCGGCCTCACCCGGCAAGGCTGCTGGGCTAAGCATATCGACAGCATGGAATCCAATACGATGAGAAAAACCTGCTTTTGCGATGTTTTCCTGCGCCAGCGCTATCTGCTGCGGCAGGTCGAGGATCGTCACGGCAACATTTTCGTCATAGCAGCAGCAGCGTAACGCCCATTTACCCGTATTTCCGCCCACATCGTACAATTTTGTCGGCGAGCTTGCGAATATATATGGCAAAGCGGCGTCAAACGCGGCGTCGGAATAGTAATGATCAAAGGCGAACCAGCTCTCTTTCGCCTGAGCCGGTAATTGGGATAATGCCGGATAGATGGTTGGCCAGTTGCCAAACACCGCTAATCCCGCAGGTTTTTCTTCCTTCAGGGCGTCCGCCAGGTGAAATAGCCCTTTGTAACAAACGTCCTGAGTGAAATCCATATTTACGCGGGTCATTTCATCGTGCAGTAAAAAGTGGCCCACTTTCGCCAGAAAATAACGTCCATGCTGTTGGGTAACGATCCGCCCGCTTAATCCCATATCCAGCAGTACGCTGACGCCATAGCTGCCGAGCGTGCTGTGTTCGGTTATTTCCTCGAGGCTGGCACCCTCTTTACCTTGTTTATCGAGCCAGGCGAGAATGCCTGAGTTACGCAGACAAAGCGCGGTCTGAAATAACATCGGAGCAAAAGCGATGCGTTGCGCTTCGGTAATGGCATCCAGTGCGCTGAGCGTATCCTTTTCGTACATTGCTGCGTAACCTTTCAGGGCAAGAAATAAGGGTTATCGGGCCATATGCGGCCCGACTTTAGAAAAATATTACAGTGCGGCGCCCGCGGAGAGGTTCAGCTGAATATCGTGGTCGAGGTTATTCACCCAACGGTTATAATTTTTGTGAATTTTACCGTCAGCCGCTTTCAGGTTCATACTGCTTTCGTAGTTAATGGAATAGCTTGTTGCGGAATAAGGAATACGAACGTCGACCGAGTGGTCGCGCGCCTGCAGACGACCTTTGATAACGCCCGGACCGGCTTCCGTCATGATCCAGTCACGTTTTTGTCCTGCTTTCAAAATCGCTGTTTTTACCTGGTCGGCGGTATGACCCGCGCTCACAGTAGAGTGAACCTGAGCGATTGGGGCAGTACGCGCACAGCCTGCCAGTGCGCCAACGAATACGGCGGCAGCACACCATTTAACGATCTTTTTCATCAACAACTCCATATCAATAATAACAATTAAAGGTAGTGGTTTTTACAAATAATATTCATCCGGCGTTTCTTTTGTGCCAGATGTTTTTTTAATCAATATTAAGGTTTGCATTACGTTGACGCGAAGGCGGGCATAATAACATGGAAAATAATTAACAATTTCATTTTTTTTAATTTGCGTTAAATCATGATTTGCGTTTCAACGTAATGCGACTGACGTAAACAAAAACAGAATTAATATTTCCTTAACGCAAATAAAAATACCGCGACAGGTTATGAACGCGGTAATTTAAGGCGGATTATTGGCGGTTTAAACCTACCTATAAAGGTAGGTCAGCTACCCGGGCAACCGGCTTTTCGGCCTTCCCGGCCCGAGCAAAATGGCCAGCTTGCTGCCGCCTTTGGTGGTCTCCATCCAGATCTTACACACGCTGGTCAGGGGGACCGAGAGCAGCATACCGACCGGGCCCAGCAGCCATCCCCAAACCAGTAAGGATAAAAAGACGACCAGCGTCGACATGCCGAGCCGGTGCCCCATCATGCGCGGTTCGAGAATATTGCCCAGCACCATATGCACGACGAGGAATAACGCGCCGACCAGCATACATTCGTAGAAACCGTTAAACAGAAACGCCTGAATCATTGGCGGCACGGCGGAAAGCACCGCGCCAATGTTGGGCACGTAGTTCAGCAGAAACGCCAGCACGCCCCACATCAGCGCGAACTGCACGTTCATCAGCATCAGCCCCAGCCAGACGATGATCCCGGTCCAGACGCTCAGCAGCGTTTTCAGCGCCAGATATTTAGAGACGCCCTTCAGCGCCCGGTGTAAGCCAGCAATGTGAATTTGTGGGTTATTCAGTGCAAAGCGCAGCTTATACGGGACGTGGCGGACTTCAAACAGCATAAACACCACCGTCATGACCAGCAGCAGAATGCTGGCCATCGCGCCGGAAAGCCCCGTCATCAAGGTGGTGGCGTAGGTCATGACCTTCTCGGAGTCCATCCTGCGCAGCATCCGTTCGGGTGAGATATGCAGATTAAGGAAAGGCACCATCTCCTGGAGTGCGACGATCTTACGCGTCAGCTCTTTGTTGTACTGCGGCAGCATGGTGGAGAATTCACTCAGCGAGGCCGCCAGCACGCCGAAGAGCGCCGTCAGGGCAATCAGCATCACGATGACGACGATAGTGATGGCTACCGGGCGGCTAACGCCCCGGCGCAGAAACCAGGTGACCAGAGGATTAAGCACAATGGCAAAGAAGAGCGCCAGCAGGAGCTGAACTATGATGTCGGCGGCCGCATGGATACCCGCAAGGATAACCACCAGACAGGCGAGTTTTAATAAGATGTGGAGTCCTGCTTTGTCGGACGGGTTAGCGATCATGCGCGTTCCTTAATGTGATGACCCGGTAAGTGTAGTGCCCGGGCCTCGCTTCGTCTGGCACCGTTAATCTGAAAGTCGCTGCTGATTTTCTTATTGGGGCGTGGTAATAGTGAAACACTGTTGTAAAAAATCCAGGTAGAACCCCATGCCCGAACCTGCCGCTGAACCGGCACTGAGCGGACTGCGCCTCAATCTGCGCATCGTTTCCGTTGTGATTTTTAACTTTGCCAGCTATCTCACCATCGGCCTGCCGCTGGCGGTTCTGCCGGGCTATGTCCATGACGTCATGGGCTTCAGTGCCTTCTGGGCGGGGCTGGTGATTAGCCTGCAGTATTTCGCCACGCTCCTGAGCCGCCCGCATGCCGGGCGCTACGCGGACACGTTCGGTCCAAAAAGCATCGTGGTGGTGGGATTGTGCGGCTGCTTCCTCAGTGGTCTGAGCTACCTGCTGGCTGCCTCAGCCAGCCACTGGCCGCTGGTCAGCCTGGCGCTGCTCTGCCTGGGCCGCGTCATCCTCGGCATTGGGCAAAGCCTGGCGGGAACCGGCTCGACGCTCTGGGGCGTGGGGGTTGTCGGGACACCACACATTGGTCGGGTGATCTCCTGGAACGGGATTGTCACCTACGGCGCGATGGCGCTCGGTGCGCCGCTCGGCGTGGCCTGCTATGCGTTTGGCGGGCTGTATGGACTGTCGCTCACCATTATGGCGGTCGCGCTTGTGGCGATTCTGTTTGCGCTGCCGCGCCCGAAAGTGAAGGCCAGCAAGGGCAAGCCGCTGCCGTTCCGGGCGGTGCTCGGGCGGGTCTGGCCATACGGGATGGCGCTGGCGCTGGCGACCACCGGCTTCGGGGTCATCGCCACCTTCATTACCCTGTTCTATGACGCCAAAGGCTGGGACGGCGCGGCCTTTGCGTTAACCCTGTTTAGCTGTGCGTTTGTTGGGGCGCGCCTGCTTTTCCCTAACGGCATCAACCGTCTGGGCGGGCTGAACGTGGCGACGATCTGCTTTGCGGTAGAGATTGTCGGGCTGCTGTTGACCGGCGTAGCCAGCGCGCCCTGGATGGCGAAAATGGGCGTATTTCTCGCGGGAGCCGGTTTTTCACTGGTCTTCCCGGCGCTGGGCGTGGTCGCGGTGAAAGCGGTGCCGCAGCAGAACCAGGGGGCGGCGCTGGCGACCTATACGGTATTTATGGATATGTCGTTGGGCATTACCGGGCCGCTGGCAGGGCTGGTAATGGCCCGGGCGGGGGTACCGGTGATCTATCTTGCCGCGGCGGGTCTGGTCATGATGGCATTGCTGCTGACGTGGCGGCTAAAAAAATGGCCCCCGGTGCAGGCACCGGAGGCCACGTCATCATCGTGAAACGTTACTGGATTACGATGGTGTTAATGATGTTTTCAGCAGCCGTCTGCGCTTTCTGCTGATCTTCCGCTGGCAGGGTGATCTGCAGGGTCAGGAGTTTGTTATCGACCTTGCCCAGCACGACAGAGGAGTACGCGGTCTGGCCTTTCGCAGAGATGATGCTGTCCAGCTGCTGCAGCTTATGGCCTTTCAGCTCGATGGATTTGTTGGTCACGACCTGCAGCTGCGGGTCGCGGCCGCGCTGCTGATCTTCCAGACGTTTGGACAGGACCGCCAGATCTTCGCTGGTGTCGTCGCCCACAATCACAATGACCGCTTTCTGCCCGGTTGCGTCGGAGTAAACGTGCATATTGTTCGCCTGAGTGCCCAGCTTGCCGCTCTGGTCAGTCATATCGGCTGGCAGAGAGAAGCTGAGTTTGCCATCCATCAGATTCACCGGCTGGCCGGTCGCATTGCTCTCTGCGGATGCGCCCTGAGCAGGCGTTTTCGTGTCGCTGTTATCACAGGCTGCAAGACCCACAACCAGCAGGCCAATCCCGACATATTTAACCAGATTGCGCATTGACTTCTTCCTTTCGATAAACGGCCATAACGGCTCATTCGCTCATCTTATCACAACTGATAAAGCGAACCCTTAACCAGCCTGCAATGCCGTGATTTCAGATTTATCTGCCAGCCTTTTCAGCAGCATATTCAGCAGCACGCCGTACATGGGCAGGAAGAAGACAATGCTGATGAGCACCTTGAAGCAGTAGTCCACCAGCGCGATTTCCATCCAGTGTTCGGCCATGAACGCATCCGGGCTACGCCAGAAGGCGATGAAGAAGAAGGCCAGCGTATCGCTCACGTTACCGAACAGCGTGGAGGCGGTGGGTGCCATCCACCAGCGATGATTCTGACGCAGGCGGTTAAACACGTGCACGTCCAGAATCTGCCCCAGCGCGTAGGCCATAAAGCTTGCTGCGGCGATACGGGCGACAAACAGGTTGAAGTGGGTTAACGCCTCAAAGCCCTGCCAGCTTCCCATATAAAACAGGGACGAAACCCCGTACGAGATGAACAGCGCCGGGAGCATGACCGCAAAAATAATGCGGCGAGCCAGCGGTGCGCCAAAAATACGCACGGTCAGATCGGTGGCGAGGAAAATAAACGGAAAACTGAACGCACCCCAGGTGGTATGAAAACCAAAGATGGAGATAGGGAGCTGCACCAGATAGTTGCTGGAGGTGATCACCAGCAAATGGAAAAGCGAAAGCCAGAACAACGCTTTTACGCGCTGTGATTCAGAAAACTGCGTCATATTGTGACCTTTTTATACGTTGGGGTGAGGGAACCCAATAAAAACCGCAGCATGATACTGCTTTGGCGGGACATTGCAATGGTTAGTTTTTACGCAATCGTTAACCTGGTTTGCATTGACCGCAACGGGGCGTAAACTACAGCCGTTTTTACCTGACCGAGAAGATCATGACCGACCTGTTTTCCAGCCCAGACCACACTCTTGATGCCCAGGGCCTTCGCTGCCCGGAACCGGTAATGATGGTACGTAAAACCGTGCGCAACATGCAGACCGGTGAAACGCTGCTGATCGTTGCCGACGACCCTGCCACCACGCGCGACATTCCCGGTTTTTGTACCTTTATGGAGCATGAGCTGGTGGCGCAGCAGACGGAAACGCTGCCGTACCGGTATTTGATTCGTAAGGGGTAGCCCTCACTTATTTGGGGGTAGGTTGAGGGTATCAGGCCGCACCCATGCTTGAACCTGTTCCTGAATATTTAAAAGCGAGTTTAACGGTAGATGACCTGCCTCTGGACGTCCCTGCCTTCGAACCGGAAGTTGATCAGTTGGGAAGCTATTGCCCGCTATTAACGCAGTTGCTGTTGGCTTGTTCACTTTCAGAGAGTGATGAAAGAGTGGCTGGAGATTTGTTGCAAGGCTTAGTTGGGCTGTATAGCGGTATGTTGAAAGCACCGCGCTGGTTGCGTACAAATGAAGGCATCTTGCCACTGTGAAAAAAGTCGGGTGGCGCTAACGCTTACCCGACCTACGGGACTAGAGCCGTTGTAGGCCGGGTAAGGCGAAGCCGCCACCCGGCAAGAATACGGCCTCTCCCACAGGGAGAGGGAGAACGTCAGCCTTTCATCCACGCCCGGATCCCATCCAGGAACATCTGCGTTGCCATCATCACCAGAATGAGCCCCATCAGGCGCTCCAGCGCGTTTACCCCTTTTTCGCCCAGCAGGCGCAGGAACAGGGACGACTGCAGCAGGATGATAAACGTCCCGCCCCAGGCAATCAGCAGGGCAATGACCAGATGGCTCATCTGGTTCGGATACTGGTGCGACAGCAGCATCAGCGTCGCCAGAATGGTTGGCCCCGCGACGAGCGGGATCGCCAGCGGCACAATAAACGGCTCTTCACCCGCAGGCAGGCCGCTGCTGCTGCCTTCCGCGCTCGGGAAAATCATCTTAATCGCAATCAGGAACAGAATAATCCCACCGGAAATCGACACGGTTTCAGCGCGCAGGTTCAGGAAGGCGAGGATTTTTTCACCCGCAAACAGGAAGATAAACATCACCAGCAGGGCGATGAGCAGCTCGCGGATCATGATCGCCCGGCGGCGCTTCGGCTCGGTGTGCTTCAACACCGACATGAAGATCGGCAGGTTACCCAGGGGATCCATTATCAGGATCAATAAAACCGCGGCGGAAATGATTTCACTCATGTAAATTATCCCTGAAACTCTCTAAGGTTATTATGATAATTAGCTGTATTTCTGATTGCCGGGCAATCATCGATTAATTTCGCTTGCGACTTTGGCAGCATTTTGTAATGTGAAGCATATCCCAGTTCAATACTGGCTTGCACAATCAGCACACACCCTCAGCAGGAAAAAAATGCTATGAAAAACGTTGGTTTTATCGGCTGGCGCGGTATGGTCGGCTCTGTACTCATGCAACGCATGGTTGAAGAGCACGATTTCGACGCTATCCGCCCGGTCTTCTTCTCCACTTCCCAGCTCGGCCAGGCTGCTCCGTCCTTTGGTGGTACCACAGGCACGTTGCAGGATGCTTACGATCTGGAAGCGCTGAAGGCACTCGACATTATTGTGACCTGCCAGGGCGGCGATTATACCAACGAAATCTATCCAAAGCTGCGTGAAAGCGGCTGGCAGGGCTACTGGATTGACGCGGCCTCTTCGCTGCGCATGAAAGACGATGCCATCATCATTCTCGACCCGGTTAACCAGGGCGTGATCGCCGATGGCCTGAACAACGGCGTAAAAACCTTTGTTGGCGGTAACTGCACCGTCAGCCTGATGCTGATGTCCCTCGGCGGCCTGTTCGCGCAGGATCTGGTGGAGTGGGTCTCCGTGGCGACCTACCAGGCGGCGTCCGGCGGCGGCGCGCGTCACATGCGCGAGCTGCTGACCCAGATGGGCCAGCTGCACCAGAGCGTCGCGACCGAGCTGGCAAACCCGGCGTCGGCTATTCTCGATATCGAGCGTAAAGTGACCGAGCTGACCCGCAGCGGCGAGCTGCCGGTGGATAACTTTGGCGTACCGCTGGCCGGCGGCCTGATCCCGTGGATCGACAAGCAGCTGGATAACGGCCAGACCCGCGAAGAGTGGAAAGGCCAGGCCGAGACCAACAAAATCCTCAATACCGCGAACACCATTCCGGTTGACGGTCTGTGCGTGCGTATCGGCGCGCTGCGCTGCCACAGCCAGGCTTTCACTATTAAACTGAAAAAAGATGTGTCTATTCCGACCGTGGAAGAGCTGCTGGCCGCGCACAACCCGTGGGCGAAAGTGGTGCCAAACGATCGCGATATCACCATGCGCGAGCTGACCCCTGCAGCGGTGACCGGCACGCTGACCACGCCGGTTGGCCGTCTGCGTAAGCTGAACATGGGGCCGGAGTATCTCTCCGCGTTCACCGTTGGTGACCAGCTCCTGTGGGGCGCCGCTGAGCCGCTGCGCCGCATGCTGCGCCAGCTGGCGTAATAATTTGTTAAATACCGGGGGTGATTTTCACCCCTTTTTTTTGCGTACTACATGGAGTAACACGCGTATGTCTTATTTTTTATCAGGAGTCATTTAGAGCGTTGGCTATGCTTTAAGGAAGAGTCATTTCTTACCTGAGGTTCGAACGGAGCAGAATGGATGCACATTTTTGTGCTGTCCCGTTCAGGTCACATTAAAAGTCGTCCCGGAGCGCTTAAAAAGGACGACATAAAAACAGGATGAATACCATGTCCGATCGTGTGGATAGAGACGTGATTAATGCGCTTATTGCGGGTCATTTCGCTGACCCCTTTTCTGTGCTTGGGATGCACCGTACTGAGGCAGGCCTGGAAGTTCGTGCCCTGTTGCCGGATGCCACAGAAGTTTGGGTGATTGAACCCAAAACCGGCCGCAAAGTCGGTAACCTTGAATGCCTCGATTCCCGTGGCTTCTTCTCGGGCGTGATGCCCCGTCGTAAAAACCCTTTTCGCTATCAGCTCGCCGTTCTCTGGCACGGTCAGCAAAACCTGATTGACGATCCCTACAGCTTCGGCCCTCTGCTTAAAGAGATGGATGCCTGGCTGCTCTCCGAGGGGACCCATCTGCGTCCTTATGAAACGCTGGGCGCCCATGCCGATACCATGGACGGCATCACCGGCACGCGGTTCTCCGTGTGGGCGCCCAATGCCCAGCGCGTCTCCGTTGTCGGCCAGTTCAACTACTGGGACGGCCGCCGTCACCCGATGCGCCTGCGTCGGGAAACCGGCATCTGGGAGCTGTTTATCCCCGGGGCACACCACGGGCAGCTTTATAAATTCGAGATGATCGACGCCCACGGCAAGCTGCGCATTAAAGCCGACCCGTATGCCTTCGAAGCGCAGATGCGCCCGGATACCGCGTCGCTGATCTGCGGCCTGCCGGAGAAGGTCGTCCAGACGGAGGAGCGTAAACAGGCCAACCGTTTTGATGCGCCAATATCCGTCTATGAAGTCCATCTCGGCTCCTGGCGCCGCCATACCGATAACAACTTCTGGCTGAGTTACCGGGAGCTTGCCGACCAGCTGGTGCCATACGCCAAATGGATGGGCTTTACCCACCTTGAGCTGCTGCCGGTCAACGAGCATCCGTTCGACGGCAGCTGGGGCTATCAGCCCACCGGGCTGTATGCGCCGACCCGCCGCTTCGGCACCCGCGACGACTTCCGCTATTTCATTGATGCCGCGCACGCCGCCGGGCTGAACGTGATCCTCGACTGGGTGCCGGGCCATTTCCCGGCGGATGATTTTGCGCTGGCAGAGTTTGACGGCACGAAGCTGTACGAGCATAGCGATCCGCGCGAGGGCTATCACCAGGACTGGAACACGCTGATCTACAACTACGGTCGCCGTGAAGTGTCGAACTACCTGGTCGGGAATGCCCTGTACTGGATCGAGCGGTTTGGCATTGACGCCCTGCGCGTGGATGCGGTGGCGTCAATGATCTACCGCGACTACAGCCGCAAAGAGGGGGAGTGGATCCCGAACGAGTTTGGCGGCCGCGAAAACCTGGAAGCCATTGAATTCCTGCGTAATACCAACCGCATTATCGGCGAGCAGGTGGACGGTGCCGTGACCATGGCGGAAGAGTCCACCGACTTTGCGGGCGTCTCCCGTCCGCCGTCATCAGGCGGCCTGGGGTTCTGGTATAAATGGAACCTGGGCTGGATGCACGACACGCTCGACTACATGAAGCTGGATCCGGTTCACCGTAAGTATCATCACGACAAGCTGACGTTCGGGATGCTCTACAACTACACCGAAAACTTCATGCTGCCGCTGTCGCACGATGAGGTGGTACACGGTAAAAAATCGATTCTCGACCGCATGCCGGGCGACGCGTGGCAGAAGTTTGCCAACCTGCGCGCCTATTACGGCTGGATGTTTGCCTTCCCGGGCAAGAAACTGCTGTTCATGGGCAATGAGTTCGCCCAGGGTCGCGAGTGGAACCACGACGCCAGCCTCGACTGGCATCTGCTGGAAGGCGGCGACAACTGGCACCACGGCGTGCAGCGTCTGGTGCGCGATCTGAACCTGACCTATCGCCACCACAAAGCGCTGCACGAACTCGACTTCGATCCGTACGGCTTTGAATGGCTGGTGGTGGACGACCACGAGCGCTCGGTGTTTGTCTTTGTGCGTCGTGACAAAGCGGGTAACGAGATCATCGTCGCCAGCAACTTTACGCCGGTGCCGCGCGAACATTACCGCTTCGGCATTAACCAGCCGGGCAAATGGCGCGAAATTCTGAATACCGACTCGATGCACTACCACGGCAGCAACGCTGGTAACGGTGGGCTGGTACAGAGCGACGCCATTGAAAGCCACGGGCGACCCAACTCCCTGAGCCTGACGCTGCCGCCGCTTGGCACCATCTGGCTAATGCGGGAGGGCGAATGACGCAGCTTACGGCAGGTAAACCCGAACCGCTCGGGGCGCATTTTGACGGAAAAGGGGTGAACTTCACCCTCTTTTCCGCTCACGCCGAGCGGGTTGAACTGTGCGTGTTTGACGGGGAAGGTAACGAGCACCGTTACGATTTACCCGCGCGCACGGGGGATACCTGGCACGGCTACCTGGCCGGAGGACGGCCCGGTATGCACTATGGCTTTCGCGTTCACGGTCCGTGGGATCCCGCGCAGGGGCACTGGTTTAACCCGGCGAAGCTGCTGATTGACCCGTGCGCGCACCGCGTGGACGGCGAATTTAAAGATGACCCGCTCTTCCACGTGGGCTACGGCGAGCCCGACCACCGCGACAGCGCGCCCGTCGCGCCAAAAAGCGTGGTGGTGAACGATCTTTATGACTGGGAAGACGATGCCCCGCCGCAGACGCCGTGGGGCAAGACCGTTATTTATGAAGCCCACGTCAAAGGGCTGACGTACCTGCATCCGTCGATCCCCAAAGAGATGCGCGGCACCTACAAGGCGCTCGGGCATCCCACCATGATCGCCTACCTGAAACACCTCGGCATCACCGCCCTGGAACTGCTCCCCGTCGCCCATTTTGCCAGCGAGCCGCGTCTGCAGCGGCTGGGGCTGAGCAACTACTGGGGCTATAACCCGCTGGCGATGTTCGCGCTCGAGCCGCGCTATGCCGTCCATCCGGAAAAGGCGCGGGACGAGTTCCGCGATGCGGTGAAGGCGCTCCACGCGGCGGGCATTGAGGTCATTCTGGACGTGGTGCTGAACCACAGCGCAGAAAGCGATCTCGACGGCCCGACGCTCTCCATGCGCGGAATTGATAACCGTAGCTATTATTGGATCAGGCACGATGGCGATTATGAGAACTGGACCGGCTGCGGTAACACGCTCAATCTCAGCCATCCGGCGGTTACGCATTTTGCGTATGAATGCCTGAAATACTGGGTGGAGACGTTCCACGTCGACGGTTTTCGTTTCGACCTGGCGCCCGTCATGGGACGCACGCCGGCGTTCAGCCAGCAGGCGCCATTGTTTGAGGCGATAAAAAACTGTCCGGTGCTCTCGCAGGTGAAGCTGATTGCCGAGCCGTGGGACATTGGTGAAGGCGGTTATCAGGTCGGGAATTTCCCGCCGCTGTTTGCCGAGTGGAACGACCACTACCGCGACGCCGTACGCCGCTTCTGGCTGGAGCGGAACCTGTCGCTGGGGGAATTTGCCGGGCGCTTTGCCGCGTCGAGCGATCTCTTTAAGCGCGACGGCAAACGCCCGTCGGCCACCGTTAATCTGTTGACGGCGCACGACGGTTTTACGCTCAGGGACTGCGTTTGTTTCAATCAGAAACACAATGAGGCGAACGGCGAAGAGAATCGCGATGGCACTAACAATAACCATAGCTTTAATCATGGTATAGAAGGGTTAGGCGGAAGTCTGGATGTGATAGAGCGGCGACGCGCCAGCGTTCATGCGCTGCTGACAACGCTTTTACTGTCGCAGGGCACGCCGATGCTGCTGGCAGGCGACGAGCATGGTCACAGCCAGCACGGTAACAACAACGCCTATTGCCAGGACAACACCTTAACCTGGCTCGACTGGGGTGAAGCCAACAGCGGCCTGATTCATTTTACCGCTGCGCTGATCCATCTTCGCCAGCAGATCCCCGCGCTGACCGCCAACAGCTGGTGGGAAGAGGGTGACGGCAACGTTCGCTGGCTGAATAAAGACGCGCAACCGTTAAGCGCGCAAGAGTGGCAACACGGCGTACCACGCCTGCAAATCCTGCTGTCGGATAAATGGCTGGTCACGCTGAACGCGACGGATGACGTCGCAGAGATTGTTTTACCTGACGGGGAGTGGCGAGCCGTTCCCCCCTTTGCCGGAGCGGATAATCCGGTAGTAATGGCTGTCTGGCACGGGCCTGCGCACGGAGTGTGCGTATTCCAAAGATGATAAAAAAGGAGTTAGTCATGGTTAGATTAGAGAAGAACGATCCCTTAATGTTGTCACGCCAGCTACCATTAAAAACGGTTGCCCTGATACTTGCGGGCGGGCGTGGTACCCGTCTGAAAGATTTGACCATCAAGCGCGCCAAGCCGGCCGTTCACTTTGGTGGTAAGTTCCGTATTATCGACTTTGCGCTCTCCAACTGCCTGAACTCGGGCATTCGCCGCATTGGCGTCATCACGCAGTACCAGTCGCACACCCTGGTGCAGCATATTCAGCGCGGCTGGTCATTCTTCAGCGAAGAGATGAACGAATTTGTCGATCTCCTTCCTGCGCAGCAGCGCGTTCACGGCGAGAACTGGTATCGCGGGACAGCGGATGCGGTGACCCAGAACCTCGACATCATTCGTCGCTATAACGCGGAATACATTGTGATCCTCGCCGGGGACCACATTTACAAGCAAGATTACTCCCACATGCTCATCGACCACGTCGAAAAAGGGGCGCGCTGCACCGTGGCGTGTCTGCCTGTGCCCGTTGCTGAAGCGACGGCGTTTGGCGTCATGCACGTGGATGCCGACGACAAAATTATCGACTTCGTTGAAAAACCGGCGAACCCGCCAACCATGCCGGGCGATGACACCAAATCGCTCGCCAGCATGGGGATCTATGTCTTTGACGCAGATTATCTTTATGAGCTGCTGGAAGAAGACGACAAAGACGAAAACTCAAGCCACGACTTCGGTAAAGACATCATTCCGAAAATCACCAAAGCTGGCATGGCGTATGCACATCCTTTCCCGCTGTCCTGCGTGCAGTCCGACCCGAATGCGGAACCGTACTGGCGCGATGTGGGCACGCTGGAAGCGTACTGGAAAGCGAACCTCGATCTGGCATCGGTCACGCCTGAACTGGATATGTACGACCAGAACTGGCCGATTCGTACCCATATGGAGTCGCTGCCGCCAGCCAAATTCGTGCAGGACCGCTCCGGCAGCCACGGCATGACGCTGAACTCGCTGGTGTCCGGCGGGTGCATCATCTCCGGTTCGGTCGTGGTGCAGTCGGTGCTGTTCCCGCGCGTGCGGATAAATTCATTCTGTAATATCGATTCGGCAGTCTTATTGCCGGACGTCTGGGTAGGGCGCTCGTGTCGTCTGCGTCGTTGCGTGATCGACCGTGCCTGCGTCATCCCTGAAGGGATGGTCATTGGGGAGAATGCGGAAGAAGACGCGCGTCGTTTCTACCGTTCGGAAGAGGGGATCGTGTTAGTCACACGGGAAATGTTGCGGAAGCTGCAAATCAAACAGGAGCGATGATGCAGGTTTTACACGTATGTTCTGAGATGTTCCCGTTATTAAAAACGGGCGGTCTGGCAGATGTGCTTGGCGCATTACCGGCGGCGCAAATCGCCGGAGGCGTGGATACCCGAGTCCTGCTGCCCGCCTTTCCGGATATCCGGCGCGGTATACCTGATGCAAAAGTGGTGACCCGCCGTGAAACGTTTGCCGGACGCATTACCCTGCTGTTTGGACATTACAATGGCGTAGGGATTTACCTGATCGACGCGCCGCATTTATACGATCGCCCGGGTAGCCCGTATCACGATACGAACCTGTTCGCCTATACCGACAACGTGCTGCGCTTTGCGCTCCTCGGCTGGGTTGGAGCAGAAATGGCGACGGGGCTGGATCCGTTCTGGCGTCCGGATGTGGTGCATGCGCACGACTGGCATGCCGGGCTTGCCCCGGCGTATCTCGCCGCGCGCGGCCACCCGGCGAAATCGGTCTTTACCGTGCATAACCTGGCCTATCAGGGGATGTACTACGCCCATCACATGAATGACATCGATCTGCCATGGTCGTTCTTTAACATGCACGGTCTGGAGTTTAACGGACAGATCTCGTTCCTGAAGGCGGGGCTGTACTACGCCGATCACATCACGGCGGTGAGCCCAACCTACGCGCGTGAGATCACCCAGCCGGCGTTT
Source organism: Enterobacter cloacae complex sp. BZL2005 (assembly GCF_049238885.1). Taxonomy (NCBI): domain Bacteria; kingdom Pseudomonadati; phylum Pseudomonadota; class Gammaproteobacteria; order Enterobacterales; family Enterobacteriaceae; genus Enterobacter; species Enterobacter cloacae complex sp. BZL2005. Next base: position 76,270 of record NZ_JBMKGI010000010.1, on the reverse strand, counting down.
GGCTACGGCATGGAAGGGTTGCTGCAGCAGCGCCACCGCGAAGGCCGCCTGTCGGGCATTCTGAACGGCGTGGATGAACAGATCTGGAGCCCGGAAACCGATCTCCTGCTGGCGGCGCGCTACGGCCGTGATTCCGTGGAGGACAAAGCGGAAAACAAACGCCAGCTGCAGATTGCGATGGGCCTGAAGGTTAACGACAAAGTGCCGCTGTTCGCCGTCGTAAGCCGCCTGACCAGCCAGAAAGGGCTGGATCTGGTGCTGGAGGCGCTGCCCGGTTTACTGGAGCAGGGCGGGCAGCTGGCGCTGCTCGGCGCGGGCGACCCGGTATTGCAGGAAGGTTTCCTTGCCGCCGCCGCGGAACATCCGGGGCAGGTGGGCGTACAGATTGGCTACCACGAGGCATTTTCGCACCGCATTATGGGCGGCGCGGACGTCATCCTGGTGCCGAGCCGTTTCGAACCCTGCGGCCTGACGCAGCTTTACGGCCTGAAATACGGCACCCTGCCGCTGGTGCGCCGCACGGGCGGGCTGGCGGATACGGTATCGGATAGCTCACTTGAAAACCTGGCGGACGGTATCGCCAGCGGGTTTGTCTTTGAGGACAGTAATGCCTGGTCGCTGCTTCGGGCGATTCGGCGTGCTTTCGTCTTGTGGTCCCGTCCATCGCTGTGGCGCTACGTCCAACGCCAGGCGATGTCCATGGACTTTAGCTGGCACGTTGCGGCGCAGTCATACCGCGATCTCTATCAACGCTTGATGTAACGAGGCGAAGTTACTGATATGAACGCTCCATTTAGCTACTCTTCACCCACGCTCAGCGTTGAGGCGTTAAAGCACTCCATCGCCTACAAGCTGATGTTCACCATCGGGAAAGATCCGGTTATTGCCAACAAGCACGAGTGGCTGAACGCCACCCTGTTTGCGGTGCGCGACCGCTTAGTTGAACGCTGGCTGCGCTCAAACCGCGCCCAGCTCTCGCAGGAGACGCGTCAGGTTTACTATCTGTCGATGGAATTTTTGATTGGCCGCACGCTGTCCAATGCGCTGTTGTCGCTCGGTATTTATGACGACGTCAAAACCGCACTGGAAGAGATGGGGTTAGATTTAGAAGAACTGATCGACGAAGAGAACGACCCGGGCCTCGGTAACGGCGGTCTGGGACGTCTTGCCGCCTGCTTCCTCGACTCGCTGGCGACGCTGGCGCTGCCGGGCCGCGGCTACGGTATTCGCTACGATTACGGCATGTTCAAGCAAAACATCGTCGACGGGCGCCAGAAAGAGTCCCCGGACTACTGGCTGGAGTACGGCAACCCGTGGGAGTTCAAGCGCCACAACACGCGCTACAAGGTGCGCTTTGGCGGGCGTATTCAGCAGGAAGGAAAAAAATCCCGCTGGGTGGAAACGGAAGAGATCCTGGCCGTGGCCTACGACCAGATTATCCCCGGCTACGACACCGATGCCACCAACACGCTGCGCCTGTGGAGTGCCCAGGCCAGTAGCGAAATTAACCTCGGTAAATTTAACCAGGGTGACTACTTCGCGGCGGTGGAGGATAAAAACCACTCCGAGAACGTGTCCCGCGTGTTGTACCCGGATGACTCGACCTACTCAGGCCGCGAGCTGCGCCTGCGTCAGGAGTATTTCCTCGTTTCGGCGACCATTCAGGATATCCTCAGCCGCCACCATCAGCTGCACAAAACCTACGCCAACCTGGCGGAGAAAACCGCAATCCACCTTAATGACACCCACCCGGTGCTCTCTATTCCGGAGCTGATGCGCCTGCTGATCGACGAGCATAAGTTCAGCTGGGACGACGCCTTTGAGGTGACCTGCCAGGTGTTCTCGTACACCAACCACACGCTGATGAGCGAAGCGCTGGAGACGTGGCCGGTGGACATGCTTGGCAAAATCCTGCCGCGCCATCTGCAGATTATCTTTGAGATTAACGACTACTTCCTCAAGACGCTGCAGGAGCAGTATCCAAACGATACCGGCCTGCTGAGCCGCGCGTCCATCATTGATGAGTCGAACGGCCGCCGCGTGCGCATGGCCTGGCTGGCGGTTGTCATCAGCCACAAGGTCAACGGCGTGTCCGAGCTCCACTCGAACCTGATGGTGCAGTCGCTGTTTGCGGACTTCGCGAAGATCTTCCCGACGCGGTTCTGCAACGTGACCAACGGCGTCACCCCGCGCCGCTGGCTGGCGCTGGCCAACCAGCCGCTCTCTGAGGTGCTGGACGAGAATATCGGCCGCACCTGGCGTACCGATTTGAGCCAGCTGAGCGAGCTGGAACAGCATATTGATTTCCCGACGGTGAACAAAGCCGTGCGCGAAGCCAAGCTGCTGAACAAAAAGCGTCTGGCGGTCTGGCTGGCGATGCACCTGAACGTGGTGGCAAACCCGAAAGCGCTGTTCGACGTTCAGATCAAACGCATCCACGAATACAAGCGTCAGCTGATGAACGTGCTGCACGTGATCACCCATTACAACCGCATTAAGGCCGACCCGACGGCCGAATGGGTGCCGCGCGTGAAGATCTTCGCCGGTAAGGCGGCGTCGGCCTACTACATGGCGAAGCACATAATTCATCTCATCAACGATGTAGCGAAGGTGGTTAACCAGGATCCGGATATTGGCGACAAGCTGAAGGTGGTGTTCATTCCGAACTACAGCGTCAGCCTGGCGCAGCTGATCATCCCGGCGGCGGATCTCTCTGAGCAGATTTCTACGGCGGGTACGGAAGCATCCGGCACCAGTAACATGAAGTTTGCCCTTAACGGCGCGCTGACCATCGGCACGCTGGACGGGGCGAACGTCGAGATGCTGGAGCACGTGGGCGAAGAGAATATCTTTATCTTCGGTAATACGACGGAAGAGGTAGAGGCGCTGCGCAGGAAAGGCTACTCGCCGCGTCAGTATTACGAAGAGGATGAAGAGTTGCGTCAGGTGCTGACGCAGATTGCAACCGGCGTGTTTAGCCCTGATGAACCGAGCCGCTACCGCGATCTGGTGGATTCGCTGATTAACTTTGGCGATCACTATCAGGTGCTGGCGGATTACCGCAGCTACGTCGACTGTCAGGATAAGGTGGACGAACTGTATCGCCAGCCTGAGAAGTGGACCAGCGCCGCGATGTACAACATCGCCAATATGGGCTATTTCTCGTCAGACAGGACCATCAAGGAGTATGCCGAGACGATCTGGCATATTGATCCGGTGAGGTTGTAAAAACAAAGCCGGGTGGCGGCTTCGCCTTACCCGGCCTACTTGATCCCGTAGGCCCGGTAAGCGTAGCGCCACCGGGCGTTTTTTTGCATCAAGACGCCAGCGACAGCTCGCGTTTCGCCGCATGTTGCAGCAACCACTGCGCCACGCGAGACTGCTGTTCGGCGTTGAGCCACATCCCTTCTTTGGTACGGCGCCAGATAGCATCATCCAGACGACGCACCCACTCGTGCTCAACCAGATAACGCAGCTCGGCTTCGTACAGCTCGTGACCGAAATGCTCGCCCAGATCGGCAATCTCTTTTGCATCACCCAGGATCAGCTCGGTATTGCTGCCGTAGGTGCGGGCATAGTGGCGCGCCATCCCTTCGGTGATGAACGGGAAGCGACGGCGCAGCTTCGCGGCGTAATCATCGCGGTTATCGCCGATATCACCGCCGGGCAGTACCGCGCCTTTGGTCCATGCCGGGCCAATGCCTTTGTAGTACGGCGCCAGTTTTTCCAGCGCGTGCTCGGCCAGCTTGCGGTAGGTGGTGAGCTTGCCGCCAAACACGGACAGCAGCGGCGCCTGACCGTCTACGTCGTGAATATCGAGCGTATAGTCGCGGGTGATGGCCTGCGGTGAGTCAGACTCGTCATCGCACAGCGGACGCACGCCGGAGTAGGTCCAGACCACGTCGTCGCGCGACAGCTGTTTCTTAAAGTGCGCGTTATACACTTTGAGCAGGTAGTTCACTTCGCTCTCGTCGATCTCGACGTTCTTCGGATCGCCTTTGTACTCCACGTCGGTGGTACCGATGATCGAGAATTCGTCCATCCACGGGATCACAAACACGATGCGCTTGTCTTCGTTCTGCAGAATGTAGGCCTGCTTCTGAGTATGCACGCGCGGCACCACAATGTGGCTGCCCTTTATCAGGCGGATGCCGTACGGGGAGGGCAGATGCATGCCGTCGTCAAAGAACTGCTTCACCCACGGGCCGGTGGCGTTCACCAGGCCGCGCGCTTTCCAGCTGAACTTCTCGCCGGTATCGATATCTTCCGCCTCGACAACCCACAGGCCGTTTTCACGACGGGCAGCGGTCGCGCGGGTGCGGGTTTTCACCTCGCCGCCTTTCTTCTCAACCATCTGCGCGTTCGCCAGCACCAGGCGGGCATCGTCCACCCAGCAGTCGGAATATTCGAATCCGCGCACGATTTCTGGCTTAAGGACCGATTCTGAGCCAAAACGCAACCCTTTCGAACCCGGGAGGCTGGTGCGTTTACCCAGATGATCGTACATAAACAGACCAATGCGGATCATCCACGCCGGACGCAGATGCGGGCGATGGGGCAGGCGGAAGCGCATCGGAATCGCCAGATGCGGGGCCATTTTCAGCAGCACTTCACGTTCGGCCAGCGCTTCGCTGACCAGGCGGAATTCGTAGTGTTCCAGGTAGCGCAGGCCACCGTGAATCAGTTTGGAGCTGGCGGACGACGTCGCGCAGGCGAGATCGTTAGCTTCCAGCATCAGTACGGATAAACCGCGTCCTGCGGCATCGACCGCAATACCGGCACCGTTGATGCCACCGCCTATCACAATCAGATCTTTGGTTTCCATAACACCCTCATGCACTTTCGTTAAAGCTCAGAAATGTTCGATATCGCTCATAATAGCAAAGGAACGCGCTTTTGGTAACATCAAAAAAACAATTTAGAGTGATATGGATAACATAATGGCGTTTACCCGCCGCCAGGACGTACACTACGGGGTAAAATCTTGTCGTTGACCACTGTTAAGAGAACACCATGGATCAGTTTGAATGTATTAACGTAGAAGAAGCCCACCAGAAGATGCACCAGGGAAAAGCGGTGCTGGTGGACATCCGCGATCCGCAGAGTTTTGCGATGGGCCATACGCCGGGCGCGTTTCATCTTACCAACGACACGCTGGGCGCGTTTATGCGCGATAACGACTTCGACACGCCGGTGATGGTCATGTGCTACCACGGCAACAGCAGCAAAGGCGCGGCGCAGTATCTGCTTCAGCAGGGTTACGACGCGGTTTACAGCATCGACGGCGGTTTCGATGCCTGGCATCGTCATTTCCCGGCGGAAGTGGAATACGCGTTTGAGCGCTGATCCCGCTATACTGTCCCCTTTTGTGTGGAAATAAGCGACCGCTGCCCATGTTGATGATCACCTCTTTTACCAACCCGCGCGTCGCCCAGGCGTTTGTCGACTATATGGCGACGCAGGGCGTTATTCTGACTATTCAGCAACATACGCAGACCGACGTCTGGCTGGCCGATGAGAGCCAGGCCGGGCGGGTAAACGAGGAGCTGGCGCGTTTTCTTGAGAACCCTGGCGACCCGCGCTATCTGGCGGCCAGCTGGCAATCCGGCCAGACCGGCAGCGGATTGCACTACAGCCGCTTTCCCTTCCTCGCCACCATTCGCGAGCGCGCGGGCCCGTTTACGCTGCTGCTGATGGCGGCCTGCATCATTGTCTTCATTATCATGAACGTGGTCGGCGACCAGAGCGTGATGATTGCCCTGGCTTGGCCCTATGACCCGTCTCTTGAGTTTGACGTCTGGCGCTACTTTAGCCACGCGCTGATGCACTTCTCGGTGATGCATATCCTCTTTAACCTGCTCTGGTGGTGGTATCTCGGCGGTGCCGTTGAAAAGCGTCTGGGCAGCGGCAAGCTGATCGTTATCACCCTTATCAGCGCCCTGCTGAGCGGCTACGTACAGCACAAGTTCAGCGGCCCGTGGTTTGGCGGGCTGTCGGGTGTCGTCTATGCCCTGATGGGCTACGTCTGGCTTCGCGGGGAGCGCGATCCGCAAAGCGGCATCTATCTGCAACGCGGATTGATAACCTTTGCGTTAATATGGCTAATTGCCGGATGGTTTGATCTGTTTGGTATGTCTATCGCCAACGGTGCGCACGTCGCCGGGCTGGTCGTGGGGCTGGCGATGGCCTTTGCCGACACGCTCCATGCGCGAAAACGAACATAATTCTCAGGGATAATTGATGAAACAAACACAACGTCATGACGCCATTATCGAACTGGTAAAAAAACAGGGATACGTCAGCACCGAAGAGCTGGTGGAGCAGTTTGCCGTCAGCCCACAAACCATCCGTCGTGACCTGAACGACCTGGCCGATCAGAACCGCATCCTTCGCCACCACGGCGGCGCGGCGCTGCCGTCCAGCTCGGTCAACACCTCCTGGCACGACCGAAAAGCGACGCAGACGGCGGAGAAAGAGCGCATTGCCCGCAAGGTCGCCAGCCAGATCCCGAACGGGGCGACGCTGTTTATTGATATCGGCACCACGCCGGAAGCGGTCGCCCATGCGCTGCTGGATCACGAGAACCTGCGCGTGGTCACCAACAACCTGAACGTCGCCAATACCCTGATGCAAAAAGACGATTTCCGCATCATCCTCGCGGGCGGCGAGCTACGCAGCCGCGACGGCGGGATTATCGGTGAAGCGACCCTCGACTTTATCTCTCAGTTCCGCCTCGACTTCGGCATTCTGGGCATCAGCGGCATCGACAGCGACGGTTCGCTGCTGGAGTTTGATTACCACGAGGTGCGCACCAAGCGCGCGATCATTGAAAACTCACGCCACGTGATGCTGGTGGTGGATCACTCGAAGTTTGGCCGTAACGCGATGGTGAACATGGGCAGCATCAGCATGGTGGATGCGGTCTATACCGACGTGATGCCGCCGGCGGGCGTGATGCAGGTGATTAAAGATAATAATTTGCAGCTGGAATTGTGCTAGCGGTTGTGTCGGGTGGCGCTGCGCTTACCCGACCTACAAATTGTTTTCCCTCTCCCTGTGGGAGAGGGCATCAGACCGCACAAAACTAAACGCCGTACCCCATCATCTTCAACAGCTGCTGCGCATGCTGCACCGCATCCTGTCGATGCGCCACGCCCAGCTTCTGGTACAGGTTGCGGATATGCGTTTTGATGGTGGTCGCCGCCACCGCCAGCTCGCCGGCAATCTGCTCGTTGCTGTAGCCTGAATAGATCAGCCCCAGAACCTGCCATTCGCGCTGGGTAAGCGGACTGGTGCGGATAAGCTCCGGCACTTCAGGGTGGTTTAGCAGACGTTCAACGAAGTTCTCATCGAAATGCGCAAACTTGTGGCGATGATGCTGGTTAATCTCGCGCAGAATGCGCTGGGCGCGATGCTGATCCAGCTCCGGCAGCGTGTTGAGCTGAATAAGCTGACGCAGCTGCTGGGCCATCACTTCCCCTTCAATCACAAAGTGGCTGATAAACCCGGTGCGGTTAGCCAGCTGTAGCGCCTCCAGCAGCACGCGCTGGGCATCGTTTTTACGGCCCGCCTGCCAGTAGAGCTGATTTTGCAGCAGCAGGTTGCGGTTCAGGTCGCTCATCAGGCGCAGGCTGCGCGCGTTTTCGTTCAGCTCTTCCAGCACAATCTCTGCGGGCTCTAATTCACCGAGCAGGATCTGCGCGCGGGCAATGTTGCGCCACTGGCTCTGCAGGAAGTGGTTGTTGGCAAATTCCGGTTTTGGCGTCTGACGCAGCCAGTTGGCGGCGGATTTTTTATCGCCGGTCATCTGCCAGTAAATCACCCGGACCTTGTCGGCGTTTGACACCCAGTCGCTATGATACTGGCCGTTGCCGAGCAGGTTTTCCAGGCGGTTAAGATGGTTGCGGGCGTTATCGAGATCGCCGCGCGCCAGCGAGCACTGCACCAGCAGCGCCAGGCACTGCAGCTGCTGCTGAGGCTGGAAACTGGAAAGAACATCCACACCCTGGCGGGCGCAGCTTTCTGCTTCATCCAGACGCGACCATGCCCACAGTAATTGAGCGCGAATACGCAGCAGGAACTCGTGCATCGGCAGCTGTTCCAGATGCTGCTCGCGAATCAGCTGGAACGCTTTCTCCTGGTTTTCCCAGGCGGCCTGCAGGAACCCCTGCGCGAATAAAATCTCGCTCTGCTGGATCAGGCTCCACAGCGCGTAGTGCCAGACATCATGACGACGCGCCATCTGTTCGGTTTGCTGCATCAGTGAAAGCGAGCGCGTGAGATCGCCTTTGCAGTGAAGCACTTCGCCGTGTACGGAGGTCGCCACGATGCGGCTGTAGAAATTGGCCAGCGGCAGTTCATCCAGCGCGACCATCGCCAGCCGTTCCGCTTCGTCCGGATCGCCGTCGTTAATGGCCACCTGAGCGCGCAACGCGTTGAACTCGCCGTGCAGGGTGGTATCCATCTCGCTTTCCATCTCCTGCTCGGCACGCGCCAGCAGGGTGTTCACTTCGCTGTAGCGATGCTGGCTCTGCATCAGCCAGGCCTGCAGCAGCACCAGACGCGGATTCTCCAGCAGGCTTTCCCACGGCAGGGCTTTGAGTGACTCTTCCAGCAGGGTCAGCTCGCTGTGGTTAAACAGGCCCCACGCGTGATTGAGGAGGATATCGCGCAGCATACTGGCATCACCGGCGGCCAGCGCATGGTGGATGGCCTCGCTCGGGAAGCCCTGTGCCATCCAGCTTTCGGCAGCGGCGCGGTGGATCTCCGGCAGTTCAACCGCCAGCTCCCACTGACAGCGCTGGCGCAGGAAGCTACCAAACAGCGGATGATAGCTAAACCACTCGCCGGGATCGTCCATGCGCGTCAGGAAAAGGCCCTGACGTTCAATCTCTTCGAGCTGAAGCTGACCGTTTTCACAGCCCGTTACCCGCACGATCAGCGCATCGTTCATGGAGCGCAGCAGCGAGCTTTTCAGCAGGAAATTACGCGTCGAGGGATCGACGCTGTCCAGCACCTCATCCACCAGGTAATCAGAGAGGTGGCTGGCGTTGATGCCGGCCAGACGGCGCGCTGACTGGTGTGCCGGACTGTTGTTTTGCCGGGCAGAGAGGGCAATCAGCTGCAGCGCCGTGGCCCAGCCTGCGACGTCATCACACAGACGGCTGCTTTCGGCGGCCTCAATCGGTGAGTTCAGGCGGCAGTCGAAGAACTGTTTCGCTTCCTGGTGGGTAAAAGCAAGCTGTTGGCTACCCACTTCCAGAAGCTGATCGCGCACGCGCAGGTTGGCAATACCCAACTGCGGCAGGTTGCGTGACAGCACCACTAACGTCAGGTTTTCCGGCTGATGGCGCAGGAAGAAACGCATCGATTCATGAATCACCGGGTTAGTGATGAGATGGTAATCATCAATCACCACGTAAAGCGGGCGATGCCATTCAGCCAGTTCGATAAACAGCTGAGAGAAAAGGGAGGACAGGCTGGCGTACTGGCGCTTTTGCACCATCACCTCACTGGCGACGCAGTGTCCATGGGTGGCTTGCTGTATGGCGGCAATCAGATAGCTGGCAAAACGTTCTTGCTGGTTATCGCCCTCATCAAGGGAGTACCAGCCAAGATCGCTCTTACCTGCGGCCCATTGCGAGATGAGCGTTGTTTTTCCATAACCTGCAGGGCTCGTAACCAGCGCCAGTCGGAAATTATGCGCGCCGGAAAGTTTAGCCAACAGACGCTCGCGGACCACTGTATGGTCAAGACGAACCGGGCGACTTAATTTAGACGGAATCAACATAGGTTTCACTTCACTGTGGGGAACGAGAGATTTTATTTTTTTGCGCTTCGTAATTAATACGATATAAGGTCGGTCAGAAAGAGAACTATTGCAAGTTATGTCTGGATTTGGTGGCTCTGAATTTGCACTCTGTCACAAAACATTCAGGCAGATGATGGAACTTTCTGGAAAGGGCTTTAATGCCGCGTCAATGCTGGCTTGTATGGTTGTGCTGCGGCTGCGCTGAAACTGGTTTCAGGAAGGGATAGTGACGTCAAATTTAATAAAGGGTGGGTAAAGTTCAGCGAGAATAATACCTTTCCTGGTCATGACATCCTGTTGCAAAAATATTATTCCAGGTAAGTAATTATTTCGGCAGGGTTTAATTTCATCCGAAACTGCATTTCATTTCTTTGACATTCTCCTCGGTTACTTTTTTATCTTCCGGGCACACTCGAACTATGCTCTGAGAGTGGCCTTGATCACACTTTTCTGCTCATCCCCGCTACTCCTCCCTGTCTAATCCCCTACGGGAGGAGGAAGAGGTGAAATGAGCCAGGCACACTAGCGCCAACTTGTGTTTTCTTTCTAAAGGATGCCGATCCCCTATGTCACAGCCTACCTTCAACAAAGCTCAATTCCAGGCTGCCCTGACGCGTCAGTGGCAGCGTTTTGGCCTTCATGCTGCAAACGAGATGACGCCTCACCAGTGGTGGCAGGCAGTGAGCGGTGCGCTCGCAGAGCAGCTGGATGCTCAACCTCTGGCAAAACCGGCAAACGGGCAGCGCCATGTAAACTACATTTCAATGGAGTTCCTGATTGGCCGTCTGACGGGCAACAACCTGTTGAACCTCGGCTGGTATCAGGAGGTTGGTGACGTTCTTAAAGAACACGACATTAACCTGACCGATCTGCTGGAAGAAGAGATTGACCCGGCGCTGGGCAACGGTGGTCTGGGCCGTCTGGCGGCCTGTTTCCTTGACTCCATGGCGACCGTCGGCCAGTCGGCGATTGGTTACGGTCTGAACTACCAGTACGGCCTGTTCCGTCAGTCCTTCGCTGACGGCCATCAGATGGAAGCGCCGGACGACTGGCATCGCAATACCTACCCGTGGTTCCGTCATAACGCGCAGCTGGACGTGCAGGTTGGCATTGGCGGGAAAGTGACGAAACAAGGTCTCTGGGAGCCTGCGTTCACCATTACCGGCGAAGCCTGGGATCTGCCGGTGCTTGGCTACCGTAACGGCGTGGCGCAGCCGCTGCGTCTGTGGCAGGCGAAGCACGCCCATCCGTTTAACCTGACCAAATTTAACGACGGCGATTTCCTGCGTGCCGAGCAGCAGGGCATCGACGCCGAGAAGCTGACCAAAGTTCTCTACCCGAACGACAACCACCTGGCCGGTAAAAAGCTGCGCCTGATGCAGCAGTACTTCCAGTGCGCCTGCTCCGTGGCGGACATTCTGCGTCGCCATCACCTGGCGGGCCGCAAGCTGGCGCAGCTGCCGGACTTCGAAGTCATTCAGCTCAACGACACGCACCCGACCATTGCCATCCCGGAACTGCTGCGCGTGCTGATTGACGAGCATCAGCTGAGCTGGGACGACGCCTGGGCCATCACCAGCCGTACCTTTGCCTACACCAACCACACCCTGATGCCGGAAGCGCTCGAATGCTGGGATGAGAAGCTGGTGAAAGCGCTGCTGCCGCGCCACATGCAGATCATCAACAAGATTAACGACCAGTTTAAAACCCTGGTGGATAAAACCTGGCCGGGCAACAAAGCGGTCTGGGCGAAACTGGCGGTGGTTCACGATAAGCAGGTACGCATGGCGAACATGTGCGTAGTGAGCGGCTTTGCGGTGAACGGCGTGGCGGCGCTGCACTCGGATCTGGTGGTCAAAGATCTGTTCCCGGAATACCACCAGCTGTGGCCGACCAAATTCCACAACGTGACCAACGGCATTACGCCGCGTCGCTGGATCAAGCAGTGCAACCCGCTGCTGGCTGGCCTGCTGGACAAGACCCTGAAGAAAGAGTGGGCCAACGATCTGGACCAGCTCATCAACCTGGAAAAATACGCTGACGACGCGAAATTCCGCGAACAGTACCGCGCGATTAAGCTGGAGAACAAAGTTCGCCTGGCGGCGTTCGTGAAAGCGCGCACCGGGATTGAGATCAACCCGAATGCGATTTTCGATATCCAGATCAAACGCCTGCACGAGTACAAACGTCAGCACCTGAACCTGCTGCACATTCTGGCGCTGTACAAAGAGATCCGCGAGAACCCGCAGGCTGACCGCGTGCCGCGCGTGTTCCTGTTCGGCGCGAAGGCGGCACCGGGCTACTACCTGGCGAAAAACATTATCCTCGCCATCAATAAAGTGGCGGAGGCTATCAACAGCGATCCGAACGTGGGCGACAAGCTGAAAGTGGTATTCCTGCCGGATTACTGCGTCTCGGCGGCTGAAATGCTGATCCCGGCGGCGGATATCTCCGAGCAGATCTCAACCGCAGGAAAAGAAGCCTCCGGTACCGGCAACATGAAGCTGGCGCTGAACGGCGCGCTGACCGTCGGCACGCTGGACGGGGCGAACGTCGAAATCGCCGAGAAGGTGGGCGAAGAGAATATCTTTATCTTCGGCCACACCGTGGAAGAGGTGAAAGCCATCAAGGCCAAAGGCTACGACCCGGTGAAATGGCGTAAGAAAGACAAAGTGCTGGACGCGGTGCTGAAGGAGCTGGAGAGCGGAAAATACAGCGACGGCGACAAGCACGCGTTTGACCAGATGCTGCACAGCATGGACAAACACGGCGGTGACCCGTATCTGGTCATGGCGGACTTCACGGCCTACGTTGAAGCGCAAAAACAGGTCGACGTGCTGTACCGTGACCAGGAAGCGTGGACCCGCGCGTGCATCCTGAACACCGCCCGCTGCGGCATGTTCAGCTCTGACCGCTCAATCCGTGATTATCAGGCCCGTATCTGGCAGGCAAAACGCTAAGGAAGCGCGATGGAGAGTAAACGTCTGGACAGTGCCGCGCAGGCGGCGGGAATTAGCCTCAGTTACATTAATGCTCACGGCAAACCACAGTCTATTGGCGCCGACACCAAAAGACGTTTGCTGGATGCCATGCACAAAACCGACGCGAAAGCGTCGGCTGCGCCGGTGCCGAACGTGAAGGTATTCACCGCAGGTAAAAAGATGCCGCTCGCGGTGGAAGGGCGCGGGGAGTTTAGCTGGCTGCTCACGACCGAAGAGGGGCATCAGCACAAAGGCCACGCCACCGGCGGCAAAACCCTTAACCTTCCGGCGAAGCTGCCGGAGGGCTACCACACCCTGACGCTCACCCAGGACGATCGGCGTTTCCACTGCCGGGTGATCGTCGCGCCAAAACGCTGCTACGAGCCGCAGGCGCTGCTCGAAGGGAAAAAGCTGTGGGGCGCCTGCGTGCAGCTCTATACGCTGCGCTCCGACAACAACTGGGGGATCGGTGATTTTGGCGATCTGAAGAACATGCTGGCATCCGTGGGCGAGCGCGGCGGCGCGTTTATCGGCCTCAACCCGATCCACGCCCTCTATCCGGCCAACCCGGAGAGCGCCAGCCCGTACAGCCCGTCCTCCCGTCGCTGGCTGAACGTGATTTATATCGACGTTAACGCCTTAGATGACTTCAAAAACAGCAAAGAGGCGCAGGCCTGGTGGAAACTCAGTACCACGCAGCAGGCGCTGAAGCAGGCGCGCGAAGCCGACTGGGTGGATTATTCCACCGTCACGGCGCTGAAAATGGCCGCGCTGCGTCTGGCGTGGAAAGGCTTTTCGCAGCGCGATGACGAGCAGATGGCGGCGTTCCGCCAGTTCGTGACGCAGGAGGGCGAGAGCCTGTACTGGCAGGCGGCGTTCGATGCGCTGCACGCGTATCAGGTGAAAGAGGACGAAATGCGCTGGGGCTGGCCGGTCTGGCCTGAAGCGTATCAATCCGTCGACACGCCGGAAGTGAAAGCGTTCTGTAAAAAATATGCCGATGAAGTGGACTTCTACCTGTGGCTGCAGTGGCTGGCGTACAGCCAGTTTGCCGCCTGCTGGCAGGTGAGCCAGGGCTATAAAATGCCGATTGGCCTGTACCGCGATCTGGCCGTCGGTGTGGCAGAGGGCGGCGCGGAAACCTGGTGCGACCGTGAACTCTACTGCCTGAAGGCCTCCGTCGGCGCGCCACCGGATATCCTGGGGCCGCTCGGCCAGAACTGGGGCTTACCGCCGATGGATCCACACGTCATGGCGGCGCGCGCCTACGAGCCGTTTATCGACCTGCTGCGCGCCAACATGCAGAACTGCGGGGCGCTGCGTATCGACCACGTGATGTCCGTGCTGCGCCTGTGGTGGATCCCGTACGGTGAAACGGCGGATCACGGGGCATACGTGCAGTATCCGGTTGACGATCTGCTGTCGATCCTGGCCCTGGAAAGCAAGCGTCACCAGTGCATGGTGATCGGTGAAGATCTCGGTACCGTGCCGGTGGAGATTGTCAGCAAGCTCCGCGACAGCGGCGTCTACTCCTATAAAGTGCTCTATTTTGAAAACGACCATGAGAAAACCTTCCGCGCGCCGCAAGCGTACCCTGAACAGTCAATGGCAGTCGCGACGACGCATGACCTTCCTACGCTTCGTGGCTATTGGGAAAGCGGCGATCTGACCCTTGGCAAAACGCTGGGCCTGTATCCTGACGAAGAGGTGTTACGCGGTCTTTATCAGGATCGCGAGCTCTCCAAGCAGGGGCTGCTGGATGCGCTGCATAAGCATGGCTGTCTGCCGAAGCGCGCCGGGCATAAAGCGTCGCTGATGGCGATGACTGCGACACTCAACCGCGGTTTGCAGCGCTATATTGCCGACAGCAACAGTGCGCTGCTGGGCCTGCAGCCGGAAGACTGGATTGATATGGCGGAGCCGGTGAACATTCCGGGTACCAGCTATCAGTACAAGAACTGGCGTCGCAAGCTGTCCACCACGCTTGAGGCGATGTTTGCCGATGACGGGGTGAACAGGCTGATCAAGGATTTGGATAAGCGGCGAAAAGCTGCTGGTAAGAAGTGATAAAAAACCCGCCAGTGGCGGGTTTTTTATTATCAGGTGGTGCTCATGTAGGTCGGGTAAGGCGTAGCCGCCACCCGACTTAGGGCATCAGACCACCATATTCAGCAGCAGCACCCCGACCAGACCGCACACCGAAATAATGGTTTCCAGCGCGGACCAGGACTTGATGGTTTCACCGATCGTCAGGTTGAAGTACTCCTTGAACAGCCAGAAGCCCGGATCGTTTACGTGAGAGAAAATCACGCTACCGGAACCGACGGCGATAACCATCAGCTCAGGGCTCACGCCCGTGGTGGCAATCAGCGGCGCAACGATGCCGCCTGCGGTGATCGCTGCAACGGTCGCAGAACCCAGCGCAATACGCAGAACCGCGGCAATAGACCAGGCCATCAGGAGCGGCGACACGTTGGTTTCATGCATCATGGCAGCGATGTATTTGTCCACGCCGCTGTCGACCAGAACCTGTTTGAACGCACCGCCACCGCCGATGATCAGCAGCATCATGGCAATGATTTTGATGGAAGAGGTCAGCGTGTCGTTGATCTGATCCATGGAGCGGCCGCGGTTCAGACCGAAAGTGAACATCGCGATCAGCACGGCAATCAGCGTTGCCATCACCGGGTCACCCAGGAATTCTGCAACGGACAGGAACGCATGACCTTTTGGCAGAACCATCTCTGCCACGGCGCGCATCGCCATCAGGATCACCGGTACCAGAGAGGTCCAGACGCTGACGCCAAAGCCAGGCATCTCTTCTTCGGTGAAGGTTTTGGCGCTGTACAGACCTTCCGGAATCGGCTTATCAATGCCTTTCAGGAAGCGGGCATAAATCGGGCCTGCCAGAATCACCGTTGGGATCGCCAGAATCGTACCGAACAGCAGGGTTTTACCCATGTCGGCGTGGAAGATGGTCGCGATAGCGGTTGGGCCCGGGTGCGGCGGCAGGAAGCCGTGGGTCACGGACAGCGCCGCGGCCATTGGCACACCGACATACAGCAGCGGGATGCTCGCGGCAGCCGCAATGGTGAACACCAGCGGCAGCATCAGCACGAAGCCTACTTCATAGAACAGCGCGAAACCAACGGTAAAGCCGGTTAACACCACTGCCCACTGAATGTTCTTCTTACCAAATTTGTCGATAAGCGTGGTAGCAATACGCTGCGCGCCACCGCAGTCCGCCAGCATTTTACCGAGCATGGCGCCGAAGCCCATGATCAGCGCCAGGCTGCCGAGCGTGCCGCCGACACCGGCTTTAATCGAGCTGATAACTTTTACCAGCGGCATCCCCTGCATCAGACCGACTGCAAGTGCCACCAGAACCAGAGCGATAAATCCGTTCATTTTGAAGCGGATCATCAAGAGCAGTAATAACACAACACCGATAGCAACGATGACTAATGGCATGATTTACCTGGCCTTTGAATTGTTATGGGTAACGTCATTGTTTCAACGACAAATTCCGGTTGTCCCAACTGGGAACAGAGAAGTAACGGCACTAATACTGATGCCTTTTAAACGATTAAGTTTAGTCGGCTGTTATGAGTGTGCTTAGTGCCCATGAGAATGATACGGGTAACATGGCATGATTGAGAATCACCCTGGAAGGCAAAATGTGAATTATGAGACGCAGGTCAACATATAGAGGGGAGCGAAGAGGGGGAGCAGGGTTTTGTAGGCCCGGTAAGCGCAGCGCCACCGGGCAATACAGACGGGCAATGAATCAGTAGTAAGAGTGCTCGCCGCGCTGGTGTTCGGTCAGGTCACGCACGCCTTTCAGTTCCGGGAACTCGTTCAGCAGCTGCTTCTCGATCCCTTCTTTCAGGGTGACATCGACCATTGAACAGCCGTTACAGCCGCCGCCAAACTGCAGAATGGCAAAACCTTCGTCGGTGATTTCCATCAGGGAAACACGACCGCCATGGCCAGCCAGCTGCGGGTTAATCTGGGATTGCAGCAGATACTCAACGCGCTCCATCAGCGGGGCATCGTCAGACACTTTACGCATTTTCGCGTTCGGCGCTTTCAGGGTCAGCTGAGAACCCAGCTGATCGGTGACGAAGTCGATCTCCGCATCTTCAAGATACGGTGCGCTCAGCTCATCAACATAGGCGGTGAGCTGTTCAAATTTAAGGGCAGTGTCGGTGGCTTCCACGGCGTCCGGAGGACAATAAGAAACACCACATTCTGCATTCGGCGTGCCTGGATTGATCACAAACACACGGATCTGCGTCCCTTCTTCCTGATTTGCCAGCAGTTTGGCAAAGTGCGCTTGTGCAGAATCGGAAATACGGATCATAGCTTTGGCCTAATAGTTGACTAAATTACCTAGGTATAATCATACGCCCATTGAAGAAGGGCTACAAGGTACGGCACAGACACCATACCTGAACCGACGCGGCGCCGCTTTGCAAAAGCAGTCGGGAAAGTTCAGCAACGGTACTGCCTGTGGTGACGACATCATCCACAATCGCGATATGGAGACCGTCGACCGGCAATTCAAGGCGAAAGGCATTTTTGAGGTTTCTTTTGCGAAGCCGGGCGCTGAGCTGATGCTGGATGGCGGTGGCATGAACACGCGTCAGCGCGCGGGCATCATACTGACAGCCAAGCCACCGGGCGAGGGGACGGCAGATCAGGTCACTCTGGTTATAGCCCCGCCGCCAGTGCCGACGTCGGTACAGGGGGACATTCACCAACCTGTCGATTTTCGGCAGTGCACGGTGGCGCCGCGCCTGCAAAACCGCCAGCAGTAGCAGTCGCGCAAGGGGCTGTGCCAGTGAACTTTGACCAGAAAACTTCAGCGCGTGAATCAGCCTGCTCAGCGGCGGAACATAATTATCCACCGCCACCAGCGCGCTCCACGGCGGGGATTTTTTCAGGCACCGGCCACAGGGCAAAGAGGGATTTGTGGCCGGTAAACCACATTGTGGACAGATCCCGATACGCCATTGCAGCGATCGCGTACAGACGGAGCAGATGCCCCACCTGCTGAGTGCCAGCGGCATTCGGCATAGCCAGCACAACCCAGGTACTGTTAGCATGTGCAACCTCCATGTGAAAAAGAGAACAGTAACTGATGAAGACGCTGTGGTGGCAGACCGTCGGAACGGGAAATTGCCATCTTGTGCTGCTGCACGGATGGGGACTGAATGCTGAAGTGTGGCGTTGCGTAAGCGAGGAACTTGCCTCGCAATTTACGCTGCATCTGGTGGATTTGCCGGGTTATGGCCGCAGCCGCGGCTTTGGCGCGATGTCGCTTGATGAGATGGCGCAGCAGGTTCTGGACGCCGCGCCGCAAAACGCTGTCTGGCTGGGCTGGAGCCTGGGCGGGCTGGTGGCAAGCAAGATTGCGCTGGATAACCCCGGGCGCGTAAGCGCGCTGGTTACCGTTGCCTCGTCACCCTGCTTTAGCGCGCAGGACGCGTGGCCGGGGATCAAGCCTGAAGTGCTGGCAGGGTTCCAGCAGCAGCTAAGCGACGATTTCCAGCGGACGGTGGAGCGTTTTCTCGCGCTGCAGACGATGGGTACAGAAACCGCGCGTCAGGACGCGCGCACGCTGAAGCAGACCGTGCTGTCGCTGCCGATGCCTGACGTTGAGGTGCTTAACGGGGGGCTTGAGATACTCAAGACGATCGATCTGCGTGAACCGCTGGCGTCGCTGGCGCTTCCGCACCTGCGTATGTATGGCTATCTGGACGGACTGGTTCCGCGTAAGGTGGTTCCACTGCTGGATAACCTGTGGCCGGAAAGCCAATCAATGGTGGTTGCTAAAGCGGCACACGCGCCATTTATTTCACATCCTGGCGAGTTTTGTTCGGCGCTGTCCGCCTTTATTCGCGCAGTGCCCACCACTCCCTGAGGCAGGCTTTTCCTTCCGGGCAATGTTTACAGCTGCCGGACAGACAACCGTCCGGCTCTTCCTGAATGCGCACCGCTTTCCCCATGGCTTCCAGTCTTTCCAGCATGGCGTCGATCATCGGCTGCGGTGTATGCAGGCTGAGGCTCAGCTGTTTCGCCTCCATTCGCCCCTGCAGTGCCAGCAGGTCACGAACCTGAATCAACGATGCCATGGGGCGTGCTCCTTAGTGACAGTCGCCTGCCGGGCTGTTGCAGCAGGTCGCCGCGGTTTTACGGTTTGCCAGCAGGTCGATGTCGACGCGGCTGCGTGCCCGCCGCAGCAGGCCGAGAACGATCACGTTAAACAGCACAACCGCGAGAATGCAGACCAGGCTGTAGCGCGGGTGCTGGCTGAAATTGACGGTTTGATAAAACAGCGTCGCCAGCGAATACGCGATGTTTAATCCCCACAGGATGGAGAAGCCCATCCAGCCGCGGCTGGACTCGCGGGCAATCGCCCCCATCACGGAGATGCATGGAATATAGAGCAGAACGAAGATGAGGTAGCTGTAGGCCGCGGACGCGCTGCCAAACTTCTCGCCCATCACGCCCATGGCACCGGTCGCCATCTCGCCGTCGCCTTTGCTCGCCTCAATCGGGTTCGCCAGCACGCTCAGGCTGAAGGTGTCCTTCAGGCTTTGCCAGGTTTCCTCTACGGCACCCAGCAGTTCGTCACCGAGGTGAAACTCCGCCGGGTTAAATTCCTGCTCCTGAATGTTCTCGGCGGTGTAGAGCGTGTTCAGGGTACCGACAACCACCTCTTTTGCCATCGCGCCGGTAAACAGCCCGACGGTTGCCTGCCAGTTATCCTCATGCACGCCAATTGGTTTGAAGACCGGCGTGATGACGCGGCTGACGGAGGCGAGGGCAGAGTCGTTAATGTTATCCGCTGCCTGTCCACTCAGGGTAAAGCTGTTCAGCGCGCTCAGGAAAACGCTGACGATGACAATCACCTTACCGGCGCGCAGGACGAAGCCTTTCAGGCGCTGCCAGGTCTGGATCGCCAGGCTTTTCAGATGGGGGACGTGGTACACCGGCAGCTCCATCACGAACGGTGACGCTTCACCGCGCATGATGGTGTGTTTCAGCATTAAGCCGGTCAGGATCGCCATCACGATGCCCAGGACATACAGCGAGAAGACCGCCAGCGCGCCCTGCTGGCCAAAGAAGGCTGCCGCAAAGACCGCAAAGATCGCCAGTCGGGCACCGCAGGACATAAACGGCGCCATCATGATGGTCATCAGACGCTCGCGCGGTGCATCCAGCGTGCGTGCGCCCATCACCGACGGCACGTTACAGCCGAAGCCGACGATCAGCGGGACGAAGGATTTGCCCGGCAGGCCCAGCGCCTGCATCAGACGATCCATCACGAACGCCGCGCGCGCCATGTAGCCGGAATCTTCCAGGAACGAGAGGAACAGGTACATCATGCCGATCTGCGGCACCAGCGGCAGAACGGTATTGATACCGCCGCCGATCCCCTGCGCGAGGAAGATGGTGAGCCATTCCGGGAAATGCAGGGTATAGCCCACCCACTGAATGCCGTGCACGAAGACCGCGACGGAACCGGCGTCAAAAATCGGCTGCAGCGCGCCACCGATGTTAATGGCGAGCAGGAACATCACGTACATCACCAGCAGGAAGATCGGCAAACCGAGGAAGCGGTTGAGCACAATCTTATCCACCGCCGCCGTAAAGCGGCTGGGTTCTGCCGTCAGCGCGTTACTGACCACGTCGCAGATCGAGGCGATAGCCTGGTAACGGGCATCGGCGATGTGCAGCGCCGGGTCGTCCAGCTCGTCGCTAAGACGGGCCACCGTCACGTCCAGCTTATCGGCCGCATGACCGGCATAAGCGCGGCTGTAAATATCCCCTTCCAGCATCTGCAGGCCAAGCCACAGGCGCTGTTTCGCAGGCATGGCTTTGTCCATCTCCTGCGCCAGCACGTTGGCTTCGCGCAGGAGAGGCTGGGCGTAATGCACCAGCTCAACGTCGCGATTTCCCGCGTGACGGTCAATCGCCAGCTTCAGCGCATCAATACCGCGCGCGCGCGTCGAGACCAGCGGAACGACCGGGCACCCGAGGCGCGCGGAGAGGGCATCAACGTCGATGCGTAGCTTTTGTTTCTCTGCGATGTCGAGCATGTTGAGCGCCACGATGCAGGGGATACCCAGCTCCAGCAGCTGCAGCGTCAGATAGAGGTTACGCTCGAGGTTTGAGGCATCGACCACGTTGATCAGCAGATCCGCGTCGCCGCCAAGAATGTAGTGACAGGCGATTTGCTCATCGAGCGAAGTTTGCGACGAAATGGTGGTTAAGGAGTAGGTGCCGGGAAGGTCAACCAGCGTCACCTGGTTGTCTGTCGTCGTGAACTGGCCCTCTTTACGTTCAACCGTTACGCCCGCCCAGTTGCCCACGCGCTGGCGAGCCCCGGTCAGCTGGTTAAAAAGCGTAGTCTTGCCGGAATTAGGATTGCCAATTAAGCCAATAGTTAACTTTTTCATTTTTCTGGACTCACTGAAACCGCTGGCTTGTTATCGGGATAAGGCTTCGACTTCTATTAACGCGAGGTCTTTTTTACGCAGGACCAGATTCACGCGTCGGGTTTCGATATGAACCGGATCGCCTAACGGCGCCACGCGTACGACCTGGAATGACGAGCCGGGCAGCATGCCAAGCGACAGCAGCTTTTGCCGATAGGCCGGGCTAATTTCGCGGGTAAAACCGGTAATCTTCCATGCACTGTCTGGAGTGAATTGCATAACGCCTGATTCCACGAAAGGTTAAATTATCTACTATGCGATGATAATGAGAATAGTTTTTATCAGCAATATTAAAACTGTGACGGAATGTTGTTTACGGTATTAATTTACGGCCTGTTTGACCTTGCTCAATATTTGCTGAAATGCCGGGAAAACGAAAAGAGAGGTATTTGTTAACGGGGTGATAATTCGCGGTTTAAATATGGCTACACGCTATTTATTTTAATTCCCTGCGGCCTGCTTGCCGGGCGGCACTGCGTTTGCCCGGCCTACAAAACCGTAGGCCCGGTAAGCGTAGCGCCACCGGGCATGTACAACGTTAGCGTTTTTTACCCATCGCGGCCGCCAGCGCATCCATCATCGCGCTGTTGCCTGCAGGCTGGGCGTCACGTCCACGCGGCTTCGCGGCTTTCGCGGCCGGACGCTGCTGCTCGCGGCCCCCGCCGTTGCCGCCGCGGCGCGCGTTGGTGTCACCCGGCTGCTCGTCCAGACGCATGGTCAGGGCGATACGCTTGCGCTGCAGATCCACTTCCAGCACTTTGACCTTCACGATGTCGCCCGCTTTGACCACGGTGTGCGGGTCTTCAACGAACTTGTCGGCAAGGGATGAGATATGGACCAGGCCATCCTGATGCACGCCGATATCCACAAACGCGCCAAAGTTGGTGACGTTGGTCACCGCACCTTCCAGCACCATCCCTGGCAGCAGGTCGTTCATGGTCTCGATACCGTCAGCAAAGGTCGCCGTTTTGAACTCAGGACGCGGATCGCGGCCCGGTTTTTCCAGCTCTTTAATAATATCGGTAACGGTTGGCACACCAAATTTGTCGTCAGTGAAATCAACGGCTTTCAGGTTGCGCAGGGCGCTGCTGTCGCCCATGAGATCCTTCAGCGCCTGCTGGGTGGCGGCCAGGATGCGTTCCACCACCGGGTACGCTTCCGGGTGAACGGTGGAGGCATCGAGCGGGTTATCGCCGTGGTTGATGCGCAGGAAGCCCGCGCACTGCTCAAACGCTTTTGGCCCCAGACGGCTTACCTTCAGCAGCTGCTGACGGTTCTGGAACTGGCCGTTCTCATCGCGCCAGGCGACGATGTTTTGCGCCATCATGCGGGTTAAGCCCGCTACGCGGGTCAGCAGAGGGACGGAGGCGGTGTTCAGGTCAACGCCAACGGCGTTTACGCAGTCTTCCACCACCGCATCCAGCTTGCGCGCCAGCTGAGTCTGGCTCACGTCATGCTGATACTGGCCCACGCCGATTGATTTCGGGTCGATCTTCACCAGTTCCGCCAGCGGATCCTGCAGGCGGCGAGCGATCGAGACTGCACCGCGCAGGGAAACGTCCAGATCCGGAAACTCCTGGGCCGCCAGCTCGGACGCGGAGTAGACGGATGCCCCGGCCTCGCTGACGATCACTTTCTGCGCCGTCACTTTCGGGAACTGCTTCTGCACGTCGAGGTAGAAACGTTCGGTTTCGCGGGACGCCGTACCGTTGCCAATGGCGACAAGTTCGACGTTGTATTTTTCGCACAGCGCCGCCACCACGACGGCCGCTTTCGCTGCCTGGCCGGTGTGCGGATAGATGGTGTCGGTGGCGACCAGCTTGCCGGTGCCGTCAACGACAGCGACTTTTACACCGGTACGCAGACCCGGATCGAGACCCATGGTCGCGCGCAGGCCAGCAGGGGCGGCCATCAGCAGGTCGTGCAGGTTGCGGGCGAACACGTTAATCGCTTCATCTTCGGCGCGTTCGCGCACGGTGCCCATCAGCTCGGTTTCGAGGTGCATCAGCACCTTGATGCGCCAGGTCCAGCTCACCACGCCTTTGCGCCAGCTGTCAGCCGGGGCGTTGTTCAGGCGCAGGCCAAGATGGTCGATGATGATCTGCTCGCAGTGGCTCTCTTTCGGCGGCTCGTCAAACTGCGGGTCGGCGTTCAGGGAGAGCTGCAGCACGCCTTCGTTGCGGCCGCGGAACATTGCCAGCGCGCGGTGGGAAGGGGTGGTGGAAATCGGTTCGTGGTGATCGAAGTAGTCGCGGAATTTCGCGCCTTCTTCCTCTTTACCCGCGACGACGGTAGAGACGATGTGGGCGTTCTTCCACAGGTAATCACGCACTTTAGCGAGGAGGGCGGCATCTTCAGCGAAGCGCTCCATCAGAATGTAGCGTGCGCCGTCGAGGGCGGCCTTGGTGTCCGCTACGCCTTTGTCGGCGTCGATGAATTTCGCCGCTTCGGTATCCGGATCGTGGGACGGCTCGTTCCACAACAGGTCGGCCAGCGGCTCAAGACCCGCTTCAATTGCAATCTGTCCGCGCGTGCGGCGCTTCGGCTTGTACGGCAGATAGAGGTCTTCGAGTTCGGTTTTGCTCAGGGTGCCGTTAATGGCGCTTTCCAGCTCGCTGGTCAGCTTGCCCTGTTCGCCGATGGATTTGAGGATCGCCTGACGACGTTCTTCCAGCTCGCGCAGATAGCCCAGACGGGTCTCCAGGTTACGCAGCTGCGTGTCATCCAGACCGCCGGTGACTTCCTTACGATAGCGTGCAATAAACGGCACGGTGTTCCCTTCATCAAGCAGGCGAACGGCAGCTTCTACCTGTTCGGCTCTGGCCTGAAGTTCACCCGCAATAATGCGGCAGAGCGAATCTTTCATCATGGCTTTATCATCTGTTGAGTCGAAAAAATCAGGGGATAGTTATACGGGCTGACACGGCAAAATGCCAGCCGGGGAGGGCGCTCTCGGACTATTTTACGTAGACGATCTCATTAACGTACCAGCTGGCTTCACCGGCTGGGGTTTGCACGACGGCCAGATCGCCCACTTCCTTTTTCAGCAGCGCGCGGGCCATCGGGGAGTCGATGGAGATGTAATCCTTACGACCAAAAATTTCATCGTAGCCGACGATGCGAAAACGCAGGGTGTCACCGTCGTCGTTTTCAATCTCCACCCACGCGCCGAAGAAGACCTTGCCCTCCTGCTGCGGGGAGTAATCGACGATTTTCAGGTTCTCAAGGCACTTCGTCAGATAGCGTACACGGCGGTCAATTTCGCGCAGCCGCTTCTTGTTATACTGGTAGTCAGCGTTTTCGCTGCGATCGCCCAGGCTCGCGGCCCAGGTCACCTTTTTGGTCACCTCAGGACGCTCTTCGCGCCAGAGGAAATCCATCTCTTTTTTGAGCTTCTCGTACCCTTCGCGGGTGATCAGGGGCGTTTTCATGGTGCTGCCTTTGCTGCCGGTTCTCTGTTTTGCGCACAATACGTACCACACAGTGTAACAGACAGGATTAATAATAATTTATGTGGTGAAATGAAAAGATAAGCTGCTGTTAAATATGCTTTGTAACAATTTCGACTAGAATTTATACCAGAATTAACTGGTCGAATACGTGCACTTTTTTAGAATACGCTGTTACAAAGACTATCCGAACCTTTGGGAGTACACACAATGCAAGAAAACTATAAAATTCTGGTCGTGGATGACGACATGCGCCTGCGTGCGCTGCTGGAGCGTTATCTGACCGAGCAGGGCTTCCAGGTTCGCAGCGTCGCGAACGCTGAGCAAATGGATCGTCTGTTGACCCGTGAATCTTTCCATCTGATGGTTCTCGACCTGATGCTGCCAGGCGAAGACGGGCTCTCTATCTGCCGCCGTCTGCGCAGCCAGAGCAACCCGATGCCGATCATTATGGTAACGGCGAAGGGCGAAGAAGTTGACCGTATCGTGGGCCTCGAAATCGGCGCCGACGACTACATTCCAAAACCGTTTAACCCGCGTGAACTGCTGGCGCGCATTCGCGCCGTGCTGCGCCGTCAGGCGAACGAGCTGCCGGGCGCACCGTCGCAGGAAGAAGCCGTTATTGCCTTCGGCAAGTTCAAGCTGAACCTCGGCACGCGCGAAATGTTCCGTGAAGACGAGCCAATGCCGCTCACCAGCGGCGAGTTCGCGGTGCTGAAAGCGCTGGTTAGCCACCCGCGTGAGCCGCTCTCCCGCGACAAGCTGATGAACCTGGCGCGTGGTCGCGAATACTCCGCAATGGAACGCTCTATCGACGTGCAGATCTCCCGTCTGCGCCGCATGGTGGAAGAAGATCCGGCGCATCCTCGTTATATTCAGACCGTATGGGGTCTGGGCTACGTGTTCGTCCCGGACGGCTCTAAAGCATGAGGCGAATGCGCTTCTCGCCGCGAAGCTCGTTTGCCCGCACCCTGTTACTGATCGTCACCCTGCTGTTCGTCAGCCTGGTGACGACCTACCTGGTGGTGCTGAACTTTGCGATCCTGCCGAGCCTCCAGCAGTTTAATAAAGTCCTGGCCTACGAAGTGCGTATGCTGATGACCGATAAGCTGCAGCTGGAGGACGGCACGCAGCTGGTTGTTCCCCCGGCGTTTCGTCGTGAAATCTACCGTGAACTGGGCATCTCGCTCTACTCGAATGAAGCGGCGGAAGACGCGGGTCTGCGCTGGGCGCAGCACTACGAATTTCTCAGCCAGCAGATGGCGCAGCAGCTGGGTGGCCCGACGGAAGTGCGCGTCGAGGTCAACAAAAGCTCGCCCGTTGTCTGGCTGAAAACCTGGCTGTCACCCAACATCTGGGTGCGCGTCCCGCTGACCGAAATCCATCAGGGCGATTTCTCGCCGCTGTTCCGCTATACCCTGGCGATTATGCTGCTGGCGATAGGCGGAGCCTGGCTGTTTATCCGAATACAAAACCGACCGCTGGTCGACCTGGAGCACGCTGCGCTGCAGGTCGGTAAAGGCATTATTCCTCCTCCGCTGCGCGAGTATGGTGCCTCGGAAGTCCGCTCGGTGACGCGTGCGTTTAACCATATGGCGGCAGGCGTGAAGCAGCTGGCGGATGACCGTACGCTGCTGATGGCGGGCGTGAGCCATGACCTGCGCACCCCCCTGACGCGTATTCGTCTGGCGACGGAGATGATGGGGGAAGAGGATGGTTACCTTGCCGAGTCCATCAACAAGGACATCGAAGAGTGCAATGCCATCATCGAGCAGTTCATCGACTACCTGCGCACCGGCCAGGAGATGCCGATGGAAATGGCGGACCTGAACGCGGTGCTGGGTGAAGTGGTTGCGGCAGAAAGCGGCTACGAGCGTGAAATTGATACTGACCTTCAGGCCGGTGAAATTCAGGTTCGTATGCACCCGCTCTCCATTAAGCGCGCGGTGGCGAACATGGTGGTCAACGCGGCGCGCTACGGCAACGGCTGGATTAAGGTCAGCAGCGGCTCTGAGCTCAACCGCGCCTGGTTCCAGGTGGAAGACGACGGTCCGGGCATCAAGCCCGAGCAGCGTAAGCATCTGTTCCAGCCGTTTGTGCGCGGCGACAGCGCACGCAGCACCAGCGGTACGGGCTTAGGCCTGGCGATTGTGCAGCGTATTGTGGATAACCATAACGGGTTGCTGGAGATTGGTACCAGCGAGCGGGGCGGGTTGAGCATTCGCGCCTGGTTGCCGGTTCCGGTCACGCGGGGGCAGGTGAAAGAGAGTTGAAAAAAGGGTGGCACGAGCCACCCTTTTTTGTAGGTCGGGTAAGGCGAAGCCGCCACCCGACATGGACTACAGTTTTGGACCCGCGCTCACCAGCGCAGCACCCGCCTGGGTATCGGTATACTTCTCGAAGTTCTCGATAAACAGCTTCGCCAGCGATTCCGCTTTCTCGCGCCACTGTTCAGGCGAACCGTACGTATTGCGCGGGTCGAGGATATGCGTATCCACACCCGGCAGCGACGTTGGGATCGCCAGGTCAAACATTGGCAGCGTGAAGGTTTCGGCGTCGTCCAGAGAACCATCCAGAATGGCGTCGATAATGGCGCGGGTATCTTTGATGGAGATACGTTTGCCGGTACCGTTCCAGCCGGTGTTCACCAGGTATGCCTGCGCGCCGGATGCCTGCATGCGTTTCACCAGCACTTCAGCGTACTGCGTCGGGTGCAGCGACAGGAAGGCTGCGCCGAAACAGGCGGAGAAGGTTGGGGTTGGCTCCGTCACGCCGCGCTCGGTACCCGCCAGCTTGGCGGTAAAGCCGGAGAGGAAGTGGTACTGCGTCTGGCTGGCCGTCAGGCGAGACACCGGCGGCAGCACGCCAAACGCATCCGCCGTCAGGAAAATGACCTTCGTGGCATGACCCGCTTTTGACACCGGCTTCACGATGTTGTCGATGTGGTAGATGGGGTAAGAGACGCGGGTGTTTTCCGTTTTCGACGCATCGTCGAAGTCGATGGAGCCGTCGGCACGCACGGTGACGTTTTCCAGCAGCGCATCGCGACGGATCGCGTGGAAGATATCCGGCTCGGCCTCTTCAGACAGGCGAATGGTCTTCGCGTAGCAGCCGCCTTCAAAGTTGAATACGCCGTCGTCATCCCAGCCGTGTTCGTCATCGCCAATCAGGCGACGTTTTGGATCGGTAGACAGGGTGGTTTTCCCGGTGCCGGACAGGCCGAAGAAGACCGCCACGTCGCCTTTTTCACCGACGTTAGCCGAGCAGTGCATGGAGGCGATGCCCCGCAGCGGCAGCAGGTAGTTCATGACCGAGAACATCCCTTTCTTCATTTCGCCGCCGTACCAGGTACCGCCGATCAGCTGGATACGCTCGGTCAGGTTGAAGGCAACAAAGTTTTCGGAGTTCAGACCCTGCTCTTTCCACTGTGGGTTGGTACATTTCGCGCCGTTCATCACGATGAAATCAGGGGTGAAGTCCTGCAGCTCTTCGTCGGTTGGACGAATAAACATGTTTTTCACGAAATGCGCCTGCCAGGCCACTTCGGTGATAAAACGTACGGAGAGACGGGTGTCGGCATTAGCGCCGCAGAAAGCGTCGACAATAAACAAACGCTTGCCGGAAAGTTGATGGGTGACGAGCCCTTTCAGGTGCTGCCAGGTTTCCGGAGAGAGCGGTTTGTTGTCGTTCTTCCCTTTGCCCTTGTCAGCCCACCACAGCGTATCGCGGGTGGTTTCGTCTCGGACGATATACTTATCTTTCGGCGAACGACCGGTAAAAATACCGGTATCGACGGCGATAGCACCAAGGTTCGTCAACACACCGCGCTCGTATCCTTCCAGTGCTGGATTGAGCTCTTCCTGATACAGCGTATCGTAGTCGGGGTTGTAGACGACTTCCTGGACGTCGTGAATACCATAAGCCTTGAGATCTTGCGGGGTTAAACCAGTAACACGCATATCACTGCTCCTTAGCCAATATGTACTGCCTGAAATTGTAGGGTTTTTCTGAGGTTGTTTACCGCGACGGGGCTCATAGATTCACGCATCTGGACAAAACCCTTACTAACGGAAAACGCTGCGACTCCAGTCACAGCGCAGGCGGATTATCGCAGGAATCGCTTTTTTGTTGGGGAAAATGTTCCGAAAAGGTTAAAGGCTGGTGATTTTATCGGAAAGAATGTGAATGTAATCGCATACACGTAAGAAAATTACGTAAGAGTTACATTGGGAAAACGATTCAGCTTGGGGGGTGTTTTATCCCTCAACCCAGCCCTCTTCCCAAACGGAAGAGGGTGAGGGGAAAGAAGTTTAGTGAACCTGCGGATCCGCCGGGGAGGCGTTGTTGCGGATCTCAGCGATATCCATCGAATTGAACACATAGTGCGTACCGCAGTAGTCACAGTGCATATCAATTTCGCCGTCTTCCGCCATGATGCTGTCGATCTCTTCATCCGGCAGGGTTTTCAGTGCGCCAGCGCAGCGCTCGCGGGAGCAGGTGCACTTAAACTCCACGGACTGCGGGTCGTAGACGGTCACTTCTTCTTCGTGGTACAGACGCCACAGCACGTCGGTCGCCGACAGGTTGAACAGCTCTTCCGCCTTGATGGTTTCGGTCAGCGTCGCCAGGTGCTCAAAATCATTGGTCTGCGCGTCCTGCGCAGGCAGAACCTGCAGCAGCATGCCGCCAGCAGCAGGCTGACCATCCACTTCACCGGTGCGGATGAAGAGACGCGTCGGCAGCTGTTCAGAACGCATGAAGTAATCTTCCAGGCAGGCTGCCAGGGTATCGCCTTCCAGACCGACCACGCCCTGATAGCGTTCACCTTCCTCCGGGGAGATGGTGATCACCAGGTAGCCATTACCTACCAGCGTTTTGAGGTCAGCATTTTCAGGCACGTCGCCCTGAACGCGCGCCACGCCGCGCATCTGCTGCTGGTTATTGCCGTTGATCACCGCCAGCGACATTGGGCCGTCACCTTGCAGCTGCACGGTGATATCGCCGGCAAACTTCAGCGTTGCGGTCAGCAGGCTGGTGGCAACCAGCAGTTCGCCCAACAGGGTCTTCACCGGCAGCGGGTAGTTGTGGTTTTCCAGAATCTGTTTCCAGGTTTCGGATACGGTGACCAGCTCGCCGCGCACGGCGAATTGTTCAAACAGATAGCGGTGTAATTGGTCGTGTTGGGCCATTTTCATCTCTCGTGCGGGTGAGGGTTACTCGCTCTCACCGTGTTTAAATTTCATCAGATCGCGGCGCTCTTTTTTATCCGGTCGCCGGTCCGGGTGGGGCATGGTCAGCGCATTCATTTTGCGCGCCAGCGCGGTCTTCTCGCGCTTTTCAATGCTTTCCGCCGTCTCTTCATAAAGCAGGACGGCTTCCGGGGCGGGCCGTCGTTGTTCGGTAATGGCTTTAATCACTACCGTACGTTCATCGTTGCCCTGACGCAGCGTTAAGGTGGCATTCAGCTCAACCAGCTTGCTTGGTTTGCTGCGCTGGCCGTTGTAATGCACCTTTCCGCCGTCAATCATCTCGCGGGCAAGGGCGCGCGTTTTATAAAAACGCGCCGCCCACAGCCATTTGTCCAGTCTTACCCCGTCAGAGGGTTTTTCTTTCATGGCCTCTCCTTCACGGTCAGTGAGGGGATCATCTGGCGGTAGTCGTTCAGTCCCGGGTGGCGCAGATAGCTTTTTTCAGCCAGGCCAGAGTCAGGATTGGTGACGCCCAGACAATAGCGAATGCCAAACCTTGCCGCGGAATCCAGAATGGGCTCGCTGTCGTCAATGAACAGCGTACGTTCCGGCTGCAAGCCCGTCTCTTCCTTCACCGCATGCCACAACCGCTGATCCTCTTTCGGATA
The DNA here is from genome assembly GCF_049238885.1 of Enterobacter cloacae complex sp. BZL2005. Classification (NCBI taxonomy): domain Bacteria; kingdom Pseudomonadati; phylum Pseudomonadota; class Gammaproteobacteria; order Enterobacterales; family Enterobacteriaceae; genus Enterobacter; species Enterobacter cloacae complex sp. BZL2005. The sequence goes on along the minus strand of NZ_JBMKGI010000010.1, from coordinate 45,665 downwards.
ACCAAATGTGTGGGTGGAAAGTAATAAATCAAGGTGTGATGCCAGACCCGTATGCTCCAGCTTCACGGCCAGGTTATGGGGATGCGCATTGGTCAGCAAAATACGGCGTTTGCCGCTTGCTTTCAGCGCATCCAGGAACGGAACCGTATCCTCGCGCAGTACGGCGCGTGGACCCTGGGCGGTGGTCATGGCACAAATATCCAGACCGAGGCGCTCGCTCCAGTAGTCCAGACAGTACCAGTTTAGCGTATGTTGCACGGCGCTATATTGCGAACGAATGAATGCCTGCGCTTCTGCCGGGGAGATTCCCTGCTGCTCGCCATAGGTTTCCGGCACCAGCGTTTGCCAGAAATAGTTGTCAAAGGCGAGATCGAGCAGCGTGCCGTCCATATCCAGCAGAACGGTGTCGACCTGCTGCCAGTCGATATCAAGATGCATAGGGGGGGAACTCCAGCCAGAAGAAACGTGCGCGACAGGGTAGCACATCTTGTCGCGCAACGACGTTATCAGATCAGGCTCTCAGAGGAGGGGATCAGCTTAGGATTGAGGCAATTTTCATAATATTGCTGGATCTCTGCAAGCCGGGTGCGCGAGCGCTGGTAGCGTCGCAGGGCCATAAAGCCGTTCCAGAAAATGGCGATCAGCATCGCGGTCATCAGCAGAGAGGTGCCGATGTAGCGCCATAAACCTGCGCTATCCGGCATCCGGTGCAGGCCGATATGGCGCGTGCCGTTGGCGTCGGTATAAACACTCGTGACAATCCCTTCTGCGCTGAACGGCGTTTGCATCAGCATCTGCGCCAGGCGCTGGAACTGGCTCCACTGCTCCTGCGCCGGGTAGTCATAAAGCGCCACCTGCGGGTAAGGCTGATCGACCAGGTCGCTGCCTTCATCGCTTGCAATCACAAAGCCTCCCGGTGCCGGGCTGTTCAGCGCCTGAGCCGCCCGGGTGGTTTCGCGCATCATAAACGGTGATGTGGAGGTGGCGACCAGGTTATCCAGCGATTCAGCACTCACCGGACGCAGCAGCACGTTGACGCCATCCAGTCGTCCCGCTTCGGCGCGCTTTACCAGCGAGTCCCAGTCTTTACTGTTCCCCAGGTTGACCAGGGCATTTTTAAGACGTATGCACTCATCCTGCGAAGAACAGAGATCCTGCGTTTTCAGAACGATGTCACCAAAATCATCCAGCAGAACCATGCCTGATTTTTGAATGGCCGAACGCAGCGCAGGGCTGACGCGCGAATCATCGTCCGGTTTCGGGTGCAGCTGGCGGTTAACCGTCTGGGTAAGCGCCGTGGCTTTATTCACCACTTCTGATTCCGGCAGCGGCAGCGGCGGTGCGTCGTTCCAGATAATTTGCGAGCAATCGAACGGCATAAATGGCGAGTTCTGACGCGTGTTCCATGCCCCCGGCGTGTGAATATTACACATCCCGGTTCCCTTCAGGCGCAGCGTGTCCCCCACGCGCACACCGGCTTCATCCAGTTTGTTGACGCTGGTCGCTTCAATGGTTTGCGCCCCTTTGATCCACGACAGGGTGAATTTGATGGGCATATCCAGCGGCACGAAAAGCAGCAGCATGACTAAGACCAGCGCCGCGCCCCCGGCAATGACCGTGCTGCGAAGCCAGTGCTGAAGCGGGAAATTTTTCACTTCATCATGCAGGGATAAGAAGCGTCCCTGACGCACAACGTGGCGGTCAAGGTAGATATCAATATCGGTTTTCTGGCCTAAATCCTGCGCGATCCACGGTTGCCAGTGGCGCGGGTAGATCAGGTCAATAATCCCGAGCGAGATATTGTTGAGGTGTTCCTGATCGTTTTCACCGAACAGACCCCAGCGCTTTGGCGTCCCGCGCAGGCAGTGGATCTCGCGCAACGAGGTTTTGGCCGGCGGAGCAAAGAGCCCCCAAAGCCCGCCCGCCAGCAGCAGCACCGCACCGCCCGCCAGCCAGGGGACAAACACATCCGGCGTCAGCAGGCAGAAAAAAAAGAGCAGGAAGGCGGCGACGATCAGCAGGGCTTCACGAATGCCGTCCGGGCGGCTCAGGGCGTACTCTTCATGCGTCTCCTGACGAATGTTCAGCAGTTCAATCTGCTCTGTCTCTTCGCCACGAATAGAAGCCTGCGTCGAACTGGCGCGCTCCAGCGCAAAACGCGGGGCTTCCTGAAGATATTCATTCAGCGTGTGACCGTTAAGCGAGATAACCAGAGGCAATGAATCGGTGTGAATCAGCTCAACGCTGTTTTCGTCATTAATGTATTGCTCCCAGGACGGAGGGAGATGCACTTCGACGGAATCAAGGTAATAGCGCCACTTGTTGGGGTCATCAGTCGTGATGCCGTAGCGCGTGATGGAACGCGTCACGCAGAGCACGGTATCACTCTGCGCATTAAGCTTTAACGCCACGGGCGCAGCGGTGGCACCCGTTGGCCCAGGCGTGAGCTGAGTACGGTTCAGGATTTCGAGATAGTTTTCAACCGCATCGCGCTCGTCTTGCGTGAGTTTACGTGTGGTCGCGCCCGCAAATGCAGTTAAAAAAGGCAGGCGATAACGGCGCTGTATGCGGCGCCTGTACAACCACCCTGCAACCAATGCGCCGGCCAGCATAGCAGCGAGAACAATCAAAATGGTGCTCATGCTTTCCCCATCTTACTTATCTTCTTACAGGTGTAGTCAGTAGCACCTTTACATTGAATGAGAGTCTGTGGCTGGCTATCGGCAAGTATGGAGTCGAACTTGAGCATTCTGAAGCGCATCCCAGTGACCGGTGATGATAGCAAAGCCTGTTATGGCGCGATATCAGCAAATTCCTGGAAACATTTCAACCTCTTGACATTTGTTTTGAATTGAGGATTGATCCCTGCTACGTTGCATAAATGTAAATAAAGAACGATTGACATTGCCGAAACCGTGCGGCGTATCGCACAATAACGCCAGTTCTCACTGCTAAGACCCATCACGATGAGCAAACCACTACAAAAACCCACCATTCTGAATGTTGAAACAGTCGCAAAATCGCGCCTGTTTAATGTCGAAAGTGTGGATCTGGAGTTCAGCAACGGTGTGCGTCGCGTTTATGAACGTATGCGCCCCTCGTCGCGCGAAGCGGTGATGATTGTGCCGATTGTCGACGATCATCTGATTTTGATCCGCGAATACGCTGTGGGAACGGAATCTTACGAGCTTGGGTTCTCGAAAGGGCTGATCGACCCGGGCGAAACCGTCTTTGAAGCGGCAAACCGCGAGCTGAAAGAAGAGGTGGGGTTCGGGGCGAATGAGCTTTCATTCCTGAAAAAACTGAGCATGGCGCCGTCCTATTTTTCCAGCAAAATGAATATCGTGGTGGCTGAAGATCTCTATCCTGAATCGCTGGAAGGGGATGAGCCGGAGCCGCTGCCGCAGGTTCGCTGGCCGCTGGCGCATCTGATGGACCTCCTGGAAGACCCTGACTTTAATGAGGCTCGCAACGTGAGCGCGCTGTTCCTGGTACGGGAGTGGCTGAAGGGGCAGGGGCGACTGTAGGCCATAAAAAAGCCGGGTGGCGGCTTCGCCTGACCCGGCCTACGCTGTATTGCCCGGTTTTTACCGGGCATTTTTACATTTAGAACAGCTCGTGCGTTTCGCCGTTATCGATAATCTCTGTACCCACCTCATGCACCGCCTGTGTGGTTGGCTGTGTGCCCTCGATGAAATACTCCTCGCGACTATTACCGCCGTTGGCGAGCTGGCCCGTGCTGCGGTCGATATTGACCGTCACCACGCCTGGCGGTGGCGTCAGCGGCTGCTCCGGCACGCCTTCAAGAACGGCCTTCATGTAGGCGTTCCAGGCTGGCTGCGCGCTCTTCGCGCCGCCTTCATAGCCGGAAATCTGATCTTTAATTGCGCCGGAGGCCGTGGTACGCCCTAAATCGCGGCGGTGATCGTCGAAGCCGATCCAGACCGAGGTCACCACGCCCGGACCGTAACCGGAGAACCACGCGTCTTTCGAGCTGTTGGTTGTCCCCGTTTTACCGCCGATATCATGGCGCTGCAGATCGCGTCCTGCGCGCCAGCCGGTACCCTGCCAGCCTGGCTCACCGAAGATGTTGGTGTTCAGCGCGCTTTTGATCAGGAAAGACAGCGGCGTGTTGATCACATGCGGGGCGTATTCCTGCGCGCCGGTCTGCGCCACCAGCGCCTGGTTCGCCTGCTCGAGCTGCGGCTGCGGCACCACGCCGTTCTGCTGCTCCTGCGACACGGCAGGATCTTCCATGTCCTTGTTTTCAAGTACTTCAGATTTCGGCGTATTGCCATAAATGACCGGAATATCGCAGTCAGGGCAGGCAATTTTCGGCTTCGCCTCGAACAGCACGCCGCCCTGATCGTTCTCGATCTTGCTGATGAAGTACGGGTCAATCAGGAAGCCGCCGTTGGCCATCACCGAGTATCCACGCGCGACCTGAAGCGGCGTAAAGGAGGCTGAGCCTAACGCCAGCGACTCGGTGCGAACGATGTTCTGCGCCGGGAAACCGAAGCGCTGCAGATACTCTGCGGCATAGTCGACCCCCATGGCGCGCATGGCACGCACCATCACCACGTTTTTCGACTGTCCCAGACCCTGACGAAGACGAATCGGGCCGGCATATTCCGCAGGGGAGTTTTTCGGCTGCCAGTCGGAACCCGCCCCCTCATCCCAGCGGGAGATTGGCACGTCGTTGAGGATGCTGGCGAGGGTCAGGCCCTTATCCATCGCGGCCGTGTAGAGGAACGGTTTGATATTCGAACCGACCTGACGCAGCGCCTGGGTGGCACGGTTAAATTTGCTCTGGTTGAAATCGAACCCGCCTACCAGGGCCAGTACAGCGCCGTTCTGCGGATTGATAGAAACCAGGGCCGAGTTGACGTCCGGCACCTGCGCCAGCCACCAGGATTCGCCAACCTTGCGCACCCAGATTTGCTGCCCGGTCTGTACCGCATCGGTCACTTTACGCGGCGTGACGCCCTGCAGGGTATCCGAGCGGTACGGACGCGCCCAACGGATACCGTCCATGCGCAGGGAGACGGACGTACCGTCCGCGAGCGTTGCAACGGCTTCCTGAGGATCGGCCTGCGTCACCACCGCAGGAAGGAGCGGCCCGTAGGTAGGCAGTGCTCTCAGCGTACTGATGATTTTTTTGCTGTCCCACGCGCTTTCGCCCACCTTCCAGAGCACGTTTGACGGGCCGCGATAGCCGTGACGCATATCGTAGTCCATCACGTTGTTGCGCACCGCGTCCTGCGCCGCCTGCTGCACTTTACGGGTGACGGTGGTGTACACGCGATAGCCATCTTCATAGGCCTTGTCGCCATAACGGTTCACCATCTCCTGGCGAACCATTTCGGTCAGGTAAGGCGCAGAGAAGGCGATCTCCGGGGCGTGGTAGTTAGCGTCAATGACGTCGTTGCGCGCCTGGTCGTACTCGCTCTGGCTGATATAGCCTTCGCTCAGCATACGTGACAGGACGACGTTACGACGCGCGGTGGCGCGATCGAGCGAGTAGAGCGGGTTAAAGGTGGACGGCGCTTTTGGCAGACCGGCGATGGTGGCCATTTCGCTTAAGGTGAGTTGCTCCACAGGCTTACCGAAGTACACCTGCGCGGCCGCCCCCACGCCATAGGCACGGTAGCCCAGGTAGATTTTATTGAGGTACAGCTCAAGGATCTCGTCTTTGCTCAGCAGCTGCTCAATACGGATCGCCAGGAACACCTCTTTGATCTTACGGGTCAGCGTCTTTTCAGGGCTGAGGAAGAAGTTACGCGCCAGCTGCTGCGTAATGGTACTCGCCCCCTGAGAGGCGTGACCAGAGAACAACGCAATGCTCGCGGCACGGAAAATCCCCACCGGATCGACACCGTGGTGCTCGTAAAAACGGCTGTCCTCCGTGGCGATAAAGGCTTTCACCATCACGGGTGGAATTTGGTTTAAGGTCAGCGGGATACGACGCTTCTCGCCATACTGCGCCATGAGCTCGCCATCGGCGCTATAGACCTGCATCGGGATCTGGAGACGCACATCGCGAAGCGTGGCGACATCAGGTAGCTGTGGCTCAATATATTTGTACAAACCGTAAATCGAGCCTGCTCCCAGCAGAATGCAACAGACTGCAAGGATGAATAAATACTTTACGAACTTCACCGGAGATTTCCCATTTGGTTTCACTTGGGCAGTTTCTAAACAATCGCGCGGTAGTATAAAGGCAAGCCTGATTCATTGATATAGCCGTCAGGGCGACGGGCGATAAGGAGATCGTGAAGCATGGCCTTCAAAACATGGCAAACGGGCGTTCACATTCAACAGGATAGGGTGCTGATCGTGGCGCTGGACCGGGAGAAGTCCGGCTGGCGTCTGCGGCGCTGGTGGGCAATCCCGCTGGCTGAAGGCATCATTCGTGACGGCAAAATTTGTCAGCCAGAACAGCTGGTTGATGCGTTGCGCGACTGGCGAAAAACGCTGCCGCACGCCCATCGGGTGTTCCTCTCTTTCCCGGCAGCACGCACTCTGCAGCGGTCGCTTCCTCGCCCGACCGTTGCGCTGCGCGACAGCGAGCAGCTCTCATGGCTGGGTAGCGCGCTCGCCCGCGAACTGGAGATGTCTGCCGATACCCTCTGTTTCGACTACGCCCAGGATACCTTCAGCAATACCTTTCACGTGACGGCCGCACAAAACAACGAGGTCGATACCCTTCTGGCGCTGGCGAAAACGCTGCGTTTGCGGCTGGTGACCATTACCCCGGATGCCAGCGCGCTGACGAATCTTCTTCCCGCAGTGGCGCCGGCGCAGTGCGTTGCCTGGCGGGACGATCGTCAGTGGCTCTGGGCGATGCGCCACCAGTGGGGACGCCGCTTAACTACCGAAGCAGAAAACGTGGCCGAGCTGGCGGCGCTGCTGGCGCTTGGTCCGGATGACATCGCGCTGTTTGATTGCCAACGTGATCCGTGGGAAATCCTGGAACGCTGCCATGCTCCGCTGCCGGAATGCGGGGCTGATTATACCGTCGCGCTGGCGTTGGCCATGAGCGAGGTGCCCGGATGAGCATCCTGAATTTTCTGCCCTGGCGACAGCAGCGGCGCGCGCGATGCCTGCGTTTCTGGGGCGCAATGTGTATCGGCACAGTACTGTTGATGTTCGTAGTCATTGTTTGTCTGCGGATGAACCAGTTCGTGAAACTGCGCGCGCTGCAAACGGATCTGACGGGAATGCAGTCCGTGCAGCACGCGCTTGTCGCCCGGCAAAAACTGGCCGCACAGGCGCAGCTCCCCGTGCAAACCAGGCAACGACGCGCATGGCAACCGGTGCTGGCCTCCCTTTCCCGCGCCATTCCTTCACAGGTCTGGCTGACAGAGCTGCGCTATCAGCCGCCTGCGCTGATATTGACCGGTTACGCTATCACCCTGCCGGCCCTCTCTACTCTGCGCGATGCGCTTGGCCAAATAGCGGGCTTTACGCCCGGGACGCCGGGCGAGCTTCGGCAGGATAGCCGGGGGCACTGGCTGTTTACGCTTCATCTCAAAAGTGAGGGGTAACGCGTGAAAACCTTGTTAGAACGCTGGTGCGAAAGCCGTCCCTGGCATCGGGTACTCTACTGGTGCCTGGGGAGTCTCCTGGCAGGGCTGGTCGCGTGGGGCGCGTTGCTCAGACCGGTAGACAGGCAGTGTGCTGAACAACAACGCCAGCTGATTGAGAATGCAAGCACTAATGCATCGTTATGGCCTGTTGTCAGAAAGGGGCCGTTTCGTCCGGACGCTGCAAAGGCACGGGAGCTGGCGCCATTCTCCCCGCTCGATTTTCAGAACGATGAGACGACGCTGGTTCACTGGAAGCCGCTGCAGAATGGAGGGGAACTGACGCTGGATACGGAGTGGCAGGCCATTCCGGAACTTTTTTCCCGTCTGGCACAGCAGGATGTGCAGATCGCCGCTTTCGCGATTGCGCCACAAGGTACGGCGTTGCGCCTGCAGTTGGAGCTGGAACATGCGAAATAGCGCGCGATGTTTGCTGGTTTGCTCAGTGCTGCTATTGACCGGTATGCGCGATCCGTTTCGTCCTCCGGACGATCCTTGCGCCATTGGCGAGCTGGCGCAGTGGCGCTTTCGCGGCATGGTGGAAGGGCAGGAGACTATCGGCATTTTACAGGATGGGCAAAAGCGCTGGCACCGGCTGAAAATGCATGAGCGCTTCCCGGCTGGCTGGAGGATAACCGCCGTCAATGCAGCGGAGCTGGCAGTTGATGTGGGTGACACCTGTGACCCGGGAAAATGGACGTGGCAACGAGAAGGAACGGATAAAAATGAATTTACGGATAATGCTGTGGCTGCTGGCGTTCAGCCAACCGCTGTGGGCCGCCGCGCCAAAACCGGTCACGCTGGTGGTGGATGACGTGCCTGTGGTCCAGGTGTTACAGGCCCTGGTCGCACAGGAGAACCGTAATCTGGTGGTATCGCCTGATGTCAGCGGTACGCTTTCGCTTAACCTGACGCGCGTTCCCTGGAGACAGGCGTTACGGACGGTCGTCTCCAGCGCCGGACTCGTCTTGCGCGAGGAGGGCGGTATTTTTTATGTGCATACCGCGGCCTGGCAGCGTGAGCAGCGGGAGCGTTCAGAACAGGAACAGGCGCGTCGACAGCTTGATGCCCCGCTGGTCACTCAGGGCATTCCCTTTTCTTATGCGGATGCCGGGGAGCTGCAAAAAGCCGCGGAAAAACTCCTGAGCCCAAAGGGGAGTTTATCCGTCGACAAACGTACTAACCGTCTGCTGATTCGGGATAACCAGGCTGCGGTGGATACGCTGCAGCGCTGGGCCGCCCAGATGGATATTCCCGTCGAGCAGGTCGAACTGGCGGCGCATATTGTGACCATTAACGAAAAAAGCCTGCGTGAGCTGGGGGTGAAGTGGAATCTCGCCGACGCTACCGATGCGGGCAAGGTGGGACAACTGACGACGCTGGGCAGCGATCTTTCTGTTGCCAGCACCACCAGCCACGTGGGGTTTAATATCGGTCGGATTAACGGCAGGTTGCTTGATCTGGAACTTTCAGCGCTGGAGCAAAAACAGCAGGTCGATATTATCGCCAGCCCGCGGCTGTTGGCCTCGCATATGCAACCTGCCAGCATTAAGCAGGGCAGTGAGATCCCGTATCAGGTCTCAAGCGGGGAAAGCGGCGCCACCTCCGTTGAGTTTAAAGAGGCGGTTCTCGGAATGGAGGTCACACCGGTGGTGTTGCCGGGGGGACGCGTGCGCCTGAAATTACACATCAGCGAAAATATGCCGGGACAGGTTCTGCAGCAGGCCGATGGCGAAACGCTGGCTATCGATAAGCAGGAGATAGAAACCCAGGTGGAGGTAAAAAGTGGAGAAACGCTGGCGTTGGGCGGAATATTTTCCCAGAAGAACAAAACCGGCACTGACAGCGTACCCGGTCTGGGAAGCATCCCTTGGATTGGATCGCTTTTTCGCCATGACGGGAAAGACAACGAACGGCGTGAATTAGTGGTGTTTATTACACCACGTCTGGTCGGTATTCGCTGACGGGTAACGATCCCCGCAATGATTTTGCATTCAGTTTGTTGCAGATGTTTGACGTGGGGCATGAATTAGCATACAAGGAGTACCGATTTGAGTTGGACTTACGTCTTATTACCTTATGCGCCCGGCGCGGTGATTTAATCAGTTGCCAAACAAGCCGGAGTATTGAGATAATTTTTAGTCTGACTCTCGCTCTATTGCATATGAGGTTTCAGTTCATGTCCTGCTACGCCGGGTGTCTGCGAAGCGGGGATTACCATTAACGAATAGTCTTAGTAGTACCGATAAAATGGCAGAGAAACGCAATATCTTTCTGGTTGGGCCTATGGGTGCCGGCAAAAGCACTATTGGGCGTCAGTTAGCTCAACAACTCAATATGGAATTTTACGATTCTGATCAAGAGATTGAGAAACGAACCGGAGCTGATGTGGGCTGGGTTTTCGACGTAGAAGGCGAAGAAGGTTTCCGTGACCGAGAAGAAAAAGTGATCAACGAACTCACGGAAAAACAGGGCATCGTTCTGGCAACAGGCGGCGGCTCTGTGAAATCTCGCGAAACCCGCAACCGTCTCTCCGCCCGTGGCGTAGTGGTCTATCTTGAGACGACCATTGAGAAACAGCTGGCACGTACGCAGCGCGATAAAAAGCGCCCGCTGCTGCAGGTTGAAACGCCACCACGCGAAGTTCTGGAAGCGTTGGCCGATGAACGCAATCCGCTGTATGAAGAGATTGCCGATGTGACCATTCGTACCGACGACCAGAGCGCTAAAGTGGTTGCAAACCAGATTATTCATATGCTGGAAAGCAACTGATTCTGGCTTTATATACACTCGCCTGCGGGTAAAAGCATTAAAGGTGGATGTCGCGTCATGGAGAGGATTACAGTTACTCTCGGGGAACGTAGTTACCCTATCACCATCGCGGCTGGTTTGTTTAACGACCCAGCTTCCTTTTTACCACTGAAAGCGGGTGATCAGGCGATGCTGGTCACCAACGAGACGCTGGCTCCGCTTTATCTCGACCGCGTACGCCACCTGCTTGAGCAGGCGGGCGTAAAAGTCGACAGTGTGATTCTCCCCGATGGCGAGCAGTATAAAAGCCTGACGGTACTGGATACCGTCTTTACCGCATTGCTGCAAAAACCGCATGGTCGCGATACGACACTGCTTGCCCTGGGCGGTGGTGTTGTGGGCGATCTGACCGGCTTTGCGGCCGCAAGCTATCAGCGTGGTGTCCGCTTTATTCAAATCCCTACCACGCTGCTGTCCCAGGTCGACTCCTCTGTCGGTGGCAAAACGGCAGTGAACCATCCGCTCGGCAAAAACATGATTGGCGCGTTCTACCAGCCCGCATCGGTGGTGGTGGATCTCGACTGTCTGAAAACCCTGCCGAAGCGCGAACTGGCTTCGGGTCTGGCGGAAGTGATCAAATACGGCATTATTCTGGACGGCGAGTTCTTTAACTGGCTTGAAGAGAATATGGATGCGCTGCTGGGCCTCGATGAGGCAAAACTGGCATACTGCATTCGTCGTTGCTGTGAGCTGAAAGCAGAAGTTGTTGCCGCAGACGAGCGTGAAACGGGCTTACGTGCTTTACTGAATCTTGGGCATACGTTTGGTCACGCGATTGAAGCCGAAATGGGTTACGGCAACTGGCTGCACGGTGAAGCCGTCGCGGCCGGCATGGTGATGGCTGCCCGCACCTCTGAACGTCTCGGACAGTTCAAACCGGAAGAGACGGCACGTATCATTGCGCTGCTTGAGCGTGCAGGTTTGCCGGTGACCGGGCCGCAGGAGATGTCGGCGCAAGCGTATTTACCCCACATGATGCGCGATAAAAAAGTATTGGCAGGTGAGATGCGTCTTGTACTCCCGCTTGCAATAGGGAAGAGTGAAGTGCGCGGCGGAGTGCCGCACGATGTCGTTCTTGGCGCTATCGCTGACTGTCAGCAGGCGTAACAACTAGAAAGGTCAGGCCACTGTCGCAGGTGGTCGTTTAGCTTCAGGTGAAATGCAAAGTCGTTGGCATAAGCCTTTGAGTGGGGTGTTAAATGGATGAATTCAAACCAGAAGACGAGCTGAAACCCGATCCCAGCGATCGTCGTACTGGTCGTTCTCGTCAATCTTCAGAACGTGATAACGAGCCGCAGATCAACTTTGACGATGTTGATCTGGATGCAGACGATCGTCGCCCTTCGCGCAGCCGCAACGCGCACGAAGAGCGAGCAGAAGAGGATTATGAGTCCGAAGAAGATTCAATGGACGAACAGCCTGTAGAGCGTCGCCCGCGTAAACGTAAAAAAGCCGCTGCGCCAAAACCGGCGTCCCGCCAGTACATTATGATGGGCCTTGGCGTTCTGGTGCTTGTGCTGCTGATTGTCGGCATTGGCTCCGCGCTTAAAGCACCGTCAACGAACTCAACCGAGCAAACGGCTTCCGCTGAGAAGAGCATCAACCTTTCCGGTAACGATGCGTCCAATCAGGCGAATGGCGCACAGCCAGCGCCGGGTGCTACTTCCGCAGAGCAGACCGCCGGTAACACCACAGCGCCGCAGGATGTTTCTCTGCCGCCCGTTTCTTCAACCCCAGCTCAGGGTCAGGCACCTGCTACGCCAGAAGGTCAGCAGCGTGTGGAAGTTCAGGGAGACCTGAACAATGCGCTGACGCAGCCGCAGAACCAGCAGCAGGTTGATAACGTCGTGGTTAACTCTACGCTGCCAACTGAACCTGCAACCGTTGCCCCGATTCGCGGTGGTAACGCTCAGCCGCAAACGACCGCGACGGAAACCAAACCGCACCAGACGCAGACTGCGACACGTCCTGAACGTAAGCAGGCAGTGATTGAGCCTAAGCGTGAAACCAAACCTCAGGCAGTGGTAAAAGCGCCTGAAGTGAAAGCCGTACCGGCCCAGCCGAAACGCACGGAAACGGCTGCGGTGAGCGAGCCTGCTAAAGCGCCCGTCACGCAGACTGCGCCGAAAGCCACGGCGACCACCACGGCACCGGCTGCCACAGCGGCACCAGCCGCGACGGCAACCGCATCCAGCAGCGCGGCAGGTAAAACGGCAGGTAACGTCGGTTCGCTGAAGTCTGCGCCTTCCAGCAACTACACGCTGCAGCTGAGCAGTTCGTCTAACTACGACAACCTCAACAGCTGGGCGAAGAAATCAAATCTGAAAAACTATGTTGTTTATCAGACGACCCGTAACGGTCAGCCGTGGTATGTGCTGGTGAGTGGTGTTTATTCGTCAAAAGATGAAGCAAAACGTGCCGTAGCGGCGCTGCCAGCTGACGTTCAGGCGAAGAACCCATGGGCGAAGCCGATTCATCAGGTTCAGGCCGATCTGAAGTAATGTTTAAAGCGCAGGATGCTGTCGGAGCTTTCTCCACAGCCGGAGAAGGTGTAATCAGTTAGTCAGCATGAAAAAAAATCGCGCTTTTCTGAAATGGGCAGGGGGGAAATACCCCCTGCTCGATGATATTAAAAAGCACCTGCCTGAAGGCGAGTGTCTTATCGAACCTTTCGTGGGTGCGGGATCGGTGTTCCTCAACACCGATTTTTCTCGTTATATCCTGGCGGATATCAACAGCGACCTTATCAGCCTCTATAACATCGTTAAGCTCCGTACCGATGAGTATGTCGCAGAGGCGCGCAAGCTGTTTACGCCCGAGAACAATAATCCGGACGTTTACTACCAGTTCCGCGCGGAGTTTAACCAGAGCCAGGATCCGTTCCGCAGAGCCCTGCTGTTCCTCTATCTCAATCGTCATGGTTACAACGGCCTGTGCCGGTATAACCTGCGCGGGGAATTTAACGTGCCGTTTGGTCGCTACAAGCGCCCGTATTTCCCACAGGACGAGCTTTATCACTTTGCTGAAAAAGCGCAGAACGCTGAGTTTCATTGCCTCTCCTATGAAGAGTGTATGGAACTGGCAGGCGTTAATTCGGTGGTTTACTGTGACCCGCCATACGCGCCGCTGTCTGCGACGGCGAACTTCACCGCCTACCACACCAACAGCTTCAGCCCTGCCGAGCAGGCGCGTCTGGCGGAGATGGCGGAAAAGCTGGTCAGCAAAAGAATTCCGGTGTTAATTTCGAATCACGACACGCCTGATACGCGCGAATGGTACAAAGCCGCGAAGCATTTTCAGGTTAAGGTGCGGCGTAGCATTAGCAGCAACGGCGGCACACGTAAAAAGGTGGACGAACTCCTGGCTCTTTATCGCCCCTGAGCCGTTTTGCCCGCCGGTAAACACATTTCAAGGAGAAGCGGATGAAACAGTTTTTGATTGCTCCCTCAATTCTGTCGGCCGATTTTGCCCGCCTGGGTGAAGATACCGCCAACGCACTGGCGGCTGGCGCGGATGTCGTCCATTTCGACGTGATGGATAACCACTACGTTCCTAACCTGACCATCGGTCCGATGGTGCTCAAGGCGCTGCGTAACTATGGCATTACCGCCCCGATCGACGTTCACCTGATGGTGAAACCGGTTGATCGCATCGTGCCTGACTTCGCCGCGGCGGGTGCCAGCATCATCACCTTCCATCCGGAAGCCTCTGAACATGTGGATCGCACGCTGCAGCTGATCAAAGAGAACGGCTGTAAAGCGGGTCTGGTGTTTAACCCGGCCACGCCGCTGAGCTATCTCGACTATGTCATGGATAAGCTGGACGTGATCCTGCTGATGTCCGTTAACCCCGGTTTTGGCGGCCAGTCATTCATTCCTCACACGCTGGATAAGCTGCGTGAAGTCCGCCGTCGTATCGACGAGTCAGGCTACGACATTCGTCTGGAAGTAGACGGCGGCGTGAAAGTGAATAACATTGGTGAAATTGCGGCGGCAGGCGCGGATATGTTCGTTGCTGGTTCAGCCATTTTCGACCAACCGGATTACAAAAAAGTCATTGATGAAATGCGCCGCGAGCTGGCGAAGGTAAATCATGGATAAATTACAGGCTATTCGGGGTGTGGCATTCGACCTCGACGGCACGCTGGTTGACAGCGCGCCGGGCTTAACGAGCGCCGTCGACCAGGCGCTGTATGCACTTGAACTCCCCGTTGCGGGTGAAGAGCGCGTCGTCACGTGGATTGGCAACGGCGCCGATGTTCTGATGGCGCGCGCGTTGACGTGGGCGCGTCAGGAGCGTGCGTCGCAGCGTTCCGCCCAGGGGAAACCGAGCGTCGATCACGCGGATATCCCGCAGGAAGAGCAGCTGCGTATTCTGCGCAAACTGTTCGATCGTTTCTATGAAGAGACCGTCGAGGAGGGCAGCTTCCTGTTCCCGGACGTTCAGGAAACGCTGAGCGCGCTGCACGCGAAGGGCATCCCGCTGGGTCTGGTGACCAACAAACCCACGCCGTTTGTCGCACCGCTGCTCGACGCGCTCAATATCGCGAAGTATTTCTCCGTGATTGTGGGCGGCGACGACGTGCAGAACAAAAAGCCCCATCCGGAACCGCTGCTGCTGGTGGCAGGAAAATTATCCTTAACGCCTGCGGAGCTGCTCTTTGTCGGCGATTCCCGCAATGATATTCTGGCTGCCCGCGCGGCCGGGTGTCCTTCCGTGGGGTTAACCTATGGCTACAACTACGGTGAAGCCATCACGCTGAGTGAGCCGGACGTCGTTTTCGACCACTTCAAAGATTTGTTGCCCGCACTCGGGCTTTCGCACAGTGAACATCAGGAATTGAACAATGACTAAGCCCATCGTTTTTAGTGGCGCACAGCCTTCAGGTGAATTGACCATTGGTAACTACATGGGTGCGTTACGTCAGTGGGTCAGCATGCAGGATGACTACCATTGCATTTACTGCATCGTCGATCTCCATGCGATTACCGCCCGTCAGGATCCTGAGAAGCTGCGCAAAGCCACGCTGGACACCCTGGCGCTGTATCTGGCCTGCGGCATCGATCCAGAGAAGAGCACCATTTTCGTTCAGTCGCACGTGCCGGAGCACGCGCAGCTGGGCTGGGCGCTGAACTGCTACACCTATTTCGGCGAGCTGAGCCGCATGACGCAGTTCAAGGATAAATCCGCGCGCTACTCTGAAAACATCAACGCCGGACTGTTTGACTATCCGGTACTGATGGCGGCAGACATCTTGCTGTACCAGACAAACCAGGTACCTGTCGGCGAAGACCAGAAGCAGCACCTGGAGCTGAGCCGCGATATCGCCCAGCGCTTTAACGCGATCTACGGCGATGTGTTTAAAGTACCAGAGCCATTTATTCCGAAGTCCGGCGCACGCGTGATGTCGCTGCTGGAGCCGACCAAGAAGATGTCCAAGTCTGACGATAACCGCAACAACGTTATCGGCCTGCTGGAAGATCCGAAATCGGTTGTCAAAAAGCTCAAGCGCGCGGTGACCGATTCCGACGAGCCGCCAGTCGTGCGCTACGACGTGCAGAACAAAGCGGGCGTCTCCAACCTGCTGGATATCCTCTCGGGCGTCACCGGCCAGAGCATCCCTGAGCTGGAAAAACACTTCGAAGGCAAGATGTACGGCCACCTGAAAGGCGAAGTGGCAGATGCCGTTTCCGGCATGCTGACCGAGCTGCAGGAGCGTTATCACCGCTACCGTAACGACGAAGCGTTCCTGCAGAAAGTGATGAAAGAGGGGGCGGAAAAAGCCAGCGCGCGCGCGTCCGAAACCCTGAAAGCGGTGTATGAAGCGATTGGGTTTGTGGCGAAACCTTAAGCCGCTGTGCCGGGTGGCGGCTTCGCCTTACCCGGCCTACGGGACCGTGTAGGTCGGGTAAGCGTCAGCGCCACCCGACAAAAAAACTCTCCGCATCAACAAAAAAACCGGGACATCCCGGTTTTTTTATGCCTGTAAAACGCTTACTGCTGTGCCGACGGGCCGCAACCACCGATGATCTTCGAAATGGAGATCGCCGGGTGCAGCAGGTAATCGTAGCTGCAGTTATTTTTGGTGTTCTGTACGTGACCGGTGCAGGCCGTCAGAGTCGATAACAGGCCAACCAGAACGGCGGCCTTTGCCAGTTTGAACATACGCATTCCTTGTCTTTAAAACGAAAATTGGATGTAACTCAAGGGAATAAAGGGAAAAGTTCCACTTCGGGGCGGTATGTTATCGGTAGCGGTAAGAGGGGAGTAGTCCGCTTAAGGACTACTCCAGGAAGGGAGAATATGCGTTAGTGATTCGAGAACCAGTTCAGCCTGTCGCGCAGTTCAACCACGCGGCCCACCACAATCAGCGCCGGGCTTTCGACCTGCTGCGCCAGCTCGCCTAACTGCGTCAGCACGCCATCCACTACGCGCTGCGTAATGGCGGTGCCGTTTTCGACCAGCGCGACGGGCATATCCGCATTCATACCGTGCTCCAGCAGCTTCGCCTGAATCGTGGCGGCCTGATTGAGCCCCATGTAGAACACCAGCGTCTGCTTTTCGGCGGCCAGGTTATGCCAGTCCAGCTCGCTGCCGGTCTTCAGATGGCCCGTCACCAGACGCACGCTCTGAGCGTAGTCGCGATGGGTCAGCGGAATGCCAGAGTACGCTGAACAGCCGGACGCCGCCGTAATGCCGGGCACCACGGAGAACGGAATACCCGCGTCGCACAGGGTTTCCAGCTCTTCACCGCCGCGTCCAAAGATAAACGGATCGCCCCCCTTCAGGCGCACCACGCGTTTTCCCTTTTGCGCTTCGCGCAGCAGGATCTGGTTAATCTCCTCCTGCGGCACGCAGTGGTAGCCCGCGCGTTTGCCCACGAAAACGCGGTCGGCGTCGCGGCGCACCAGGTTCATGATGTCATCGGAGACCAGACGGTCGTACACCACGATATCCGCCTGCTGGATCTGCTGTAGCCCTTTCAGCGTCAGCAAACCCGCATCTCCGGGGCCTGCGCCTACCAGCACCACTTCGCCGCGATGGTCCAGCGGTTCGCTTAGCAACTGCTCGGTCGTCTCTTCAACGGCTTTGGTGTCCTGATTCGCCAGCGACTGCGCCAGCCTGTCGTTCACAAAGAATTTTTCCCAGAAGCGACGGCGCTCGCCCACGGTCGCGAAGGTTTGCTTCACGCGTGAACGCAGCTGACCGGCATAATGCGCAATCTGGCCAAGGTGTTGAGGCAACAGGGCTTCCAGTTTTTCCCGCAGCAGACGCGCGAGAACCGGCGAACGTCCCCCGGACGATACCGCAATCATCAGCGGCGAGCGGTCGATAATCGACGGCATGATAAAGCTGGCTTCTTTCGGCGCATCCACCACGTTGCAGAAGATACGGCGCGCCTCGCAGGCGTCGCTCACGCGCTGGTTCACTTCATCGTCATCCGTCGCGGCAATGGTCAGCCAGCAGGTGTCCAGCAGGGATTCATTAAACGCACCCTGTTCCAGCGTGAGCATCCCTTCCTGGGCCCAAACCTCAAACTGGGGGGCGAAGGACAGGGCATTCACGGTCAGGCGGGCGCCAGCCTCTAGCAGCAGGCGCGCTTTGCGCTCGGCCACGTCGCCGCCGCCCACGAGCAGGCAGTCGCGGTTGCGTAATTGACAAAAAATCGGCAGGTGATCCACGACGTTACCTCACAGCATTCATGGCGGGGGAAGAATTGACGTCAGGATAACAGCAGGAATCGTACAGAACATACGGTTTTTCCTGCCGTTACCCATAAGGGGTCATAAGCCTTTCCTATTGAAAAGGCGAGGGGTTACGCTTTCAGCTGCACCTCGCCGTCCTTCACTCGGACGTCGTAGTGTTTGACCGAGAAGCTTTCATCTTCCATGCAGAGTCCGTCGGTTAAGCGGAAACGCTGCTTTTTCAACGGGCTGGCGACCCACAGTTCACCCTGATGCTCGGCAATCAGTCCGCGGGAGAGCACGCTGGCCTCGAAGAACGGGTCGATGTTGCTGATAGCAAAGACCTGTTCATCGTGGCGAGGGCGGAAAATCGCCACCTGCTCGTTGCCCAACAGCGCACAGACGCCGGTGGCGGGGAGAATGTCGTTAATATTGCAGATGTTTACCCACTGGCTCATGCGTTTTCCTCCACCAGCGTGACCGGAATACGTTCATACGGCGTGGCCGGACGATGCTGTTCGCGCTCCGGCACCACCTGCACGTTCGGGTCGCGCTGGGTGCTGTTGATAAAGTGTTTGAAGCGCGTCTGCGCCGCCGGGGTGTTGACGGTTTCCGTCCACTCGCAGATCACCGCCTCGCGCAGGCGCGCCATTTCCGCTTCCAGATGCTCGTTCAGGCCCAGTTTGTCGTCGATAATGACCGATTTCAGGTAGTCGATGCCGCCCTCGAGGTTATCGAGCCAGGAGGCGGTACGGGTCAGCTTATCGGCGGTACGGATGTAGAACATCATGAAGCGGTCGAGATACTGAATCAGCGTGTCGCGATCGAGATCCGCCGCCAGCAGGTCCGCATGGCGCGGTTTCATCCCGCCGTTGCCGCATACATACAGGTTCCAGCCTTTTTCGGTGGCAAT
This sequence comes from Enterobacter cloacae complex sp. BZL2005, assembly GCF_049238885.1. Classification (NCBI taxonomy): domain Bacteria; kingdom Pseudomonadati; phylum Pseudomonadota; class Gammaproteobacteria; order Enterobacterales; family Enterobacteriaceae; genus Enterobacter; species Enterobacter cloacae complex sp. BZL2005. The sequence continues at coordinate 26,670 of NZ_JBMKGI010000010.1, read as the reverse complement.
AATACCCACGTCTTTACCCTGCGCTTCCGCACATTCGCGGGTACAGCCGGAGACGCCGAACTTCATTTTGTGCGGGGTGCGGATGCCTTTGTAGCGGTTTTCCAGCTCAACGCCGAAGCCCACGCTATCGCCGACGCCGTAGCGACACCAGGTGCTGCCCACGCAGGTTTTCGCCATGCGCAGCGCTTTGGCGTACGCGTGGCCGGTTTCGAAGCCCGCTTCAATCAGCTGACGCCAGATTTCCGGCAGGTCGTCCTTCTGCGCGCCAAACAGGCCGATACGCTGGGAGCCGGTAATTTTGGTGTAGAGGTTAAATTCACGTGCGATACGGCCCACCGCGACCAGCCCTTCCGGCGTGATTTCACCACCGGCCGAGCGTGGAATCACGGAGTAGGTGCCGTCTTTCTGGATGTTGGCCAGGAAGTTGTCGTTGGTGTCCTGCAGCGGCGTATGCTCGGGTTTGAGCACGTACTCGTTCCAGCAGGAGGCCAGCAGGGAGCCGACGGTCGGTTTACACACTTCACAGCCGTAGCCCTGGCCGTGCTTCGCCAGCAGTTCGTCGAAGGACTTGATGCCTTCCACGCGGATCAGATGGTACAGCTCCTGGCGAGAGTAAGCGAAGTGCTCGCACAGGTTGTTGTTCACTTCGATGCCCTGTTTCGCCAGCTCGGCGTTCAGCACCTGGGTGACCAGCGGAATACAGCCGCCGCAGCCGGTACCGGCTTTGGTTTCCGCTTTCAGCGCCGCAACGGTGTGGCACCCTTTGTTGATCGCGGAGATCAGCATGCCTTTGGTGACGTCGAAGCAGGAGCAAATCTGCGCGCTGTCCGGCAGTTTATCCACGCCGATGGACGGCTTACCGCTGGAGGCGTGCGCCGGGAGGATCAGCGCGTCCGGGTTTTCCGGCAGCTCGATGGCGTTGAGCACCAGCTGGAGCAGGTTACCGAAGTCGCTGGTGTCGCCCACCAGCACCGCGCCGAGCAGGGTTTTGTTGTCCTGGCTGACGATGAGACGTTTGTAGACCTCTTTGCTTTCGTCGAGATAGACGTAGCTGCGCGCGCCGGGCGTGCGACCATGCGCATCGCCAATACCGCCTACGTCCACGCCCAGCAGCTTCAGCTTGGCGCTCATGTCTGCGCCGGTGAAGGCGTTTTCGCTGCCGAGGATATGATCCACGGCGACCTGCGCCATTTTGTAGCCCGGCGCCACCAGGCCGTATACGCGGTTGTTCCAGCTGGCGCATTCGCCGATGGCGTAGATATCCGGATCGGAGGTCTGGCAGGTGTCGTTAATCATGATCCCGCCGCGCTGCGCGACGGCCAGGCCGCACTGGGTCGCCAGCTTGTCGCGCGGACGAATGCCGGTGGAGAAGACGATGAAGTCCACCTCCAGCTCGCTGCCGTCGGCAAAGCGCATGGTTTTGCGCGCTTCAGTCCCTTCCTGAACGATCTCTTTGGTGTTCTTGCTGGTGTGAACCTTCACGCCCATGCTTTCGATCTTACGGCGCAGCTGATCGCCACCCATGTGGTCGAGCTGTTCGGCCATCAGCATTGGCGCAAATTCGATAACGTGGGTTTCAACACCGAGGTTTTTGAGCGCGCCAGCCGCTTCCAGGCCCAGCAGACCGCCGCCGACCACCGCGCCGCGTTTGCTTCGACGCGCGCAGGATTCGATGGCGTTGAGGTCCTCAATCGTGCGATAAACGAAGCAATCCTGAGTCTCCGAGCCTTTAATGGGTGGGATCCACGGATACGAGCCCGTCGCCATGATCAGCTTGTCGTAAAAAACCGTACGGCCGGCGCTGGAGTGGATCACTTTTTCCTGACGGTTGATGGTGATAGCGCGTTCGCCCACCAGCACTTTTACGCCATGCTTCTCGTAGAAACCTTCACGCACCAGAGAGAGCTCTTCGGCGGTATGATGGGAGAAGTAGGAAGACAGGTGCACACGGTCGTACGCCTTGCGGGGTTCTTCACAGAACACGGTAATATCGAACTGCTCAGCATCGGCTTTATCGAGAAGATCCTCAATAAAGCGGTGGCCGACCATGCCGTTACCGATGATAGCGAGTCTGACTTTGCTCATTATTGCCTCGATTTCTTTTCTATTATTGCCTACCTTAACGATTCAGCAGGGGCGCTTATTGATGCAAATCAAATACGCCTTCGCCTACTCCTTAGGTGGTATATGACTGATTTGTCAGGATTTTTATAAGTGGCGGAAATCGCAGGCTTTTCGTGTTCGTTGAATTTGTGTACAAATCAGGGGCGGTTTTGCAAAAATCGATACGCCTGAATATCAGCTGCGTTTATGAGGGGAAAGGTATGTCTACATCACCGTTATGGCTTGTTCAGAATGTGCGTTTACCGGGTCGGGAAGGGCTGTGGCAACTTGCCATCGAGAACGGGCGTTTTGGTGATATCACCCCCATGGACGATACCCACGCCGAAAGTTATGAGGTACTGAACGCGCGCGGTGGGCTTGCTCTCCCGCCGTTCATCGAGCCGCATATTCATCTTGATACCACCCAGACGGCGGGGGAGCCGAACTGGAACCAGTCCGGCACGCTGTTCGAAGGCATTGAACGCTGGGCGGAGCGCAAGGCGCTGCTCAGCCACGAGGATGTGAAAGCACGCGCCTGGAAAACGCTGAAGTGGCAAATCGCTAACGGCATTCAGTTTGTCCGCACCCATGTGGATGTCTCTGACCCAACGCTTACCGCCCTGAAGGCGATGCTGGAGGTGAAGCAGGAGGTGGCCCCGTGGGTAACGCTGCAAATCGTCGCGTTTCCGCAGGAAGGTATTCTCTCTTACCCGAACGGTGCGGCGCTGCTGGAAGAGGCGTTAAAACTGGGGGCCGACGTGGTGGGGGCGATCCCACATTTTGAGTTCACCCGTGAGTACGGCGTCCAGTCGCTGCACATCGCTTTTGAGCTGGCGAAGAAGTATGACCGCCCGCTGGATATCCACTGCGATGAAATTGACGACGAACAGTCGCGGTTTGTCGAGACGGTGGCCACGCTGGCGTATGAGGCCGGCATCGGCCCGCGCGTGACGGCCAGCCACACCACCGCCATGCACGCCTATAACGGCGCTTACACCTCGCGGCTCTTCCGTCTGCTGAAGATGTCGGGGATTAACTTCGTTGCGAACCCGCTGGTCAACATCCACCTGCAGGGGCGCTTTGATGACTATCCGAAGCGTCGCGGCATCACCCGCGTGAAAGAGCTGCAGGAGGCGGGCATTAACGTCTGCTTTGGTCATGACGACGTCTTCGACCCGTGGTACCCGCTCGGCACCGGCAATATGCTGCAGGTGCTGCATATGGGGCTACATGTCTGCCAGATGATGGGCTATCCGCAAATCGACAGCGGCCTGAACCTGATTACCCATAACAGCGCCCGCACCTTTGGCCTGAGCGATTACGGTATTGAAACGGGAAATCCGGCAAACCTGATTATCCTGCCTGCGGAGAGCGGGTTTGAAGCGGTGCGCTGTCAGGTGCCGGTGCGCTGGTCGATTCGTCAGGGGCGGATTATTGCCACTACGCAGCTGGCGCAGACCTGGATCCAGATGGATACCGGAGGAGAAGAGGTCAGTTTCGCCAGAAACAGCCCCTCTGCGTAATGCAAAGGGGCGCAGGGTTTAGTGCGATGTCGCTGCCGCGTTGTGCTGGCGGTGACGGGTCACAAAGCCCAGGATGAAGCACATGATGAACACCACGGCGTACAGACCGTTCGCGGTGTGCAGCGCGGCCAGCGGGCCGCTGTGGGCAACGATCGGGCCCGTCACCACGAAGGTCAGCATGGTGCCGATAGTGCCGCAGGTCAGAACGAAGTTAACCAGCTTCGGCGAGGCCACTTTGGTCTGCAGAGAGCCCAGGGTGATGATCGAGGTGTAAATCGCGCTGGAGAAGAAGCCCAGGGTCAGAATGAACCATGGCATATGCTCCGGGGAACCGTTGATGAACAGATACATCAGCACGGTCGCCAGGCCCGCCAGCACGGTCAGAATGCGCTGCAGGTCGAAGAAGCGCAGGATGAAGCTAAACGCCCACATGCCGAACATGTAGGACATCCAGAAATCGCTCACCAGTTTGCCCGCGTCGTTCAGGCTCATGCCCAGACCTTTGGCGTATTCCGGTACCCAGGAGATAAAGCCCAGCTGGCCCAGGATGTAGCACAGGGCGGCGATGGAGAGGAACAGCACGCCGATACCCCATTTCTCTTTCGCCACAGGCTCTGCCGTGGTTTGCGCTTTTTTACCCAGAACCGGGAAGTCGCAGCCGAAGGTCAGAATGAAAATAGCAACGTAGACCAGACCGATGCAGGCGTAGACCCAGTACCACTCAATGCTGCGCGCCAGCAGAACGGCAGCGACCATCGGGAAGATCATTCCGGCCATGCTGAAGAAGGAGTCGGTAAACAGCAGGCGCGCGCCGCGCTGGCGGCCTTCATACATATGGGTAATCAGGAACGTCCCGATCGACATGGTGATCCCGCTGACCAGGCCGAGCACGAACATGGCGGCTGAGAACAGGGCGATGCTGTGGCTGAGCATCAGACCCGCCACGGCGGCGACCATCAGCACGAAGCCGAAGCGAAGCTGGGTTTTCAGCGGCACGATTTCCATCAGCCAGGCATTCAGGAAGATAGAGATCAGGATCCCTGCGTTGAGGAAGGTGAAGGTGTTGCTCATGCTGGAAACGGGCAGCTGGAAGTAGTCTGCGATATTCCCCATCACCATCCCGGTGACGATCACCAACGCGCCGGTCAGGGCGTAGGAGAAGAAGCTGATCCATGTGAGCTTGATGCGATTGCTGTTAGTCATGTCTGGCCTGTTCAAAAAAAGAAAAGCGCCGAAGGGGCGCTGAGAGCGGGCAGATTTTAGTCGCTAAAGTGATCCATTCCTATCTTTTAAGGGTAATGATTATGTCATTGCAGGTTTTAATGTGATCTAAATCACATTAAGTGGCGGTCTAACCAATCGTTTGCGCAGTAATAATTATTTCAATTTCGTAAAATTAGGTAAAAGGCTGGTCTACGTTCATACTGCTCTTTAGAATCAAGCCATTCGCTTTTTATACTGCGCTTTGTTAAGGAATTCTCATGCTCAAATCAACACTGGCGGCTGTCGCAGCTGTGTTTGCTCTTTCTGCCGTTTCCCCTGCTGCGCTGGCAGCAAAAGGGGACCCTCACGTTCTGCTGACCACCTCCGCCGGGAATATTGAGCTGGAACTGAATAGCCAGAAAGCTCCGGTTTCTGTGAAAAACTTCCTCGACTATGTGAACAGTGGTTTCTATAACAACACCACCTTCCACCGCGTGATCCCGGGCTTTATGATTCAGGGCGGCGGCTTCAACGAGCAGATGCAGCAGAAACAGCCGAACCCGCCAATCAAAAACGAAGCGGACAACGGCCTGCTGAACAAACGCGGCACGATCTCTATGGCGCGTACCGCAGACAAAGATAGCGCGACCAGCCAGTTCTTCCTCAACGTGGCGGATAACGCCTTCCTCGACCACGGCCAGCGCGACTTCGGCTATGCGGTGTTCGGTAAAATCGTGAAAGGGATGGATGTGGCCGATAAGATTTCTCAGGTGCCTACCCATGACGTCGGTCCGTATCAGAATGTGCCGTCCAAACCTGTCGTGATCCTCTCCGCAAAAGTTCTGCCGTAACGTTCTTCGACGCGGGCGATGTTAGCCCGTGTTGTGACCCCTCCCTGCGAAAGCGCGTTTTGCTGCTTATACTTGTGGCAAACGGACTATTCAGGGAGGCGTTAAGTGAAAAAACTCACCGACAAGCAAAAATCCCGTCTCTGGGAGCAGCAGCGTAGCGTCAACTTTCAGGCCAGTTGTCTCCTTGAGAAAGGTAATGGTCCATCGGATCCCGAGATTGAGAGCCTGGCGCTTGGGCCTTCCGCGCCCGGGTTACCCCATCTGTGCCTTATTCACCGCCATCTCTACCGCAGAGAGATGAAGCGGGCAGGTGAGTTCCGTACCGACGATATTTTCAAAGGTGATATTCCCTTCTGCCATTTCGAATACATCGAAAAGATGGGTAATGAACTGATGGCGGCGCTGGAAAGCGAAAAGTATCTGGCTGGCCTTGAGAAAGCGGCGTTCATTGAAAAAATTAGCCATTATTATTGTGAAATCAACATGCTGCATCCTTTTGCGCGTGGTAACGGTATTGCTCAGCGCGTTTTCTTTGAGCAGCTGGCGATCCATGCGGGCTATTCACTGGACTGGCGCGATATCGATCCCGAGGAGTGGGTGTCCGCTAACCGCAGCGGCGCAACGGGGGATTTAACCGCGCTAAACGCGATCTTTGCCAAAGTAGTGAGCGAAGCGCGGGAATCTGAGTAGAATAGGGCGGCATTTTTTTCGGGAGCCGCCATGATTCTGCTGATTGATAACTACGATTCCTTCACCTGGAACCTTTACCAGTATTTTTGCGAACTGGGTGCAGAGGTGGTTGTCCGACGTAACGACGAGATTGGCCTGGCCGATATCGAGACGCTGGCTCCGCAGAAAATCGTGATTTCACCCGGCCCCTGCACGCCGTCGGAATCAGGTATTTCGCTGGAGGTTATCCAGCACTATGCCGGCAAGCTGCCGATCCTCGGCGTTTGTCTGGGCCATCAGGCGATTGCCCAGGCCTTTGGTGCCACCATCGTGCGCGCCGCCAAAGTCATGCACGGTAAAACCTCGCCGGTCACCCACACGGGCACCGGAGTGTTCACGGGGCTCAATAATCCGTTAACCGTGACGCGCTACCATTCGCTGGTGATTGACCCGTCGACGCTGCCCGACGGCTTTGAGGTGACCGCCTGGAGCGATACGCAGGAGATCATGGGGATTCGTCACCGCGAATGGGATCTCGAAGGCGTGCAGTTCCATCCGGAAAGCATCCTCAGCGAGCAGGGGCACGCGCTGCTGGCAAATTTCCTCCATCGCTGAATATTTGTTGCCTTGTTATGATTTTTTATGCATATTTTGTGATTATATTTTCACAATCAATGTGACATAAATGGATGGGCATGACATGGCAACTGAACAACCAGCAATTACCCGCGCGACATTCGATGAAGTGATTCTGCCGATTTATGCACCGGCTGAATTTATCCCGGTGAAGGGGAAAGGCAGCCGCGTCTGGGATCAGCAGGGCAAGGAGTATGTGGATTTCGCGGGCGGTATTGCGGTCACGGCGCTGGGTCATTGCCATCCCGCGCTGGTGGAGGCGCTGAAAACCCAGGGTGAAACCCTGTGGCACACCAGCAACGTGTTCACCAACGAACCGGCGCTGCGCCTGGGCCGTAAGATCATTGATGCCACGTTTGCCGAGCGCGTGCTGTTTATGAACTCCGGCACCGAAGCCAACGAAACCGCCTTTAAGCTGGCGCGCTACTACGCGACCACGCGCCACAGCCCGTACAAAACCAAAATCATCGCCTTCCACAATGCCTTCCACGGGCGCTCCTTCTTTACCGTCTCCGTTGGCGGCCAGCCGAAGTATTCCGACGGGTTTGGTCCGAAACCGGCCGACATCATCCACGTGCCGTTTAACGATCTGCACGCGGTGAAAGCGGTGATGGACGACCACACCTGCGCGGTGGTGGTCGAGCCTATTCAGGGGGAAGGCGGCGTGACCGCGGCAACCCCGGAATTCCTGAAAGGGCTGCGCGCGCTGTGCGACGAGCATCAGGCGCTGCTGGTGTTTGATGAAGTGCAGTGCGGGATGGGGCGTACCGGGGACCTGTTTGCCTATATGCACTACGGCGTGACGCCGGATATTCTGACCAGCGCGAAAGCGCTCGGCGGCGGTTTCCCGGTAAGTGCGGTCCTGACGACGCAGGAGATCGCCTCCGCGTTCCACGTCGGTTCTCATGGCTCTACCTACGGCGGTAACCCGCTGGCGAGCGCCGTAGCGGGGGCCGCGTTCGACATCATCAACACGCCAGAGGTGCTAAACGGCGTTAGCGCGAAGCGCGAGCTGTTTGTGAAGCACCTGAAGCAGATTGACGAGCAGTACGACGTGTTCAGCGCGATCCGCGGGATGGGGCTGCTGATTGGCGCCGAGCTGAAGCCGCAGTACAAGGGCCGCGCGCGCGACTTCCTGCACGCCGCCGCTCGCGAAGGGGTGATGGTGCTCAACGCCGGGCCGGACGTGATGCGCTTTGCGCCGTCGCTGGTGGTGGAAGACAAAGACATCGAAGACGGCTTAACCCGCTTTGCCGCGGCGGTTGCAAAGATCGTTAAAGGCTAATATTCGGTTCGTTTCAACCTTCGCGTTAACCAAACCCCATGATGCGGACGCTGACGCCATGCCACCGACGAAATGGTGTGCATGGTGTTCAGATGCCCCAGCACGCGCTGCAAGTGTTGCTCCAGGGTGCTCATTGGCCCGTGGGTTAACGTCTCCGGCGCTTCCAGAATATTTAAATCCCCCGACTCGCCCGGTGAGTCATACTCCAGACGCTGCTGGCAGCGCTGCAACGCAATTTCACACGACTGCAGGTAGCGCTGCGCCAGATCCGGCGTCAGCATCGTGTGCTCGCGCGCCAGCGTCGTCATGGCGTTAATGTGCTCAACGATAAACTGACTGTGCGTTACCCACAGCTTCATATCGGCCAGATAATGTGAGTTAAAGCCCGGCTCCTGCATCGCCTGGTTGAGCGAGTTGAACAGGGCGTTGTGCGCCTGGTTGACCTTCATGCGTTGATACGCCAGCGGGGAGGGCTGCGGGTCGTCGCTCAGGATGAGGCGAATGGCCTGCTGGTCGGCCTCCAGCGCGTCGTGGGCGTTCTGCCTGAGCAGCCCGCTCTGCCACTGCGGCCACAGCCAGACCATGCCGCCGAAGGCAATCAGGCAGCCGATCAGGGTATCAATCAGCCTGGCGACAATAAACTGTTCGCCGTTCAGCGTAAGCAGCTGCAGGGTGTATACCGCCGTCACCGTAAAGCCCACCATCGCCCAGCCGTAATTTTTGCGGATAATCAGGTAGCTCACCAGCGTGATCGCCAGCATGCCTGCCAGGGTATAGCCTTCCGGCACGTGGAAGTGCAGCGTTACGCCTGCAATGATCAGCCCGGCCATGGTGCCGCCCGCCCGGTGCAGAATACGCACCCGCGTGGCGCCGTAGCCGTTCTGGGTGACGAACAGCACGGTCATTAAGATCCAGTAGGGCTTCGGCAGATGCAGCGCCATGCCCATCAGGCTGGCGATACTGAGCATCACGCTAATTCGTGCGGCATTGCGCAGGGCGGACGATTTGAGAGACAGATAGCTTTTGAGCGCGGGCAACAGGGGAAGCCGTTTTTGTTTATCCGCCATCAGGTCGCGGGAATAAAGCGGGCGCTGGGTGCGCAGCACGCGGGCGATGCGGCTGAAGTGCCAGGCGGCAAACTGGCCGACCGGGTTATCCGGATGCTGACGGGCGATTTTCTCCAGCGCGCCGAGCTGTTTTTCCATATTAAAGCGCGTGGGATAGCGGTGGTAGAGAATATCGTCAGCCAGCACGCGCAGGCGTGCCGAGAAGGTCTGCGCGTTCCAGCGGATCACCGCTTCGGCGTGGCTGCGCTCAACCAGCTTTTGCACCTCCTGCGGGTGGTGCAGGCTAACGGAGATATGCTCCTGCAGATCCAGGCCTACCTGGAAGGTGCGCAGCAGCCGTTTGTATTCGTGGTTCTTGTTGGCGGCGAGCATATGCAGCTGCTGATAGCACTGGCTTATCAGATCCACCACCTTCTGCTGGCGCGTCAGCAGCGGCGGTAAGGCTTTTTCCGGATCGGTATGCTGGGTGAGCAGGGTGTATTTGGCTTCGCAGTATTCCGCCAACTGCACATAGAGCAGGCTCAGGGATTCGCGCAGCGGCTGTTCCCGCCACAGCCAGAACCAGAACCAGTTAAACAGCCCGTACCACAGTGTCCCCAGCGCGTAGATCAGTAGCGGCTCCCACACCGGCATATTCCCGGCGAGGCTCAGCGTGAAGATGGCCGCAATCAGCGAGGCGGGTAGCAGGCGGGCGTGCAGCGAGCTGATTTCCGCCGTGACGCCGAGCGTCATCGCCAGCACCGTCAGGATCAGCGGCAGCGGGATATCCCGGGCCAGTAAAAGCTGTACGGCAAGGCTACAGCCAGCAAACAGGCAGCCGCCCACGATCAGACGTTTGAAAAAGCGCTTATGCGGTGTGTCCAGGCCAGCAATGTTGCAGCAGGCGGGCACGAGGGAAAAGAGCAGGCCTTGCTGAAGGTGTCCGAGGATCAGGCCGATGGCCACGGGTAGACACAACACCAGCGTTTGTCGCAGTGCGTAGTTAACTTCCGGGTGATAGATCAGCCTGCGCCACATGAGGAGTAGAGACAAAAACGGCGTGACACCTTGCGATGGCACGCCGTTTAAGCGGAATTAACGCGTTCCGTAAACCACGATGGTTTTACCGTGGGCGGAGATCAGGTTTTGATCTTCCAGCATTTTCAGGATACGGCCCACTGTTTCACGGGAGCAACCGACGATCTGACCAATTTCCTGACGGGTAATTTTAATTTGCATGCCGTCCGGGTGGGTCATGGCGTCTGGCTGTTTCGCCAGGTTCAGCAGAGTTTGTGCGATGCGGCCCGTCACGTCCAGGAAGGCGAGGTTGCCCACTTTCTCTGAGGTGACCTGCAGACGGCGCGCCATCTGGGAAGAGAGACGCATCAGAATGTCAGGGTTAACCTGAATCAGCTGACGGAACTTCTTGTAAGAAATTTCAGCCACTTCACATGCTGTCTTTGCACGAACCCAGGCGCTACGTTCCTGGCCCTCTTCAAACAGGCCCAGTTCACCGATGAAATCGCCCTGGTTCAGATAAGAAAGGATCATCTCTTTCCCTTCTTCATCTTTGATCAGCACTGCCACCGAGCCTTTAACGATGTAATACAACGTTTCCGCTTTTTCACCCTGGTGAATCAGCGTGCTCTTTGATGGGTACTTATGAATGTGGCAATGAGACAAGAACCATTCGAGAGTCGGGTCTGTTTGCGGTTTGCCAAGCACCATGCGCTGTTATCCTCTGTTATAAGCTGTCACCAGAGTCATCAGATGCATCCGGACTCTGGGGTTGCAATCGAATTCTTACCCATACCCTGGGAAGTCGGCTACCGTAACGTTTCGCAGCCAGTAAAGTTTGATGTCCTCTGCATACATGTGTAACGTCAATGTATTACTGTAGCATCCTGAGTGTTTTAGCATAGCTTTCGCCGCGTGTCTCCTGGTGTCTCGCTTCAGCATGATGCAGGTCGCCTTCCATTGCGAGAAATGTAACGCACGCGTAATCTGTCACCAAAAATGCAACGTTGGAGTTTAAGAATATGCAAGCGCGCGTGAAGTGGGTTGAAGGTTTAACGTTCCTGGGCGAGTCCGCGTCAGGACATCAGATTTTGATGGATGGTAACTCCGGCGATAAAGCGCCCAGCCCAATGGAAATGGTGCTGATGGCGGCAGGGGGATGCAGTGCCATTGACGTGGTGTCGATTCTGCAAAAAGGCCGTCATGACGTGACGGATTGTGAGGTCAAACTCACGTCAGAACGCCGCGAAGAGGCGCCACGCCTGTTCACCCACATCAATCTGCACTTTGTGGTCACCGGTAAAGAACTGAAAGACGCGGCGGTTTCACGTGCGGTGGACCTGTCTGCGGAGAAGTACTGCTCTGTGGCGTTAATGCTGGAGAAAGCGGTAAAAATCACCCATTCGTATGAAGTGATCGAGGCTTAATGTTTTGGCGGGTGGCGCTTCGCTGACCCGCCCTACAAAAGCACGACCGTAGGCCCGGTAAGCGCAGCGCCACCGGGCAAAAAACTCACGCGATCTGTTTCCCTTCCATCAGTCGCTCCACCAGCGGCGTCATGATGAGCTCCATCGCCAGCCCCATTTTTCCGCCCGGTACGACTAATGTATTCATGTGAGAAATAAACGAGCCCTGCAGCATCGCCAGCAGCCAGGGGTAGTCAATGCCTTCGAGATTGCGGAAATGGATCACCACAAAGCTCTCATCCAGGGATGGGATACTTTTGGCCGCGAACGGGTTGGAGGTGTCTACCGTCGGCACGCGCTGGAAGTTGATATGGGTGCGGGAAAACTGCGGCGTCAGGAAGTTGATGTAGTCTTCCATGGAGCGCACCACCGAATCCATCACTGCTTCGCGCGAGTGGCCGCGCTCGCTCATGTCACGCGTCAGCTTCTGGATCCACTCCAGGTTAACGATTGGCACCACGCCAACCAGCAGATCCACGTGGCGCGCCACGTCGTGCTGCGGCGTGACCACGCCGCCGTGTAATCCTTCGTAGAACAGCACGTCGGTAGGTTCCGGCAGGGGCTGCCAGGGGGTAAAGGTGCCAGGCACCTGATTCCAGGGAACGGCTTCATCATAGGTATGCAGATACTTGCGGGACTGCCCTTTACCGCTCTGGCCGTACTCAATAAAGGTTTGTTCCAGCAGGCCGAAGTCATTGGCTTCCGGACCGAAGTAGCTGATGTGTTTACCCAGATCGCGCGCCTTACGGATGGCCATGTCCATCTCCGGGCGCGTGTAGCGGTGAAAGCTGTCGCCTTCGACCTCCGCCGCACGGAGATTCAGCTGGGCGAAAATCTTGCGAAATGCGAGGCTGGTGGTGGTGGTTCCCGCACCACTCGACCCCGTAACGGCAATAACCGGATGTCTGGCAGACATAGCAACTCCCTGACTGAAAAGGGTGGAAGATCAGCCGTGAAACGCGTTGCGGGGCATGATATTGACCGTCTCATGCAGTTCTGACCACACCAGCACCACGTCGCCGCTTTTCAGCTGGCGCTTTACATCGTTGACCTTTTGCTCAAGCGAGCGTTCCTGTTCACCATAATCGGTGCCTTCGCGTAATACAAAGCTTTCAATCAGATTATCGAGCGTTTCGGGAGCCAGATCCTGCCAGGGAATAATCATGTTGCACCGTCCAGATAAGGGGCTAGCCAGTCAGGAATACGCGCCTCAAGCCACATTTTCGGGCGACGCAGCGTGCCGCCGATAAACCCGACGTGGCCGCCGTGCTCGGTCAACTGATAGTGAACGTTGTCGGGCAGGAATTCCTGAGCGGGAATCGAGTGATGATCCATAAATGGGTCATCTTTGGCATGAATGATCAGCGTCGGCTGCGTGATCTTGCTGAGCAGCGGCATGGCGCTGCACTGACGATAATAGTCAATCGCATCGGCGAAGCCGTGGATTTTCGCGGTGATCAGGTCGTCGAATTCGCGAATGCGGCGCACTTTTTTCAGCTGGCGCAGGCTGACCGGGAGGGTGTCCGGGTAGGCCTTTAGCTTACGCGCCGCGTTGGCCTTCAGCAGGTTGAGCAGGTAGCGCTGATAGACGCGGGAAAAGCCTTTATCCATGTGGTAGCTGCACTGCTCCAGCATGAACGGGGCGGAGACGATGACGGCGGCATCCAGCGGGACGCTTTCCCCTTCTTTAGCTAACAGGCAGGCCAGCATATTTCCGCCTAACGAGTAGCCTACGGCCGCGGTGGGCACGGTGCCAAAGTTGTCCCGCAGCCAGTGTAAAAACCACGTGCCGTCTTCGGTTTCACCCGAGTGATAGATACGCTTCTGCCGGTTCGGCTCGCCGCTGCAGCCGCGAAAATGCATCACCACGCCGAGCCAGCCGCGCGCTTTGGCCGCCTCAATGAGCCCGTGTGCATACGGGCTGTGCAGGCTGCCTTCCAGACCGTGAAAAACCACCAGCCGCGGCTTATGTCGAGCCTGATCCGGCGCTTCGCTCCAGGCGAGATCCAGAAAGTCACCGTCTGGCAGATCTAGCCGCTGCCAGTGAGGGGTGAACTGTACCTTGCGGCGGATCAGTCGCGGCAGCATGGTCTGCAAATGGCGATTGGCGACGCCGCGCATAGGCACGAACTCAGTGCTGTCTTCGGCGGCAATGTCGAAGCCTGATGGAATGATTTGGGTCATAGGCGCGATGCTGATTCTTGTCGGAAATTTACGATACTTTCCGAATTGTACCCCGTTTAGCCTGGATTTCCGAACCAGGCAAAACGGAGCAATGAATTCAGTCAGCCTGCAGCATTGTTTCCAGCTGTTCCTGCGCGTCCAGCCACGCCATCTCACACTCTTCAAGGCTCGATTTGGTCTTCGCCTGCGTTTGCAGGCAGTCCGTCAGTTCCGCTTTACGGCTCTGGTCATACAGACTGCTGTCGCCCAGCTTCTCTTCAACGGTAGCAAGCGTGGCGTTGAGCTTTTCCATCTCTTTTTCGAGACGGGCAATCTCTTTACGCAGCGGCTGCGTCTGGGTGCGCAGCTCCGCTTCACGGCGCTTCTGGTCTTTACGCGCCTGCGCGCTGTTGGCGTTGTCTTTCGCCGACTCTTCCGGCTGGTTCTCCTGCTTCTGCACGTCCGTCAGCCACTGCTGGTAGTCTTCCAGATCGCCGTCGAACGGTTCGACTTTGCCGTCGTGCACTAAGTAGAGATCGTCCGTGGTGGAGCGGATCAGGTGACGATCGTGCGAAACGACAACCAGCGCCCCTTCGAATTCAATCAGCGCTTCGGTCAGCGCCTGACGCATGTCGAGATCCAGGTGGTTGGTCGGTTCATCGAGCAGCAGCAGGTTCGGGCGCTGCCAGACGATCAGCGCCAGCACCAGACGGGCCTTTTCGCCGCCGGAGAAGCGCTCGGTGTTTTCGGTGACCTTATCGCCCTGGAAGCCGAAGCCGCCGAGGTAGTCGCGCAGCTTCTGCTCCATCTCCTGCGGCGCCAGACGCGCAAGGTGCTGAATCGGGGATTCATCCGCGCGTAAAAATTCCAGCTGATGCTGGGCGAAGTAACCCAGCTTGATGCCCTTCGCCAGGCCGATTTCACCCTTGACCGGATTAAGCTCGCCCGCCAGCAGTTTGATCAGCGTGGATTTACCGGCACCGTTGCGCCCGAGCAGACCAATACGTGAACCCGGCACCAGGTTGAGCTTGATGGAGTCGAGAATAATGCGGTCGGCATAACCCGCGCTGACCTTTTCCATTTTCAGCAGGGGATTTGGCAGGCTTTCCGGGGCCCGGAAGCTGAAGTGGAACGGGTTGTCGACGTGCGCCGGGGCGATCATCTCCATGCGCTCCAGCATCTTGATGCGGCTCTGGGCCTGCTTCGCCTTTGACGCCTTGGCCTTGAAGCGATCCACAAAGCTTTGCAGGTGCGCCACGCGCTGCTGCTGGCTTTCATACATCGACTGCTGCTGGGCAAGGCGCGTCGCGCGCTGGCGCTCGAAGGAGCTGTAGTTGCCGGTATACTCGAACATCGTTTGCTGTTCGATGTGAATGATTTTATCCACCACCGGGTCGAGGAAGTCACGGTCGTGGGAGATCAGAATCAGAGTGCCCTGATAGCTCTTGAGCCACTTCTCCAGCCAAATAACCGCATCGAGATCGAGGTGGTTAGTCGGTTCATCGAGCAGCAGCAGGTCAGAGCGGCAGATCAGCGCCTGCGCCAGGTTGAGGCGCATACGCCAGCCGCCGGAGAAGTCGCTGACCGGGCGTTCCAGCTGCTCATTGCTGAAGCCCAGGCCGTGCAGCAGGCTGGAGGCGCGGGAGCGAATGGTCCACGCGTCGATGGCGTCCAGCTTGCCGTGAACGGTGGCGATGGCGTGGCCGTCGTTGCGCTCGTTTGCGGCATTGAGTTCCGCTTCGAGCTTACGGTACTCACGATCGCCGTCGATAACATAGTCGAGTGCCGGTTCGCTCAGGGCTGGCGTCTCCTGGTTCACCCAGGCGAGCTGCCAGTTCCCCGGAAAGGTGAAGTTACCGCCATCCGCGCTAATCTCGTTTTTCAGCAGCGCCAGCAGCGTGGATTTACCACAGCCGTTTTTGCCGACCAGGCCCACTTTCTGGCCCGGGTTGATGGTAGCAGTGGCGTTATCCAGCAGGACGCGCACGCCGCGACGAATTTGTAACGAGGAGAAAACAATCATAGAAGCGCCGTATGTTCCGACTATGTTAATTTGTCATTATGATAATGTAAGGTGTGGGCCGTTTTCCGCACCGGGCCGTCATGGTAGCCCAAAACAGCGACGATACACAAAAACAGAAACAAGACCGGGAGGGGAATGATGTCTCAGACAGCAAAAGTGCTGCTGCTGTATGCCCATCCGGAATCTCAGGACTCGGTGGCAAACCGGGTGCTGCTTAAGCCGGCTACTCAGCTCAGCAACGTGACGGTGCACGATCTCTACGCGCACTATCCTGATTTCTTTATTGATATTCCTTACGAGCAGGAACTGCTGCGTCAGCATGACGTGATTGTGTTCCAGCATCCGCTTTATACCTACAGCTGTCCGGCGCTGCTCAAAGAGTGGCTGGACCGCGTGCTTAGCCGGGGCTTCTCCAGCGGGGTGGGGGGCAACCAGCTGGCGGGAAAGTACTGGCGTAGTGTGATTACGACCGGTGAACCCGAAAGCGCCTACCGCCACGACGGGCTGAACCGTTATCCGTTGAGCGACATCCTGCGGCCTTTCGAGCTGACGGCGGCGATGTGCCGCATGCACTGGATGAGTCCGATTATTGTCTACTGGGCGCGGCGTCAGGATCCGAAAGAGCTGGCAAGCCACGCCAGAGCCTACGGTGAATGGCTGGCGTCACCGATTCCGGCAGGAGGGCGTTAATGGAAGGATCGAATTTGCTCCTCGCCGGGGTGCTGTTTTTATTTGCGGCCGTCGTCGCGGTGCCGCTTGCTGCGCGTATTGGTATCGGTGCGGTACTGGGGTATCTGCTGGCGGGGATCGCGATTGGCCCCTGGGGACTGGGATTCATCAGCGATGTAGATGAGATCCTCCATTTCTCCGAGCTGGGCGTGGTGTTCCTGATGTTCATCATCGGCCTGGAGCTGAATCCTTCGAAATTGTGGCAGCTCCGACGCTCCATATTTGGCGTGGGCGCCGCGCAGGTGTTGTTCAGTGCCGCTATCCTGGGCGGCCTGCTAATGCTGACGAATTTCTCCTGGCAGGCGGCGGTGATTGGCGGGATAGGCCTCGCGATGTCCTCCACGGCGATGGCGCTGCAGCTGATGCGCGACAAAGGGATGAACCGTAACGAAGCCGGTCAACTGGGCTTTTCGGTGCTGCTGTTCCAGGATTTGGCGGTGATCCCGGCGCTGGCGCTGGTGCCGCTGCTGGCGGGCTCCGGGGACGATCATTTCGACTGGGCTAAAATCGCCATGAAGGTGCTGGCCTTCGCGGGGATGCTGATTGGCGGACGTTTCCTGTTACGTCCCGTATTCCGCTTTATTGCCGCGTCCGGCGTGCGCGAGGTGTTTACCGCCGCGACGCTGCTGCTGGTGCTGGGGTCTGCATTGTTTATGGACGCGCTGGGGCTGTCGATGGCGCTCGGGACCTTTATCGCCGGGGTGCTGCTGGCGGAGAGCGAGTATCGGCACGAGCTGGAAATTGCCATCGATCCCTTCAAAGGACTGCTGCTAGGTCTGTTCTTTATTTCGGTGGGGATGGCGCTCAACCTTGGCGTGCTCTATACCCATCTGCTGTGGGTTGTGGTGAGCGTCGCTATCCTGGTGGCGGTGAAAACGCTGGTGCTGTACGTCATGGCGCGCATATACGGCCTGCGCAGTTCGGAGCGCATGCAGTTTGCGAGCGTGTTGAGCCAGGGAGGAGAGTTCGCGTTTGTGCTGTTCTCTACCGCCTCGTCCCAGAAGCTGTTTAAAGACGATCAGATGGCGCTTTTGCTGGTAACGGTCACGCTGTCCATGATGACCACGCCGCTGCTGATGAAGATGGTGGATAGACTGCTGTCGCGCCGCCTGAACCCGGCAGACGACGAAGACGAAGCGCCGTGGGTGGAAGACGATAAGCCCCAGGTGATCGTGGTGGGCTTTGGCCGCTTTGGACAGGTAATCGGCCGTTTGCTAATGGCGAACAAAATGCGCATTACGGTGCTGGAGCGGGATATCAGCGCGGTCAACCTGATGCGCAAATATGGCTACAAGGTTTACTACGGCGACGCGACCCAGCTTGAGTTACTGCGCTCGGCGGGGGCAGAAGCGGCAGAATCCATCGTCATTACCTGTAACGACCCGGAAGACACGATGAAGCTGGTGGATCTTTGCCAGCAGCATTTCCCGCATCTGCATATTCTGGCGCGTGCGCGGGGACGTGTTGAAGCTCACGAATTATTGCAGGCGGGTGTGAAACACTTCTCCCGTGAGACGTTCTCCAGTGCGCTGGAGCTGGGGCGCAAGGCGCTGATCTCGCTTGGCATGCATCCGCATCAGGCGCAGCGCGCCCAGATGCATTTCCGCCGGCTGGATATGCGGATGCTGCGCGAGCTGATGCCGGTACATACCGATACGGCGCAGATCTCCCGCGTGCGGGAAGCGCGTCGCGAGCTGGAGGAGATCTTCCAGCGCGAGATGCAGCAGGAACGACGCCAGCTCGATGGCTGGGATGAATTTGAATAAAGGGTAACGAAAGATGGCTGTACGTAAACGCTTTATCGCGGGTGCAAAATGCCCGACCTGCCAGGCGCAAGATACCCTGGCGATGTGGCGGGAAAATAATATTGATGTTGTTGAGTGTGTTAAGTGCGGTCACCAGATGCGTGAGGCCGACAAAGAGGCGCGCGAGCACGTTCGCAAAGAAGAGCAAGTTATCGGGATTTTTCATCCGGACTAGCGATATGCCCTGAGTTTTTTTAAGCTAAAGGGTACACAGGTGCAGATTTCCGCTACAATCTGCGCCAGCAATTTTCCCACGCTCAGGAGATATCATGAAAGTAGCAAAAGACCTGGTGGTCAGCCTGGCCTATCAGGTACGTACAGAAGACGGTGTGTTGGTTGATGAGTCTCCGGTGAGTGCGCCGCTTGACTACCTGCATGGTCACGGTTCCCTGATTTCCGGCCTGGAAAACGCGCTGGAAGGTCATGAAGTTGGCGACAAATTTGACGTTGCTGTAGGCGCGAACGACGCTTACGGTCAGTATGACGACAACCTGGTTCAGCGCGTTCCTAAAGACGTGTTCATGGGCGTTGACGAACTGCAGGTTGGCATGCGCTTCCTGGCGGAAACCGACCAGGGCCCGGTTCCAGTTGAAATCACCGAAGTGGAAGATGACCACGTCGTGGTTGACGGCAACCACATGCTGGCTGGCCAGAACCTGAAGTTCAACGTAGAAGTTGTTGCGATCCGCGAGGCGACCGAAGAAGAGCTGGCTCATGGCCACGTTCACGGTGCGCACGGTCACGACCATGACCACGATCACGGCCACGACGGCTGCTGCGGTGGTCACGGCCACGACCATGGTCATGACCACGGCCACGGTAAAGGTGGTTGCGGTAACGGCGGCTGCGGCTGCCACTAATTCCGTCATGCGGAAAATAAAAAAGCGGGAGAATCCCGCTTTTTTTACGTCTCAATAATGAGGCGGTGGCGTCTCTTCCGACTGAGAGGCAATGTTCGACGGCTGCGTAGCCTTCAGCTTTTCCGTCAGCAGGCGCATATGATCCCGCAGTTTCGCCATTTCGAGCTCATGTGCGGTCACGGTCTGGTTTAGCTCTTCGATGGTGATGTCCTGAAAAGCCAGGCGGCTTTCCAGCTCAGCCATTCTCGCTTCTATCGTTGTATCCTTCATCATTCACCTCGTTTATTTCAGATTCGCCATAATGGCCCAGCGGCGGCGCAGTTTAACTGAGTTTATCCTTAAGTACAGTTCGCATCCCTCTGGCAAGAAACTTATTTAAACAAAAATAGTCTGAAAAGTGGCGAGAATTGGACGTGTCTGTCTGTAGATTTCTTCTGCAACGTTTTATAGTACGTCACTCATTTACGTTTAACGCTGGGGTGAGAGTCCCCAGGCCCTGGAGATATGGATGAAATCACTGTTTAAAGTAACGCTGCTGGCGACGACGATGGCTGTTGCGCTGAACGCGCCGCTGTCATTCGCTGCTGATACTGCTGCGAAGCCTGCTGCCACTGCAGACAGCAAAGCGGCGTTCAAAAATGACGACCAGAAATCCGCCTACGCACTGGGCGCATCTCTGGGCCGTTACATGGAAAACTCTCTCAAAGAACAAGAGAAACTGGGCATCAAACTGGATAAAGCTCAGCTGATCGCGGGCGTTCAGGACGCTTTTGCCGATAAGAGCAAGCTGTCTGACCAGGAAATTGAACAGACTCTGCAGGCGTTCGAAGCGCGTGTGAAGGGCGCCGCGCAGACCAAGATGGACGCGGACGCTAAAGACAACGAAGCGAAAGGCAAAGCCTACCGCGATGCCTTTGCTAAAGAGAAGGGTGTGAAAACCTCTTCGACTGGCCTGGTGTACAAAGTTGAGAAAGAAGGCACCGGCGATGCGCCTAAAGACAGCGACACGGTTGTCGTGAACTACAAAGGTACGCTGATCGACGGTAAAGAGTTCGATAACTCTTACACCCGTGGTGAGCCGCTCTCCTTCCGTCTGGATGGTGTGATCCCTGGCTGGACTGAAGGCCTGAAAAACATCAAGAAAGGCGGCAAGATCAAGATGGTCATCCCACCGGATCTGGCCTATGGCAAAACCGGCGTTCCGGGGATCCCTGCCAACTCTACGCTGGTCTTTGACGTAGAGCTGCTGGACATCAAACCGGCACCGAAAGCGGATGCCAAGGCAGACGCACCGGCTGACGATAAAGCCGCTGCTGCTAAGAAGTAATGCTGAAAAAAAACCGCCGCCTTTAAGGCGGCGGTTTTTTATTGTGGGGCAGATATAATTAACACTGGAAAGCGTTAGGCACGCTGTATTAATTTAGTTGTCCGTGTAGATAATGAGCCTGCCCTGAAAACCTAACGACAGGCTCCTGAAAAGGAGTGTTTTTTTCATGTCCAGGTCGCTTTTAACCAACGAAACCAGTGAACTTGATTTGCTGGATCAACGTCCTTTTGACCAGACCGACTTCGATATTCTGAAATCCTATGAAGCGGTAGTGGACGGGTTAGCGATGCTCATTGGCTCCCACTGCGAAATCGTATTGCACTCCCTGCAAGATCTGAAGTGTTCCGCCATCCGCATTGCGAATGGTGAGCATACTGGCCGTAAAATTGGCTCGCCAATTACCGACCTTGCATTGCGTATGTTGCATGACATGACCGGCGCGGACAGCAGCGTCTCCAAATGCTATTTCACCCGCGCCAAAAGCGGCGTGCTGATGAAATCAGAAACCATCGCGATTCGAAACCGCGAGCATCGTGTGATTGGGCTGCTGTGCATCAACATGAACCTTGATGTGCCTTTCTCGCAGATCATGAGCACCTTTATTCCACCCGAAACGCCGGATGTTGGCTCTTCTGTTAACTTTGCCTCTTCCGTCGAAGATCTCGTCACGCAGACGCTTGAGTTCACCATTGAAGAGGTGAATGCCGACCGCAACGTCTCGAACAACGCCAAGAATCGCCAGATCGTGCTCAATCTCTATGAAAAAGGGATTTTTGATATTAAAGACGCCATCAACCAGGTGGCCGATCGTCTCAACATCTCCAAGCACACGGTCTACCTCTATATTCGCCAGTTCAAAAGCGGTGATTTCCTGGGACAAGACAAGTAATGCGTTATGCGTTAATGGTGACAGGCCCGGCGTACGGGACTCAGCAGGCCAGCAGCGCGCTGCAGTTTGCGCATGCGCTGCTGGCAGCCGGACATGAGCTGGCGAGCGTCTTCTTCTATCGGGAAGGGGTGTATAACGCGAACCAGTTTACGTCGCCGGCGAGCGATGAGTTTGATGTGGTGCGCGGCTGGCAGGCATTAAACGTAAAGCAGGGCGTAGAACTGCACATCTGCGTGGCGGCGGCACTGCGCCGCGGCGTGACCGATGCAACCGAAGCCGCCCGTCTTGGTTTATCGGGTTCTAACCTGCAGCCAGGTTTTTCGTTAAGCGGTTTGGGCGCGCTGGCACAGGCGGCGCTCACCTGCGACAGAGTGGTGCAATTCTGATGAAGCGCGTGGCATTTGTTTTTGCGTCTGCGCCGCACGGGAGCGCTTCTGGCCGCGAAGGGCTGGATGCGTTACTTGCGACGTCCGCGCTGACCGAAGATATCGGCGTCTTCTTTTTAGGGGACGGTGTGTTTCAGCTTCTGGCGGGTCAGCAGCCACAGGCCATTCTGGCGCGGGATTACATCGCTACGTTTAAAGTGCTGCCGCTGTATGACATTGAAACCCTTTATGTCTGCGCCGACTCGCTGGCCGCTCGCGGTTTGGATGAGAAGACGCCTTTCGTGCTGGATGTGACCGTCGTGTCTTCTGCGGCATTGCGCGAACACCTTTCCCACTACGACACCGTTCTGACTTTCTGAGGCTGCCATGCTCCATACTCTGAGCCATTCACCATGGCAATGTGATATCGACGCGTTACTGAGTATGCTGCGCGACGGCGATGACCTGCTGCTGATTCAGGACGGCGTGCTTGCCGCACTTGAAGGCAGCCGTTTCGTTGAAATGCTCACGAATGCCCCCATAACAGTTTCTGCGCTGAAAGACGATCTGGATGCGCGGGGTCTTTCTGGTCAAATTTCAGCCAAAATTGACGTGGTTGGCTATACTGATTTCGTCAATCTTACTGTGACGCACGCCAGTCAAATGAACTGGTGATTTGAGATCGCTGTATATTTCTTGACACCTTTTCGACGTAGCCCTAAAATTTCGCGTCCTCATATTGTATGAGGTCGTTTTATTACGTGTTTACGAAGCAAAAGCTAAAACCAGGAGCTATTTAATGGCAACAGTTAACCAGCTGGTACGCAAACCACGTGCACGCAAAGTTGCGAAAAGCAACGTGCCTGCGCTGGAAGCCTGCCCGCAGAAACGTGGTGTATGTACTCGTGTATATACCACCACTCCTAAAAAACCAAACTCCGCACTGCGTAAAGTATGCCGTGTGCGTTTGACTAACGGTTTCGAAGTGACTTCCTACATCGGTGGTGAAGGTCACAACCTGCAGGAGCACTCCGTGATCCTGATCCGTGGCGGTCGTGTTAAAGACCTTCCGGGTGTTCGTTACCACACCGTTCGTGGTGCGCTGGACTGCTCAGGTGTTAAAGACCGTAAGCAGGCTCGCTCCAAGTACGGCGTGAAGCGTCCTAAGGCTTAATGGTTCTCCGTTAAGTAAGGCCAAACTGATTTATCTTAATGTCATACTAAACTCTTTGAGTTTTGGACAATCCTGAATTAACAACGGAGTATCCCCATGCCACGTCGTCGCGTCATTGGTCAGCGTAAAATTCTTCCAGATCCGAAATTCGGATCAGAACTGCTGGCAAAATTTGTAAATATCCTGATGGTAGATGGTAAAAAATCTACTGCAGAAGCAATCGTATACAGCGCGCTGGAGACCCTGGCTCAGCGTTCTGGTAAAAATGAACTGGAAGCTTTCGAAGTCGCTCTCGACAACGTTCGCCCAACTGTAGAAGTTAAGTCCCGCCGCGTTGGTGGTTCTACTTATCAGGTTCCAGTTGAAGTTCGTCCGGTTCGTCGTAATGCCCTGGCAATGCGTTGGATCGTTGAAGCTGCTCGTAAACGCGGTGATAAATCCATGGCTCTGCGTCTGGCGAACGAACTTTCTGATGCTGCAGACAACAAAGGTACTGCAGTTAAGAAACGTGAAGACGTTCACCGTATGGCAGAAGCCAACAAGGCGTTCGCACACTACCGTTGGTAATCCCTTCGGAGTCTTAGTCACCAGGCGGGCGCTTCAGAGAAGCCGCCCGCTCTGGGTAACTTAACTGAACGCCTAAAGATATAAACGAGGAATCAAATGGCTCGTACAACACCCATCGCACGCTACCGCAACATCGGTATCAGTGCGCACATCGACGCCGGTAAAACCACTACTACCGAACGTATTCTGTTCTACACCGGTGTAAACCACAAAATCGGTGAAGTTCATGACGGCGCAGCCACCATGGACTGGATGGAACAGGAGCAGGAGCGTGGTATCACTATCACCTCCGCAGCGACTACTGCATTCTGGTCAGGTATGGCTAAGCAGTACGAACCGCATCGCGTAAACATCATCGACACCCCAGGGCACGTTGACTTCACCATCGAAGTAGAACGTTCCATGCGTGTTCTTGACGGCGCGGTAATGGTTTATTGCGCAGTTGGTGGTGTTCAGCCACAGTCTGAAACCGTATGGCGTCAGGCGAACAAATATAAAGTTCCACGCATCGCGTTCGTTAACAAAATGGACCGTATGGGTGCTAACTTCCTGAAAGTTGTTGGTCAGATCAAAACCCGTCTGGGCGCGAACCCTGTTCCGCTGCAGCTGGCAATTGGTGCTGAAGAAGGCTTCACCGGCGTTATCGACCTGGTGAAAATGAAAGCCATCAACTGGAACGATGCAGACCAAGGCGTTACCTTCGAATACGAAGATATCCCAGCTGCAATGCAGGACCTGGCTGACGAATGGCACCAGAACCTGATCGAATCCGCTGCTGAAGCTTCTGAAGAGCTGATGGAGAAATACCTGGGTGGTGAAGAACTGACTGAAGAAGAGATCAAAAAAGCTCTGCGTCAGCGCGTTCTGAACAACGAAATCATCCTGGTAACCTGTGGTTCTGCGTTCAAGAACAAAGGTGTTCAGGCGATGCTGGATGCGGTAGTTGACTACCTGCCATCCCCGGTTGACGTTCCTGCAATCAACGGCATCCTGGACGACGGTAAAGATACCCCGGCTGAGCGTCACGCAAGCGACGAAGAGCCATTCTCTGCACTGGCGTTCAAAATTGCTACCGACCCATTCGTGGGTAACCTGACCTTCTTCCGCGTTTACTCTGGTGTGGTTAACTCCGGTGACACCATCCTGAACTCCGTGAAAGCGGCGCGTGAGCGTTTTGGCCGTATCGTACAGATGCACGCTAACAAACGTGAAGAGATCAAAGAAGTTCGTGCGGGCGACATCGCTGCAGCTATCGGTCTGAAAGACGTGACCACTGGTGACACCCTGTGTGACCCGGATCACCCGATCATTCTGGAGCGTATGGAATTCCCAGAGCCGGTAATCTCCATCGCAGTTGAACCAAAAACCAAAGCTGACCAGGAAAAAATGGGTCTGGCTCTGGGCCGTCTGGCGAAAGAAGACCCATCATTCCGCGTATGGACTGATGAAGAATCTAACCAGACCATCATCGCTGGTATGGGTGAACTGCACCTGGACATCATCGTTGACCGTATGAAGCGTGAATTCAACGTTGAAGCGAACGTGGGTAAACCTCAGGTTGCTTACCGCGAAGCGATTCGCGCGAAAGTTACCGACATTGAAGGTAAACACGCTAAGCAGTCTGGTGGTCGCGGTCAGTACGGTCACGTTGTGATCGACATGTACCCACTGGAGCCGGGCTCTAACCCGAAAGGTTACGAGTTCATCAACGACATCAAAGGTGGTGTAATTCCTGGCGAATACATCCCAGCCGTTGATAAAGGCATCCAGGAACAGCTGAAAGCGGGCCCTCTGGCTGGCTATCCGGTTGTTGACATGGGTGTTCGTCTGCACTTCGGTTCTTACCACGACGTTGACTCCTCTGAACTGGCGTTTAAACTGGCTGCGTCTATTGCCTTTAAAGAAGGCTTTAAGAAAGCAAAACCAGTTCTGCTTGAGCCAATCATGAAGGTTGAAGTAGAAACTCCTGAAGAGAACACCGGTGACGTTATCGGTGACTTGAGCCGTCGTCGCGGTATGCTGCGTGGTCAGGAATCCGAAGTAACTGGCGTTAAGATCCACGCTGAAGTTCCGCTGTCTGAAATGTTCGGATATGCAACTCAGCTGCGTTCTCTGACCAAAGGTCGTGCATCATACACCATGGAATTCCTGAAGTATGATGATGCGCCTAACAACGTTGCTCAGGCCGTTATTGAAGCCCGTGGTAAGTAATCCACAGGATTAAAACCTAAGTCCCGTGCTCTCTCCAGAGGGGAGAGCACTATAGTAAGGAATATAGCCGTGTCTAAAGAAAAATTTGAACGTACAAAACCGCACGTCAACGTTGGTACTATCGGCCACGTTGACCATGGTAAAACTACCCTGACTGCTGCAATCACTACCGTTCTGGCTAAAACCTACGGTGGTTCTGCTCGTGCATTCGACCAGATCGATAACGCACCAGAAGAAAAAGCTCGTGGTATCACCATCAACACTTCCCACGTTGAATACGACACCCCGACTCGCCACTACGCACACGTAGACTGCCCAGGCCACGCCGACTATGTTAAAAACATGATCACCGGTGCTGCGCAGATGGACGGCGCGATCCTGGTTGTTGCTGCGACTGACGGCCCAATGCCTCAGACTCGTGAGCACATCCTGCTGGGTCGTCAGGTAGGCGTTCCTTTCATCATCGTGTTCCTGAACAAATGCGACATGGTTGATGACGAAGAGCTGCTGGAACTGGTAGAGATGGAAGTTCGTGAACTGCTGTCTCAGTACGATTTCCCAGGCGACGATACTCCAATCGTTCGTGGTTCTGCTCTGAAAGCGCTGGAAGGCGAAGCTGAGTGGGAAGCGAAAATCATCGAACTGGCTGGCTTCCTGGATTCTTACATCCCAGAACCAGAGCGTGCGATTGACAAGCCATTCCTGCTGCCAATCGAAGACGTATTCTCCATCTCCGGTCGTGGTACCGTTGTTACCGG
>NZ_JBMKGI010000009.1:0-168719 GCF_049238885.1 Enterobacter cloacae complex sp. BZL2005 | reverse complement strand
ATTCACCGGACCGATTTCACGGTCATTCCGTCGGCGGTGGTCTACCGTCCGGCGCAGACCACGGCGTGGCCGCGCACCTACGGCCCGCAGACCGCGAAGGTGGTGGGGCCGAAGGGCGAGAGTATCTGGACGGACAAATACGGCCGGGTGAAGGTGAAGTTCCACTGGGACCGTCTGGCGAAGGGCGATGACACCAGTTCCTGCTGGGTGCGCGTGTCGAGCGCGTGGGCGGGCCAGGGCTACGGCGGGGTGCAAATCCCGCGCGTGGGCGATGAGGTGGTGGTGGACTTTATCAACGGCGACCCGGACCGTCCGATCATTACCGGGCGCGTGTACAACGACGCGAGCATGCCGCCGTGGGCGCTGCCGGCTGCGGCGACGCAGATGGGCTTTATGAGCCGCACAAAAGACGGTTCCGTGGACAATGCCAACGCCCTGCGGTTTGAGGACAAGGCTGGCGCAGAGCAGGTATGGATCCAGGCCGAGCGCAACATGGACACCAGCGTTAAAAATGATGAAACGCACAGCGTCGGCGGAGCGCGCAGCCATTACGTGAAGAAAAATGAACTGCATCGCGTGGAAGCGAATCAGACCCAGGCTGTGAAAGGTGGCACCGAGATCCTGACGGGGAAAGGCAAGCTGGATGCGGCGGTGGAGCAGTACGTCATTGCTTCCGGGACGAAGCTGCGGCTGGTCTCCGGTGAGAGTGCCATTGAGCTGAATGCTAACGGCAAGATTAACCTGATCGGCAAAGAGTTTAACTTCTTTGTCGAAGGGGATGGTTATATCACCACGGGCGGTAAGCTTCATCTGAACACGTCGGGAACCAAGCCGGGCACGACGGCGCCGGGATCGGGGCATAAAGGGGATATTGATGCGGCGGTGCAGGCGAAATTTACGCCAAAAGATGAGTAAGGCCGGTGCGGTACTTATCGCATTATTAACGACGGGAATGGCTGAAGGAGACGCTCAGAAAAAGGATCTTTGGATGTTTATTTCCGGGATGAGCGCATCGCTTAAGACCTTATCCGTTACAACCCTTAGTAATGCGCCGTTATCGTTTAAGATGACCAGGCAAAATGAATATATCAATTTCTACAATGCCGACGATATCAAACTCG
The DNA here is from genome assembly GCF_049238885.1 of Enterobacter cloacae complex sp. BZL2005. Lineage (NCBI taxonomy): Bacteria > Pseudomonadati > Pseudomonadota > Gammaproteobacteria > Enterobacterales > Enterobacteriaceae > Enterobacter > Enterobacter cloacae complex sp. BZL2005. The sequence continues at coordinate 167,598 of NZ_JBMKGI010000009.1, read as the reverse complement.
CTGATGGGACGAACATAACCGCAATTGAGTTACGTTTAAGCAAAGATAACGACGGCATGGCGCCTTTACTGAATTTTTCACCCTCCTCAGGTCAATGCATAACGCTTGATACCGTTAAAAAGCGCTATCCGCAGTTGAGGTTAACTGATTATCCGCGCGGCCGTTCGGAGAACGAAGCGACCAGCTATACAGCCCGAAAAGATATGAATGGACAAAAGGTGAGCTTCAGTTTCACCGTGAAAAATCCTCACTGTCTGGGTTCAGTCGTCATTAGCGCAGACTAAGAAATACTGCACTCATGTCCTGGCGGTTTCTTCTGGATGATAATAGCAATACACATTCAATAAATGACGATTAACGTGAAAAAACACACGCCGACATTTCTTTTTTCTGCCCTGATGTTTACCTGTCTCGGCAGCAATGTGGTTTTGGCTCAGGTGATGCCTCCCGTTCTGACAAAACGGGATTTTTCTGTGCAGATCAAAGACCAGCCTGTCGCATTGGGCGACCGATGGTCTCCTGATAGTGCCCGTAAAATTGATGTGCCGTGGGAAGGCAGCTTTGTCGGTGAGGTTCCTTTTGACGGAACGAACTATAAATTCTACCAGCATCAAAGGACTGGGTTAGAAATATTCAGTTCCAATCTCTGGTGGGATAAAGCTGAACGAAGCGTTGATGATTATATCGTGTCGCAGATTACGCTGACTGCCGAAGACTTCGCAACGCCGCGGGGTATCCATGTGGGTTCAACAACTAGAGAGCTGAACAACGCATACGGCAATGGCCTTGTTGAAAATGATTCCGGGACACAGTGGGTTTCCTATGCGTTGGGTAAAAAAGTACTCTCTTTTGGGATGAAGGGCGGCAACGTTGTGAAAATGACAATGAATTACGATAATGGTTCTTCAGAGTAAATTATGCCCAATAAATTTTTAGCATCCGCATTGTGCGCGGCTTTATTGGCTGGCGTCGTTGAAACCTCTACGGCACTTGAATTATCGCAGTACAATAAGCTCAATACGGTAAGTCGCATCGTTAATGATAGCGAAGTGACGGACATTCTCAGGAAAACGCTGGGAAATCATTACCAGGCCTTTATTGATAACTTTGATGTCTTCGGTGAACCGCATACCACTCCAGGTGGAGGATTGTTTGTTGAGGGCTGGCTAAAGGATCTCTACCAGGAAAATGCCTCAGCGCTGGTTATCAATCCTGACGGCAAAATCTTCGCGGCCTGGGTGGTTCCAGAATCAAACGTTATCCATTACCAGTCCTCTGATAATAGTCAGCCGATTAATGCCGATATTCAGCAATGGGCCGCCAGGTTCAATACGATGCAGTTTGCAGCGAACAGCCAATCGAGACCTGCGTTTGACGGGGTTTGGGCAGGCGGGGTTGGCAACGACTCGACGTTAACCCTGCAGTTAGCTGAATCAGGCAACCGTATCACCGGGTCTTATTGCTATATCTCCCAGAGAGGAAACCGCATCGACTGCCCGGAAGATGATGAGCGAAATCTTAGCGGTACGATCGCAGGAAACCGTGCGAACGTTGAGTTCAACTCATCGTTTGGCGGCGCAGGCGGACGGGCTGTTCTGGAAATAAAGGGGAGTGAGATGGAATGGCGTTTAGTTACTCCTCCTCAAAAAGGAAATTATTATGCTCCGCAGCGTTATACGTTACGTAAAGCCGCTTCGGTTCAAAACGCTGAAACCAGAAAACTGGACACCGAAAGGTTCGCTATTTCTCTTATAAATAAGTGCGGTCATTTTGATAGCGAATGTGATCAGATGGTCTATCTCGGCGTGCGCAAAAGCGATAACAGTACGATCTCCTTAAGGGGAAAAACGTTGCACGACTCCGCAGGTAAAATAATCGGCTCAACCTACAAGAATGGCGAGATCGCTTATACCGTGACGTATGCACCCGTGAAATTGGTTGTCAGCAAAGGCAGCCATGTTTTAGTCGAACAATCAGGTCAATGGCGTAAATAATAAAACAGCCAGCCAAAGGGCCAACATGGATTGGCCTTTTTGTTTCTCTCAATATTAATCATCCCGAGTTCACTTATGAAATACACCCTCCAGGAAGGTTCATTTTCCCTTTTTCCTGCTGCCTGGCAGGATAACAGCATGAACATTATTCGCGATGACGAAAGCGGGCTGTCCGTGGTGGTCAGCCGCGGCGTGATTCCCGATGGCAGCGACTACGAACAAGAGTTTCACCGCCAGTGGGATGTGTTGCGTCCTCAGATGGGTGAGATCGCCCAGAGCGAATTCCGGAACGTAAACGCCGGGCCTGACGGAAAAATTAGCGGACTGGAAGTCGAGACCACCTTTGACCGTAACGGACAGCGCCTGTGGCAAAAACAGCTGGCCGTGCAGACGCCGGGCAAACCGATATTGATGATTTTTACCCTCTCGGCATTAAGAGCCTTTACCAAAGAGGACGAGGTGCGCTGGAGCGCGCTTAAGCAGAGTCTGACGCTAAACGACAACCGGAATGTGTAAGGCATGAGCGATAACAACGCGGCCCGTAAGGGCGACGAGATTATTCACTCCAGCATTTTTGCTGATATCACCAGCATTGTGGCGGAAGGTGCCGCCTATGCGGTGATCGGTGCGGCAGTGGGGCTGGCGGCTACGGCCGCCGCGCCACTCCTCGGTGCCGGAGCCGCCGCAGCGGGCGTGGCGGCGATTGGGTCCAGCTGTCTGTTAAGCGGGATTATCGGTGGCGTGCTGGCGAACGTGGCGGGGATCACCGACGATATCAGCAACGCCGCGGAAGGGTTAGGCAATGCGCTTTTCCCGCCGTCGCCTGCGGGTAAAATCACCACCGGTTCGAACAACGTACTGACCAACGCAATCCCTGCCGCGCGCGCGGCAGGCACGCTCACGCCCGCCGATACCCCGTCCCCTGAGCCGCAGTCGCCGGGCAGCTTTGCCGATTACGCGGGCATGCTGCTTTCCGCCGCCGGACAGTTTGGCAGCGAAATGTGGCAGCCGAGCGTGGCCTCAGCCGCCGCGGGAACCTCGCCGCTGGAAGAAGATAAGGTGGCGTGTGAAAAGCACTCCGGGCCGCAGTATCTGGCGGAAGGCTCCAAAAGCGTCTTTATCAACGGGCAGCCCGCGGTGCGTGCGAAAGATCGCACCACCTGCGAAGGCACCGTTTCCGACGACGTCTCCCCGAACGTGATCATCGGCGGGGACACGCTTACGGTCCGTGATATCAAAAGCGGTAAAACGCCGGGTCTGGCGCTGGGGATGATTGCGCTCTCCCTGCTGCGCGGGCGTCCGGGCAAGATCCTGAAAAACATGCCCTGCGCGCTGGCCGCGGCCGGCGGCGGGATGCTGGCGGATATGGCGGTCAACGCCGTGTTTGGCTCCTCGCATCCGGTCCATGCCGCCACCGGCGTGAAGGTGCTGAACGACGACGACGAGCTCGACTTCTCGCTGCCGGGGCGCTTCCCGCTTCGCTGGCAGCGCAGCTACAACAGCCTGACCACCCGCGAAGGGCTGTTCGGCCTGGGCTGGGCAACGACCTTTGACAGCTATCTCTCGCTGGAAGATAACAATGCGACCTGGTTCGATGAAACCGGGCGCGAGCTGAGCTTTGAACTGCCGCCTGTCGACCGCGCGTTTTACAGCATCAGCGAAGGCATCATTATCCGCCGCAATGAGAACGGCGACGTGGCGATTGCCGACGATGACGGCGCGGTGTGGCGTCTGTATAAACCCACCCGGGCGAACCCCTCAATCCTGCGTCTGGCCTCCCTTAGCGATGAATACGGCAATGCGCTGCTGACGGCGTGGGACGAACACGGCAGGCTGGTTGGTATCCATGATGAGCCGCGGGCCATCGACGTCTCCCTGCGCTATGACGATGAACGTTTCCCGCTGCGCGTGACCGCAGCCAGCCATTTCGACGGCAACCAAACCTGGCCGCTGATGCAGTGGGGCTACGACGCGCGCGGCCAGCTGGCGAGCGCGACGGATGCCTCCGGCGTGGTGACGCGTGAATACCGTTACAACGACCACGGCCTGATGGTCTGGCACCGGATGCCGGGCGGGCTGGAGAGCGAATACCGCTGGAAAAAATTCGATCACTGGCGCGTGGTGGAAAACCGCACCAGCACCGGCGACGGCTGCCGCTTTAGCTATGATTTAGCCGCCGGGCTGACGACCGTCGAGCACTACGATGGTCAGACGCGCCGCCACTACTGGAACGCGCAGAATCTGATTGTCCGCTACGTAGACGAGCGCGGTGAAAACTGGCGCTACGAGTGGGATGATAACGAGCTTCTCACGCGTCGCATCGATCCGCTCGGCAACGCCGTCACCTTCGTCTACGACGAGATGGGCAACCGGGTGCAGGAGACCGATGCCGACGGCAATACCCGCACCACCACCTGGCTGGAGCACCGCGCGCTTCCCGCGGCCATTATCGAAGCCGACGGCAGCGCCACCCGGTTCTGGTACGACGAACATCACGGGCTGAAGCGCGTGGTGGACCCGATGGGGCAGACGACGCAGCTGCGACGGGACGAGTTTGGCCTGGTTGTAGAAGAGGTCGATGCCGCAGGCAACAGCCGCTATCAGGAGTACAACGAGGCCGGGCAGATCGTCCGTTCGACGGACTGTTCCGGGCGTATTACCCGCTATCGCTATCACCCGCTGGGCTGGCTGGTGGCTGAGACTGGCGCCGACGGTGAAGATACGCGTTACCGCTACGACGCCGCAGGGCGTCCGGTGCAGCTCGACCGCCCGGAAGGCTGGACGGAGTCGCTCAAATGGAACGAACGTGGCCTGCCGGTGAAGCATGCGGGCGCCGACGGGAAAGAGAGCGAGTTCAGATACGACGAGGCGGGGCGCTTAACCGCCACCCGAAATACGCAGGGTGAAGAGGTGCGCCGCCGCTGGGACAGCCGCGGGCGTCTGATTGCCCTGGAAAACGAGAACGGCGAAGCGTATCAGTTCCGCTGGGGGCCAGACTCGCTGCTGCTGGAAGAGGTGGGGCTCGATGGCGTGGCCTCGCAGTATCGCTATGATGCCTGCGGGCGCACGATTGCGCGCACCTTTGCCGCCGGCCATCCGGAGGCCATCACCCACGCCTTCGCCAGGAGCGCGAGCGGCCAGCTGGTCGCCCGCACCACGCTGGAAGGGCAGACCCGCTACCATTACACGCCGTCCGGGCTATTAAGCCGGATTGGGCTGCATCCGGCGCTTTCAGCCGACGCGTGGACCACCGAGGCAGAGCAGGAGCTTGCCTTTGAGTATGACGCACTCGGTCGCGTCACCCGCGAAGCGGGCGAGCACGGCGAGCTGGCGTGGGAGTATGACGCGCTGGGCAACCGCACCTCCGTCACGCTGCCCGATGGTCGCGAGCTGAAGCAGTTCTACTACGGCAGCGGGCATCTGCTCAGCATTGCTCTTGATAAGCTCTCGGTCTCCGACTTTACCCGCGACGAGCTTCACCGCGAGACCAGCCGCACCCAGGGTCTGCTGACCACCCGCAGCGAATACGACCGCCTTGGCCGACTGCATCGCCGTGACGTCTTTACCGGCAACGCCCAGCGCCCGTCGCCGCGCCGCTGGTCCCGCCGCTGGGATTATGACTACCGCAATAACCTGGTGCGCGAAGAGCGGGACGATAACCCGTTCAGCTGGTACCGCTGGCAGTACGACAGCGCCGGGCGCCTGCTCGTTCAGGACGGCACGCTGCCTGGCCAGGAGCAGTGGCGCTGGGATGCAGCCGGTAACCCGCTCGAAGGATCTGCTGAGAAGGTCACGCACAACCGCCTGACGCAGCTGAACGGCATTCGCTGGCGTTATGACATCCACGGCCGCACCGTGGAGAAGGATAACGGCCAGACGCGCTGGCACTACCGCTACGACGGCGAACATCGCCTGACGGAAGTCATCAGCCAGCCGCGGGACCGCAACAAACCGCAGACGCAGGTCAGCTTCCGCTACGATCCGCTCGGTCGCCGCATCAGCAAAACGCGCCGCCAGATGCTGGGCGGACTGCCAACCGGCAAGCCGGTCACCACCCGGTTTGTCTGGGAAGGGTTCCGGCTGCTGCAGGAAGTGCACGGGGATGTGCCGCTGACCTACGTTTACAGCGATCAGGACAGTTACGACCCGCTGGCGCGTATTGACGGCGTTGATGCTCCGGAGATCTTCTGGTTCCACTGCCAGCCCAACGGCACGCCGGAGCGGATGACAGATATCGAAGGGCAGGTGCGCTGGGAAGGGGTAAACAGCGCCTGGGGCAAGCTGCTGCGGGAAAGCGAGACGCAGGTATCAGGATATTCTCAGAACCTGCGCATGCAGGGGCAATACCTGGACCGTGAGACAGGGCTGCACTACAATCTGTTCCGGTATTATGACCCGGACTGCGGAAGATTTACGCAGCAGGACCCGATAGGGCTGGCGGGGGGGATAAATCTTTACCAGTATGCGCCGAATGCGCTGGGGTGGGTGGATCCGTGGGGGCTATCTAATAGCGGTATATTAGATAAAGCTATGGCTGGTAAAGTTGGTGATAGACTTTCTGCTCACCATGTTATACCCGTTGAGGTGTGGAAAGAGAACCAATCATTCTTCAATAATATTGGTATCGGAAAAGACATGAACTCTGCATTTAATGGTATTCATGTTCCAGGTAGTGCATCAGCGATGAAACAAGATGCAGGGAAAGGTATGGATGTTTTCCATAGTAGTAATCATCATAACTATAGTGACATTGTCCGTCAGCGCATTGCTCGTGTTGAGCAACGATATAATTCTGGAAGATTGGATGCTAAAGGGGCGAGGATAGCTATAAGGCGGATCCAGATTGATATGAAGAATAAAATTTGGATGGGACATGTTCCCACAACAAAATGCAGGAGAATGAATTAATGTCCTATTATGTGATCATGAATGACTTTGAATCATCACTCATGCCAAGAAATTTACAGGGCATGGTTGATGAAAGATTACAAATCGATGAAAACTGGGAAATAGAAGGCTCTGCATTTTCCTTCCCTTATCGAATAACAGACGATGCATGCCCAGACCGTATTTATTTGTTGTGCAATAAAAATGTTGGGGCTTTGAAATTTGACTATTATAAAAAAGACTTTGGACACTTGATGGATAAGTCTTTATTTTCAATTTTTGAAAATTATAAGCACAATGTTTTTTTTGGCCGAGATATAACACCAGTTTCGATTGGGAATGGTCAAGTTCTTCGGGATGATTTTAAATATGTATATTTTCCAGGCGGCGATGTTATAGATGAGGATAAATCTATTCTCGAAGAGGATAAGTTCGGAGATATCATACCTTTTAAAATTGAATTCAATGATGATGCGCTTGAATATGATATACTTTCGTTGAACGACACATTGTTAGGTGGTTTTATTATTGTTAAACAAGAGGTCAAGGAAGTTATAGAAAGTAAAGGATTCCGGGGGGTGAAACTTGTTCCACTGGAAAATGCTTTAGACGTTTTCTGTGAAGATTATTTCTACGAAATAGACTCAAATCGTAAAAGAAAGGGCAATAAACTACCTTAATATTGAAGGGTGTCGTGCCATTATTGATTCTTTGTTTTTCTTTTTTAATGGCGCGAAGAAGTTCTTTGGATTATGGGTACATTTTTCAACTATGGGTCATAGTAATTTTAAGAGTAGCCAATAATGTTAACTCTTAAAGAGGAATAATGCATATAAAAAATACTATCCAAGACTTTGTTAACAAATTCAAAATGATTGATTTAAATATGGGAGAGATAGTATATACAGACGATGAGAATGAAATTTCTTTTCCTGTAAATTTAAATGGTGAAATTCGATTTTTTTATAGCCATTTGATTTTAAATGACCACCCAACATTTGATGGTGCCTTCTTTATACAGATTGTTGAGCCCCAAGAGCTAAAAGAAATGTTATCAGGCTGGAGAGTTCAAAATGATACGGCTTGGCACGATGATTATGTAATCTTTGCTGAAAGAAATGGAGATGTTCTTTTTTGTGATACCAAAAATATAACCTCTCCAGTTTATGGTAGTATCCAAAAAAGAAATTTCATCATTTCCAGTTCCTTAGCTGACTTTTTGGATTCTTTTTGTTCTGCCATTGAGATAGAACAAAGTAAATATGATGGTGATGTTACAGCTGATGATTTTAATTTTAGAGAGGACTTTCTGAAAGATATCGATTTAATGCTAAAAAACAAGCTAAAGGATGTTGAGGCAGAAGGCTTTAAGCAATTCTTTTTTGACTAGGTTAATAATAAAAACTAACACTTTTAGAACCCTCCTTGCTTCTGACAACATTTTTCGCTTAAATCCACTTTTATATAGGCAAGGAGGTCTCTTTTCGATTGATAATTAATAAAAATATGAAAAACGGTTTCGATAAATTTGATGAAAAAGTTACATCTCTTGTACAAAAAGGAAACGAGTTTCACGGCAACCAAAAATACGCCGAGGCTTTAGAGCAATACCAAAAAGCCTGGCAAGCTCTTCCTGAACCAAAGCTCGAATCTGAATTTGCCAACTGGATCTCTGCCTGCATGTACAGCGCATATTTTGATCTCGCGGATTACGCTGAGGCAAAGAAATGGGGAGAGACGACATTACGGACACGTGGATCGGATATAGACACTGCACCCTTAATCGATCTCGGCATGGTCTGTTATGAGTTAAATCAATTCGAGGAAGCGTATAAATATTTTAACGATGCTTATAACTACGGCAAAGAGCGTGCGTTTCAGGATAGACCTAAAAAATATCTAGAGTTCTATCTGCGCAAAAGAGGATAAGTTCGTTACTGTATAAAAAAAATCAAACATTACGCGTGGATCCGACTACGCCAGGTAGGTCGTATGAATTACCATCAATATGGGCAGAATGGCTTGAAGAAGTAGCGATTCCAGGCTCCGGGAATGTAAGATAGGTTACTATATGAATATCAATAAAGATGACGAACTCCTTGTGATAGTTAAGTATGAAGGAAGATTTTATTGGTTCGTTGCATTCAAGGAAATGTGGGTCTTAGACAGAGTTAAATGGGTAGAGGATTTTGTGAAAAGTGGGGTGGAAATAAACCTACAGAATATCCATAAGGAAAGATATGACATACCAGTAGTAAATGAAGAAAACGCGCAGATATTCATTGATGGTTTAATTAACGATGGTTATCCATACAATAAGAATGACATGGCTGAGGAGTTTTATAATAGGCTTTCGCAAAAAACAACTTGGTGGGATATATATGAACTTATGCCGGATTTATTTATAGACTTTGATAATAAAAGATTATATTCGGAATATGTTGAGAGTATGCATTATCAAGAATATGTTCCTGATGGTTGGCAAGGTGAACTTGTTGATTTTTGCAGTAATGGATCGTTACCTCAAGATGAAATGTTCTGGATAAAAAATGAAATTGATCATAGAAGCGTTTTGATCGCTAAAGGATAAAATATATTTTCAGCATACCCTTTTTAGACAACGCAATGGTCGATTCAACACGCTAATTAGTGTTTGTGTTAAGCGAAACAAAGCCGTTACCAACCGTTTTGACCATCTTCAACGCTCAGAGTGAAAAACTATTTTGGTCTGCATCTCCTGAAGGCGCTATTTTCTATTACTTAACATTAAACCAGTCAAAGGAAGTGGTTGTTGTATGTAATTTTACAGTAATACAAAATGGCTGGCATAATTGGTTTTATTCTTGGGATATGAAGCGTAACGCGTTGTCTAGATCAGGACCTTCGTACCAAATTCACATTTAACATTAAAATTACAGCGACAAGAGTGCCTGAAACTGGCGTACGCAAAGGGGGCATACCTGCTAAAGGTGAGAGACTTGCCTGACCAGACCAGCACCCTTTTCAGACGTTAAAACTTGCGACTGCCGAAATCATTCTCTTTACCATGTAAAAAAAATCCACGCCAAAGCGTGGATTTTTTTCATTCAAAACCAATCAAACGTTAAACAGGAAGTTCATCACATCGCCATCTTTAACGATGTAATCTTTCCCTTCTGCACGCATCTTGCCTGCTTCTTTCGCGCCTTGCTCACCCTTGTAGGTAATGAAGTCTTCAAACGCGATAGTCTGTGCGCGAATAAAGCCTTTCTCGAAGTCGGTGTGGATCTTACCGGCCGCCTGAGGCGCAGTCGCACCCACAGGAATCGTCCACGCACGCACTTCCTTCACGCCAGCGGTGAAGTAGGTCTGCAGGTTCAGCAGCTCATAGCCTGCGCGGATCACACGGTTCAGGCCCGGCTCTTCCAGACCCAGTTCGGCCATGAACTCTTCACGGTCGGCGTCGTCCAGCTCGGCGATGTCGGATTCAACGGCAGCACACACGGCAACAACCACAGAACCTTCCGCCGCAGCGATTTCACGCACTTTGTCGAGGTACGGGTTGTTCTCGAAACCGTCTTCGTTAACGTTGGCGATGTACATGGTTGGCTTCAGGGTCAGGAAGCTCAGGTATTTGATCGCCGCTTTGTCTTCGTCAGTCAGGTTTTTCAGCGCGCGCAGCATGCCGGCGTTTTCCAGCTGTGGCAGACATTTTTCCAGCGCAGCCAGTTCCGCTTTCGCGTCCTTGTCGCCGCCTTTTGCTTTCTTCTGCACGCGGTGAATTGCACGTTCGCAGGTGTCGAGGTCAGAGAGCGCCAGCTCGGTGTTGATGACGTCGATGTCGTCAGCCGGATCCACTTTGTTGTTAACGTGGATGATGTTGTCGTTCTCGAAGCAGCGCACTACGTGGCCGATCGCTTCGGTTTCACGAATGTTGGTCAGGAACTGGTTACCCAGACCTTCGCCTTTGGATGCGCCTTTCACCAGGCCCGCGATGTCCACGAATTCCATGGTGGTGGGCAGAATGCGCTGCGGCTTCACGATTTCCGCGAGCTGGTCCAGACGCGGATCAGGCATTGGCACCACGCCGGTGTTCGGTTCGATGGTACAGAACGGGAAGTTCGCCGCTTCGATACCCGCTTTGGTAAGCGCGTTAAACAGGGTGGATTTGCCCACGTTTGGCAGACCGACGATACCGCATTTGAATCCCATTTCTAAATCACCTTAATATCTTGATAATCAATCCGTTAACGATAACCGATTGATGAAAAGTAAATAACTACGCCTATTATACACGTAACCCGCATGACGCGCGGTAAAAAAGCCGTATCGGGCGGATTATTGCGCTTTGAAAGCGTGTAAGCGGTTTGTCGCTTTGGTTAAGCCGTCTTGCAGCCAGATTTCCGTGCAGCGCGCCGCTTCGTCTACCGCCTCATCAATCAGTTTCTGCTCAGAAACCGGTGGCTTACCGAGCACGAAACCGACAACTTTGTTTTTATCGCCCGGATGGCCGATTCCCACGCGCAAACGGTGGAAATTCGGGTTATTGCCCAGCTTGCTGATGATGTCTTTAAGACCGTTGTGACCACCGTGCCCGCCGCCCAGCTTGAATTTTGCCACGCCAGGGGGAAGATCCAGCTCATCGTGGGCGACCAGAATTTCATCCGGATTGATGCGATAAAACGTTGCCATCGCCGCCACGGCTTTACCGCTCAGGTTCATAAACGTGGTGGGGACCAGCAGGCGAACATCCGCGCCAGCAAGGTTGATACGTGAGGTATACCCGAAGAATTTAGGTTCTTCACGCAGGGGAGCACGTAACCGCTCGGCCAGCAGATCGACGTACCATGCCCCGGCATTGTGGCGGGTAGCCGCATATTCTGCGCCCGGGTTGGCGAGGCCGACAATCAGTTTAATCGTCACGATTCAATTCCTAATGGGTTCCAGATCTGGCGCGTAGTTTACTGTCTGGCGCGCCGCTTGACAAAATTCTGCGATCGTCGCAGCGAAATACGAATAATTACTTACCTGAACAATTAGAATTTCAAGCTGTTCAACGTGTTATTTGTAAACTTTTGTCTGGGCGTTATCTGTAATTGTGATCATTCACGCAACTCATAAAAGGAGCGTTGTCTATACTTTACACACAAGGATTAGGGGCTTTTCCCCTGACAACCCAAAGTTCCGGAGGTGACACATGAAACGCAAAAACGCTTCGCTACTCGGTAACGTGCTGATGGGTTTGGGGCTGTTTGTGATGGTCGTCGGCGTAGGTTATTCCATATTAAACCAGCTGCCGCAGCTTGATCTTCCGCAATACTTCGCGCATGGCGCGGTACTGAGCATCTTCCTCGGTGCGGTATTGTGGCTCGCCGGGGCGCGCGTGAGCGGACATGAGGAAGTCTGCGATAAATACTGGTGGGTGCGCCACTACGATAAACGCTGCCGTCGAGATCAGCATAAGCACAGCTAGTGCCATGACGAAAGAATACCTAAACGACTCCCTGGGAGTCGTTTTTTTTTTGCATCAAGGGTTGACCCTCACGTAACGTAAGGCACCAGAGTGGCGGCACTGGCAAAGAAAAGGAGCAGTTATGTTGATTCAGGTGGGTGAACTGGCGAAACGGGCCGGTATCACCGTACGCACATTGCATCACTATGAGCAAACAGGAGTGTTGCTGCCTTCTGCCAGAAGCGCGGCAGGTTACCGGCTTTACAACCTGGCGGATGTTCAGCGCCTGCATATGATCCAGGCGCTGGCAAAAGCGGGGCTGGAACTTGCTGAAATCAGGGATTTCCTTGAACAGGAGTCGCTGTCGTTAACCGAGTTACTCGATGCGCAAATCACGTTGCTGGATAAACAGCTGCGTAGCATACATACGCTGCGCGACCGGCTGGTCGAACTGCGTGCCGGGCTTCTCGACGATGCGACGCCGGACCTGGAATCCTGGCTACAGACTCTGGAGTTAATGAATATGTACGATCGCTGGTTTAGCAAAGAAGAGTTACAGCAGCTGCCGTTTGCGGTGCAGAAGGACGCGCTGTCGGCTATCTGGTCAGGGCTGGTGGCAGAGGCCAACGCGCTGCTGGAGTACCATATACCCGTTACGGACGAGAGGGCGAAGGACCTGGCGACGCGCTGGATGGAGCGCCTGGAGCAGGACACGGCGGGCAAACCGGAGTTTCTTACCCGGCTGAACGAGATGCACAGCGTAGAGCCACAGATGCAGGTGCAGACCGGCATCACGCCGGAGATGACGGATTACATTACGCGCGCGTTTGCGGAATCCAAGCTCAGCATATGGGAGAAGTACCTTACTCCCGAAGAGATGGCCTTTACGCGGAAGCACTACTTTGATCGCATGATGGAGTGGCCGCCGCTGGTGGCGAAGCTGCATCAGGCGCAGCGGGAAAATCTCGCCCCCGCCTCTGACGATGCCCAAAAGCTTGCCGAAAACTGGCTGGCGCTGTTCCAGTCGTACGCGGGCACCAACCCGGAGACCCAGCAAAAGTTTCGTACGGCCATGCAGCAGGAGCCGCATCTGATGAAGGGAACCTGGATGACGCCTGCCGTGCTTGCATGGCTCCAGCAGGCGATCGGGGTGATGATGCAGAGACGTTTCTCTGCATCAGGCGGCTCACAGATCCGCTAACGCGGCTTCACGGTTAGGATAAAAAGCAAGGCGGCCAGGGATCGGCTGCACGCCTGCACGCGCCATGGTGCGCAGGGGCTGGAATTCGAGGTTACTCACCCGCAGCTCACAGCCTTCAGGCAGACGTTTCACAAAGCGCTGGAAGGCGTCCAGGCCGCCCGCATCCAGCACCGGTACGGCATCCCATTTTAGCACCACAACCCGTTTGCCCGCGATGCGAGACTCCAGATCGCTGAACAGACCTTCCGCCGCGGCGAAGAACAGCGGGCCAATCACGCGCAGAACCAGCACATCGTCAGGCACCTCCACGTTAACCGGGGAGAGGCGCGTCATTTGCGCAATACGGCGCATAAACAGCAGGGAAGCCAGCACGATCCCGACGCTGATGGCGATAACCATATCGAACAGCACGGTCAGCGACATGCAGATCAGCATCACGATGATGTCGTCTTTCGGCGCCCGACGCAGCAGGTTTACCACCTTGTGCGCCTCACTCATGTTCCAGGCCACCATCAGCAGCAGGGCGGCCATGGCGGAAAGCGGTAGCCAGGAGAGCAGTGGGGCGAGGATCAGCAGGGCGAGGATCACCAGCAGGGAGTGGATAACTGCCGAAACGGGTGACGTTGCACCTGCGCGCACGTTGGCCGCAGAACGGGCGATGGCTGCCGTGGCGGTAATACCGCCAAAGAACGGTGCGATGAGGTTCCCTAACCCCTGACCAACCAGCTCGCTGTTGGCTTTGTGCTTGGTGCCGGTCATCCCGTCCAGAACGACGGCGCAGAGCAGGGATTCAATCGCCCCCAGCATCGCCATCGAGAACGCGGCGGGCAGCAGGGCGCGCAGGGAATCCCAGCTTAAGGTAAAGCTGGATCCGGGCATATCCCACGGCAGCACCAGCTGCGGCAGCAGCTGCGGAATGCCGCTCCCCTGCGAACCGTCCGCCAGAACATAGTGGAACTGCGAGCCGATAGTGGCGACATGGCCGCCGAACATATTGACGACAGCCATCACCGCGCAGCCCAACAGCAGCGCGGGAAGATGACCGGGCAGACGGATACCCAGACGAGGCCAGACGATCAGTGTTCCGAGCGTCACAATCCCGATGGCGGCATCGCCCAGGTTGGCCGTCGGAAGCGCCATAAACAGCGCACCCACTTTCTGTAAATAGTGCTCCGGAACATGGGGCATTTGCAGGCCGAGGAAATCCTTGATCTGCATGGTTCCGATGGTGATCCCAATCCCCGAGGTGAACCCCAGCGTGACGGAAAGGGGGATGTACTCAATCAGTCGCCCAAAGCGGGCCAGACCAAACAGAATCAAAAAGACGCCGGACATCAGGGTGGCGACCAGCAGGCCTGCCAGACCAAACTGCTGCGAAACGGGGTAGAGGATCACCACAAAGGCGGCGGTCGGGCCGGAGACGCTGAAGCGTGAGCCGCCGGTCAGGGCAATGACAATCCCGGCCACGGCCGAGGTGTACAGGCCATACTGCGGTGCAACGCCGCTGCCAATCGCCAGCGCCATCGCCAGCGGAATCGCGATAATGCCGACGGTGATCCCGGCAATCAGGTCACGGATAAAACGTGACGAGGTGTACTTCTCTTTCCAGCAGGCGTCGATGAGGGCGCGAAAGGGCAGAACATGTGAGGAGGCTACGTTTTTCACAATTATCTATCATCCGTATGCGCATCATCTGTCATGTGAATGGCAGGTGAAGGAGGCATTAATCATACAAATAAAACCCAGAGACAAAAAAACCCGCCGCAGCGGGTTTTTCGGCCGTGTTCGATTAGTGTTCGAACATTGCAGAGATGGATTCTTCGTTGCTGATACGACGAATCGCTTCGGCCAGCATCCCGGACAGGGTCAGGGTACGCACGTTTGGCAGTGCCTTGATTTCGTCGCTCAGTGGGATGGTATCGCATACTACAACTTCGTCAATGACGGAGTTGCGCAGGTTGTTTACGGCATTGCCGGAGAAGATCGGGTGGGTCGCGTAAGCGAATACGCGCTTGGCACCACGCTCTTTCAGCGCTTCAGCCGCTTTACACAGCGTACCGCCGGTATCGATCATGTCGTCAACCAGCACGCAGTCGCGGCCAGCCACGTCACCGATGATGTGCATCACCTGAGAAACGTTAGCGCGCGGACGACGTTTGTCGATGATCGCCATGTCGGTATCGTTCAGCAGCTTAGCGATAGCACGGGCACGTACCACGCCGCCGATGTCCGGAGAAACCACGATGGGGTTATCCAGGTTCAGCTGCAGCATGTCTTCCAGCAGGATTGGGCTGCCGAATACGTTATCAACCGGGACGTCGAAGAAGCCCTGGATCTGCTCTGCGTGCAGGTCAACGGTCAGTACGCGGTCAACGCCAACGCTGGACAGGAAGTCAGCGACAACTTTCGCGGTAATTGGCACACGCGCGGAACGGACGCGACGGTCCTGGCGGGCATAGCCGAAGTAAGGGATTACAGCAGTGATACGGCCTGCGGAAGCGCGACGCAGGGCGTCGACCATAACAACCAGTTCCATCAGGTTGTCGTTCGTTGGAGCACAGGTGGACTGGATGATGAAAATATCACCACCGCGTACATTTTCGTTAATTTGTACGCTGACTTCGCCGTCGCTAAAGCGACCTACAGCGGCGTCGCCGAGGGAAGTGTACAGGCGGTTGGCAATACGTTGTGCTAGTTCCGGGGTGGCGTTACCAGCAAAAAGCTTCATATCAGGCACGAGAAGAACCTCAGGCATGCGTCCAGTGGTGGATAGCGTTCGCCGTAAACTGTGCGGGCCAGGCAAAGGCTATCCAGGCGGTGTATTAAAGAGCGCGATGCAACGTCTGGAACAGGGTGACGTTGTCACCGAAACTCAGTCTGCGCCAGAATGGCCTGCTGTAGGGGGGAAATGTTCATCCCACGCGCTACAAAACCATGCAGCCAAACCGGCGCTTGCTCAAGCACCTGACGAGCGGCGGATTCGGTGTCAAATTCAGCAAAGACACAGGCCCCTGTACCAGTCAGGCGCGACGGCGCGTATTCTAACAGCCAGGAAAGCACCGCATCAACCTCGCGAAAACGTTTTCTTGCGATATCCTCGCAATCGTTGCTGAATTCACAATTTAATAACGTTTCTATTGACCGAATCGGGGTATTTCTTTTCAGGTCAGGATCTTTAAAGATGACCGGGGTCGGAATGCTCACGCCGGGGTGAGCAACCAGATACCATTTTTCCGGCGGGTTGACCGGGGAGAGGATTTCGCCCACGCCCTCAGCAAAGGCCGCATGACCGCGCACAAACACCGGGACATCCGCACCCAGCCTCAAGCCTAAGGCGGCCAGTTCGTCCTGCGACAGCCCGCAGCCCCAAAGGTGGTTCAGGGCAACCAGCACGGTAGCGGCGTTGGATGAGCCGCCGCCCAGGCCGCCGCCCATCGGCAGACGTTTCTCGATACGGATGTCCGCACCGCTTCCCGCAGTCAGACGACCCGATTCCGCAGCGGCGTTCATCAGCAGACGCGCAGCGCGCACGATCAGGTTGTCCTCATGCGCCACGCCGTCGACCGGCGTCAGGAGGCAAATCTGCCCGTCCTGGCGCAGTTCGATAGAAATTGTGTCGCCATAGTCAATAAACTGAAACAGCGTCTGCAGGGTGTGATAGCCGTCAGCGCGCTGGCCGGTAATGTATAAAAACAGATTCAGTTTTGCCGGAGAGGGCCAGTGGGTCATCATTTAACGATCCAGTTGTCCATTTTCAGCTTGATGCGCTGGCTGCCCTGGGTCAGTTCCATGTTGGATGGCAGCGACGGTTTACTCTTGCTGTCATAGTCGCTGTACACCACTTTCCAGGTTTTGCCGTTCTGGGTGTAGTTCACCTGGCTTAGACGATACTGATCGTCAAGCGTGTAGTCGGTGGCGTCACCCGGCAGGCCAAGGATCCACTGGCGCAGGCTGTTGAGCGGGATAGGCATTCCGGTCAGCTTGCCAATCATCTCTTCGGCATCGGTTGCGGTGTAGTGCTGGCCTTTGTTATCGGTGATCTGCGCTTCGCCCGGTTTCGCGATAAGCTCCAGCTCGGTGCTGCCCAGCGGGTTCAGCAGCAGCAGGCGATAGTTGTCCTGACCCGTCTGCTGCCAGAAGAAACGGGCATACACTTTTTGCTCATCAGAGAGATAGGCGAAGGCGCCGCGGGTCTGGTACTGGCTCAAATTACGGACGTCCTGCTGGTGCTGACGCCACTGGGGTGAATCAGGGCTTTTGCCCGGGCCTTTTGGTTGGGTGACGGTACACGCGGTCAGAACCAGTGCCGCCAGGGGCAGCAGGCGAATCAGTCGGGTCATAATGAGGACAAATCCTTGAGATACGTTGCAGTTATAACTGTTAATGCTAGCGTCGAAGGGGGCTACCGTCTACGTTCAAATTATCTCAAAGCGTTGTGTAACCTATTACTCCGAAAGGGGGCTGTCTCTTTTATTGATCTCGCGCATCCTGTATGATGCGTTCTGCTAACCTTATTAACGCTGGTACTACTCCCGCTCAACATGACCCTATTAGCACTCGGTATCAACCACAAAACAGCCCCGGTTTCGCTGCGAGAACGCGTAACGTTTTCGCCAGATACGCTCGACCTGGCGCTGGATAGCCTGCTTGCACAGCCGATGGTGCAGGGTGGCGTGGTGCTCTCGACGTGCAACCGTACCGAGCTCTATTTAAGCGTGGAAGAGCAGGACAACCTGCACGAAGCGCTGATCCGCTGGTTATGCGACTACCACAATCTCAATGAAGACGAGCTGCGCAACAGCCTGTACTGGCATCAGGACAACGATGCCGTCAGCCATCTGATGCGCGTGGCCAGCGGGCTGGATTCGCTGGTTCTGGGCGAGCCGCAAATTCTGGGTCAGGTGAAAAAAGCCTTTGCGGATTCGCAAAAAGGGCATCTGAAGGCCAGCGAACTGGAGCGCATGTTCCAGAAGTCATTCTCCGTGGCGAAGCGTGTGCGAACCGAAACCGACATTGGTGCCAGTGCGGTTTCTGTTGCTTTCGCGGCCTGCACCCTTGCACGCCAAATCTTTGAATCCCTCTCCACCGTCACCGTGATGCTGGTGGGCGCGGGCGAAACCATCGAACTTGTGGCGCGCCATCTGCGCGAGCATAAAGTGAAAAAGATGATTATCGCTAACCGCACCCGCGAACGCGCGCAGGTGCTGGCGGATGAAGTGGGGGCAGAGGTGGTTGCCCTGAGCGACATCGATGAACGCCTGAAGGAGGCGGACATTATTATCAGTTCGACCGCCAGCCCGCTGCCGATTATCGGCAAAGGGATGGTGGAGCGTGCGCTGAAGTCCCGCCGTAATCAGCCGATGCTGCTGGTGGATATCGCCGTCCCGCGCGACGTGGAGCCAGAAGTCGGCAAGCTGGCTAACGCCTATCTGTACAGCGTAGATGACCTGCAAAGCATCATTTCGCACAACCTCGCGCAGCGTAAAGCGGCGGCAGTGCAGGCGGAAACCATTGTCGAGCAGGAAACCAGTGAGTTTATGGCCTGGCTGCGCGCGCAAAGCGTCAGCGAGACCATCCGCGAGTACCGCGGGCAGGCGGAGCAGGTGCGTGATGACCTGACTGCCAAAGCGTTAGCGGCCCTGGAGCAGGGCGGCGATGCGCAGGCGATTATGCAGGATCTGGCGTGGAAACTGACTAACCGCCTGATCCATGCCCCAACCAAATCTCTTCAGCAGGCTGCCCGTGACGGGGATGATGAACGCCTGACTATTCTGCGCAACAGCCTCGGGCTGGAATAGCGCCCTATACCCATTTTCTAAGACAAGGTGCACTTACGCCTATGAAGCCTTCTATCGTCGCTAAACTGGAAGCTCTGCACGAGCGCCATGAAGAAGTCCAGGCGCTGCTCGGCGATGCCGGGACCATTGCGGACCAGGAACGTTTTCGCGCACTTTCACGTGAATACGCGCAGTTAAGTGATGTTTCTAAATGCTTTACCGACTGGCGACAGGTTCAGGACGATATCGAAACCGCGCAGATGATGCTCGACGATCCTGAAATGCGCGAGATGGCGCAGGAAGAGTTGCAGGATGCGAAAGCGCGTTCTGAGGAGATGGAGCAGCAGCTTCAGGTGCTGTTGCTGCCAAAAGATCCGGACGACGAACGCAACGCGTTCGTGGAAGTCCGCGCCGGGACCGGCGGGGACGAAGCGGCGCTGTTTGCCGGGGATCTGTTCCGCATGTACAGCCGCTACGCCGAGTCGCGTCGCTGGCGCGTGGAGATCATGAGCGCCAACGAAGGCGAACATGGTGGCTACAAAGAGGTTATCGCCAAGATCAGCGGCGACGGCGTGTACGGTCGTCTCAAGTTTGAATCCGGCGGTCACCGCGTGCAGCGCGTACCGGCTACCGAATCTCAGGGCCGAATCCACACCTCCGCCTGTACGGTGGCGGTGATGCCGGAGCTGCCGGAAGCGGAGCTGCCGGACATCAACCCGGCTGACCTGCGTATTGATACCTTCCGCTCCTCCGGGGCGGGGGGGCAGCACGTTAACACCACCGACTCCGCCATCCGTATTACCCACCTGCCGACCGGCATCGTGGTGGAGTGTCAGGACGAGCGTTCCCAGCACAAAAACAAAGCCAAAGCGCTCTCCGTGCTGGGCGCACGTATCCACGCGGCCGAAATGGCGAAACGCCAGCAGGCGGAAGCGTCTACGCGTCGTAACCTGCTGGGCAGCGGCGATCGCAGCGACCGTAACCGCACCTACAACTTCCCGCAGGGGCGCGTGACTGACCACCGCATCAACCTGACGCTGTACCGTCTGGACGAAGTAATGGAAGGCAAGCTGGATATGCTGATTGAGCCTATCGTGCAGGAATACCAGGCCGACCAGCTGGCGGCACTGTCCGAGCAGGAATAATGGATTTTCAGCGCTGGTTACGTGAGGCTGCCGGTGAGCTTTCCGAAAGCGAAAGCCCGAAGCGTGATGCCGAAATTTTGCTTGAGCATGTGACGGGTAAAGCCCGCACGTACCTGCTGGCCTTCGGCGAAACTGAACTGACCGCGGAACAGGAAGCCCGGCTCGCCGCGCTGCTTGCCCGCCGTAAAACCGGCGAGCCGGTGGCGCACCTGGTCGGCGAGCGCGAGTTCTGGTCGTTACCGCTTTACGTCTCGGCGGCGACGCTGATCCCGCGCCCCGACACCGAGTGTCTGGTTGAACAAGCGCTGGCGCGCTTACCCGCATCGTCCTGCCACATTCTCGATCTCGGAACGGGGACCGGGGCCATCGCCCTGGCGCTCGCTACCGAACGGCCCGACTGCGCGATCACGGCGGTAGATGTGATGCCCGACGCGGTGGCGCTGGCGCAGCGTAACGTGGAACGTCTTGGCCTGACCAACGTGACGGTGCTGCAAAGCAGCTGGTTCAGCGCGCTGGAGAAGCAGACGTTCGGAGTGATTGTCAGTAACCCGCCCTATATTGACGAGCATGACCCGCACCTTGCGCAGGGGGATGTGCGCTTCGAACCGCTGACGGCGCTGGTCGCCGCCAGGGAGGGTTTAGCCGACCTTGATCACATTGTGACAACGTCACGACAACATTTGCTTTCCGGCGGCTGGCTGCTGGTGGAGCATGGCTGGACGCAGGGGGAAGCCGTGCGGGCGCGCTTTACCCAGGCGGGCTACGCCGATGTCAAAACCTGCCGCGACTACGGCGGCAACGAACGCCTGACGCTGGGGCAGTGGTTATGAGCGCAGGTACTGATAAAGGCGTAAGGCTGACTGAAAGGCGGTTTGGCGTTATCATCTACATCGTTTTGAGTTTTATCTCGCCCGGGCGTCGCTGTACGCTCGGTCGTTACTGGGGTAAGTCATGAAGTCCTTAGCCGATTTCGAATTTAATAAAGTGCCGCTTTGCGATGGCATGATCCTGATTTCTGAGATGATCCGCGACGATTTTACGTCGCAGTACGTCTACGATGAGCTGGAGAATCTGGTCAGCCTGGCGCGTGAAGAGATCAATCAGGCGCGCCCGCAGGACTGGCAATTAGAGAAGCTGCTTGAGCTTTTCTACGGCGAATGGGGTTTCTGCGACACGCGGGGCGTGTATCGCCTGTCTGACGCATTATGGCTGGACCAGGTCTTAAAAAATCGTCAGGGGAGCGCCGTTGCGCTGGGTTCTATTTTGCTTTGGGTTGCGCATCGCCTGGATATTCCACTGGTGCCGGTCATTTTTCCGACGCAGATGATCCTGCGTGCGGAGTGGCTGGACGGTGAGATGTGGCTCATTAATCCCTTCAACGGCGATACGCTGGATGAACATACGCTGGACGTGTGGCTGAAAGGCAATATCAGCCCGGTGGCTGAGCTCTTCAACGAAGATCTCGACGAGGCGGATAACGCAGAAGTGATCCGCAAGCTGCTGGATACGCTGAAGTCTGCGTTAATGGAAGAGCGTCAGATGGAGCTGGCCCTGCGCGCCAGCGAAGTGCTGCTGCAGTTTAATCCGGAAGACCCGTACGAAATTCGCGACCGTGGGTTGATCTATGCCCAGCTCGATTGTGAGCACGTGGCGCTGAACGATCTGAGCTATTTCGTCGAGCAGTGTCCGGAAGATCCTATTAGCGAAATGATTCGTGCGCAGATCAACGCGATCTCGCACAAGCAAATTACACTGCATTAATCTTAATTCCGATTCACACCTGAATAAGGCGATCCTATGAAACAAAAAGTGGTTAGCATTGGTGATATCAAGGTAGCAAACGACCTGCCGTTCGTGCTGTTTGGCGGCATGAACGTGCTGGAATCCCGCGACCTCGCCATGCGTATCTGCGAGCACTACGTGACCGTGACCCAGAAGCTGGGCATCCCGTACGTGTTTAAAGCCTCTTTTGACAAAGCCAACCGCTCCTCCATCAACTCTTACCGTGGCCCGGGCCTGGAAGAAGGGATGAAGATTTTCCAGGAGCTGAAGCAGACCTTTGGCGTGAAAGTGATCACCGACGTGCATGAAGCCGCTCAGGCGCAGCCGGTGGCAGACGTGGTTGACGTGATTCAGCTCCCGGCGTTCCTGGCTCGCCAGACCGACCTGGTTGCCGCGATGGCGAAAACCGGTGCCGTGATCAACGTGAAAAAACCACAGTTCGTGAGCCCGGGTCAGATGGGCAACATCGTCGATAAGTTTATCGAAGGTGGCAACGACAAGGTTATCCTGTGCGACCGTGGTTCCAACTTCGGTTATGACAATCTGGTTGTGGATATGCTGGGCTTCAGCGTGATGAAAAACGTCTCTAATCAGTCTCCGGTGATTTTCGACGTGACCCACGCGCTGCAGTGCCGCGACCCGTTTGGCGCTGCGTCCGGTGGCCGTCGTGCTCAGGTGACCGAACTGGCGCGCGCCGGTATGGCAACCGGTCTGGCTGGCCTGTTCATTGAGGCGCACCCGGATCCGGATAACGCAAAATGCGACGGCCCATCCGCGCTGCCGCTGGATAAGCTCGAGCCGTTCCTGAAACAGATCAAAGCAATTGACGATCTGGTCAAGAGCTTCGATGAGCTGGATACCAGCAAATAATAAAAAAACCCGCTTCGGCGGGTTTTTTTATGGGGCATATTGCCGGGTGGCGCTTTGCTTACCCGGCCTACAAAACCCGTAGGTCCTGCAAGCGAAGCGCCGCTGGGCAAAAAGGCTACGCAAAAATTGTCATCAAGTAAGCCACAAACAGCGCCATATGCGCCGCCCCGTTCAGCACGTTGGTGCGTCCGGTTGAGAACGAAATCTGGCACAGCAGCAACGAGGCTACCATCACAATCATCTCTGGCGCGCCCAGCGCGAACTGCAGTTCGTTACCGGTCATAAAGGCAATCAGCGTCACCACCGGCACGGTGAGTGAAATGGTCGCCAGCACGGAGCCGAAGAACAGGTTCATGGCGCGCTGCACCTGATTGTTTAAGACGGCTTTCAGCGCCCCCAGCCCTTCCGGGGACAGGATCAGCAGCGCCACCAGGAAACCGGTAAACGCGACCGGCGCGTTCAGTTCGGTTAACAGCGTTTCCAGCGGATTGGCGTTCATCTTGGTGACGGCAATCACCGCAATCAGATGCACGATCAGCCAAACCGTATGCCACGCGCTGCTGTGGGCCGACGGCTTACCGTGGTGCGGGTCATCGTCGTCGCTGTCGTCTTCATGCTCATACACAAACAGGCTCTGGTGCGTTTTGGTCTGAATCAACAGAAACACGCCGTACATGGCTGCGGAAATCAGCGCAACCAGCAGCGCCTGACCGGTGGAGAAGTTGGCACCCGGCAGCGCCATCGGGAAGACCAGCACGATAATCGCCAGCGGGAAGAGGGCAATCAGATACTGTTTTATGCCGAACAGGTTCATATACTGGGTCGCGAATTTACGCCCGCCCAACAGCAGAGAGAAGCCCACCAGGCCGCCCGTCACAATCATAATGATCGAGTAGAGCGTGTCGCGCATCAGCGTCGGCGCGGCATCGCCGGTCGCCATAAGCGCGGAAATCAGGCTGACTTCGAGAATAACAACGGAAAGGCTGAGAATTAACGATCCGTAGGGTTCGCCCAGACGGTGGGCCAGTACGTCCGCATGGCGAACGACGCTAAAGGCGCTGGTTAAGATACCGACCAGGGCAAGAATATTGATACCAACCACCACTGGCAGTGACTGACTGCTTCCCCAGAAGAGCAGCACAGCCAGTGCCAGAACCGGGAAAATGAGAGACGTCTCCTTGTGGCGGGTCTTTACCGCCTCGTGTGTTGCTGTCATGTGCTTCTCCATCAATGCAGGTGCTTGTAATTATAGATAGATTTTTGAGGTCATTAAATTAACAGATCTCTGTTAAATGCCCTTTATTTTTTACTTAATTTTACCTTTTTTAATAATTATCATGCCTGATTCCTGTAATTCACCATATTCTCCGAATATTTGTTAAATAACAATAAGTTAATATTTTCGATCATTCATAAATGAAGTGTGGGTGGCACGCTGCCATATCGTCGTCCACACTTATCTCTTTAACCAAAAGAGAGGTGAGTGATGCCTTATAAAACGAAACGCGAATTACCCGATAATGTGCAAAACGTGCTGCCCGCTCACGCGCAGGATATCTACAAAGAGGCGTTTAACAGTGCCTGGGATCAGTACAAAGATAAGGACGATCGCCGGGATGATGCCAGCCGTGAAGAGACGGCACACAAAGTCGCCTGGGCCGCTGTAAAACATGAATATGAAAAAGGAGACGACGATAAATGGCATAAAAAGAAATAGCCCTGAAATAATTCGCTGCCTTCATTTTGACTTTTCAGGCGGTTGAACTGCCGTTGTATTGCAACTGGTCCGCTAATTGCTTATCGTTATTCAACTGCTGGCAAAATGACCAGCACCTAAGGCCGGGAAGGCGAATTACAGATGTCGCAAGGAAGCATGCAGTGGCGGAGGTGGAAAGTGTTAACGCGTGATTTCTTAATGAAGGCAGATTGTAAGACGGCATTTGGTGCTATTGAGGAATCGCTTCTCTGGTCAGCTGAACAACGTGCGGCGTCGCTCGCTGCCACGCTTGCCTGCCGCCCGGATGATGGCCCGGTATGGATTTTTGGCTACGGCTCCCTGATGTGGAACCCGGCGCTCGAATTTGTCGAATCGGCAACGGGCACGCTGCCTGGCTGGCATCGCGCATTTTGCCTGCGCCTGACGGCCGGACGCGGCAGCGCGTGCCAGCCCGGGCGTATGCTTGCACTGAAAGAGGGCGGACGCACCACGGGCGTGGCGTATCGCCTCCCGGATGCCACCCTGGAAGAGGAGCTTACGCTGCTCTGGAAGCGTGAGATGATCACCGGCTGCTACATGCCGAGCTGGTGCAAGCTGGATCTTGACGACGGACGCACCGTCAATGCGCTGGTGTTTATCATGGACCCGCGCCATCCGCTGTATGAAGCGGACACCCGCACGCAGGTGATTGCCCCGTTAATTGCCGCCGCCAGCGGGCCGCTGGGTACCAACGCGCAGTATCTCTTCTCTCTCGATCAAGAGCTGACCCGCCTCGGCATGAAGGACGATTGTCTGAATGAGCTGGTGGTGAAGGTGAAGGCGTTGCTGGAAGGAAACCCGCTCAACGGCACGCTGCGACGGGGTTTTGCCTGATAATACGCCCGGCTCGCCGGGCGCATAATTTAAGCTGCTACGTAACTGACAGAATGCTCCAGAGACTGGCTGTGGCTGTCGATCAGCACATCCCAGGTGCCGGTATACGGCACGGTAAGCCAGGCGTTATCATCCTGCACGGTGAGAATATCCGCCTGGGATTGTTTTTGTGCTTTCGCACTCATCAGATGAATACGGCAGCGCTCTGAGCAACGCACCACTACCGTATCCCCGCCAAACAGTTTCAAACTTGTTTTTACTAATGCCATTTTTTACCCCGTAGTCTTAAACAACGCTCTCCCTGCAGCCATATCCGAGCGTGATGTTGTTCACAATTCACTCATGGCATAACACCAAAGGGGAGGGGGAGGGATGCTGATTTTGATCAAAAAATGGCATAACGATTAAACAAAAATGACAAAATCCCTCAAAATTTCAGCTGACGCGCGTTTTACCCGCTAAACGCGTGCCAGTAGAAAATTAAATGCGGAAATGGCCGGCGGTTTCAGCAAGGTCGCCCGCCTGGCTCTGTAGGGCGCCCGCGGCGGCGGCGGATTGCACGACCAGCTCGGCGTTCTGCTGGACCATGCGGTCGAGATGGGTCACCGCGTGGTTAATCTCGTGAATGCCTTTCATCTGCTCGCTGGTGGCGATAGAGATTTCGCGCATGATGCCGGAGACGCTGCCGATGCTGGAGCGGATCTCGTCCATGCTTTCCCCGGCCAGGTGCACGTAGCGGGAGCCGGTGGCCACGCTGTCGGTGGTGGAATCAATCAGCGATTTGATCTCTTTCGCCGCCTGGGCGCTGCGGCTCGCCAGGTTACGTACTTCGCCCGCCACCACGGCAAACCCGCGCCCCTGCTCGCCGGCACGGGCCGCCTCGACGGAGGCGTTCAGCGCCAGAATGTTGGTCTGGAACGCGATGCCGTCAATCACGCTGGTGATGTCGCCAATTTTAGCCGACGCGACTTCGATGGACTGCATGGTGCTGATCGCCTGGGATACCACCTCGCCGCCGCGCGCCGCGGCCGCGGAGGCTTTGCTCGCCTGGTCATTTGCTTCCGCCGCCGATTCGTTCGACTGCGTCACGGAGGCGGTGATCTGCTCTACGGCGCTGGCCGTCTCGCGCAGGCTGGACGCCGCCTGCTCGGTACGTCCGGAGAGATCCTGGTTACCCGCCGCAATCTCCTGAGCGGCGTTTTTCACCGACTCGCTGGCATCACGGAGCTGCACCATCACCACCGACAGCTTATCGCTGAAGGCGTTAAAGGCCTGGGCAATCTGCGCCACCTCGTCCTCACCGCTGTCAGGCAGACGCTGCGACAGGTCGTTAGTCCCGTTGGCAATGTTGTGCATCGCGTCGCGAATGTCCGACAGGCGCTTCAGCAGACGGGCAATCAGGAGGTGAACAATGGCCGCGCTCAGCAGCGCCAGGATCACCAGCGAAATCGCCGAGGCTTTAAGCAGGGAACGCATGCCGGAGGTGGCATCACCGTTGTCGAGGGCGACGACCAGCAGCCAGTTTGTGCCCGGCACGGCGGTTGCCACGAAGGTTTTTTCGACGTCGTTCAGCGTACCGTCGACAAGATTACCGCTTTTCAGCGCAGCAAAATCGATGCCTTTGATGGTCTCAGCAAACGGTTTAAGCGTCAGAGCCGGATCGTTAGCCGCAATCACGCTGCCGTCACTGTTCAGAAGCAAGCCGCTGCTGGACGGAGTTGGATGGATCCCGCGCACGTTCGCCACCACGCTGTCCATGGCCACATCGCCCGCCACCACCGCTTTCAGGGCGCCATTCTCTTTCACCGGCACGGCGAAAGTCACCACCAGTTTACCGGTACCTGCATCAACGTAAGGCGCGGTGACGACCGGGCCGTCCGTGCTGACCACCTGCTGATACCACGGGCGAATGGTCGGGTCATAATCCGCAGGTACGCCCGCGGGCTCAGAGAATTTCGCCGTTTTGCTGGCGTAGCCGACATAAACGTTGGTGAATCCACCCGCCTGCGCAAGCTGTTTAAACACCGGAACCGGGTCGTCACTCAGCGCAACGGTCTGGGCAGAGGCGATAACCGTCATCTTGCTTTTTACCCAGTCGGCAATCGCCATGTTATGGCTGGCGCTGGTGCTGGTCAGGATATCGCGCTGTGACTGCTGGTTATCCTGGCGTGTGACCTGGAAGTTAATAACGGTGTTGAGGAGAAGGGCGACGACCAGACAGCCTGCCGTCGCCGCGATGATGCGTGCACGAATCGATCTGAACATAAGTGAAATACCTGCTGTGTTGTTTCCATGCCTATCGGCAACCCCGCAGGTAAACTTGATGCTGAAACCGCGTCCATAAGAAAATAATATTTTTACGGGTTTATTATTAAAAAGTTAATACTTTATCAGCGGACAGCGTCCACTCGGCCAGTTCAACCAGCGTGCCAATTTCTACGCCATCAATCAGCGGCAGCCCGGTGATACCGCGCCCGTCGGTGCAGGTTTTGCACAGCTTCACCGGCACGTTTTGTGCGGTCAGGATCTCCAGCATCTGCTGAATGTTATAACCCTCGGCCGGCTTTTGTCCCTTCAGCCCGGCGGTGACGGCGTCCGACATTAAAAAGAGGCGTAACGCCAGGTCGCTCTCTTTTTCACGTAGCGCGATCGCCAGGCGCAGGCTGTTGAAAAGGGATTCGCTGCCGTAGGCCGCACCGTTGGCGACGATCACAATCTTCTGCATGTTGACTCCTGTTCTTATAAAGGCACGAATATTGCTTAATTCTCCGGAGTTTCGCTGTCCGGGAGAGTAAGCATGACATTAATGGCAGGCATTTCGCCAGGCGCTGCCGAATGGCTCACGCGCGCAAAGATGATGCGCCAGGAGCAGTTCAGCAAGCTGGCACAGCTGGGCGTGCTTGTGCACGGCATTAGCCAACTGGTGCATATGTTACAGTGCGAGCGCGGGGCGTCCAACGTCTGGCTCTGCTCACAGGGCAAGCTGTACGCTCCCGAATGCAAAGCCAGCCGGGCGCTGGTGGATGAAAACCTCGCAGCCCTTTACGCCATTCTTGACACACAGTCGCCGATTCCGGGAAGTGCCGTCTGTGAACGCATCGGCGGCGCGCTCCTGAGCCTGGAGACGCTTCCCGCGCTGCGTGACGGTGTGATTCAGCAGACGGTAACGGCACCCCAGGCGATGGAACACTACTCCCGCATGCTTCGCCATCTGCTCAGTATCGTGCCGCAGCTTAATGACAGCATTGACGATCCGCAAATCGCAGGACGTTTTGTCGCGCTTTATAGCCTGATGCAGGGCAAGGAGCTGGCGGGACAGGAGCGGGCGCTGGGGGCGATTGGCTTCACGCAGGGTTTTTTCGATGATGTGACTCGTCAGAGGCTGGTTGACCGCATTGACGGGCAGCAGGCCTGCTTTGAGATCTTTCTCTCACACAGCTCCGCTGACGTTCAGACCACCTTTTCAATGCACTGTCAGCCCGATCGTGAAACGGAGCAGCTCCGGCGGGTGGCCTGTACCCGCCAGCCCGCCGCCGATAACGGCCTTACCGCGCTGGCCTGGTTTGCTCTGCAAACCGCGCGCCTTGAGCATCTGCGCACGCTGGAGGAGACGATCATCGCCGATCTGATGGTCGCGGTGGACGAATGCATTCACCGTGACGATGAGTACGCGCTCCCCGGCGATGAACAGGATGACCCGCCGATCCGCTATCCGGAAAAACCGTTGCTTACCCTGGTTCGCCAGCAGGCGCGCGAGATAGAGCAGCTCTCACGTCAGCTTGCGTCGCTGCGCGATACGCTTGAAGAGCGCAAAATCATTGATAAAGCGAAGAGCGTGCTGATGAACCACCAGAATATGAGTGAGGAACAGGCCTGGACGGCGCTGCGCAAAATGGCGATGGACAAAAACCAAAGGATGGTGGATATCGCCCGCGCGCTGCTCATGGTGAAGAATGTATGGCAGGTAACACCAAAGGAGTAGCTGCACGGTCAGTGGGCATTTTATGCCTGTTTGCGGTGCGTAAAGGCGAGGGAATAACGGTAAGCGCCGCAA
The DNA here is from genome assembly GCF_049238885.1 of Enterobacter cloacae complex sp. BZL2005. NCBI lineage: Bacteria > Pseudomonadati > Pseudomonadota > Gammaproteobacteria > Enterobacterales > Enterobacteriaceae > Enterobacter > Enterobacter cloacae complex sp. BZL2005. Next base: position 137,867 of record NZ_JBMKGI010000009.1, on the reverse strand, counting down.
GAAACGGTGTGTTAAAACCTGGCATTCACTTTGCATTATCAGATTAACCATTTTTGACGATGCGCCAACGGCGGTGCATCCGTCTTCGGGATAAAGGCGTCCACTGGTGCTTCGGCACCGTGGGCGCTTTTTTTTGGTTTTTTTTCAGGAGTGGTCATGGCGGATTTGTCGAGACGGCGTTTTTTGCAGGCCAGCATGCTGGCGAGTGGTGCAATGCTGTTGCCGGGTGTCATGCAGGCCGCATGGGCGGCAGGCTCGGATAAACCGGAGCAGGAAACAGTACGCATCGGGTTTATCCCGCTGACCGACTGTGCCCCGGTGGTTATCGCGGCGCTGAAAGGGTTTGATAAAAAATACGGTATTACCATCGTGCCCACCAAAGAGGCGAGCTGGGCGGCGGTACGCGACAAGCTGGTGGCGGGCGAACTCGATGCCGCTCACATTCTTTACGGCCTGCTGTACGGACTGGAGCTGGGCATCGCCGGCAAGCCACAGCAGATGGCTAACCTGATGACCCTCAACCAGAACGGCCAGGCGATTACGCTCTCCAGCGATCTGGCAGAGAAGGGCGTTCATGACCTTGACGGGCTGAAAAAGCGGATTGGGCAGCAGGCGCCTGGCACCTATACCTTCGCGCACACCTTCCCGACCGGGACGCACGCCATGTGGCTCTACTACTGGCTGGCCAGCGCGGGCATTCACCCCTTTGACGACGTGCGCACGGTGGTGGTGCCGCCGCCGCAGATGGTGATGAACATGCGCATTGGCAACATGGTCGGCTTTTGCGTCGGCGAGCCGTGGAACGCGCGTGCCATCAACGACCGCATCGGTTTTACCGCCGCCACGTCGCAGTCTGTCTGGGCCGACCATCCGGAAAAAATCCTCGGGACGCGTCGCGACTGGGTGGAGAGAAACCCGCACACCGCCCGGGCGCTGGTGAGCGCAGTGCTGGAGGCGGCGCGCTGGATTGAGGCCTCTCCGGAAAACAAACGCGAAACCGCGCAGATCCTCTCCCGCCGGGCGTGGCTCAACTGCAAAGAGCAGTATCTCACCGGACGCATGCTCGGCGAGTACGACAACGGCCTGGGCCAGCGCTGGCAGGACGCGCACCCGATCCGCTTCTTCAACGAGGGGGCCGTCAGCTACCCGTATCACTCCGACGGCATGTGGTTCTTAACCCAGTTCCGCCGCTGGGGCTTGCTCAAAGCCGCCCCGGACTATGCGGGCATCGCACAACGCATTAACCAGACGGCGGTCTGGCAGGATGCCGCCACGGCGGTGGGGGGCATTACCACACCGACTTCACCACTACGCAGCAGCACCTTGATGGACGGCACCGTCTGGAACGGTACCGACCCGGAAGGATACGCCAGCCGTTTCGCCATTCACCGTAAAGGGGCCTGATTATGCAGCATCTGCAAAAGACAAAATCACACGAGACGCCGGAGAGTGGAGAGGTGATTGTCCTGCCTCCGGTGCAGGTTCGCCGCCGTACGCCGACGTTTGCGCGTCGGATTAACGCGATCCTTCAGCGCATCATTCCGCCTTTTCTGGGGCTGGGACTGCTGGTGGTGCTCTGGCAGCTGGCGGCGATTAACAGCAAAGGTTTCCCGACGCCGCTCAGCACGCTCGATTCCGCTATTACCCTGTTTGCCGATCCGTTTTATCGCGACGGGCCAAACGACATGGGCATCGGCTGGAACGTGCTCGCCTCATTACAGCGCGTGGCGGTGGGCTTTGGCCTGGCCGCGTTCGCCGGGATCCCGCTCGGTTTCCTGATTGGCCGCTTCACCTTTTTTTCGCGCATGTTCGGTCCGCTGATCGCGCTGTTACGCCCGGTTAGCCCGCTGGCCTGGCTGCCCATCGGCCTGCTGCTGTTCCAGAAAGCGGAGCCCGCGTCGAGCTGGACCATTTTTATCTGCTCCATCTGGCCGATGGTGATCAACACCGCCGAAGGCGTGCGCCGCATTCCGCAGGACTACCTCAACGTGGCCCGGGTGCTGCAGCTTTCCGAGTGGACCATCATGCGCCGCATTCTCTTCCCGGCGGTGCTGCCCGCGGTGCTGACCGGGGTGCGCCTCTCCATCGGCATCGCCTGGCTGGTGATTGTCGCCGCCGAGATGCTGACCGGCGGTTTAGGGATCGGTTTCTGGATCTGGAACGAGTGGAACAACCTCAACGTCGAAAACATTCTCATCGCCATCGTCATCATTGGCGTGGTCGGGCTGCTGCTGGAGCAGGGGCTGATGCTGATCGCCCGTCGCTTTAGCTGGCAGGAAAAATAAGGAGCGAACATGAAACCATTAATCCAGGTCCAGGCCGTGAGCCAGCGTTTTTCCACCGCCAGCGGCGAATTTCTGGCGCTGCAGAACGTCTCCTTTGATATCCATGAGGGCGAAACCGTCAGCCTGATTGGGCACTCCGGCTGCGGTAAATCGACGCTGCTTAACCTTATCGCTGGGATCACGCTGCCGACGGAAGGCGGGCTGATTTGCGACAACCGCGAAATTGCCGGGCCGGGTCCGGAGCGCGCGGTGGTATTCCAAAACCATTCGCTGCTGCCGTGGCTCACCTGCTTCGACAACGTGGCCCTGGCGGTAGATCACGTGTTTCGCCACAGCATGAGCAAGGCGGAGCGCCGGGAGTGGATTGAGCACAACCTCGACCGCGTGCAGATGGGGCACGCCCTGCACAAGCGCCCGGGGGAGATCTCCGGCGGCATGAAGCAGCGCGTCGGGATAGCCCGCGCGCTGGCGATGAAGCCGAAAGTCCTGCTGATGGATGAACCCTTCGGCGCGCTGGATGCGCTGACGCGCGCCCATCTGCAGGACTCGGTGATGCAGATCCAGCAGGCGCTGAACACCACCATCGTGCTGATTACCCACGACGTGGACGAGGCGGTGCTGCTCTCCGATCGCGTGCTGATGATGACCAACGGCCCGGCGGCGACCGTCGGGGAGATCCTGCACGTTGACCTGCCGCGCCCGCGTAACCGGGTGCAGCTGGCCGACGACAGCCGCTATCACCACATGCGCCAGCAGATCCTGCATTTCCTCTATGAAAAGCAGCCGAAAGCGGCGTAGCGAGGGGGCTTTGATGCGACTGGTCATTATCGGAAATGGCATGGCGGCCACGCGGCTGATTGCCTCGCTCACCGGGCGTGCTGCCGATCGTTTCACTATTACCGTCATCGGTGACGAGCCGGAGCATGCCTATAACCGCATCCAGCTTTCGCCGGTGCTGGGCGGTGAAAAAACGGCGGCGGGGATCTGTCTTCAGAATGACGACTGGTACCAGGAACGGGGCGTGACGGTGCTGCGGGGCGAAAAGGCGCTCGCCGTGAATGTGGACACGCGGGAAGTGCAAACCACCGCCCGCACGCTGGGCTGGGATGCGCTGGTATTTTCCACCGGATCAACGCCCTTTGTTCCGCCAATTCCCGGCTGCGATGCGCCGCATGTCTTCACGTTCCGTACCCTGGAGGATATCCGGGCCATTCGGGCGATCGCCGGTCCGGCGGTAGTGCTGGGCGGCGGCGTGCTCGGGGTTGAGACGGCGGCAGCGCTGGCGCGCTCAGGGGACAACGTCACCCTTGTTCATCGCGGTCCGTGGCTGATGGAGCAGCAGCTGGATGAGAAGGCGGGCGTGCTGGTGGAAGAGGCGCTGGCGGCGCGGGGCGTGCGCTGTGAGCTCGCCTCTGGCATCGCGGCGATTGACGGGAATAGCGTGACGCTGCTGAACGGACGCAGCGTCACCGCCGCGCGGGTGGTGCTGGCGACGGGCGTGCAGCCTAACGTCGTGCTGGCGCAGGCCAGCGGCATTCGCTGCGCGCGCGGCATCGTGGTGGATCACCAGATGCAAACCTCCGTGCCGGACGTCTACGCCATTGGCGAGTGCTGTGAAATTGACGGCCAGACGTTTGGCCTGGTCGCCCCCTGTCTGGCGCAGGCGGATATCCTCGCCGCCCGGCTGGCCGGAGACGTCACCGCGCCGTTTGTTCTGACCGACAACGGCATGCGCCTCAAGGTGACCGGCGTGGAGCTGTTCAGCCTCGGTCGCGCGGCAGAGCAGGAGGGCGATGTGGTCTGGAGCGCATGGGATCCGCTGACCCGTCACTATCGTCGTTTACTGATCCATCAGGGGGCGCTGGCTGGCGTGCTGCTGATGGGGGACTGCCGCAGCGCGGCAACATTTACCGATTTACTGGCAACGGCTGCGCCCGCGCACGCGGACTGGCTGTTCGATCGTTTCACTACGCAACCGCAGGTTGCAGGACAGAACGCTATGACAAAACCTACTCTGGTGGTGGTTGGGCACGGTATGGTCGGCCATCATTTTCTCGAAGACTGCGTTAACCGCAATTTGCATCAGCAGTATCAGATCGTTGTCTTTGGCGAGGAGCGCTATGCCGCCTATGACCGCGTGCATCTGTCGGAATATTTTGGCGGCCGCAGCGCGGCGTCGCTTTCGCTGGTGGAGGGGGATTTCTTTGCCGACAACGGCATTGAGCTGCGCCTGTCGCAGCAGATTGTCGCTATCGATCGCGACGCGCGCGTGGTGCGTAGCGCCAGCGGGCACGAAACCCACTGGGACAAGCTGGTGCTGGCGACCGGCTCATACCCGTTCGTGCCGCCCGTGCCGGGAAACGATCTGCCGGGCTGTTTTGTCTACCGCACCCTTGACGACCTGGACAAGATTGCGGCGCACGCGGCGGGCTCACGCCGCGGTGTCGTGATTGGCGGCGGGCTGCTGGGGCTGGAGGCGGCGAATGCCCTGAAGCAGCTCGGGCTGGAAACTCACGTGGTGGAGTTTGCGCCCAATCTGATGGCGGTCCAGCTCGACAACGACGGCGCGGCGATGCTGCGCAAGAAAATCGAGGCGCTGGGCGTCGGTGTGCATACCAGTAAAGCAACGACGGAGATCGCCGCCGCGGACGGCGGGCTGGTGCTGCGCTTTGCCGATGGTGAACAGCTTGAAACAGACATGGTGGTCTTTTCTGCCGGCATTCGTCCGCAGGACGCGCTGGCGCGCAGCAGCGGGCTGGCTATCGGCGAACGCGGCGGGATCGGCATTGGCGACGGTTGCCAGACCTCCGATCCGGACGTGCTGGCCATTGGTGAATGCGCCCTGTGGGAAGGGAAAATCTTCGGGCTGGTTGCGCCCGGCTACCAGATGGCGCGGGTGGCCGCCGCCGCGCTGGCGGGAGAGGAGAAAACCTTCGCCGGCGCGGATATGAGCACCAAACTCAAGCTGCTGGGCGTGGACGTGGCCTCGTTCGGCGATGCTCACGGCCGCACGCCGGGGGCGCTGAGCTACCAGTGGACGCACGGCCCGCAGCAAATCTACAAGAAAATCGTGGTCAGCCACGACGGCAAAACGCTGCTCGGCGGCGTGCTGGTGGGTGATGCCAGCGAATACGCCACGCTGGTACAGATGATGCTCAACGGGATAGCCCTGCCAAAAGAGCCGGAAACGCTGATATTACCCGCGTCGTCAGGCAGTGCGCCAAAAGCGCTCGGCGTGGCAGCGCTGCCGGAAAGCGCACAAATCTGTTCGTGTCATAACGTCAGCAAAGGCGATATCTGTCAGGCGGTAAGTGCGGGCGCAACGGATATCGGCGCAATTAAGCAGTGCACCAAAGCGGCGACCGGCTGCGGAGGATGTAGCGCACTGGTGAAGCAGGTGATGGAGTTCCAGCTGGCGGCGCAGGGCGTGGAGGTGAAAAAGGACATCTGCGAACACTTCGCGTACTCGCGTCAGGAGATTTACCACCTCGTGTGCGTCAACCATATCCGCACCTTTGACCAGCTCATTAGCCGCTACGGTCAGGGACACGGGTGCGAAATTTGTAAGCCACTGGTGGGGTCAGTGCTCGCCTCCTGCTGGAACGAGTATCTGCTGAAACCGGCACACCTGCCGCTGCAGGACACCAACGACCGCTACTTCGCCAATATCCAGAAGGACGGTACCTACTCCATCGTGCCGCGCATGCCTGCGGGGGAAGTGACCGCCGACGGGCTGATCGCCATCGGCCAGATTGCGAAACGCTACAGCCTGTACAGCAAAATCACCGGCGGCCAGCGTATCGACCTGTTTGGCGCCACGCTCGAACAGCTGCCGGAGATCTGGCAGGCGCTGGTGGAAGCCGGATTTGAAACCGGGCACGCCTACGGCAAATCCCTGCGCACGGTGAAATCCTGCGTCGGGTCGACCTGGTGTCGCTACGGCGTGCAGGACTCCACCGGCCTCGCGGTCAGGCTCGAGCACCGTTACAAAGGCCTGCGCGCGCCGCATAAAATCAAAATGGCCGTCTCAGGGTGTACCCGCGAATGCGCCGAGGCGCAGAGTAAAGACGTGGGGGTGATTGCCACCGATAAGGGGTGGAACCTCTACCTGTGCGGCAACGGCGGCATGAAGCCGCGCCATGCGGATCTCTTCGCCAGCGATCTCGATGATGACACGCTGATCCGCACCGTCGACCGTTTCCTGATGTTCTACATCCGCACGGCGGATCGCCTGCAGCGCACCAGCACCTGGATGGACAACCTGGAAGGCGGTCTCGACTACCTGCGGGAGGTGATCCTCAACGACAGCCTGGGCATCGCCCACGGGCTGGAGCAGGAGATGGCCCGGGTGGTGGAAACCTACCAGTGCGAATGGCAAACCACGCTTAACGATCCGAACCGTCTGGCGCTGTTCCGCACGATGGTGAACGACACCGCAGCGGATCAAGGTAAACGCTGGCAGGAAATCTGCGGCATCGACGATATCCCCGAGCAGGCGGGCATTGGCGCGCGGCTCGGGCGTAAGCCGATCGCGCTGTTCCGTTTTGGCAAAACCGTTTACGCCCTCGACGATCGGGAGCCTGGCAGCAGCGCGAACGTGCTTTCCCGCGGCATTCTTGGCGATGCGGCGGGGGAGCCGGTGGTGATTTCCCCGCTCTACAAGCAGCGTATCCGCCTGCGCGACGGCTGTCAGGTGGAGAACGGCGAACCCGCGGTGCGCGCCTGGCCGGTCAAAATTGAGAACGGCAAGGTGTGGGTCGGTAATGATGCCCTGGTAATGCGTGCGGAGGCCTCATGACGGAAACCCGGACAACGTGCCCCTACTGCGGGGTCGGCTGCGGCGTGGTCGCCCGCGTGGACGGTGAAACGGTCAGCGTTCGGGGGGATGAAACCCATCCTGCGAACTTTGGCCGCTTGTGCGTGAAAGGATCGGCCCTGGGGGAAACAATGGGCTTACAGGGGCGATTGCTGCGCCCCGTTGTTGACGGTGCTGAGGTGAACTGGGCGCAGGCGCTGGGAGCCGCAGGCGAGCGCCTCCAGGACATTATCGACAAATGGGGGCCGCAGGCGGTGGCGTTTTATGCGTCTGGGCAATTGCTTACCGAGGATTATTACGCCGCCAATAAGCTGATGAAAGGGTTTATCGGCGCGGCGAACATTGATACCAACTCCCGGCTCTGCATGTCATCGGCGGTCGTTGGCTACAAGCGCGCCTTTGGTGAAGATGTCGTGCCGTGCAGCTACGAGGATGTGGAAAACAGCGATCTGGTGGTGCTGGTGGGCTCAAACGCGGCCTGGACGCATCCGGTGCTGTATCAGCGCCTGGTACAGGCAAAGCACAACAATCCGGAGATGAAAGTGGTGGTCATCGATCCGCGCAGAACCGCCTCCTGTGATATTGCTGACCTGCATCTGGCGCTCACTCCCGGCAGCGACGCCGGGCTGTTCGTCGGTCTGCTTAATATCATTCAGGGAACGGACGCGTGGCCGATATCCCGCGTGGCGGCGTTTTGCGGCCTCTCGCCGCAGGATATCGGTACGTTTTACGACTGGTTTGTGACGGCGCCCCGGGCCATCACGCTCTACACCATGGGAATCAACCAGTCCTCCAGCGGCAGCGACAAATGCAGCGCCATCATTAACGTGCACCTTGCCAGCGGAAAATTTAACCGTCCGGGCTGCGGCCCGTTTTCGCTGACCGGACAGCCAAACGCGATGGGCGGAAGAGAGGTGGGCGGGCTGGCAAATCAGCTGGCGGCGCACATGAACTTTGAGCCGGACGATCTCTCGCGGGTGGCGCGTTTCTGGGGAACGGAACGGCTTGCGCAGACGCCGGGCTTGATGGCGGTGGAGCTGTTTGACGCCATTGTCCGCGGCGAGGTGAAGGCAGTGTGGATCATGGGCACCAATCCTGCCGTCTCGCTGCCGGACAGCCACGCGGTGTGTCAGGCGCTGGGGCGCTGCCCGCTGGTCATTGTCTCTGAGGTGATGAATGATACCGACACCAGCCGGTTTGCCCATATTCGCTTTCCGGCGCTGGCCTGGGGAGAGAAGGACGGCACGGTAACCAATTCCGAGCGACGCATTTCGCGCCAGCGCGCGTTTCTGCCCGCGCCCGGTGAGGCAAAGCCGGACTGGTGGATCGTCGCGCAGGTGGCGAAACGGCTGGGGCACGGCGACGCCTTTGCCTGGCTGCATCCTCACGAGATTTTTTGCGAGCATGCGGCGCTGACGGCCTTTGAAAATGACGGCGCGCGGGCGTTAAACCTTCATGACCTGGCTACGCTTACCCGTGAGGAGTGGGAGCGGCTTGAGCCCTGGCAGTGGCCTGGGGGGGATTTTCCGCGCCGTAACATTGTTCCCGTTAACCCTCTGTCGCACGGTGCGACGGTCAGCGCGTTGTACCCGCTGATTCTCAACTCGGGGCGCATCCGCGATCAGTGGCATACCATGACGCGAACAGGATATGTGGCCAGACTGATGCAGCATATCGCCGAACCCTTTGTTGAGGTTTGCCCCGCAGACGCCGTTCGGTTTTCCCTGTGCGACGGCCAGCTGGCGCGCATCAGTTCGCCGCGCGGCGTCATGGTAGCAAGAGTGCGCATCAGCGACGCCCAGCGTGAAGGGAACGCTTTTGCCCCGATGCACTGGAACGCTGCGTTTGCCCGCCAGGGAAAGGTGAATGCGCTGGTGGAAGGGCGCTGCGATCCGGTTTCGGGCCAGCCTGAGAGTAAACAAACCGCCGTCAGAATCCAGCCCTGGCAGCCCGTCTGGCAGGGAGAACTCTATGCCCGCGAAGGGCTGGAAATGCCCTCTTCGGTTTACTGGTGGCGTAAAGCTTTACGCCTGACGGTGGCGTGCGATAAACCGCTGCTGTCGTGGGTAATGGAACACGCCAGCGGCCGGGGCTGGCAGCTGCAGGTTGCGCAGACCGGTGAACGCAGCAGCGTGCTGGCCTGGCATGAAGGCCAGCTTATGCTGGGTTTCTGGGAAGGTACCGCGTTACCGGCGCTGGCGCATACGGTGATTGAAGCCGCTTTTCATTCACCCCCCGTGCTGCCCGCAGAACGCCACGCCCTGTTGAACGGGCAGAGCGTCGGGAGGGGGACGGATCCGGGACGCATTATCTGCAGCTGTTTCAGCGTCGGGGAAGAGGCGATACGGGAGGCGATTGCCGGAGGGTGTGATTCCGTCACCGCGCTGGGGGCGAAGCTGCGCTGTGGTACGAACTGTGGTTCCTGCGTGCCGGAGCTGAAAGGGCTGTTTCAGGATAATCCTGAAATGTCCGCCAGAACTGTATTTCAGGGCTTATCGCGTTAACATAATAAGAGTTTATTCATAAACACAGGTTCTTATTGACGACGTTGATGGTTGTATCGTCCCGCATTCGTTTGCTGTTTTTACTCCCCCTTCTTACGGCCGGAGCCGTTCACGGTGCGCCGAATTCCTTTATGCATCAGGCGCAGCACCCCTTTGATAATAATGGGGATAGTCTGCCCGATCTCGGCCTGGCGGCGCCAACGGGCGAAGGGGAGAAACACCTCGCCGAAATGGCGAAAGCCTTCGGTGAAGCCAGCATGACCGACAACGGGCTGACGACCGGCGAGCAGGCGCGTCAGTTTGCCTTTGGTCAGGTGCGCGACGCGGTAAGCGGGGAAGTGAACCAGCAGATTGAGTCCTGGCTGTCGCCCTGGGGAAACGCCAGCGTGAACGTGCTGGTGGATAATGACGGCAAATTTAACGGCAGCAGCGGGAGCTGGTTTATTCCGTGGAATGATACTAACCGTTACCTCAGCTGGAGCCAGCTTGGCCTGACGCAGCAGACGGATGGCCTGGTCAGTAACGCCGGAATCGGTCAGCGCTGGGTCGCGGGGAAATGGCTGCTGGGCTACAACACCTTTTACGATAATCTTCTCGATGAAAACCTGCAGCGTGCCGGGCTGGGCGCGGAAGCGTGGGGGGAAAATCTGCGCCTCTCAGCGAACTACTATCAGCCCTTTGCCGGATGGCGCGCGCGATCTGACGTTCAGGAGCAGCGCATGGCGAGCGGATATGACGTGACCGCTAAAGCCTGGCTGCCGTGGTTCCATCACCTGAACACCAGCGTCAGCGTTGAGCAGTACTTTGGCGATAACGTCGACCTGTTCAACAGCGGCACCGGGTACCACAACCCGGTTGCGGTCAATCTGGGGCTTAACTATACCCCCGTTCCGCTGGTGACGTTGACCGCCGGGCACAAGCAGGGCGAAAGCGGTGAGAGCCAGAATAACCTCGGACTGAAGCTCAACTATCGCTTTGGCGTGCCGCTGGCAAAGCAGCTTTCCGCCGATGAGGTTGCCGCGACGCGATCCCTGCGCGGCAGCCGCTACGATTCACCGGAGCGCACTAGCCTGCCGGTGATGGAATTCCGCCAGCGTAAAACGCTGTCCGTCTGGCTGGCCACGCCGCCGTGGGATCTGAAAGGGGGCGAGACCGTTATGCTGAAGCTGCAGGTTCGCAGCACGCACGGCATCCGTCAGATCCACTGGCAGGGGGATACGCAGGCATTGAGCCTGACGTCGCCGGCCAAAAGTAACAGCGCAGACGGCTGGAGCGTAATTATACCTGCCTGGAATGAACAGGAAGGTGCGACAAACCGCTGGCACCTCTCGGCAGTGGTAGAAGATGAGAAAGGCCAGCGCGTCTCGTCCAATGAGATCACGCTTGCTGTGGTGCAGCCGCTGGTCGCATTGCCTGATGACGACCCGCGCTGGAAGCTGCTGCCGGAGGAGTAATCCTTAGAAAATGCGTTCCTGATGCACCCACACGGCGGCTTCAACGCGAGATTTTAACTTCATTTTCTTCAGCATATGCTTCACGTGCACTTTGACCGTGCTTTCGGTGATGTCCAGGCGGCGAGCGATCATTTTGTTCGGCAGGCCCTGGGCAATGAGCTTGAGAATGTCGCGCTCGCGCGGCGTGAGCTGGCTGACGTCACGGTCAGAGGTGGCGCGGTTAGCGCGCAGGCTGGCGGCCAGCACCGGCGTTAAGGCTTCGCTCAATACCATCTCGCCCGCCGCCGCCTGCTGCAGCGCCTTAAGCAGATCTTCCGGCTCCATGTCTTTCAGCAGATAGCCATCCGCCCCGCGTTTCAGCGCCGTGACCACATCCTCTTCATGGTTCGACACGCTAAAGACGACGATGCGTCCGGAAAGCGATTTTTCCCGCAGCTTGTCGAGGGTCTCCAGTCCGTTCATGCCCGGCATATTCAGATCGAGCAGGATCAGATCGGGATCGAGGGATTCGGCAAGCTCAATGCCCTGTTCGCCGTTGCTGGCTTCGCCCACCACGGTGATATCGGGCGCCATGCTGACCAGCTGTTTCACGCCAGTACGCAGCATCGGATGGTCGTCGATCAACAGGATGGATGCCGGTTCCTGATTAGTCATGGGTATCTCCTTGAGCAGTTGTAAGCGGTTTCTCGGGAATAAAGGTGACGACAACTTCCGTGCCGCCCGTCTCTCTCCGGCGAACCTGGCAATCACCGCGCAGGCTTTGGGCGCGGTCTCGCATAATGATTAAACCATAGTGGTTAGTGCGTTCGGCATTTTCCGGCACGCCGCGGCCGTTATCGTGAACCGTCAGTTTCACCTGATTGTCGTGCTGGCTGACGGTGACCGTGACCGCCGTTGCTTCAGCGTGTTTAAGCACGTTGCTCAGCGCTTCGCGGGCGATCTGCAGTAAATGTATGGCCTGATGGGAGGGGACAAAGCGCGGCGGCAGCTGGTAATCCAGCTTCACCGGGAACCCCAGCCGGGCGCTAAATTCGTGACAGCTGGATTCCAGCGCCGGGCGCAGGCCCGGCTCGGTCAGCTGCAGACGGAAGGTGGTCAGCAGCTCGCGCAGCTGCACCCAGGAGGTGTTCAGCTCGTTGCGGATCTGGCTGAGCAGCTGCTTGCTGCTGTCGGGCATCTCCGCATCCTGCATCTGCAGGCAGCTCACCTGCATTTTCATACAGGAAAGCGACTGGGCGATAGAGTCGTGCAGCTCGCGGGCGATGGTCGCGCGCTCTTCCATGACGATCAGCTGCTGCTGTTTTTCCTGATGCCTGTCGAGCGCCAGCGTGGCCGTCAGCTGTTCAACCAGCGTATCCACCAGCTGCTGCTGGTCGTGGCTCAGGTGGCGTCCGGTTGGCAGGGTGGCCAGCAGAATGCCGTACTGAGTGTGGCTGTCCGTAAGGCGCCACTTCAGGGTCGTGCCGCCGGAGGTCAGCGGCGGCAGGCCGCGAGGGCAAAGATGGCAGCCTTTGTCATCGCAGGACATATCGGACTGACAGGTAAATTCCTGGTGGTTCTCTTCGTCTTCCACATCGTAGACCCGCAGCTCCAGATCGCGCAGCAGGGTCAGCGTTTGCAGGCCATTCAGCACCGGTGAGAGACGTTCACATAGCGGCACCTGCATGTGCAAGCGACGGTTGGCCTGCCAGAGGAAAGAGAGGATCTCGTTTTTCTGCTCCAGCCCGGCCGTTTTTTCCTGTACGCGCTGCTCCAGCACCGCGTAGCTCTCGGAGAGCTCGGCCGACATGGTATTGAGTGCCTGGCCGAGCATGGCCATCTCGTTGCGCCCGCTAATGTGCGTGCGCTGGGTAAAATCGCGTGCGGTGACCGCGCGGGCCATCGCCAGCAGCTGTTTCCAGGGATTCAGCAGACGCGCGCGGAGCCAGACGATGGTGAAGATCAGCAGCAGCCCCATAAACAGCGCCATGGCCCGGTGCACCATCACCACCCGGTCGATGCGTAATTCGGTCGTCTGGTCGAACGCTGAGACCAGCGCGTCAATGCGGGAGACAAACCCCGCCACGTCCTGGGCAACGGCTTCTGTACTGCGCGCCTGTTTCAGGCCCGGCTGCAGCTGGGTGTGCCAGTACCCCTGAAGGGCTTTCAACTGGGATTGCTGACCGGCACGGATGGCGGCATTTTCCAGCTCGGGGCTGAACGCCGTGCGCTCCATTTCATCGATTAAAGGCCGATCGTCCTGCGTCAGCGGAACCGCCGCCAGCAGACGGTAACTCTGCATGCGTAGCGAGCCTGCCTCGTTGATGGCATGCGCATTACCCTGTACCCCTTGTACCAGCCAGCCGGAGATCGCCATGCCGGTCACGCCGATGGCGGTGGACAGCAAAACAATCAGGGCGAGCTGATTCACGAGCGTTAGCGGAGATAAGCATCTTTTTAACATAGAGTGGGCGTGCTCCTGACGTGGCCTGCTTGCAGGAATGGCGCTATTCTGGTGCATACCCTGGAGTATACCCATACCAATAAAGGATTACCCCTAAATTGCCAACGGAGTAGGGGGAAAGAGGTGGGCGCTGCAGGGAACCGTCAGTGCCGTGAAAAACCACGTCTTTTTTACCGAATTAGCCTACTCACTAAGGATGAGGCCTTATTTTACACCGCAAATCCTCCCACTTTTCCTTTGATTTATATCAACTTACCGCCGCCCTAAAACCCTAATGTTTGCAGCATCATTCGAGAATCAGAGGTGTCTATGAGTCACTCATCCGCTCCCGAAAGGGAAAATGGTGCCGTTATTACTGACTGGCGTCCAGAGGATCCGGCGTTCTGGCAACAGCGCGGCCATCGTGTAGCAAGCCGGAATCTGTGGATTTCCGTGCCGTGCTTGTTGTTAGCGTTTTGCGTCTGGATGTTGTTTAGCGCGGTGGCGGTAAACCTGCCCAAAGTCGGGTTTACGTTTACAACCGATCAGCTGTTTATGCTGACCGCACTGCCGTCGCTGTCAGGCGCGCTGCTGCGCGTCCCTTACGCGTTTATGGTGCCGGTCTTCGGCGGCCGTCGCTGGACGGCGTTCAGTACGGGCATCATGATCGTCCCTTGCGTGTGGCTCGGCTTCGCGGTGCAGGATACCTCCACGCCGTTCAGCGTGTTCGTGATTATCTCCCTGCTGTGCGGCTTTGCCGGGGCGAACTTCGCCTCCAGCATGGCGAACATCAGCTTCTTCTTCCCGAAAGCGAAGCAGGGCGGCGCGCTGGGGATTAACGGCGGTCTGGGCAATATGGGCGTGAGCGTGATGCAGCTGATCGCTCCCCTGGCGATCTCGGTCTCCATTTTTGCAGCCTTTGGCGGCGGTGGCGTTGAGCAGGCGGATGGTTCTTCCCTCTATCTGCAAAACGCAGCCTGGATCTGGGTGCCGTTCCTCGTGGTCTTCACCCTTGCAGCCTGGTTCTTTATGAATGACCTGTCCGCGTCGAAGGCGTCGCTGAGCGAACAGCTGCCGGTGCTGAAGCGTGGACACCTCTGGGTGATGGCGCTGCTGTATCTGGCGACCTTCGGTTCGTTTATCGGCTTCTCGGCGGGCTTCGCGATGCTGTCGAAAACGCAGTTCCCGGACGTGCAGATCCTGCAATTCGCCTTCTTCGGTCCTTTCATTGGCGCACTGGCGCGTTCGCTGGGGGGCATGATCTCCGACCGTCTGGGCGGGACCCGCGTGACGCTGGTTAACTTCGTCGTGATGGCAGTCTTCTGTGCGCTGCTGTTCCTGACGCTGCCTGCTGACGGACAGGGCGGGAGCTTCATCGCCTTCTTCGGCGTGTTTATGGTGCTGTTCCTGACGGCCGGGCTGGGGAGTGCGTCTACCTTCCAGATGATCTCCGTGATCTTCCGCAAGCTGACGATGGACCGCGTGAAGGCGCAGGGCGGAAGCGAAGAGCAGGCGATGCGTGAAGCGGCAACGGATACGGCTGCAGCCCTGGGCTTTATCTCTGCGATTGGCGCAATTGGTGGCTTCTTTATTCCGAAAGCGTTCGGCATCTCACTGGATCTGACCGGCTCTCCGGCGGGTGCAATGAAGGTCTTCCTCATCTTCTATATCGCCTGCGTTGTGATTACGTGGCTGGTATATGGCCGTAATACCAAAAAAAATAAGTAAGTGTGATTATCCGTTTACGCGGCCTTCGGGCCGCGTTTTTTTGGGGTCAAAATAGTTACAACATACTGAAAGCTCTTCTCAGGAAATCCGCAGGCAACACTGTGATCGCCATCGCTTTCCAGGGCGCTCTACCCCTTAATACCTGAGATGTTAAATTTTGCCTGGTCTTTTGTAGGATGAAATTAAAATAACCTTATATTTCATATAGATATGAAATTTATAAAGATACCGCTTTGGTGGTATTCGGTGTAATCCCTCGCCTGAAAGTCCCTCGTCGTCTTGATCGTTATCAATTCTCCCTCTCTTTCAGGGCGTTACCTTCGCTGCAAATCAGCAATGTCGATTTAGAGAGCCACAGGCTCCATACAGGAGATACCCGATGAGCAAGTTTTTGGACCGGTTTCGCTACTTCAAGCAGAAGGGCGAAACGTTTGCCGATGGGCACGGCCAGGTTCTGGATACCAACCGGGACTGGGAAGACGGTTACCGCCAGCGCTGGCAGCATGACAAAGTCGTCCGTTCTACCCACGGCGTAAACTGCACTGGCTCATGTAGCTGGAAGATTTTCGTTAAAAACGGTCTGGTGACGTGGGAAATGCAGCAGACCGACTACCCGCGCACCCGTCCGGATATGCCGAACCATGAACCGCGCGGCTGCCCGCGCGGCGCCAGCTACTCCTGGTATCTCTACAGCGCCAACCGTCTCAAATATCCGCTGATGCGTAAACGCCTGATGAAAATGTGGCGTGAAGCGAAAGTGCAGCACAGCGATCCGGTTGATGCGTGGGCATCCATCATCGAGGACGCCGACAAAGCGAAAAGCTTCAAGCAGGCGCGCGGTCGCGGTGGTTTCGTTCGCTCTTCCTGGAAAGAGGTGAACGAGCTGATTGCCGCCTCCAACGTCTACACCGTGAAAACCTACGGTCCTGACCGCGTGGCAGGCTTCTCGCCAATCCCGGCGATGTCGATGGTCTCTTACGCTTCCGGCGCGCGCTATCTCTCCTTAATCGGCGGTACCTGCCTGAGCTTCTACGACTGGTACTGCGACCTGCCGCCAGCGTCTCCACAGACCTGGGGCGAACAGACCGACGTACCGGAGTCCGCCGACTGGTACAACTCCAGCTACATCATCGCCTGGGGCTCAAACGTGCCGCAGACCCGTACGCCGGACGCGCACTTCTTTACCGAAGTCCGTTACAAAGGCACCAAAACCGTTGCGGTGACCCCGGACTACGCGGAAATCGCCAAGCTGTGTGACCTGTGGCTAGCACCGAAACAGGGGACCGATGCCGCGATGGCGATGGCGATGGGCCACGTCATGCTGCGCGAGTTCCATCTGGATAAACCAAGCCAGTACTTCACCGACTACGTCCGTCGCTACACCGACATGCCGATGCTGGTGATGCTCGAAGAGCGTGACGGCTACTACGCCGCAGGCCGTACGCTGCGCGCCGCCGATCTGGTGGACGCGCTGGGCCAGGAAAATAACCCAGAGTGGAAAACCGTCGCCTATAACAGCAACGGCGAGCTGGTGGCGCCAAACGGCTCTATCGGCTTCCGCTGGGGCGAGAAGGGCAAGTGGAACCTTGAGCAGCGTAACGGCACGACCGGTGAAGAGACGGAACTGCGTCTGAGCATGCTGGGTAGCCAGGACGAGATTGCGGATGTGGGCTTCCCGTACTTTGGCGGCGAAGGTTCCGAGCACTTCAACAAGGTTGAGCTGAAAAACGTGCTGATGCACAAGCTGCCGGTGAAACGCCTGCAGCTGGCCGACGGGACTACCGCGCTGGTCACCACCGTCTATGACCTGACCATGGCGAACTACGGCCTGGAACGCGGTCTGGGTGATGAAAACTGCGCCACCGGCTATGACGACGTGAAGGCTTATACCCCGGCATGGGCGGAGCAGATCACCGGCGTTCCACGCGCGCAGATCGTGCGTATCGCCCGCGAGTTTGCGGAAAACGCCGACCAGACCCACGGTCGCTCCATGATCATCGTCGGTGCGGGTCTTAACCACTGGTATCACCTCGATATGAACTACCGTGGTCTGATCAACATGCTGATCTTCTGCGGCTGCGTCGGCCAGAGCGGCGGCGGCTGGGCGCACTACGTGGGTCAGGAAAAACTGCGTCCGCAGACCGGCTGGCAGCCGCTGGCGTTTGCCCTTGACTGGCAGCGTCCGGCACGCCACATGAACAGCACCTCCTACTTCTATAACCACTCCAGCCAGTGGCGCTACGAGACGGTCACCGCGCAGGAGCTGCTGTCGCCGATGGCGGATAAATCCCGCTACAGCGGCCATCTGATTGACTTCAACGTGCGCGCTGAACGCATGGGCTGGCTGCCGTCTGCGCCGCAGCTGGGCACTAACCCGCTGCGCATTGCACAAGAGGCGAAGAAAGCGGGCATGTCGCCGGTGGATTACACCGTCAAATCCCTGAAGGAAGGCTCCATCCGCTTCGCGGCAGAACAGCCTGAGAACGGCAAAAACCATCCGCGCAACCTGTTCATCTGGCGCTCCAACCTGCTGGGCTCGTCCGGTAAAGGTCACGAGTACATGCTGAAATACCTGCTGGGTACCGAAAACGGCATCCAGGGGAAAGATCTCGGCAAGCAGGGCGGCGTGAAGCCGGAAGAGGTGGAGTGGAAAGACAACGGTCTGGACGGCAAGCTGGATCTGGTGGTGACGCTGGACTTCCGTCTGTCCAGCACCTGCCTGTACTCCGATATCGTGCTGCCAACCGCCACCTGGTACGAAAAAGACGACATGAATACCTCGGATATGCATCCGTTTATTCATCCGCTGTCTGCGGCCGTTGACCCGGCGTGGGAATCAAAAAGCGACTGGGAAATCTACAAAGACATCGCGAAGACATTCTCCGAAGTCTGCGTGGGGCACCTCGGCAAAGAGACTGACGTGGTAACGCTGCCTATCCAGCACGACTCTGCCGCCGAACTGGCGCAGCCGCTGGACGTGAAGGACTGGAAAAAAGGCGAATGCGACCTGATCCCGGGCGTGACCGCACCGCACATCATTCCGGTTGAGCGTGACTACCCGGCAACGTACGAGCGCTTTACCTCTATCGGCCCGCTGATGGAGAAAATCGGTAACGGCGGGAAAGGGATCGCCTGGAACACCCAGAGCGAAATGGACCTGCTGCGCAAGCTCAACTACACCAAAGCGGACGGCCCGGCGAAAGGCCAGCCCATGCTGAACACGGCGATTGATGCGGCAGAGATGATCCTGACCCTGGCCCCGGAAACCAACGGCCACGTCGCGGTGAAGGCCTGGGCGGCGCTGAGCGCGTTCACCGGTCGCGACCATACGCATCTGGCGACGAATAAAGAGGAAGAGAAAATCCGCTTCCGCGATATTCAGGCCCAGCCGCGCAAGATTATCTCCAGCCCGACCTGGTCAGGTCTGGAAGACGAGCATGTGTCCTATAACGCGGGCTACACCAACGTTCACGAGCTGATCCCATGGCGCACCCTGTCCGGCCGCCAGTCGCTGTATCAGGATCACCAGTGGATGCGCGACTTCGGTGAAAGCCTGCTGGTGTACCGTCCGCCTATCGACACCCGCTCCGTGAAAGCGGTGATGGGCGCGAAATCGAACGGTAACCCGGAGAAGGCGCTGAACTTCCTGACGCCGCACCAGAAGTGGGGGATCCACTCCACCTACAGCGACAACCTGCTGATGCTGACCCTGTCGCGCGGCGGTCCGATTGTCTGGATGAGCGAAACGGATGCCAAAGATCTGGGTATTGAAGATAACGACTGGATCGAAGTGTTCAACAGCAACGGTGCCCTGACGGCGCGTGCGGTGGTGAGCCAGCGCGTACCGGCCGGGATGACCATGATGTACCACGCGCAGGAACGTATCGTGAACCTGCCGGGGTCAGAGATCACCGAACAGCGCGGCGGGATCCACAACTCCGTGACCCGCATTACGCCGAAGCCGACCCACATGATCGGTGGCTATGCGCAGCTGGCCTACGGCTTTAACTACTACGGCACCGTAGGATCGAACCGCGATGAGTTCGTGGTGGTACGTAAGATGAAGAATATTAACTGGTTAGACGGCGAAGGTAATGACCAGGTACAGGAGAGCGTAAAATGAAAATTCGTTCACAAGTCGGCATGGTGCTGAATCTGGATAAATGCATCGGCTGCCATACCTGCTCGGTCACCTGTAAAAACGTCTGGACCAGCCGCGAAGGTATGGAATACGCCTGGTTCAACAACGTGGAAAGCAAGCCGGGCACCGGCTTCCCGACCGACTGGGAAAACCAGGAGAAGTGGAAGGGCGGCTGGATCCGCAAAATCAACGGCAAGCTGCAGCCGCGCATGGGTAACCGCGCTTGGCTTCTGGGAAAAATCTTTGCTAACCCGCACCTGCCGGGCATCGAGGATTACTACGAGCCGTTTGACTACGACTACCAGAATCTGCACAACGCGCCGGAAGGTAAACACCAGCCGATCGCCCGTCCCCGCTCGCTGATCACCGGTCAGCGCATGGACAAAATTACCAGCGGTCCAAACTGGGAGGAGATTCTGGGCGGCGAGTTCGAAAAACGCGCCAAAGACCAGAACTTCGAGAACATGCAGAAGGCGATGTACGGCCAGTTCGAAAACACCTTCATGATGTATCTGCCGCGCCTGTGCGAGCACTGCCTTAACCCGGCGTGCGTGGCGACCTGCCCGAGCGGCGCCATCTACAAGCGTGAAGAAGACGGCATCGTGCTGATCGACCAGGACAAGTGCCGCGGCTGGCGCATGTGCATCACCGGCTGCCCGTACAAAAAGATCTACTTCAACTGGAAGAGCGGCAAGTCCGAGAAGTGCATCTTCTGCTACCCGCGTATCGAAGCCGGTATGCCGACCGTCTGCTCCGAGAGTTGCGTAGGCCGTATTCGCTACCTCGGCGTGCTGCTGTACGACGCGGACGCGATTGAAAACGCCGCGAGCACCGAGAACGAGAAGGATCTGTATCAGCGTCAGCTGGATGTCTTCCTCGACCCGAACGATCCGAAAGTGATTGAGCAGGCGCTGAAGGACGGCATTCCGCAGAGCGTGATTGACGCCGCGCAGCAGTCTCCGGTGTACAAAATGGCGATGGACTGGAAGCTGGCCCTGCCGCTGCATCCGGAATACCGCACGCTGCCGATGGTCTGGTACGTGCCGCCGCTGTCGCCGATTCAGTCTGCCGCTGACGCGGGTGAGCTGGGCAGCAACGGCATTCTGCCGGACGTGGAGAGCCTGCGTATTCCGGTTCAGTACCTGGCCAACCTGCTGACCGCAGGGGATACCCAGCCCGTACTGCTGGCGCTGAAGCGTATGCTGGCGATGCGCCACTTCAAGCGTGCCGAAACCGTGGACGGCGTAACCGACACCCGCGCGCTGGAAGAGGTCGGTCTGACCGAAGCGCAGGCGCAGGAAATGTACCGCTATCTGGCGATTGCCAACTACGAAGACCGTTTCGTGGTGCCGAGCAGCCACCGTGAGCTGGCCCGCGAGGCCTTCCCGGAGAAAAACGGCTGTGGCTTTACCTTTGGCGACGGCTGCCACGGGTCAGACAGCAAATTCAACCTGTTCAACAGCCGCCGCATCGACGCCATGGATGTGACCAGTAAAACGGAGCCGCACTCATGATTGAACTCGTCATTGTTTCGCGTCTGCTCGAGTACCCGGATGCTGCGCTGGCGCAGCACCAGCAGGAACTTTTTGATGCGCTTGCGGCATCTGAAAACCTGGATAAAGAAGATGCCCAGAAGCTGGGCGTTTTCCTCCGCGATCTGCTGGCGCGCGATCTTCTTGATGCGCAGGCGGACTACAGCCAGCTGTTTGACCGGGGGCGTGCGACCTCGCTGCTGCTGTTCGAACACGTTCACGGTGAATCCCGCGACCGCGGTCAGGCGATGGTCGACCTGATGGCACAGTACGAGCAGCACGGTCTGCAGCTCGACAGCCGCGAGCTGCCGGATCACCTGCCGCTCTATCTGGAATATCTGGCGCAGCTGCCAAAAGAAGAGGCGCTGGGCGGTCTGCAGGACATCGCGCCGATCCTGGCGCTGCTCGGCGCGCGTCTTCAGCAGCGTGAGAGCCGCTACGCGGTGCTGTTCGATCTGCTGGTGAAGCTCGCCAACGCCTCTGTCGACAGTGAAAAAGTGGCGGAGAAAATCGCCGATGAGGCCCGTGACGATACGCCACAGGCGCTGGATGCGGTCTGGGAAGAAGAGCAGGTCAAATTCTTTGCTGACCAGAACTGCGGCGAGTCTGAAATCGCTGCTCACCAGCGCCGTTTTGCCGGCGCGGTTGCCCCGCAATATTTGAATATCTCTAACGGAGGACGGCACTAATGCACTTCCTGAATATGTTCTTCTTTGACATTTACCCGTATATCGCGGGCACCGTGTTCCTGGTGGGAAGCTGGCTGCGTTACGATTATGGCCAGTACACCTGGCGTGCCGCCTCCAGCCAGATGCTGGACCGCAAGGGGATGCACGTGGCGTCTAACCTGTTCCACATCGGGATTCTGGGCATTTTTGCCGGTCACTTCCTCGGGATGCTGACGCCGCACTGGATGTATGAAGCGTGGCTGCCGATTGAGGTGAAGCAGAAGATGGCGATGATCGCGGGCGGTGCCTGCGGCGTGATGACCCTTGTTGGCGGCCTGCTGCTGCTCAAGCGTCGTCTGTTCAGCCCGCGCGTGCGTGCGACCACAACCGCAGCGGATATCCTGATCCTCTCCCTGCTGATGGTACAGTGCGCGCTGGGTCTGCTGACCATTCCGTTCTCGGCGCAGCATATGGACGGAAGCGAAATGATGAAGCTGGTCGGCTGGGCGCAGTCCGTGGTGACCTTCCACGGCGGAGCATCTGAGCACCTGGACGGCGTGGCGTTTATCTTCCGCGTTCACCTGGTGCTGGGGATGACGCTGTTTGTGCTGTTTCCTTTCTCACGCCTGGTCCACATCTGGAGCGCGCCGGTGGAGTACCTGACGCGCAAATACCAGATTGTACGCGCCCGTCGCTAATTCGCCGTTTTGATACTAACCCCGCGCTCGCGGGGTTTTTTTTCGCCCCAGCCCAGGTTGTTGCCCGCGGCAGCAAACAGGATCAGCGCGCCGCCCGCCAGCTGCGTCAGGTTAAGCGCGTGTCCGAACACCAGATTATCGACAACAATTGCCACCACCGGATAGATAAACGACAGGGAGCCGGTGATGGGCGTAGGCAGCTTCTGAATTGCGCTGTAGAGCAGCTGGTACATAATGCCGGTATGGACAATGCCGAGCGTCAGCAGCATCGGCCAGGGGAAATCACCGGAAAATGACGGCAGGCTGGCAAACGGCAAAAGCATCACGACGCCGGTCAGCACCTGGATAAAGGCAATATGCTGCGGTGCGATTGTTTTCAGTTTGCGCGCAATGATTGCCGTCAGCGCGTAGAAGAAGGCCGCGGCCATGGCCAAACCTATTCCGGTGAGCCATTCGCTGCCATGCGCGCCGGTCAGCTCGCTGGAGAGCAGGATCACCACGCCGCCAAAGGCGAGGAATAGCCAGCCCCATTTCACCAGGCTGACGCGTTCGCCCAGAAACATCCCCATCAAGACCAGCATAAAAGGCTGGGTGTTATAGACCACGGTTGAAAGACCAATTGAGATACGCTCATAGGCCGCGAAGAGCAGCACCCAGTTCACCACGAGCGCCACGCCGCCAAGAATAGCCAGCAGCAGCGTGGTGCGGGTGAGGGGGCTGAAGGGCTTTTGACTTGCCCGGATAAAAATAAAAAGCGCCATAGCCCCGATAAGACAGCGCCAGAACACCACTTCCGTCACCGGCAGACCGGAGAGCAAAACAAACGCGCCGATAGAGCCGGAAATTAACATCGCCAGGCTCATTTGCCACACGCCTTTATGGAAATCACGCATCATCCACCTCCTGATTAATGACGCTATTGTCGAAAATCGCTGTCGGGTTTTACAGGGGTGAGATAAGGTTGAAAAGGTAAATGACTTTTTAAAATTAGGTGAAAAGAATGGAATGCCTTATCGATGATATCGACCGACAAATTTTAGCCTGCCTGGTTGAGGATGCGCGCATGTCGTTGAAGGTGCTCAGCGGCCGCATCGGTCTGACGTCCCCCAGTACGGCAGAGCGCCTGAAGCGGCTGGAAGAGCGCGGTGTGATTCAGGGTTATGGTGCACGGGTGAATCTGGCGGCGCTGGGGTATACGCTGCACGCGCTGGTGCGCGTACGGCCGTTGCCAGGGCTGTTGCATAAGGTGGATAAGTATATTCAGGCGATGCCGGAGTGTATTGAGAGCGACAAAGTCACCGGGGAGGACTGCTTCGTCATCAGGCTGGTGGTGCGGTCAATCGAACAGCTTGATGCGCTGCTGGACGGCCTGGCGGAACATGCCCAGTGTAATACGTCGATTGTGAAGAGTTCGCCGGTCAGGCGTCGCTTGCCTCCGATGTAGGTTTCTGTCGCCGGGTGGCGTCTGCGCCTTACCCGGCCTACAAGGGCGGACTCGGTTTTTTTATGTTGGGGAAGTGATGGTGGTGGGGGAAGGATTCGAACCTTCGAAGTCGATGACGGCAGATTTACAGTCTGCTCCCTTTGGCCGCTCGGGAACCCCACCAGGGGTAATTCAAATTTTGAGGTCGTGCTGAGAGATGGTGGTGGGGGAAGGATTCGAACCTTCGAAGTCGATGACGGCAGATTTACAGTCTGCTCCCTTTGGCCGCTCGGGAACCCCACCACGGGGTAATACTTTTTACTGGCCTGCTTCCTGCTGGAAGCGGGGCGCATCATATCAAATGAGACGCCCCTGTAAAGCTTTCCTTTAGGGAAATGAAGTTGTTTGCCTGCTTTTTATCCGTAAAGGCGCAAAGCTAATCAATTCATTTTCCGAAAGATTAAAGAATGATGGTTCTGTTACCGTAAACGAAGACACGCTGGGCCAGCACCTGATACAGCGCGCGGCTTAACACATTCTTCTCAACGTCACGCCCTGCACGCATCATGTCCTCAGCGGTGTAAGTGTGATCCACATGAATCACGTCCTGCATGATGATGGGACCTTCGTCCAGATTGTCATTCACGTAGTGGGCTGTCGCGCCGATGATCTTCACGCCGCGCTCGTAGGCCTGGTGGTATGGACGCGCACCAATAAAGGCCGGCAGGAACGAGTGGTGGATGTTGATGATCTTGTTCGGGAAACGCGCCACGAAAGACGGCGTTAACACGCGCATGTATTTCGCCAGCACCACGTAGTCCGGGTTATGCGCTTCAATGGCCTGCGCCATCAGGTCGTCGTGCTCTTCACGCGTATGGCCTTCATGGCTAACCAGCTCGAACGGAATATCAAAGCGCTCGACCAGCGAGCGCAACGTCTCGTGGTTACCAATAACAGCCGCAATTTCGACATCCAGACCGCCGTAGTTGGCTTTCATCAGCAGGTCGCCAAGACAATGTGCTTCTTTGGTCACCAGGATCACGATGCGGCGTCGGCCCGCAGGGGTCAGCTCGCGCACGGAACCTTCCGGAAGCGCGCTGTCCAGATCGGCCAGCAGCGTGGTGTCGTTGAAAATACCTTCCAGTTCGGTACGCATGAAGAAGCGGCCGGTACGGTGGTCAACGAACTCGTTGTTCTGCACGATATTCAGTTCATGTTTGTAGCAAATGTTGGTAATTCGTGCGATCAGCCCTTTTTGATCGGGACAGATGGTGCGCAGAACTTTACGTTGTAATGATTGCATCGCCGGGAAATCCTGTTTGTATTTGCGAAGTCTGGGTTGTCAGGCATTACTGCCCGCAACACTTTTTAAATTTTTTACCTGAACCACACGGACAGGGATCGTTACGACCAAACTGTGGACGCGTTCCGTCAATATAATACCATTGCCCGCGTTCCTTTAAGAACCGGGAACGCTCGATAATGGCGCCAGGCTTAGCGTTCTCGGTAAAACGGGCAACAAAGCTGACGTAACCTTCATCTTCATGACTGCCTGGAGAGGATTCATAGACGGTGAGGCCGAGCCACTGCGTGTTCGCAAACCCGGCTTCGATGTCCTGTTTGAAATCGGCTGCGTGGCAGGATGGATGCCAGGTTTTAATCAGGTAGTCTGCGTCTTTGATCACAAAAGCAGTGTACCGTGAACGCATAAGGTGTGACGGGTCTGGTGCAACCTGATCGCCAGAAAGATATCGCTGGCAACATAGGCTATACTCCAGAGCGCTACCACAAGGGCAGAGTTGAGACACGATTCTCTTCCTGGAACAAAAAAATAAAGGCGTAAAACGCTTCGGGTAGCACTATGTTAACTGAGGCGTTGCGTTGATGCTATGTCAGGAATCCAGGGGACGTAAAACAGGACTAATGAGAAAGGTTAAAATTGGGCTGGCGCTGGGTTCAGGTGCCGCCCGGGGATGGTCACACATCGGCGTGATTAATGCCTTAAATCAGATGGGCATTACTGTCGATATTGTTGCAGGGTGCTCAATCGGATCGCTTGTCGGCTCCGCTTACGCGTGCGGAAAGCTACCGGAGCTCGAGACGTGGGTGCGCTCCTTCAGCTACTGGGACGTGCTGCGTCTGATGGACCTCTCCTGGCAGCGTGGTGGACTGCTGCGCGGCGAACGCGTCTTTAACCAGTTCCGCCAGGTTATGCCCCTCGAAGACTTCACTGATTGTCAGATGCCTTTCGGCGCCGTCGCGACGAACCTCAGTACAGGTCGCGAACTCTGGCTAACCGAAGGGGATATCCATCTTGCCGTGCGTGCCTCCTGCAGTATGCCGGGACTCATGGCGCCTGTCCCACACAACGGTTACTGGCTTGTCGATGGTGGCGTCGTTAACCCGGTTCCCATCTCTCTGACGCGTGCAATGGGTGCTGACATCGTGATTGCCGTCGACCTGCAGCACGACGCCCACCTGATGCAACAGGATCTCATGCCGGTCAATCTCCAGAGCGAAGATGCTGAGGGCGAGAAACTGGCCTGGCACGCGCGCCTGCGCGGAAGAATCGGGCGTATGACCGCACGTCGTTCGGTTGCTGCGCCGACGGCGATAGAAATCATGACCACGTCAATTCAGGTACTCGAGAATCGCCTTAAACGTAACCGTATGGCAGGCGATCCTCCGGATATTCTTATTCAGCCGTACTGTCCGCAAATCTCTACTCTTGATTTCCATCGGGCTGAGGCCGCCATCGCAGCGGGCTCGTTAGCCGTCGAAAAGAAAATGGACGAATTGTTGCCTTTTATGCAAACCGCACGTTAAGCACCTTTTTTGACTACTTCAGCAAAATCTGACAGGCGATAGTGCCGATCGCATGCCACTATTTAGTTACTGTCAGCCAGGGGAGGAACCATGACGCAGCCATTGGCCGGAAAACACATTTTGATTGTTGAAGACGAGCCCGTTTTCCGATCGCTACTGGATTCGTGGTTATCCTCGCTGGGCGCAATGACGTCACTGGCTGAAGATGGCATCGACGCCCTGGAAAAAATGATCAGCATTACGCCCGATTTGATGATTTGCGACATTGCGATGCCGCGCATGAATGGACTGAAGCTGGTTGAGCATCTGCGTAACGAAGGCAATCAGACGCCGATTCTGGTGATCTCTGCCACCGAAAACATGGCGGATATCGCAAAAGCATTACGTCTTGGGGTACAGGATATTCTGCTTAAACCGGTTAAAGATTTGAACCGGCTGCGAGAAACGGTCTTAGCGTGCCTTTATCCGAATATGTTTAATTCCCGGGTAGAGGAAGAGGAACGTCTTTTCCAGGACTGGGACGCTCTGGTGAGTAATCCGCCTGCTGCGGCGAAACTGTTGCAAGAACTCCAGCCACCCGTCCAGCAAACTATTTCCCACTGTCGCGTAAATTATCGGCAGCTGGTGGCCGCTGACCAGCTTGGACTGGTGCTGGATATTGCGCCACTGTCAGATTCCGACCTTGCGTTTTATTCTCTGGATGTCACCCGGGCGGGGGATAACGGTGTATTAGCGGCGTTGCTTCTTCGTGCGCTATTTAATGGTTTGTTGCAGGAACAGTTATCCCATCAGGGACAACGGTTGCCGGAGTTAGGCAGTTTACTCAAACAGGTAAACCAGCTTTTTCGTCAGGCCAATTTGCCTGGACAGTTTCCGCTATTGGTCGGCTATTACCACAGCGGTTTAAAAAATCTGATCCTCGTTTCAGCCGGTCTCAATGCATCACTGAATACCGGTGAACACCATATTCGGGTGAGTAACGGTGTACCGCTTGGGACGTTGGGAACGGCGTATCTTAATCAAATTAGCCACCGCTGTTCCTCGTGGCAGTGCCAAATTTGGGGCGCCGGGGGGCGGCTACGCTTAATGTTGTCCACGGAATAAGCAATTGGATCGTCATTTTAAGATTGCTTTACCTGTGTTTTGCGGGGAGTGCTACTATCGCTGCCCGGTTTCATGCGTATTTATCCTAATTGATCGGCAACGCGTTCTTTTCAGACCCGGACTGCGGGGCGAGACTGATATACTCAACGCGTTATTTATTGCATAAAAGTTCAAAACTTGAACAGCTCAGGAGAATTTGAATGGCTGCCCTAAATTCGAAAGTCAGAAAGGCCGTTATCCCGGTAGCGGGATTGGGGACCAGGATGTTACCAGCAACCAAGGCGATTCCTAAAGAGATGCTGCCACTGGTTGATAAGCCATTAATCCAGTATGTCGTGAATGAATGTATTGCAGCCGGCATCACTGAAATTGTGCTGGTTACGCATTCATCTAAAAACTCTATCGAAAACCATTTCGATACAAGCTTTGAACTTGAAGCCATGCTGGAAAAGCGCGTTAAGCGTCAGCTGTTAGAAGAAGTTCAGTCTATTTGCCCTCCACACGTCACCATTATGCAGGTTCGTCAGGGGCTGGCTAAAGGTCTGGGCCACGCTGTTATGTGCGCGCACCCTGTCGTGGGTGATGAGCCTGTAGCGGTAATTCTGCCTGACGTTATTCTGGACGAATACGAATCCGATCTTTCTCAGGATAACCTGGCTGAAATGATCAAACGTTTCGACGAAACCGGCAGCAGCCAGATTATGGTTGAGCCTGTTGAAGACGTAACGGCATACGGTGTGGTTGACTGCAAAGGCGTTAACCTTGAGCCGGGGGAGAGTGTGCCAATGGTGGGCGTCGTAGAGAAGCCTAAAGCCGACGTAGCGCCTTCAAACCTTGCTGTTGTAGGTCGCTATGTCCTGAGTGCTGAGATCTGGCCTCTGCTGGCTAAAACGCCTCCAGGAGCGGGTGATGAGATCCAGCTGACGGATGCCATCGATATGCTGATCGAGAAAGAGACCGTTGAGGCCTACCATATGAAAGGTAAGAGCCATGACTGCGGTAATAAGCTCGGTTATATGCAGGCGTTTGTTGAATATGGTATCCGCCACAATACCCTCGGCGAAGAATTTAAAACCTGGCTCAAAGAGAGCGTAGGTATTAAGAAATAAGCCACCGCTGCAAATGTTCAAACCGGTGAGGCGTTGCCCACCGGTTTTTTTATGCCCGTAACACTCCCGAAAACCTGTCTTAAAGTACAGTCGATGAAATTGCTAAATAATGCTTTATGACAGAGTGTAAGAGGATGTTTGCGACAAATTTAGGTTAAAAAAAATCCCGCAATAAGCGGGATTTTTCTGAATAAGGCTCGATTAATCCTTGATCAGGAAGTCGTCCAGCTGTTTACCTTGCTCATCCATCGCTTTCTTGATAACAGCAGGAGTACGCCCCTGGCCAGTCCAGGTTTTAGTTTCGCCGTTCTCATCAACGTAGCTATATTTAGCAGGACGGGCAGCACGCTTTGCTTTAGTACCGGTTTTAGCGGCAGCCATGCTGTTCAGCAATTCATTTGGATCGATACCATCAGCAATCAGCATTTCACGATATTGCTGCAGTTTACGAGTACGTTCTTCGATTTCAGCCGCAGCAGCGCTTTCTTCTTCGCGACGTTCATTAACTACAACTTCTAATTTTTCCAGCATTTCTTCAAGCGTTTCGAGGGTGCATTCTCTTGCCTGCGCACGAAGAGTACGGATGTTGTTCAGAATTTTAAGTGCTTCGCTCATTGTAGTAATCTCAAACTTATAATGGGGGGTGGTTTGTTGACCTAATAATAGAGCCATAAATTCAGTTGTGCAATAGCCAGGAATGTAAGGAATTCAAAAAATACTAAATATTGCCGCTATTATTAATTACGCTAACTTAAATTCCGCCACCCAGCAGTCTCGGTTGTTATCATCTGGGCATGCTAAAACAGGCCGCCTGCATCTTTTTTTTGTGACATTTCCCGCAGGAATTATAGTTGCGGCGGAGAAATATCAGCCTTTTGTATTAGTTCTCACCCCTGGTGTTAAGCCTGAAATAGTTAATAAATAGTGAATCTTAAACAACACGGATTCCACTATAAAAAGAAGTGTTATGTTTGGTTGAACTTATAACCTCGTCGTCTGGCTGAATGCGTTTACTTCATGTTTTAACGGGTTATTTTGTTAAACAGACGGTACTGAACGCCGTACTGAACTGCATCCTCTGTGCGCTGCATCGCTGATGACCAGACAAAATATGGTACAATGACTCATCGGGAATATTACACATTGATTAGGGTTTTACGGCCAATGGCACAACTTTATTTCTACTATTCGGCAATGAATGCCGGGAAATCCACCGCGCTGCTGCAATCCTCGTACAATTATCAGGAGCGAGGGATGCGTACCGTTGTTTATACGGCGGAAATTGACGATCGCTTTGGCGCGGGGAAGGTGAGCTCCAGAATAGGGCTCTCGTCGCCTGCAAGGCTGTTTAACCCGAAAACCGATCTGTTTGAAGACATTCGTGCAGAACATGCTGCGCAGCCCATTCATTGTGTCCTGGTCGATGAGAGCCAGTTTCTGACGCGTGAACAGGTCCATGCCCTGTCAGAGGTAGTCGATGAGCTTGATATCCCCGTGCTGTGTTATGGCCTGCGCACGGATTTCCGCGGCGAGCTTTTTGAAGGGAGCCAGTATTTGCTCGCCTGGTCGGATAAACTTGTCGAACTGAAAACGATCTGCTTCTGCGGTCGTAAAGCCAGTATGGTACTTCGTCTTGACCAGGCCGGAAAACCTTATGCAGATGGTGAGCAGGTGGTGATAGGCGGTAATGAACGCTATGTTTCGGTCTGCCGTAAGCATTATAAAGAAGCGCTGTCTGTGGGCTCGCTGACGGCGATTCAGCACGACAACAGAAAATAACGTCTGGCTTATTATTCACACATAAAAAAACCCGCCATAAAGGCGGGTTTTTCATCTGCTGATGTCAATTAAGCGCTTTTCTTCGCTTTCTTGTCAGCTTTGATGACAGAGGCTTCTGTTTTCACAGCGGCAACGTCACCTTCTTTGAACTCACGACCGTAGTAGGTATCCAGCAGAATCTGTTTCAGCTCGGAGATCAGTGGGTAGCGCGGGTTAGCACCAGTACACTGGTCATCGAATGCATCTTCAGACAGCTTATCTACGTGAGCAAGGAAGTCAGCTTCCTGTACGCCCGCTTCACGGATTGACTTAGGAATACCCAGTTCAGCTTTCAGGCTTTCCAGCCATGCCAGCAGTTTCTCAATCTTGGCAGCAGTACGGTCACCCGGTGCGCTCAGACCAAGGTGGTCAGCGATTTCAGCATAGCGACGACGTGCTTGTGGACGGTCGTACTGGCTGAAAGCAGTCTGCTTGGTTGGGTTGTCGTTAGCGTTATAACGGATAACGTTGCTGATCAACAGGGCGTTCGCCAGACCGTGAGGAATGTGGAACTGTGAGCCCAGTTTGTGCGCCATTGAGTGGCAAACACCCAGGAAGGCGTTGGCAAACGCGATACCGGCGATGGTTGCGGCGCTGTGGACACGTTCACGTGCTACAGGGTTTTTAGACCCTTCGTTGTAGGACGCTGGCAGGTTTTCTTTCAGCAGTTTCAGAGCCTGCAGAGCCTGACCGTCAGAGAACTCAGATGCCAGTACAGAAACGTAGGCTTCCAGGGCGTGAGTTACCGCATCCAGACCACCGAACGCACACAGAGACTTCGGCATCTCCATGACCAGGTTCGCATCAACGATAGCCATGTCTGGCGTCAGCGCATAGTCAGCCAGTGGGTATTTCTGACCGGTTGCATCGTCTGTTACTACCGCGAATGGCGTGACTTCTGAACCGGTACCGGAAGTGGTGGTGACCGCGATCATTTTCGCTTTTACGCCCATTTTCGGGAACTTGTAGATACGTTTACGGATATCCATAAAGCGCAGTGCCAGTTCTTCGAAGTGAGTTTCTGGATGCTCGTACATCACCCACATGATTTTCGCGGCGTCCATTGGGGAACCACCACCCAGTGCGATAATCACATCTGGTTTGAAGGAGTTAGCCAGTTCAGCACCTTTACGTACCACGCTCAGGGTTGGGTCAGCTTCAACTTCGAAGAACACTTCAGTTTCGACGCCAGCCGCTTTCAGCACAGAGGTGATCTGGTCAGCGTAGCCGTTGTTGAACAGGAAACGGTCAGTCACGATGAGCGCACGTTTGTGGCCATCAGTAATCACTTCATCCAGCGCGATTGGCAGAGAGCCACGGCGGAAGTAGATAGATTTCGGAAGTTTGTGCCACAACATGTTTTCAGCTCGCTTAGCAACGGTTTTCTTGTTGATCAGGTGTTTTGGACCAACGTTTTCAGAGATGGAGTTACCACCCCAGGAACCACAACCCAGAGTCAGGGAAGGTGCGAGTTTAAAGTTGTACAGGTCACCGATACCACCCTGAGAAGCAGGGGTGTTGATCAGGATACGTGCGGTTTTCATCATCTGACCGAAGTGAGCAACACGCTCTGGCTGGTTATCCTGGTCAGTGTACAGACAAGAGGTGTGACCGATACCGCCCATGGCAACCAGCTTCTCCGCTTTCTCTACCGCCTCTTCGAAATCTTTCGCACGGTACATGGCAAGCGTAGGAGACAGTTTTTCGTGTGCGAACGGCTCGCTTTCGTCAACAACTTTCACTTCACCGATCAGGATTTTGGTTGTTGCCGGAACGGTAAAGCCTGCGAGTTCAGCAATTTTGTAGGCTGGCTGACCCACGATAGCGGCGTTCAGCGCGCCATTTTTCAGGATGATGTCCTGAACCGCTTTCAGCTCTTTGCCTTGCAGCAGGTAGCCGCCGTGGCTGGCGAAACGTTCGCGAACCGCGTCATATACGGAATCCACAACTACAACAGACTGTTCAGATGCACAGATTACACCGTTATCGAAGGTTTTAGACATCAGTACAGACGCGACAGCACGTTTGATGTCAGCAGTTTCGTCGATAACAACAGGGGTGTTACCCGCGCCCACACCGATAGCCGGTTTACCGGAGCTGTATGCAGCTTTAACCATGCCTGGACCACCGGTCGCCAGAATCAGGTTAATGTCCGGGTGATGCATCAGCGCGTTGGACAGCTCAACAGAAGGTTGGTCGATCCAGCCAATCAGGTCTTTTGGTGCACCCGCAGCGATAGCGGCCTGCAGGACGATATCTGCAGCTTTGTTGGTCGCGTCTTTCGCACGTGGGTGTGGAGAGAAGATGATTGCGTTACGGGTCTTCAGGCTAATCAGTGATTTGAAGATAGCGGTAGACGTTGGGTTAGTGGTCGGAACGATACCGCAGATAATGCCGATAGGTTCAGCGATGGTGATAGTACCGAAGGTGTCGTCTTCAGACAGCACGCCACAGGTTTTCTCATCTTTATAGGCGTTGTAGATATACTCTGAAGCAAAGTGGTTTTTGATCACTTTATCTTCAACGATACCCATGCCGGATTCGGCAACGGCCATTTTAGCGAGAGGGATGCGAGCATCTGCAGCAGCCAGTGCGGCCGCGCGGAAGATTTTATCAACCTGTTCTTGGGTGAAATTGGCATATTCACGCTGGGCTTTTTTCACGCGCTCGACGAGGGCGTTCAGTTCAGCGATATTAGTAACAGCCATAATGCTCTCCTGATAATGTTTAAACTCTTTTAGTAAACCAGCGCTCGATACGTCACACAGTATAGACAGAGCCGATAGCACTTGCGTAACACAAAATAAAACAAAGAGTTACTTTGTACACCAGCACACTAATTTACTAAAAGAGCCTTACCTTAGCATCATCCCTTTTTGGCAGGTGGCCTCCCTGGGGGTGTAACCAAGATTACTCACTTCTGAGTACGGAAATCATGATCTGCGTCAATTTTCCCCTAAGCTGATACCTTTCAGCAGGGTTATTTCGTGCTGATTTTTCCAGTGTTAAATAATTACGTAAGTATTGGAAGCGGCACTATCATTGATTATACAAATGTTTAACATCCTGAAATGATAACGTTTTGGTACAGATTTCAAGTGAAGTATGCTGATAAAAAGGGTATCTTCAGCGCGATTTCTCATGACAAATTGTCAGTCCAGGGCATATGTATAAGCGGAGCAAAACGTGATCCAAACGCTCTTTGATTTTCCAACGTATTTTAAATTTTTTATTGGTTTGTTTGCCCTGGTCAACCCGGTGGGGATCATTCCTGTCTTCATTAGTATGACGAGTTACCAGACAGCGGCGGCCAGGAATAAGACCAACCTCACCGCTAACCTGTCGGTGGCGATCATATTGCTCACCTCTCTTTTTCTGGGTGACGCCATTCTCCAGCTTTTCGGGATTTCGATAGATTCTTTCCGCATTGCAGGTGGGATCCTGGTCGTGACCATCGCCATGTCCATGATCAGCGGTAAGCTGGGCGAGGATAAGCAGAATAAACAAGAGAAGTCAGAAACCGCCATCCGCGAAAGCATTGGCGTGGTGCCGCTGGCCTTACCGCTGATGGCCGGTCCTGGGGCCATCAGTTCAACCATTGTCTGGGGCACGCGTTATCATAGCCTGATGCACCTGATTGGCTTTTCCGTGGCTATTGCCATTTTTGCGCTCTGCTGTTGGGGCGTGTTCCGCATGGCACCCTGGCTGGTGCGCTTGCTGGGTCAGACGGGCATCAACGTCATTACGCGTATCATGGGCCTGTTGCTGATGGCGTTAGGGATCGAATTCATCGTCACGGGTATTAAAAGCATTTTCCCCGGATTATTGCATTAATACTTCATATGAAAGAACGGAGCGACGGCTCCGTTTTTTTACGTGATTATCAGCAAATCATATAACTAAAGTTGAAATGCTCACATATCATAATAAATTCTACTAATAATGTTCATTTCTTGTATTTCAATAGGTTATTAATTCCGCCTTACCCCGCCTGCGCAGAAAATCTTCGATCGCTCTGTTATTTTACTCACATGATACTCTGGGGCTTGCTGAGAGATAACCGAAATGATATTAGTAATTTCAACATTCCCCTAGATGAATGTGCTAAATAATAACCAGTTGTTAAATTTTTGTACAAAATCACGCGATGATAGCGCAGCGACGCGCTTGTAGAGAAAATTTTCTCTATCTTATTGAATATCATGTCTTTATAGTGATGTTCGATGTCCGGCAGGGCTGCCCTCAACGATACGGTACTCACCGTAAAAGAGAATTGCTTAACAAATTTGCAAAATGTATTGGCGCACGATTACGCCATTTGATACTTTCCGGCCTAATATTTTGCAGCATAAAACAATCAGATGAGAATTATTTTCATATGGTTCTCATCTCGGATATCCAGAACAGGTCTCAAACAGGGGAGGCCTGTAAAGAATCGACGCAAGACTGCCATACGAGTGGTCAGTAATAAAAAAGTCGGTGATAGCAAGCAGTAAAAGAAGAACCTGACAGCAGCAAAAAAAACTCCTGCGCTGTACAGGCCCCAACAGGGGATTACACAGCTGGCGAAGGCCAGTCATTATAATGAGTGGAGTATCAACACAATGTCCATCATCACAAAAAAAAATCTGGTAGCGGCGGGGATTTTAACTGCGCTAATCGCGGGAAACGCTGCAATGGCTGCGGACGTTCCTGCAGGTGTTCAGCTGGCGGAGAAGCAGACGCTGGTGCGTAACAACGGTGCGGAAGTTCAGTCTCTTGACCCGCACAAAATTGAAGGTGTTCCTGAGTCTAACGTTAACCGCGACCTGTTCGAAGGCCTGCTGGTCACTGACGTAGACGGCCACCCGGCACCGGGCGTGGCAGAAAAATGGGAAAACAAAGATTTCAAAGTCTGGACCTTCCATCTGCGTAAAGATGCGAAATGGTCCGACGGTACGCCGGTCACGGCTGAAGATTTCGTTTATAGCTGGCAGCGTCTGGCGAATCCAACGACCGCCTCTCCGTATGCGAGCTACCTGCAATATGGCCATATTGCCAATATTGATGACATCATCGCGGGCAAAAAACCGATCACCGATCTGGGCGTTAAAGCGATCGATGCCAATACCTTCGAAGTCACGTTGAGCGAACCTGTTCCGTACTTCTATAAGCTGCTGGTGCACCCGTCCGTCTCCCCGGTACCAAAATCCGCGGTGGAAAAATTTGGTGAAAAATGGACCCAGCCTGCCAATATCGTGACCAACGGCGCCTATAAGCTGAAAGACTGGGTGGTCAACGAGCGTATGGTGCTTGAGCGTAACCCGCAATACTGGGACAACGCTAAAACCGTGATTAATCAGGTGACCTACCTGCCAATTTCTTCCGAAGTGACTGACGTCAACCGCTACCGCAGCGGCGAAATCGACATGACCTATAACAACATGCCGATTGAACTGTTCCAGAAGCTGAAGAAAGAGATCCCGAAAGAAGTACACGTCGACCCGTACCTGTGCACCTACTACTATGAAATCAACAACCAGAAAGCACCGTTCACCGACGTACGTGTTCGTACTGCGCTGAAGCTGGCACTGGATCGCGATATCATCGTGAACAAAGTGAAAAACCAGGGCGATCTGCCGGCATACAGCTATACCCCTCCATACACCGATGGCGCAAAACTGACCGAGCCAGACTGGTTCAAACAGACGCAGGAACAGCGTAACGCAGAAGCGAAGAAACTGCTGGCCGAAGCGGGCTATACCGCCGATAAGCCGCTGACCTTCAGCCTGTTGTACAACACGTCCGATCTGCACAAAAAACTGGCTATCGCCGTCGCCTCGATCTGGAAAAAGAACCTGGGCGCGAACGTGAAGCTGGAGAACCAGGAGTGGAAGACCTTCCTCGACAGCCGTCATCAGGGCACCTTTGACGTGGCGCGTGCCGGCTGGTGTGCGGACTATAACGAACCGACCTCCTTCCTGAACACCATGCTGAGCGACAGCTCAAACAACACCGCGCACTATAAGAGCCCGGCGTTTGACAAGCTGATTGCCGACACGCTGAAAACCACTGACGAAGCACAGCGTACTGAACTGTACTCTAAAGCTGAGCAGCAGCTGGATAAAGATTCCGCGATCGTTCCGGTTTACTACTACGTTAACGCCCGTCTGGTGAAACCGTGGGTAGGTGGGTACACCGGTAAAGACCCGATGGATAATATCTACGTTAAAAACTTGTATATTATCAAGCATTAATGGCAATGAGTGGGGCGGGCGTGCTCGCCCCACGGTGTCTAACCAACGTCACATTATATAGGCACACGCCAGAAGGTACGGGCAATGTTGAAATTTATCCTACGTCGCTGTCTTGAAGCGATTCCAACGCTATTTATTCTCATCACGATTTCCTTCTTCATGATGCGCCTTGCGCCGGGAAGTCCATTTACCGGTGAGCGTACGCTGCCGCCAGAAGTGATGGCGAATATCGAAGCGAAATACCACTTAAACGATCCTATCTCTACCCAGTACTTCAATTACCTGAAGCAGCTGGCCCACGGTGATTTTGGACCGTCATTTAAATATAAAGACTATTCCGTTAACGATCTGGTGGCGTCCAGCTTCCCGGTTTCGGCGAAATTGGGTGCTGCGGCATTCATTCTGGCGATCGTTTTCGGGGTCACCGCAGGCGTCATCGCCGCGCTCAGACAAAATACCAAATGGGATTATGCCGTAATGGGGGTGGCAATGACCGGGGTAGTCATACCCAGCTTCGTTGTCGCGCCATTACTGGTGATGATATTTGCCATTACGCTGAAGTGGCTGCCTGGCGGCGGCTGGAACGGCGGGGCATTAAAGTTCATGATTTTGCCGATGGTGGCATTATCCCTGGCGTACATCGCCAGTATCGCGCGTATCACCCGTGGTTCAATGATCGAAGTGCTGCACTCGAACTTCATTCGTACCGCGCGCGCGAAAGGGCTGCCGATGCGTCGGATTATCTTCCGCCACGCGCTCAAACCGGCGCTGTTGCCCGTGCTCTCCTACATGGGACCAGCATTCGTCGGGATCATCACCGGCTCGATGGTTATCGAAACCATTTACGGCCTGCCGGGCATTGGCCAGCTGTTTGTTAACGGCGCGCTTAACCGCGACTATTCGCTGGTACTGAGTCTGACCATTCTCGTCGGTGCGCTGACCATTCTCTTTAACGCTATCGTCGATGTGCTGTATGCCGTCATCGACCCGAAAATCCGTTACTAACTGGAGCACGCCATGATGTTGAGTAAGAAAAACAGCGAGGCGCTGGAAAACTTCAGTGAAAAACTGGAAGTGGAAGGTCGTAGCCTCTGGCAGGACGCGCGTCGTCGCTTTATGCACAACCGCGCGGCGGTGGCGAGTCTGGTAGTTCTGGTGATCATCGCGCTGTTTGTGACCCTTGCCCCGATGCTGTCGCAATTTACCTATTTCGACACCGACTGGGGCATGATGTCCAGCGCGCCGGATATGGAGTCTGGCCACTATTTTGGCACGGACTCCTCCGGACGTGACCTGCTGGTGCGTGTCGCTATCGGTGGGCGTATCTCGCTGATGGTCGGGATTGCTGCCGCGCTGGTGGCGGTGATCGTCGGGACGCTCTATGGCTCACTGTCCGGCTACCTTGGCGGCAAAGTGGACTCGGTGATGATGCGTCTGCTGGAAATCCTGAACTCCTTCCCGTTTATGTTCTTCGTCATCCTGCTGGTGACCTTCTTTGGTCAGAATATCCTGTTGATCTTCGTGGCCATCGGGATGGTGTCCTGGCTGGATATGGCGCGTATTGTTCGCGGCCAGACGCTGAGCCTCAAACGCAAAGAGTTTATCGAAGCCGCGCAGGTCGGCGGTGTCTCTACCGGGAATATCGTGGTTCGCCATATCGTTCCTAACGTGCTGGGCGTGGTGGTGGTCTATGCCTCACTGCTGGTACCAAGCATGATCCTGTTTGAATCCTTCCTGAGCTTCCTCGGTCTGGGTACGCAAGAGCCGCTGAGCAGCTGGGGCGCGCTGCTGAGTGACGGTGCAAACTCAATGGAAGTGTCACCGTGGCTGCTGTTATACCCGGCGGGTTTCCTGGTCGTTACCCTGTTTTGTTTTAACTTTATCGGCGATGGCCTGCGTGATGCCCTCGACCCGAAAGACCGTTAAGGAGCGCCGTCATGACAATTATTGAAACGGCAACCGCGCCACAGGCGCAGCAGCGGAGCGACCTTCTGCTGGACGTAAAAGATCTTCGCGTCACCTTTAAGACCCCGGACGGGGATGT
This sequence comes from Enterobacter cloacae complex sp. BZL2005, assembly GCF_049238885.1. Taxonomy (NCBI): domain Bacteria; kingdom Pseudomonadati; phylum Pseudomonadota; class Gammaproteobacteria; order Enterobacterales; family Enterobacteriaceae; genus Enterobacter; species Enterobacter cloacae complex sp. BZL2005. The sequence goes on along the minus strand of NZ_JBMKGI010000009.1, from coordinate 99,059 downwards.
GACCGCCGTGAACGATCTCAACTTCAACCTGCGCGCGGGTGAAACGCTCGGTATCGTGGGGGAATCTGGTTCCGGTAAATCCCAGACCGCCTTTGCGTTAATGGGCCTGCTGGCCGCTAACGGTGTGATTGGCGGTTCCGCGAAATTCAACGGTCGTGAAATCCTCAACCTGCCGGAGCAAGAGCTGAACAAGCTGCGCGCCGAGCAGATCTCGATGATTTTCCAGGATCCGATGACCTCGCTGAACCCGTACATGCGCGTCGGTGAGCAGCTGATGGAAGTGCTGATGCTGCATAAAGGTCTGGGCAAAGCCGAAGCCTTTGAAGAGTCGGTCAAAATGCTCGATGCGGTAAAAATGCCGGAAGCGCGCAAGCGTATGCGCATGTTCCCGCACGAGTTCTCTGGCGGTATGCGCCAGCGCGTGATGATTGCGATGGCGCTGCTGTGCCGGCCAAAGCTGCTGATTGCCGACGAACCGACCACCGCGCTGGACGTTACCGTTCAGGCGCAAATCATGACCCTCCTGAACGAGCTGAAGCGTGAGTTCAACACGGCGATTATCATGATCACCCACGACCTGGGCGTGGTGGCGGGCATCTGTGACAAAGTGCTGGTGATGTATGCCGGTCGTACCATGGAATACGGCAAAGCGCGTGACGTGTTCTATCAGCCAGCCCATCCTTACTCGATTGGCCTGCTGAACGCGGTGCCGCGTCTCGATGCGGAAGGGGAGTCCCTGCTTACTATTCCGGGCAACCCGCCAAACCTGCTGCGCCTGCCGAAAGGCTGTCCGTTCCAGCCGCGCTGTCCGCACGCGATGGAAATCTGCAATAGCGCACCGCCGCTGGAAGAGTTTGCACCAGGCCGTCTGCGCGCCTGCTTTAAGCCGCAGGAGGAGCTGGTATGAACGCATTAGATGAAAAACGCAATGTCCTGCTCGAAATTGCTGACCTTAAAGTGCATTTCGACATCAAGGACGGCAAACAGTGGTTTTGGCAGCCGTCGAAGACCCTGAAAGCGGTGGACGGCGTCACGCTGCGCCTGTACGAAGGGGAAACCCTGGGCGTGGTGGGCGAGTCCGGCTGCGGTAAATCGACCTTTGCGCGCGCCATTATCGGTCTGGTAAAAGCCACCGACGGCAAAGTGGCCTGGCTGGGTAAAGATCTGCTGGGCATGAAGCCCGACGAGTGGCGCGACGTGCGCAGCGATATCCAGATGATTTTCCAGGATCCGCTGGCGTCATTAAACCCGCGTATGACCATCGGTGAGATTATTGCCGAACCGCTGCGGACCTATCATCCGAAGATGTCTCGCCAGGAAGTGCGCGATCGCGTTAAGGCGATGATGTTGAAAGTCGGGCTGTTGCCTAACCTCATCAACCGCTATCCTCACGAGTTCTCCGGCGGTCAGTGTCAGCGTATTGGTATTGCGCGCGCCCTGATCCTCGAACCGAAGCTGATTATCTGTGATGAGCCGGTTTCCGCGCTCGACGTCTCCATTCAGGCGCAGGTGGTTAACCTGCTGCAGAAGCTGCAGCGCGAAATGGGGCTGTCGCTGATCTTCATCGCGCATGACCTGGCCGTGGTGAAACACATCTCTGACCGCGTGCTGGTGATGTATCTGGGGCACGCCGTGGAGCTGGGCACCTATGACGAGGTGTACCACAATCCGCTGCACCCTTACACCAAAGCGCTGATGTCGGCGGTGCCGATCCCCGATCCCGATCTGGAAAAGAATAAGACCATCCAGCTTCTGGAAGGGGAATTGCCTTCACCGATTAACCCGCCGTCGGGCTGCGTCTTCCGCACGCGCTGCCCAATGGCCGGGCCGGAATGTGCGAAAACGCGGCCGGTTTTGGAAGGCAGTTTCCGACATGCGGTTTCCTGCCTGAAAGTAGACCCGTTATAATCGCAAGGGCTGACATGATGTCAGCCCTTATTTTTTGCGAGGTCACTGTGTCGCGTTTATTCACGTCAGCCCGTCGGCGGCTTTATCATGTTTTATTCGATCCTGAAACGGTATCCGGACGGCGCTTCGAGGGTCTTTGTGGTTTATTTGCGCTCCTCAGCGTGGTTATCATCTTTATTGAATCGGGTGCCGGAACGCAATACCACCTGACGTTTGACGAATGGCATGTCTTTGTCTGGCTTGAGCTGGCGATTACCCTGGTGTTTACCGCTGAATATCTCCTCCGAGTGATTGCCTGGCCTAACCCGGCCCGATATGTTTTCAGCTTCTGGGGATTTATCGATTTAGCCACCATTCTGCCGCTCTACGTCATGTGGCTGTGGCCGGAAATCAGCCTGAGCTATGTCTTTGCCTGGCGAGCGATGCGCGTTATTCGCGTATTACGTATTCTGAAATTACTGCGCTTTATGCCCTCACTGCGCATATTCTGGAGCGCAATCGTCAGCGCCCGTCATCAGCTTATTCTGTTCTATTCGTTTATTGCCATTGTCATGATTGTTTTTGGCGCACTGATGTATCTGATTGAGGGGCCGAAATATGGCTTTACGACGCTCAATGCGTCCGTCTACTGGGCGATCGTGACCGTAACGACCGTGGGGTACGGGGATATCACGCCCCATACGCCGCTGGGGCGAATTGTGGCCTCAGTGCTTATTTTGATTGGCTATTCGGTCATTGCCATTCCGACCGGGCTGATTACCACGCACATGAGTAGCGCATTTCAGAGCCGCAAGCAGCAGCGCAAATGTCCGCGATGTCATCAGGGGGAACATGAACTCAACGCGCGTTATTGTCACCGCTGTGGGAATCCGTTGCCGGAGTAAATAAAAAAGGCTGCAATTGCAGCCTTTTTTATTATTCGCGCCAGAGAATATGGCACAGCTTGTGGTCTTTCTCACGGCAGAGCAGGACGCGAGCGAAGATATCATTAATTTCGCCACCGTCTTCATCGGCCAGCCCGATAACCACTTCGGCGAAGAAGTCAGGGTTCAGATCGAAATCCACATGCTCAGCCCAGTCTTCTGAAGGGTCGAACAGTTCGGCACCGCCGCGCTCTTCAAACTGCAGATTAAAGAGGATCACGTCTGCGGGATCGAGGTTATCAACCGCCAGTTCGAGAAAAATGTCATAGGCCTGCTCGAGCGTTTCGTCTTCGGTCAGGCGATTGTTCAGATCCATTTCCATGATGACTACCTGTTTAACATCGTTGGGCACGTTTTACAGCAACGGACTAAAGAAGTAAAACAGTCGTTCGGCAATTCTCTGCCACAGCGGACGTTTTACCCACAGTCTGGCATCCAGCAGGCGGGAGCGGGAGATATAATCATCCTGCACCGCCGCGAGATCGCCGCCAAAGCCGGCATCATCAATAACCAGCGTGATTTCAAAGTTAAGCCACAGGCTGCGCATATCCAGGTTCACCGTTCCCACCAGGCTTAACTCGCCGTCGACAAGCACGCTCTTGGTATGGAGCAGTCCGCCTTCGAACTGGTAGATCTTCACCCCTGCGGCCAGCAGTTCGCTAAAGAATGCCCGGCTGGCCCAGCCCACCAGAAGGGAGTCATTTTTGCGCGGCAAAATAATGCTCACATCCACGCCGCGCTGCGCCGCGGTACAGATCGCGTGCAGGAGGTCATCGCTGGGAACAAAGTAGGGCGTCGTCATGATCAGATATTCACGCGCCGAGTAGGTCGCCGTCAGCAGCGCCTGATGAATCAAATCCTCCGGGAAGCCCGGGCCGGAAGCAATGGTATGAATAGTGTGACCGCTGGCCTCTTCAAACGGCATAATATTGCCGTCCGGCGGTGGCGGCAGGATGCGTTTGCCGGTCTCTATCTCCCAGTCGCAGGAGTAGACGATGCCCATCGAGGTGGCAATCGGCCCCTCCATGCGCGCCATCAAATCCACCCACTGACCCACGCCCGAGTCCTGTTTAAAGAAGCGCGGGTCAACCATGTTCATGCTGCCGGTGTAGGCAATATAGTTATCGATCATGATCATTTTACGGTGCTGACGAAGGTCCATCCGGCGCAGAAACACGCGCAGGAGGTTAACCTTCAGCGCCTCGACCACTTCGATACCGGCATTGCGCATCATCCCTGCCCAGGGACTGCGGAAAAATGCCACGCTGCCCGCAGAGTCAAGCATCAGACGGCAGTGAATGCCGCGTCGCGCCGCGGCCATCAGAGATTCCGCGACCTGGTCAGCCATCCCGCCGGGCTGCCAGATATAGAAAACCATCTCGATATTATGACGCGCCAGCTGGATATCGCGGATTAACGCCTGCATAACGTCGTCGGACGAGGTTAGCAGCTGGAGCTGATTACCCTTAACGCCGCCAATCCCCTGACGGCGCTCGCACAGCTTAAACAGTGACGAGGCGACGCTGCTGTTCTCCTCGGCAAAGATATGCTTGCAGGCTTTAAGGTCGTTCAGCCACTTCGCGGTGGAGGGCCACATGGCGCGGGCCCGCTCGGCGCGGCGTTTACCGAGATGAAGCTCACCGAAAGAGAGATAGGCGATAATTCCCACCAGCGGCAGGATATAGATGATCAGAAGCCAGGCCATGGCAGAGGGTACGGCTCTGCGCTTCATCAGGATGCGTAACGTCACACCCGCGATTAACAGCCAGTATCCCAAAATGACCAGCCAACTCACCACGGTGTAGAAGGTTGTCATAGGTAAAAAAATCCTTTTGAAAGCGTATTGTTATGAGTGTACGCATCAGGATTCATCTGGCAAATAAAAACGCCAGGTAAAAGCGCTGGTTTGCAGCCGGGTTGGGTTTATAATGGCGTCTCTGTTTGAGAAAGAGTTGTAGACATGAAGCGCAGTAGAACAGAAGTAGGGCGCTGGCGCATGTTGCGACAGGTGAGTCGTCGCAAGGCTCGTTGGCTGGAAGCACAATCCCGCCGCAATATGCGTATTCACGCCATCAGAAAATGTGGAATGACCCGGCACCGCAACGCGTTGCTGTTCGCCGTCCAGGATATCTGAGTACCATGAGGGCACCGTAATGGTGCCCGCTGATTTTATAAGGTCTGATTTTTGGGAGTAGCGTGGTTGCAGCGCTATTCCGGTTGTGTTGAGCAAAAGGAGGGAGAAGAAGTGTTTGCGGAGTTTGGCGTACTGAATTTCTGGACGTATGTTGTTGGCGCGTTTTTTATCGTGCTGGTACCGGGGCCGAATACCCTGTTTGTGCTTAAAACTGGAATTGGACACGGCGTTAAAAAAGGGTACCTGGCCGCCACGGGTGTATTTATCGGCGATGCGGTGCTGATGTTTCTTGCCTGGGCGGGCGTCGCGGCATTAATCCAGACCACACCGGTACTGTTTAATATCGTGCGTTATCTCGGCGCCTTCTACCTGCTGTGGCTGGGCGGCAAAATGCTCTGGTCGGTCATTACCCGCCAGAATCACGCTCAGGAAAGCGGCACCGAGCCTGCCAGCACGATCATGAAACGTTCGCTGGTGCTGAGCCTGACGAATCCAAAAGCGATTCTGTTCTACGTATCGTTCTTTGTTCAGTTCATTGACGTGAATGCGCAGAACACCGGTACCTCTTTCCTTATCCTCGCGACGACGCTTGAGTTGATAAGCTTCATGTACATGAGCTTCCTGATCTTCTCCGGTGCATTTGTCACGCGCTATCTCAAAACGAAAAAGAAACTGGCAAAGCTGGGGAACGGGCTGATAGGGCTGCTGTTTGTCGGGTTTGCGGCGAGGTTAGCGTCGCTGCACTGATTGATGAAAGGCTCCTGCGGGAGCCTTTTTCATTCTGTTTGACAATCCCTCACCATTTAGTTGTATAGTACAACTAAATGGTGAGGACATAACATGCACAGCGAAACCCCGGTAGTCAGTGTTATTCGACGTTCCTCGCGCCTGATGGTGCGAGAGTTAGGTTTTATGGGTTCTACCCTGGCCTCAACGAATTATTCGCCTTCGGCCGTCCATACTCTGGTCGAAATTGCCCTACGAAAAGAGATGACGGCGAGTCAGCTGGTACAGCTGCTGGGCCTGGAAAAGTCCAGCGTCAGCCGGATGCTGGCTCGCCTGATTGCCGCAGGCGAACTCGAGGAGGTCATTTCTACCGAGGATGCGAGAGCAAAGAGCCTCAGGCTGACCGCGAAGGGTCACGAGACGGTCAGTAAAATTAATACCTTCAGCAATGAGCGCGTGGTCACAGCAATAAAACGTCTTGCTCCTGCCCAGCAGCAGACCATTTCTGAGGGGCTCTCCCTTTATGCCAACGCGCTGCTGGCGTGTCGGGAGGCGGGCAATGATATGCAGCCCGATGAGCTGAAGATAGTGCAGGGGTATATCCCGGGCATGATTGGCCGTATCGCGGAGATGCATGGCAGTTATTATTCGCGGGAGCATAATTTTGGTCGCTTCTTCGAGGCCAAAGTGGCTTCGGGGCTGGCTGAGTTTAGTGAAAGACTGGAGAAGCCCTGTAACCAGATTTGGCTGGCACTGCTCAACGACAAAATTGTCGGCTCGGTGGCGATCGATGGCGAGGATCTGGCGCCGGGTGAAGCCCATCTTCGCTGGTTTATTCTTGATGATGGCTGCCGGGGGCACGGCGTGGGGAAAAAACTGCTGAATGAAGCCATGCGGTTTTGCGACAGCGCCGGTTTTTCAGCTGTGCACCTCTGGACGTTCAATAAGCTGACCGCCGCCAGGCGTCTGTACGAGTCGTATGGGTTTACGCTGGTAAAAGAGTGGGAAGGCGAACAGTGGGGAAGCCTTATTACAGAGCAGCAGTTTACCCGGCACAGCGGCGCGTAATCGCCACCCTAAAAAAGGCTCCTTTCGGAGCCGCTTTGGTATCAGAACACTTTTTTATACGGTCTCACCGTCACTTTTGCATACACGCCCGCTGCAACGTACGGGTCTGCGTCAGCCCAGGCCTGAGCGGCTTCCTGGGATTCAAACTCAGCAATGACCGTGGAGCCGGAGAAACCGGCAGCACCCGGATCGTTGCTGTCTACTGCGGGCATGGGGCCAGCGGTCAGTAATCGGCCTTCATCCTGAAGCAACTGCAAACGTGCCAGATGCGCAGGGCGCACAGACTGGCGTTTTTCGAGCGAATCAGCAACATCTTCAGAGTAAATCACGTAAAACACGGCGAAGCTCCTTAACCTGTAAAAGTGTCAGTTACGTTATGTGAAAGGGCAAACGACTGCAATGTAAAATAAAAACAATGTTAATACCCTGATCTGTATGCGTCTTTTTTGGCCTCTCGGGCGCTAAAATTGCGCCAGAGCAAAGTGTCTTATTGAATATGATTGCTATTTGCATTTAAAATCAGGGTTCGGTTTTTTAACGTTGATGACTATGACTTCGATGACCCTTGATTTACCTCGCCGCTTTCCCTGGCCGACGCTGCTTTCTGTCGTGATTCACGGTGCCGTTGTGGCGGGTCTGCTGTATACCTCGGTTCATCAGGTTATTGAAATGCCCGCGCCCGCGCAGCCGATCTCGGTGACGATGGTCTCGCCAGCGGATCTTGAACCGCCGCAGGTTGCCCCTCCGCCGCCACAGCCGGTGGCTGAACCGGAGCCAGAACCCGAGCCCGTTCCGGAGCCACCGAAGGAAGCCCCGGTGGTGATCCACAAACCTGAACCGAAGCCAAAACCTAAGCCGAAGCCAAAGCCGGTGAAGAAGGTCGAGGAGCGTCCGAAACGCGAGGAACGTCCGGTTGAACCGCGCGCGACCCAGCCAGTCGAAAATGCAGCGCCTTCACGTCCGGTGATGAACAATACGGCAACGACTTCAAAGCCAACCGTAACCGCACCAGCGGGCCCGCGCGCCGTAAGCCGCAATCAGCCTCAGTATCCGGCGCGAGCTCAGGCCTTGCGTATTGAAGGCCGCGTACGGGTGAAATTTGACGTCACTGCGGATGGCCGCGTGGATAATGTGGAAATCTTGTCTGCGCAACCTTCTAATATGTTTGAGCGCGAAGTGAAATCTGCCATGCGCAGATGGCGCTATGAGCCAGGCAAGCCGGGCAGCGGATTGATCGTCAATATTGTTTTCCGCCTCAACGGCGGGGCGCAGATGGAATAAAAAAAGCCTCCGAAAGGAGGCTTTTTTTGCCTGTCGATCAGGCCTGCGGAAGCTGACGAGGTTTACCCTCGCTGTCCACGGCGACATAAATAAACAGCGCTTCAGTGGCCTTATAGCGTTGCCCAATCGGCTCAGAAGAGACTTTCTTCACCCAGACTTCGATGTTGATGGAAATGGAGGTATTACCGCGCTTCACGCAGCGCGCGTAGCAGCAAACCACATCACCCACCGCAACCGGGCGCAGGAAGGTCATGCCGTCCACCCTCACGGTGACCACGCGCCCGTGGGCAATCTCTTTTGCCAGAATTGCGCCGCCCATATCCATCTGCGACATCAGCCAGCCGCCAAAAATATCGCCATTGGCATTGGTGTCAGCGGGCATTGCCAGTGTGCGTAAAACCAGTTCGCCCTGAGGGGCGTTAGTTGTTGTCATTGTTTTAACTCGTAACGGAAGACTTCAGGCGGGATGCTACTATGATTCGCGTGCGGAGAGAATAGACCAGAACGCCCGTCGTTGACGTTCTGGTCAGTCAGTAATCAGTGGTTGTCGTCCTGCGGCATATGACGATAGATGTATACGCCGCTTAACAGCGTGAAGATAAGCGTCAGCGCGGTCAGGCCAAAGACCTTAAAGTTGACCCAGATATCCTGCGGCAGCCAGAAGGCAATATAGATGTTAGCGAGACCGCAAAGAATAAAGAAGATTGCCCAGGCGGTATTCAGACGCGACCAGACCACCTGCGGCAGCGTTAGTTCTTTACCTAACATGCTCTGGATCAGGGGCTTTTTCATGAACCATTGACTGAACAACAGCGCTGCTGCAAACAACGCATAAATAACAGTCACCTTCCACTTAATAAATACAACATCATGCAAGGCAATGGTCAATCCACCGAACACCGCTACTAAAACGAACGTGATAAGCGCCATTTTTTCGACTTTGCGATAGCGAATCCAGCTGTAGATCAGCACAACAACGGTCACGACGATTAACGCTTTTGTTGCAGCAAAAATGTCGTACAACTTATAGACAGCGAAAAACACCGCGAGCGGTAAAAAATCAAGAAACTGCTTCATTCTGTGATTCCATCTTCTGAGCGGGGCGGGAGACAGCGATGCCCCCGCCTCGGGATTACTGACGAATTAACATGTACAGGCGGAACAGATAGACGAGCAGTACCGCTGAAATGAGATTGCTCAGCGTATTCGCCACCACGGCGCCGACGTTAGGCGTTAATACCGCAAAATTCGGTGCAAACAATAACAGGAGCGTTTTGGCCAGCAGCCAGCCGATCACGGCGGGCGCCACCAGACGCATATTAGCCCATGCCAGTCTGATGCTGCTGCGCATCGCGGTAAAAATTCCCATCTTATCCTGCACAACCATCACCGGCGCAAATGCGAGCACGATAGCCAGTAAAACGCCCGGCACCACGACCAGCATAATCCCCATTTGCACCAGCATCGTGGTTAAAAAGATCAGGATAAACAGCTTAGGTAAGACCGGTGCACTCGCACCAATCGCGCGTAAGGCGCTGACGCGGTGACCCGCCGATACCAGCTGAATCATCAGCAAAACGCCGCCCGCCAGAATTGCATTACCAATCAGGCCTGAGAACGTGGACGCGGCAGAGGCGCGCAGCAGGATTTGCTGCTGCTCCGGCGTCATATTTTGCACCAGCTCAAACAATCCCACGCTACCCGCAAGATGGTCGCCCTGGCTCAGGCTGGCAATCTGTTCTTCACTCGGTGAGAAGGCATGGCCCAGCACCACCGTGATAAAGGCGCAAAGCAACGCGATCAGTAAAAAGGTAATGAACTGATTGCGGAAAAAGTTTCCCGTGTCACGGTAGACAGACTTCGCCGTGATAGACATGCACTCTCCTTGAGTATTGCAGGTGTTAATTAGCCGGCAATTGTACACCGGATGCACCTGCTGTGGCAGCATCAAGGCTTGTATGGAAAAGCATATCTTTGTAAAGCGGCGGTAATCCAACCCGCGCGCGGGCGCGGTTACAGGCTTCGTTGACCTGGCCATCCTCCCCCGACATGGCAAATTCCCGGCACGGGCTGGGGCGATCCTCATAGATGGAACATCGGGTCGAGACCCCAGGCTCACCCTGTAGCGCCACACAGCGGGCCTGCTTTTGGTTCGTGCCGCTCATGCAGCGCAAAAAGGGGGTTAACGGCTCGGTAAGATGAACCGGAACGGCACCACCGCCATCGCTGGCTTCGGCCCAGTAGAAAGAGACTCGAAAATACGCACAACAGGCTCCGCACGTCATGCACGGGTTGATATCACTCATGGCACACCTGCAAAAGAAGAACGCATCAAATCAATTTGTGAGAGCGATAAATTATCCAGCCGCCAGAGGAAGAGCAAGAGGGGGAAAAGGGAAAATTTTGTAACCGTGAAATGCCAAAAATTGACATGGAAACAACTTATTGGTTTTGAGTGCGTAACAAAAAATTAATCCAGATCAATGAATGTTAAGTTACTGGTTTTAATGTGATCTGTGGCAGATCACTTATTACTCTTTTGTGAGTATATTCTCATCCGCGATTAAAACCACAACGATGGAGCGGATATGAAAAAATTAGCGGTGGCAGCCCTTGTATTAAGTAGTCTCTCTGGCGGCGCGTATGCGCATGAAGCAGGCGAATTCTTTATTCGTGCCGGTTCGGCTACGGCTCGCCCAACTGAAGGTTCGGATAACGTGCTGGGAATGGGCGGTTTTAACGTCAGTAATAACACCCAGTTAGGTTTAACTTTCACCTATATGGCGACGGATAACGTGGGCGTTGAGCTTCTGGCTGCAACGCCGTTCCGTCATCGCGTGGGCCTCGGGCCTACCGGTGATATCGCCACGGTTCACCATTTACCGCCAACGCTGATGGCGCAGTGGTACTTCGGTGACTCAAGCAGCAAGGTGCGTCCTTATATTGGCGCCGGTGTGAACTACACCACCTTCTTTGATGAGAAATTCAACGATACCGGTAAAGAGGCGGGTCTGACGGATCTCAGCCTGAAAGATTCGTGGGGCATGGCGGGGCAGGTTGGCCTGGATTATCTGATTAACCGCGACTGGCTGATCAACGCCTCGGTCTGGTATATGGATATTGATACGGACGTACGCTTCAAGGCGGGCGGTCAGCAGCAAAGTATCAGCACTCGCCTGGATCCGTGGGTGTTTATGTTCTCTGCGGGTTATCGTTTCTGATCCCCCGTCAAACTGGCCACAGGGTGGCCAGTTTGCTTTGATCACGTCAAAACGACGGATAAACCGGCCGCTCATCAAGCTTTACGCAGTGCCTCAGGATCGTTTCCCCATCATATAAATAGCTGAAAGCGTCGCTGGATACGGAATGGAAGAGAATATCGCCGTTGGCAAACGGGATCATTTCGGTATCACCCGCACGTTTATGCCCCGCACCGGTTTCAAAATGGCCGCGCCACCGTTCCTGAGTGTGGTCATAAACGTGCAGAATAACCTCGACAAGTCCTCTTTGCGGACAATTAAGACGCAGGAAAGTAGAAGAGAAATTCAGGGACAGCGCGTGGAAGGGAATCAATAAGGCGAAGACCAGTAAAGCTCGTAAATACATCAAACCGCGAAAACCTCCTTCAAAAGGGAAATGAGATTTTACTTAAGTCAAAAATCGCGTTTTTGCCGTGGATCAAGATGTCTTATAATTCAATACGATAAAGGCCCCTGACGAGGCCCTTAGCGATCATTTTTGAATCAGATAGCGAATGGTTGGGCCATCCTGCTGGATATCCAGCACCGTATAACCGTGGTTTTTCGCATCCAGCGGTATGTTGTTGATGGACTGCGGGCAGTCGCTGACCACCTCCAGAATTTCACCTTTCTTAAGCTGCGGCAGCGCTTCAAGCGTAGCCACCGCCGGATATGGACAGGGCTCGCCAACCATATCCAGACGATAATCAGGCACGATCTCTTTCATGCTGCATTCTCCTGCGTTTCTGTTTTAACGCCCGCACGGCGGAAGAAACGTCTCTCCTGTGCGACGACCAGTAAAAAAGCGACCAACAGCAGGGCGTAGGTGACGAGCAGGCCGCCGAGAGGCCCGAAGGTATTCAGCAGGTTGACCTTGTCCCAGCGGGTGGCCAGGACGGGAGACACGTCATCCCAGCAGTACGCCAGGATCGTCGAGCCAATCACATTGCCCAGACCCACCCACCAGTAGTGCACCTGACCTTCGACGGCGCGATACATCCAGCCGGTTTCACACCCGCCAGCCAGCACGATCCCGAAGCCGAACAGCAGGCCGCCAATGACCGCGTTAGGACCGGCCCACATGATTTTCGGTTCGACGCCCAGTTGGACATAGCTGAAGATGCCGATGGCGCTGACCGCCATCCCGGCGATAATCGCCTTCGCCATCATCGTGCGCCCGGTGATCCACATATCGCGGAACGCGGAGGTGAAGCAGATCTGCGCGCGTTCAATGAGCAGACCAAAACCCACACCGAACAGCATCGCCAGACCGAGCTTAGGCTGGTTCAGGGCGGTGCAGAGCGGCCATGCCACCATGGCGAAAAAGACCAGCATTCCGAGGCGGAAACGGCGGCGGGCCTGAGAGGGCTTCTGGGTTAACGGAGACGCTGCGCTGACTTTTGTCATTTTCACTGGAATACGAAACAGCGGCAGCAGGGTGAATTTTGCGCCAAAGTAAGAGCCGATGGCCGTGGCGACGGCAAAGAACCAGGCGTGAAGCGAAAACTGCGGGATCCCGGTAAAGAAGGCGGCAAGGTTACACCCCATCGCCAGACGCGCGCCGAATCCGGCAATTATCCCGCCGACAACCGCCTGCAAAATGCGGATCCGGCTTTTGGGCATACGCAACTTAACGTTATTTGCCCACAGCGCGGCCGCGAAACAGCCGCCGAACATGCCGATAATCATCATTCCGTCGATGCGGGTAAGCGGCGTACCGTCGAGGTGGATGAGCTTAAAGTATCCCCACTCTTCGGCATGCACGCCAGCGAGTTGCAGCAATTGACCACCCCAGCGGGTGAACTCGCCGGTCACGGCCCAGAAGGTGCCGGTAATGCCAAAATAATAAGTAGAGAGAATGCCTGCCGCGATAACGGCCGGAACGGGTGACCAGAACTTAACCAGGTAAGCCTGTTTGAAGGATTGCCATGACATGAATAAGCCTCTGAACTCAGAAGGATTAAAGATAAAAAAGAGTCCAGATCATACGCTCACACGACAGTTTGAAAAGCCATTCACACCGAAAATATCGATAGGATCAATTTTGATGTCATTCTTTGTTGAAGACGGGGAATAAAGGCTAACCGTCTGGCAGGGATGCCAGACGGTGGAGGGGTCAGACTTTACGCGTCGCCGCCTTCATGGCGGTCACAAACGCCTTCAGCTCGGCCAGCATCTGCTCGGGCTTGTCCACGTTCTTCTCGATGATCTTCACAATCGCAGAGCCGGAAATGGCACCTGCAGCCTTCGCGTCAATCGCCGCGGTGACTTGATCCGGAGAAGAGATCCCGAAGCCCTGTAGCGGCGGCGCGGCATGGTACTCGGCCAGCTTTTCCACCAGATGATGCAGCGGCAGGGCCGCTTTATTCTCGGCACCGGTCACGCCTGCGCGGGAGAGCAGGTAGGTGTAACCGCGCCCGTAAGAGGCTATCTGGCGCAGCAGTGTGTCATCGGCGTTCGGCGGGCAGATGAAAATCGGGGCGACGTTGTGACGCATCGCCGCCTGGCGGAACGGCGCGGACTCCTCGACCGGCACGTCGGCGACCAGAACAGAGTCGACGCCCACGCGTGCGCACTCGGCGTAAAATTCATCGATACCGCGGTTGAACACGAGGTTGGCGTACATCAGCAGGCCAATCGGGATAGTGGGGTGCTTCTGACGGATCGCCGCCAGCATTTCGAAGCACTGGGTTGGCGTCACGCCCGAAGCAAATGCGCGCAGCGTCGCATTCTGAATGGTTGGTCCATCCGCCAGCGGGTCAGAGAACGGGATCCCCAGCTCCAGCGCATCGGCACCGGCTTCAATCAGGGTGTCGATGACCTTCAGCGACTGTTCAGGGCCCGGATCGCCCAGGGTGACGAAGGGAACGAACGCGCCTTCCTGGCGGGATTTCAGTTCTGCAAATACGTTATCGTAGCGTTCCATCAGATTTCCCCTCGTGCTTTCAGAATATCGTGAACGGTGAAGATATCTTTGTCACCGCGTCCGGAAAGGTTGACCACCAGCAGCTGCTCTTTTTCCGGATTGTCTTTCATCATTTTCAGCGCATGGGCCAGAGCGTGTGAAGACTCCAGCGCCGGGATGATCCCTTCGCTGCGGCACAGCGTTTTGAACGCTTCCAGCGCTTCGTCATCGGTAATGGAGACATAGTCCGCACGACCGGTGCTGTTCAGATAGGCGTGCTGCGGTCCGACGGATGGGAAGTCGAGGCCAGCGGAGATAGAGTAAGACTCTTCAATCTGGCCTTCATCGGTCTGCATCATCGGGGATTTCATGCCGAAGTAGATCCCCACGCGGCCATGCTTCAGCGGCGCGCCGTGTTCGCCGGATTCAATACCATGACCCGCAGGCTCGACGCCAATCAGACCCACGCGGGTGTCGTCGATAAAGTCTGCGAACATGCCGATGGCGTTTGACCCGCCGCCGACGCAGGCGATGACCGCATCCGGCAGACGACCCTCTTTTTCGAGGATCTGCGCTTTGGTCTCTTCCCCGATCATGCGCTGGAACTCACGCACGATGGTCGGGAACGGGTGCGGACCCGCCGCGGTACCGAGCATATAGTGCGCGGTTTCGTAGCTGCCAGACCAGTCGCGCAGCGCTTCGTTACAGGCATCCTTCAGCGTCGCGGATCCGCTGTGCACCGGGATCACTTCCGCACCCATCAGACGCATACGGAAAACGTTTGGAGACTGACGCTCAACGTCTTTCGCCCCCATATAGATGCGGCATTTCAGGCCGAGCAGGGCGCTGGCGAGCGCCGAGGCCACGCCGTGCTGGCCTGCGCCGGTTTCGGCGATGATTTCGGTTTTGCCCATACGCTTCGCAAGCAGCGCCTGGCCCAGCACCTGGTTAGTCTTGTGCGCGCCGCCGTGCAGCAGGTCTTCACGCTTAAGATACAGCGTAGTTTTCGTGCCTTCCGTCAGATTGCGGCATTTGGTCAGGGCCGTTGGGCGGCCTGCATAGTTTTTCAGCAGGTCGGTAAATTCAGCCTGAAACGCCGGATCCTTCTGTGCGCTTACAAACGCTTCTTCCAGCTGGCGCAGCGCGGGCATCAGGATTTGCGGGACGTACATCCCGCCGAACTCACCAAAATACGGGTTAAGTAATGTTGTCATCTTCTCTTCCTTAATATGCACGCAGAGTTTTAAAAACCGAGGCCAGTTTGCTGGCATCTTTACTACCCGGCTGGGACTCTACGCCTGAATTGAAATCGAGGCCTGCGCAGCCGGTTTTCGCGGCTTCTACGCAGTTATCCGGGCTTAATCCGCCCGCCAGCAGGACGTTGTCCAGCTTTTCACCGTTCAGCAGAAACCAGTCAAAACGCTGGCCGGTTCCGCCCTGGCCGTTATCGAGGACGTATTTATCCACGTGGTTCAGGTTACGCGGGGGCAACGTATCGTCAACGCGTTGCGCTTTCCAGATCTGTACCTGCGGTGCCAGCGTGGCGCGCAGGGCATCGATATAGGCCTGATCTTCATCGCCGTGAAGCTGCACCGCGTTCAGGGATAACGCGTCGACTTTTTCAACCACCTCTGCGATATCTGCATTGCGGAACACGCCAACATAGCTGAGTGGTGCCGCGGCGATGACCTTACGCGCCTGCTCTTCGCTGACCGCGCGAGGAGAGGAATCCACAAAAATCAGCCCGCCATAAATCGCTCCGGCTTCATACGCGGCCTGGGCGTCCTGTTCGCGGGTTAAACCGCAGACTTTGTTCTCACCCAGCAGCACGCGACGTACTGCCGCATTGAGATCGTCATGTTCCATCATGGCGGAGCCAATCAGGAAACCGTTGGCGAAGTGGCTCAGCTCGCGCACCTGGGCGTAGCTGTTAATGCCGGATTCGCTGATGACCGTGACGCCAGAGCCCAGCCGCGGCGCCAGCTGGCGCGTGCGGTTCAGGTCAATGGACAGGTCACGCAGATCGCGGTTGTTAATGCCGACCACTTTGGCTTCCAGCGCAATCGCGCGCTCCAGCTCCTCTTCGTTGCTCACTTCGGTCAGCACGCCCATCTTCAGGCTGTGCGCGACGGCAGAGAGCTGGCGATACTGCTCGTCGTCAAGCACCGAGAGCATCAGCAGGCAGGCGTCGGCCTGGTAAAAGCGCGCCAGCCAGATCTGATACGGGTCGATAATAAAGTCTTTGCACAGGATCGGCTGCGGTGCGATGCCGCTGACGATCGGCAGAAAATCGAAGCTGCCCTGGAAATATTTCTCATCCGTCAGCACGGAGATTGCCGACGCATGATGCTTATAAATACCGGCGATACGCGCCGGGTCGAAATCGTCACGAATAACGCCTTTTGAGGGAGAGGCTTTTTTGCACTCAAGAATAAACGCGGTGCGCGCACCCTGCAGGGCGTCATAGAAACGACGGCTGCTCGGGACGACGTCATTCTGAAAACTGGCAAGCGGCTGCTGTTGCTTGCGGGCTTCCACCCAGATGGCCTTATCGGCAACGATTTTCGCTAAAACGGTCTGCATTCTTTACCCTCTTGCCGCAAGTGCGGTAACGCGATCGTAAGCTGCACCGGAGCGCAGTACATCCAGAACTTTTTGAACGTTGGCCTTCAGGTCTTCCTCGCCGTGCAAACGCATCAGCATGGCGACGTTGGCGGCAACGGCGGCCTCATGGGCAACCTCTCCCTTACCTTGTAATAAGCGCGTCAGAATGTCACGGTTTTCTTCCGGGGTACCGCCTGCCAGCGCTTCCTGGTGATACGGAGTTAAACCAAAGTCAGCGGCTTCGAGCTGGTAGCTCAGGATTTCACCGTCGCGCAGTTCGGCTACCAGCGTCGGCGCATGCAATGACACTTCGTCCATTCCGCCGCTGTGCACCACGGCGGCACGCTGGTAACCCAGCACGCGCAGGGTCTCGGCAATCGGCAGGACCAGTTCCGGACTGTAGACACCGATCAGCGCCAGCGGCGGATGGGCCGGGTTGATCAGCGGGCCGAGCACGTTAAACAGCGTGCGGGTTTTCAGCTGCTGACGAACCGGCATTGCGTGGCGGAAACCGGTGTGATACTTCGGCGCAAACAGGAAGCAGACGCCCAGGTCATCCAGCGCTTCACGGGAACGTTCGGCGTTCATATCGAGATTAATGCCGAATGCCGCGAGTAAATCAGACGAGCCCGACCGGCTGGACACGCTGCGGTTACCGTGCTTAGCCACTTTTAAACCACACGCCGCCGCCACAAAGGCGCTGGCGGTTGAAATATTGATACTGTTGCTGCCGTCACCGCCGGTGCCGACGATATCGGCAAACGGATAGTCCGGGCGCGGGAACGGGGCGGCATTTTCCAGCAGTGCCGTGGCGGCACCGGCGATCTCCTGCGGGCTTTCACCGCGGACCTTCATGCTCACCAGCGCGGCTGCGAGCTGTTCCGGCTTCAGCTCACCGCGAACCACGGCGGAGAAGAGCTGGTGGCTCTCCTGCTGGCTCAGGGTTTGCGCCTGATACAGTTTTTCCAGAATCGGCTGCAGGGTGTTGGTCTGCTCCAGCTTCTGTAACGTCCAGTCGAGGGTCTGCTCCAGCAGGCGGGCACCGTGGGAGGTCAGGATGGATTCCGGATGGAACTGCATCCCGCAGACGCGATCCGCGTCGTGACGTACCGCCATCACCATCCCTTCAAACGAGGCGTTGATCGTCAGCCCGGCGGGAATGTTGCTGCCGACCAGCGAGTGGTAGCGCGCGACCGGAAGCGGATTCGGCAGCCCGGCAAACATCGCCTGGCCGTCATGTTCAATGCTGGACGCTTTACCGTGCAGGATCTCACCCGCCTGGCCGACGTAGCCGCCGTAGGCTTCCACAATCGCCTGATGGCCGAGACAGATGCCGATAATCGGCAGCTTGCCGCGCATGCGGGTCAGCAGCTCCGGCATACAGCCCGCTTCGCTCGGTGCGCCTGGCCCGGGGGAGAGCATCAGCACCGGGTTTTGCATGGTTGCCAGACGGTCAATCAGGGTCTGCGCCGGGACGTGGTTGCGATAGATAACGACGTTATGGCCATTCGCACGCAGCTGATCTGCCAGGTTATAGGTAAAGGAGTCGATATTATCGAGCAGCAGAATGTCAGCCATCAAAAAATCTCCTGTGCATGGTGTGCGGTAGCAATGGCGCGAAGGACCGCACGCGCTTTGCTGCGCGTTTCGTCAGCTTCAGACTGCGGAACAGAATCAAGAACAATCCCGGCACCCGCCTGGACGGTGGCAATACCGTCTTCGACATAGGCGGAGCGGATCACGATGCAGGTATCGAGGTCACCGTGGGCCGTAAAATAGCCCACCGCGCCGCCGTAGCTGCCGCGACGGCGTCCTTCGGCGGCGGCAATCAGCTGCATGGCGCGTACTTTCGGCGCACCGCTCAGGGTGCCCATGTTCATGCAGGCGCGGTAGGCGTGCAGCACGTCGAGGTCGTGGCGCAGCTCGCCCACCACGCGGGAGACCAGGTGCATCACGAACGAATAGCGGTCGACTTTAGTCAGGTCCGCCACGTAGCGGCTGCCCGGGGTGCAAATACGGGCCAGATCGTTACGTGCCAGGTCAACCAGCATCAGGTGCTCGGAGAGCTCTTTATGGTCGGTGCGCATTTCCAGCTCGATGCGGCTGTCGAGATCGCGATCCAGCGAGCCGTCGGCGCGACGTCCGCGCGGACGGGTTCCGGCGATCGGGTAGATCTCAATCTGGCGGCTGGTGGCGTCATATTTCAGCGAGCTTTCCGGCGAGGCGCCGAACAGCGTGAAGTCATTGTCCTGCATAAAGAACATGTACGGGCTTGGGTTGCTCTTTTTCAGCACGTCGTAAGCGGCCAGCGGGGACGGGCAGGGCAGAGAGAAGCGACGGGACGGTACAACCTGGAAAATTTCCCCGGCGCGAATCGCCTTTTGCATCTGGCGAACCACGGCACCGTACTGATCGTCGGTCTGGTTCACATCGCAGGTCATTTTTTCCACGCGCTGTACCGGCAGTGCAGGTGGCGCTTCCGTCATCTGCTGCTGAAGCTGCGCGATGCGGTGCTCAAGACGGTTTTTCTCAGCGGTCGAAGGCGTGAACAGGCTGGCCTGGATACGGGTGTACTGTTTCTGATGGTCGATCACCAGCAGGGTTTCGGCCAGATAGAAGCAATAGTCCGGGCAGCGATTGCCCTGCTCGGTTTCCGGTAAATCTTCAAATCCGGCGACCAGGTCGTAGGCAAACAGCCCGCCAAAGAACATCGCTTCACGCTCATCGTGTGGAACGGTAACCAGGTTCTGCAGCAGGCGGAAGGCATCGAAGACGGAAAGGGAGCACAGGCGCGCGTCTTCATCCAGCAACTGGCTAACCGGCGGGAAATGCAGAATACGCATTTCTGGATGACGTTCGTTTTCGATGCCTGAAGGCAGGGCGGCATCCAGCAGTGGCAGCAGCGAGGCGCCGTTGTCTGATAAGGCCTTGATTGTGACAGTGTCACCTAGAGCGGTAATGCGCAACGCGCTGTCGACCAGCAGCAGGCTTTTGAGATCGTCCTTGCTGTCAATGTCCGCAGATTCCAGCAGCAGCGTTGCCGGGCGTGCCCCGCACACCTGATGAAACAGCGCGGTCGGGTTGTGGCGATAGGCCGCCTCGCAGGTCAGCAATTCGAGATGGGGTTTGGCTGTTTGCATGTTGGTGTTCTCATTTATTCTGTTCAAAAAAAAGCCCGCTGAGTAGCGGGCGGGTATCTGTTTGCATTTCGCAGACGCGTGACACTGCCCGAAGATCAGGAAGTACGCCACCAGCCGTGCAGAGTGAAATGTGCTGTCATTTTCAGATACCTTTCTCGTGTGAACTTGCGTACTAGTTAACTAGTTCGATGGCGTGTTGTCAACCCTTGATTTCAGAATTTCACGTTAAGTCGGTATCATGGCGGTTTCGGATGTCTTCAACCTGTTATGGGAAGTGCTTTGAGCGATACCACCTACGCGATTATTTATGATTTACACAGCCATACTCAGGCCTCTGATGGCCTGCTGACACCCGAAGCCCTGGTTCATCGTGCCGTTGAAATGCGCATCGGCACGCTGGCGATAACCGATCACGATACGACGGATGCCATTCCGGCAGCGCGCGCCGAGATTGCCCGCTGCGGGCTGGCACTCAATCTGGTGCCCGGCGTCGAGATTTCGACCGTCTGGGAAAACCATGAGATTCATATCGTTGGCCTGAACATCGATATAGACCATCCGGCACTTATTGAGTTTTTGCAAGAACAAAAAACGCGCCGCAACCAGCGCGCAGAGATGATCGGCGAGCGTCTGGAAAAGGCACATATTCCTGGCGCGCTGGAAGGTGCGCAAAAGCTGGCGAACGGCGGGGCGGTTACGCGCGGTCATTTCGCCCGTTTTCTGGTAGAGGCGGGTAAAGCCACGACGATGGCGGATGTCTTTAAAAAGTATCTGGCGCGCGGGAAAACCGGATACGTTCCGCCACAGTGGTGTACAATAAAACAAGCTATTGATGTGATTCATCATTCTGGCGGTAAGGCCGTGCTGGCCCATCCGGGGCGGTATAATCTTTCTGCTAAATGGCTGAAAAGGCTGCTGGCGCACTTTGCCGAAAACGGTGGAGAGGCGATGGAAGTCGCCCAGTGTCAGCAGGCACCCAACGAGCGCGCGCAGCTCGCGACCTATGCCCGACAGTACGGCCTGCTTGGCTCACAGGGTTCTGATTTCCATCAGCCCTGCGCCTGGATCGAACTGGGGCGCAAGCTCTGGCTGCCCGCTGGCGTTGAGCCGGTCTGGCAGCTCTGGGAACAGCCGCAGCAATTTGAAGAGAGGGAAGTATGAGTCAGTTTTTCTATATCCATCCGGATAACCCGCAGCCACGCCTGATTAACCAGGCCGTGGAGATCGTCCGCAAAGGCGGCGTGATTGTCTACCCGACCGATTCCGGCTACGCGCTGGGCTGCAAAATTGAAGATAAAGGGGCGATGGAACGCATTTGCCGTATTCGCCAGCTGCCGGACGGCCATAACTTTACCCTGATGTGCCGCGATCTCTCTGAGCTGTCGACCTATGCTTATGTCGATAACGTGGCGTTTCGCCTGATTAAGAACAACACGCCGGGCAACTACACCTTCATCCTGAAAGGAACGAAAGAGGTGCCGCGCCGTCTGCTGCAGGAAAAACGCAAGACTATTGGCATGCGCGTGCCGTCGAACCCGATTGCGCAGGCGCTGCTGGAAACCCTCGGTGAACCGATGCTGTCTACCTCGCTGATGCTGCCCGGCAGCGAATTTACCGAGTCCGACCCGGAAGAGATCAAAGATCGTCTGGAGAAGGTGGTCGAGCTGATTATTCACGGCGGTTATCTCGGCCAGCAGCCGACCACCGTGGTCGACTTAACCGAAGATGCACCGGAAGTGATTCGAGAAGGCGTGGGTGACGTAAAGCCTTTCTTGTAATGGTATAAGCAGATATACTACGCGGCCATCAAAGCAGGGCTCGGCCCTCTTTTGACCTGATTCGACGCCTGTGAAGGCGACACCTGAGGAAGCTCAATGAGCGAGAAGTTACAGAAAGTGCTGGCGCGTGCCGGCCACGGTTCACGCCGTGAAATCGAAGCCATTATTGAAGCGGGCCGCGTGAGTGTGGACGGTAAAATCGCCACGCTGGGTGACCGCGTAGAAATCGTACCGGGGCTGAAGATCCGTATCGACGGTCATCTTATCTCCGTGAAAGAGTCCGCTGAGCAGATCTGCCGCGTGCTGGCTTACTACAAGCCGGAAGGCGAGCTGTGTACCCGCAATGACCCGGAAGGTCGCCCGACGGTGTTTGACCGTCTGCCTAAACTGCGTGGCGCTCGCTGGATTGCCGTTGGTCGTCTGGACGTGAATACCTGCGGTCTGCTGCTGTTTACCACCGATGGTGAACTGGCAAACCGTCTGATGCACCCAAGCCGTGAAGTGGAACGTGAATACGCGGTGCGCGTGTTCGGCCAGGTTGATGAGAATAAACTGCGCGACCTGTCGCGTGGCGTTCAGCTGGAAGACGGTCCTGCGGCGTTCAAAACCATCAAATTTACCGGTGGGGAAGGCATCAACCAGTGGTACAACGTGACCCTGACCGAAGGCCGCAACCGCGAGGTGCGTCGTCTCTGGGAAGCGGTAGGCGTGCAGGTTAGCCGCCTGATCCGTGTCCGTTACGGCGACATCCTGCTGCCAAAAGGCCTGCCGCGTGGGGGTTATACCGAACTGGATCTGACCCAGACCAACTACCTGCGCGAGCTGGTCGGCCTGACGCCGGAAACCACCTCTAAAGTGGCGGTGGAAAAAGATCGTCGCCGCATGAAGGCGAACCAGATTCGCCGTGCGGTGAAGCGTCACAGCCAGGTGAGCAGCAACCGCCGCTCTGGCAGCCGTAATAACAACGGTTAATGTAAAAGCCCGGTGAAGACACCGGGCTTTTTTCTTTAGTAATCAATCCCTATTTGCGCTTTGATGCCCGCATCAAACGCATGTTTAACCGGACGCAGCTCGCTGACGGTATCTGCCAGTTCCAGAATATCCCGATGACACCCGCGGCCCGTAATGATAACTGTCTGATGGGCGGGACGGTTTTTCAGTGCGTCCAGCACGGCTTCCAGCGGCAGGTAGTCGTAGGCGACCATATAGGTGATCTCATCCAGCAGAACCATATTCAGCGAGGGATCGGCCAGCATTCTTTTGGCGTGCTCCCAGACGGCCAGACAGGCTGCGGTATCGGTTTCGCGGTTCTGGGTGTCCCACGTAAAGCCGGTCGCCATCACCTGAAACTCAACGCCGTGAGGCTCAAGCAAATTACGCTCGCCGTTAGGCCACTCACCTTTAATAAACTGGATAACGCCGACCTTCTGCCCGTGGCCGACGGCGCGTGTCGCCGTGCCGAATGCGGCCGTGGTTTTCCCTTTGCCGTTGCCGGTAAAGACGATGACGATCCCGCGCTCGTCCTGAGCGGCCGCGACGCGCGCATCGACCTGTTCCTTCAGACGCTGCTGGCGTTGCTGATGACGTTCTTCACTCATTGCGAGATTCCTGGTTTACGGCCCGGCTGGGCGTCAAAGGTCATCCCGGTTTTGCGGCGGCTGTCGTCGCCCATCAGCCAGAGATAGAGCGGCATAATGTCTGCCGGCGTTTTCAGCTTCTGCGGGTCTTCCGTCGGGAAGGCGCTGGCGCGCATTTTGGTGCGCGTACCGCCCGGGTTAATGCAGTTTACGCGCAGATGGCGACTCTGGTACTCCTCTGCCAACACCTGCATCATGCCTTCGGTTGCGAATTTTGATACGGCATAGGCACCCCAGTTTGCGCGCCCCTCACGGCCTACGCTGGAGGAGGTGAACACCAGTGAACCCGAATCCGATTTGAGTAATAAAGGAAGGAGTGCCTGGGTCAGGAAAAACGTCCCGTTGACGTTGACCTGCATGACCTCCTGCCAGATCTCGGGATCCTGTTCCTCCATCGGGCGAACTTCGCCAAGCAAGCCGGCATTATGAAGTACGCCGTCCAGGCGCGGGTAATGGGTGCTGATGCGGTGAGCAAGCTCCTGACATGACGCGGGCGTGCAGGTGAGCAGATCGAGCGTGTACCAGCGAGCAGGAATCCCACCTGCGGCTTCAATCTCCTGCGCCACCCCTTTAAGTTTTTCTTCGTTGCGGCCGGTCAGGATGACGCTCGCGCCATACTCAGCGTAGGTCAGCGCCGCTTCACGGCCAATCCCGTCGCTGGCCCCAGTGACAAGAATGATGCGGTTCTGCAGCAGATTTTTTTGCGGTTGATAATGCAAGGTGACTCCTCGGCGCACGGTGACTTAAACACGCCTTCTTTTGTGACTTTTCGGCTTTATGCCCGAATTCACCTGATAATTCAATCAGTCTACAGGACGCATTACTGTAAAATTAACAATTTGCAAATATTTAAACGCCAGGCCGGGGATTCCTGAAGGCGCCTCGCAGAGGTAGTGTCACGAGCGAGACGCATGGGCAGGGGTGTTGTACACTGCCGTGAAAGATTCGTGGTTAAATCAAGGTGGAACGCGTGGAATTACTTTCTCAATATGGGTTGTTTTTGGCGAAAATCGCGACGGTGGTGATTGCCATTGCGGTGGTTGCCGTTCTGATTGTCAACCTGACGCAGCGCAAGCGTCAGCGTGGGGAGTTACGCATCACCCGCCTGAGCGAGCAGTATAAAGAGATGCAGGAAGAGATGTCTCTGGCCCTGCTTGACAGTCATCAACAGAAGCTGTGGCTCAAAGCGCAGAAGAAAAAGCATAAGCAGGAAGCCAAAGCGGCAAAGGCAAAGGCGAAGCTCAATACGCCACAGGATAAGGTCACGCCACGGGTTTACGTGCTCGATTTTAAAGGCAGCATGGATGCGCATGAAGTCGCGTCTTTGCGCGAAGAGGTCACTGCCGTGCTGGCCGTGGCGACGCCGCAGGATCAGGTCGTTGTTCGTCTTGAAAGCCCGGGAGGCGTGGTGCACGGCTACGGCCTGGCGGCCTCTCAGCTGCAGCGCCTGCGTGAAAAACAGATCCCGCTGACCGTGGCCGTAGATAAAGTGGCAGCGAGTGGTGGCTACATGATGGCCTGCGTGGCGGACAAAATTGTGGCCGCACCGTTCTCGATTATCGGCTCGATCGGCGTGGTCGCACAGATCCCGAACTTTAACCGCTTCCTGAAAAATAAAGAGATTGATATCGAGCTTCACACCGCGGGTCAGTACAAACGCACCCTGACGCTGCTGGGGGAAAACACGGAAGAAGGGCGCCAAAAATTCCGTGAGGATCTCAACGAAACGCATCATCTCTTTAAAGACTTTGTGCACCGTATGCGCCCGACGCTGGACATTGAGCAGGTCGCAACGGGTGAGCACTGGTACGGCGTTCAGGCGCAGGAGAAAGGGCTTGTAGATGAAGTCGGAACCAGCGACGATCTGCTGCTCAACCTGATGGAAGGCCGGGAACTGGTGGGCGTCCGCTTTGCCCAGCGCAAGCGACTCCTTGACCGCTTTACCAACAGTGCGGCAGAAAGCGCGGACCGCCTGCTGCTCCGCTGGCTACAGCGGGGACAAAAACCGCTGCTGTAAGCAAAAACGCGAGGCTTATGCCTCGCGTTTTGCGTTAATCGACCAGGTGATATTTCTCGGAAAGCGTATGTGCCAGGTATTTAAACATGTTAAACACGGCGGTGCTTTTCGGGGTCGGTAAGCCCTGTTCATCAAGGAAGTATTCGCCGCTGAAAACCAGCACGCCATTTCGCTGCTCTACGCCGGTGGCTTCAATGCCTGCCAGCGTATCTTCATGGTCACGAATAAGCTTGTTTGCTTCGATAAGCAGAGAGGCTCGGTCAATAGGTTGGGTCGTATTCTGCATAATCCACTCCTTAAACAGTGACAATAGTCTACGCCGAGGGCGCTTTGGGGGCAAATTTTCCCTGTAATGTGAGGGGATAAGGTGCAGGGGCCTGGCTGGCAGGATTTGCTTTTGCATGCTAATAAAGTTGCGTAACGAATTTTATCAGGTAGAGTGTGCGCTTTCGTCATTCTGGCAACAGAATTGCTTGACATTCAACCGGGAATTCGTCACGAATTACACGAGATGTGAGAAAAATACCCGAGAACTCAATCACCTGGGCGTCTTTTCTTTAACGCCCGGTAAGACAAAGGGGTTGATATCTCCTGACGCAGTCGCAATATCATTGGCTCGTCGTCAGCGGAAGGGAAATCAACGTGCGGCGTATTCCTGGAAGAATTAAATTAGGTAAAGGTGAATATGGGTAAAGCTCTCGTCATCGTTGAGTCCCCGGCAAAAGCCAAAACGATCAATAAGTATCTGGGTAATGACTACGTGGTTAAGTCCAGCGTTGGTCATATCCGCGATTTGCCGACCAGTGGCTCAGCCAGCAAAAAGAGCGCAGACTCTACCTCCACCAAAGGGGCTAAAAAGCCTAAAAAGGATGAACGTAGCGCGCTTGTCAACCGCATGGGTGTTAACCCATGGCATAACTGGGATGCACAATATGAAGTGCTTCCAGGGAAAGAAAAAGTCGTTAACGAGCTGAAGCAGCTGGCTGAAAAAGCAGACCACATCTATCTCGCAACCGACCTTGACCGCGAAGGGGAAGCCATTGCGTGGCACCTGCGGGAAGTGATCGGGGGTGATGACAAACGCTACAGCCGCGTAGTGTTTAACGAAATTACGAAGAATGCGATTCGTCAGGCGTTTGAGAAGCCGGGCGAGCTAAACATCGACCGTGTTAACGCCCAGCAGGCGCGTCGCTTTATGGACCGCGTTGTGGGCTACATGGTTTCTCCACTGCTGTGGAAAAAGATTGCCCGTGGCCTGTCCGCAGGTCGCGTGCAATCCGTCGCCGTGCGTCTGGTCGTTGAGCGCGAGCGCGAAATTAAAGCCTTCGTGCCGGAAGAGTTCTGGGAAGTCGATGCCAATGTGACCACGCCGGGCGGTGACGCTCTGCCGCTGCAGGTAAGCCACCAGAACGATAAGCCTTTCCGTCCAGAAAACCGCGACCAGACCATGGCCGCCGTGGCGCTGCTGGAAAAGGCACGCTATCAGGTGCTGGAACGTGAAGACAAGCCGACCAGCAGCAAGCCTGGTGCGCCGTTTATCACCTCCACCCTGCAACAGGCGGCGAGCACCCGTCTGGGTTACGGCGTGAAGAAGACCATGATGATGGCCCAGCGCTTGTATGAAGCGGGTTACATCACCTACATGCGTACCGACTCAACCAACCTGAGTCAGGACGCGGTCAACATGGTGCGTGGCTACATCAGCGACAACTTCGGTAAGAAATACCTGCCGGAAAGCGCTAACCAGTTCGCCAGCAAAGAGAATTCTCAGGAAGCGCACGAAGCGATTCGTCCTTCTGATGTCTCCGTGCTGGCTGAATCGCTGAAAGATATGGAGGCCGACGCGCAGAAGCTGTATCAGCTGATCTGGCGTCAGTTTGTTGCGTGCCAGATGACCCCGGCCCAGTACGACTCCACCACGCTGACCGTTGGCGCGGGTGATTTCCGTCTCAAGGCGCGCGGTCGTATTCTGCGTTTCGACGGCTGGACAAAAGTGATGCCTGCGCTGCGTAAAGGTGATGAAGACCGAACGCTGCCTGCGGTGAACAAAGGTGATGAACTGTCTCTGGTTGAGCTGATCCCGGCTCAGCACTTCACCAAGCCACCGGCACGCTTCAGTGAAGCCTCCCTGGTAAAAGAGCTGGAAAAACGCGGTATTGGCCGTCCGTCGACCTACGCGTCAATTATCTCGACGATTCAGGATCGCGGTTACGTCCGTGTTGAAAACCGTCGTTTCTATGCGGAAAAAATGGGTGAGATCGTCACCGATCGTCTGGAAGCCAACTTCCGCGAGCTGATGAACTACGATTTCACCGCGCAAATGGAAGACAGCCTCGACCAGGTTGCCAGCCACCAGGCGGAATGGAAAAAGGTCCTCGACAGCTTCTTCAGCGACTTCACCGACCAGCTTGAAAAAGCGGAGAAAGACCCTGAAGAGGGCGGCATGCTGCCTAACCAGATGGTGCTGACCAGCATCGACTGCCCAACCTGTGGCCGCAAGATGGGGATCCGTACTGCCACCACGGGCGTGTTCCTGGGCTGCTCCGGCTATGCGCTGTCGCCAAAAGAGCGCTGCAAAACCACCATCAACCTGGTGCCTGAGAACGAAGTTCTCAACGTGCTGGAAGGTGACGATGCGGAAACGAACGCTCTGCGTGCCAAGCGCCGCTGCAAAAAATGCGGCACGGCAATGGACAGCTACCTGATCGATCCAAAACGCAAGCTGCACGTGTGCGGTAATAACCCAACGTGTGACGGGTATGAGATCGAAGAGGGCGAGTTCCGCATTAAAGGCTATGACGGCCCGATTGTGGAGTGCGAAAAGTGTGGTTCTGAAATGCACCTGAAAATGGGACGTTTCGGTAAGTACATGGCCTGTACCAACGACGAATGTAAAAACACGCGCAAAATTCTGCGTAATGGTGAAGTGGCTCCGCCGAAGGAAGATCCGGTTCCGCTGCCAGAATTGCCGTGTGAGAAATCCGACGCGTACTTCGTGCTGCGTGACGGCGCGGCAGGTGTCTTCCTGGCCGCCAACACCTTCCCGAAATCGCGTGAAACCCGCGCGCCGCTGGTGGAAGAGCTATATCGCTTCCGCGATCGTCTGCCGGAGAAACTGCGTTATCTGGCCGATGCGCCGCAGCAGGATCCGGAAGGCAACAAAACCGTGGTGCGGTTTAGCCGTAAAACAAAGCAGCAGTATGTTGCGGCAGAGAAAGAGGGTAAAGCGACCGGATGGTCAGCCTTCTTTGTCGATGGCAAATGGGTTGAAGGCAAGAAATAATCTTCCCTAACCGTAACTTACCTGTAAAAGGGCCGGATTTCCGGCCCTTTTTTATTACCTTGTTATTATTTTTTGTTCCGTACTATACAGTCAGGCTATAAATGATATAGTGGTTATAGTTAACCTGTTTCTTATTATTAAATCGTCTTAAGCGATTGACCGCATGCGCTAAATCGGATGGTCTGGCATGAAATTACAGCAGCTTCGTTATATCGTTGAGGTGGTGAATCATAACCTTAACGTCTCTTCTACCGCCGAGGGGCTATATACCTCGCAACCGGGCATCAGCAAACAAGTTCGTATGCTGGAGGATGAGTTAGGCATTCAGATCTTCGCCCGCAGCGGTAAGCATCTCACTCAGGTGACGCCTGCAGGGCAGGAAATCATCCGCATTGCTCGTGAAGTCCTCTCTAAAGTCGATGCGATTAAGTCTGTGGCGGGGGAGCATACCTGGCCGGATAAAGGCTCGCTGTATATTGCCACGACGCATACTCAGGCGCGCTATGCGCTGCCCGGCGTGATCAAAGGCTTTATCGAGCGTTATCCTCGCGTCTCGTTGCATATGCACCAGGGCTCGCCAACGCAAATCGCTGAAGCCGTCTCTAAGGGGAATGCAGACTTTGCCATCGCCACCGAAGCGCTTCACCTGTATGACGATCTGGTGATGCTCCCTTGCTACCACTGGAACCGTTCTATTGTGGTGACCCCCGATCACCCCCTGGCGGGTAAAGGGTCGGTCACTATCGAAGAGTTGGCCCAGTATCCTCTGGTGACCTATACGTTTGGCTTTACCGGCCGGTCCGAGCTTGATACGGCATTTAACCGGGCAGGGTTAACGCCGCGCATTGTCTTTACCGCGACCGATGCGGACGTGATTAAGACCTATGTCCGGCTTGGATTGGGCGTGGGCGTCATCGCCAGCATGGCGGTCGATCCGGTGTCAGACCCTGACCTGGTGCGTCTTGATGCGCACGACGTTTTCAGCCATAGCACCACAAAAATTGGGTTCCGCCGCAGCACCTTCCTGCGCAGCTATATGTATGATTTTATTCAGCGCTTTGCCCCTCATTTAACGCGTGACGTGGTGGATACCGCCGTGGCATTACGCTCAAATGAAGATATTGAAGAGATGTTTAAAGACATCAAACTCCCCGAAAAATAATCACACCCGGTATCTTTCCCCCAGGGAAAGATACCGAAATAACGCCTCAAAGCTAAATTAGAATTATCATCATCTGCTTTCCCTGCCATATAATGTCATTAGCCATTTGCTTTGTAAGGTTTTAATGTCGTGAATTGGCGACAAAAGTAGAAACTAATTTACGCCTCCGCAAATTTTTCTTTTCAATAATTTATTTCTGGTCAAAAGATTGAATATTTCATACCTCCCGGTGCGTAAATTCACTGGCTTTTCGGCTAAAGTTTCTTTAGGATTTATCTCAACAGATGATTAATTGTACCAATTGTTTGGTCCTAAATGATAAGCGATGTCGATTGTATGAGGTTAGCAATGCCTTCAGGAAGTGAAGAACCGCAAAGGGATCCTGCGCTCAAGCGTAAAGCCTGGCTGGCGGTCTTTCTCGTCTCCGCCTTGTTTTGGGTGGCTGTTGCTCTCCTGGCCTGGAGATATTGGGGTTAAATATGGCAGTGACGGTACGTACCGCTTCGGTAAAACAGATGTGTCAGCATCGTGACAACGGCCACAGAGGGCGTAAAGCACCTGCAACTGTTGTACCTGCGTCCTGGAAACTGACGCCGCAGCAGCAAGCGTTTATTGATATGTTCGCAGAAGACGAACCCAAAAAACAATAATTTAGTTTATTGCCTAATGATGCAAATAGTCTGAATATCGACTCTGCACTTTTGTACTCTTTAATAAATACACATCAGCAATATAGCACTGAGGAACAACCTCGGAATTTTTATAAATAATGCCTGGTGTCCCTATGATGAATAACATGACGTCTCACAAATACTGGTCGTGGATCGGCGTTTTTACCGTGTCGATTCTGTTCTGGAGTCAGCTCATCTGGCTGGCGCTCCACTAAATTGCAAAACCTCGCTACGGCGGGGTTTTTTGTTTCCCCCTGGTGGACCAATCCGAAATTTATCAATTTGAGTTGTTATCAAAACGTTACGACATCTTTGTGTTATCTTTAATTACAGCCCTGATGATTGTCGGGACATCTCTGTGATTAAGGAGGAGCTTATGTCGTTAACCCTACGCGAAGCCAGTAAGGACACATTACAGGCAGAAAATAAAACCTGGCATTACTACAGCCTGCCGCTGGCTGCCAGAACGCTTGGGGACATTTCGCGTTTACCCAAGTCCTTGAAAGTTTTACTTGAAAATCTCTTGCGCTGGCAGGACGGTGAATCCGTCACGCTCGATGATATCCAGGCGCTGGCAGGGTGGCTTGAGAAGGCCCATGCCGACAGAGAAATCGCCTACCGCCCGGCAAGGGTGCTGATGCAGGACTTTACCGGTGTTCCGGCCGTGGTTGATTTAGCCGCGATGCGCGAAGCCGTGAAGCGTCTCGGCGGAGATACGGCAAAGGTTAACCCGCTTTCCCCCGTTGACCTCGTCATTGACCACTCCGTGACCGTTGACCACTTCGGTGATGACGATGCCTTTGGTGAAAACGTTCGTCTCGAGATGGAGCGTAACCACGAGCGCTACGTCTTCCTGAAGTGGGGACAGCAGGCGTTCAGCCGGTTTAGCGTGGTCCCGCCAGGCACCGGCATTTGTCACCAGGTAAACCTTGAATATCTGGGTAAAGCCGTCTGGAGCGAATTGCAGGATAAAGAGTGGGTCGCCTATCCGGACACGCTGGTGGGTACGGACTCCCATACCACCATGATCAACGGTCTGGGGGTACTGGGGTGGGGCGTCGGCGGTATTGAAGCGGAAGCCGCCATGCTCGGCCAGCCGGTATCCATGCTTATTCCGGATGTGGTGGGCTTCAAGCTCACCGGAAAACTGTCTGAAGGCATTACCGCCACCGACCTGGTGCTGACCGTCACCCAGATGCTGCGCAAGCACGGCGTGGTGGGCAAGTTTGTTGAATTCTACGGTGACGGTCTGGATTCGCTGCCGCTGGCCGACCGCGCCACCATTGCCAATATGGCGCCGGAATACGGTGCCACCTGCGGCTTTTTCCCCATTGACGACGTCACGCTGGAGTACATGCGCCTCAGCGGCCGCAGCGAAGAGCAGGTCGCGCTGGTGGAAGCGTACACCAAAGCGCAGGGCATGTGGCGCAATCCGGGCGATGAGCCTGTTTTCACCAGCACGCTTGAACTCGATATGGGAAGCGTCGAAGCGAGCCTCGCGGGGCCGAAACGCCCGCAGGACAGGGTTGCGCTGACCGACGTGCCGAAAGCGTTTGCCGACAGCAATGCCCTGGAAGTGAACGTGGCGCAGAAAGACCATCGTCCCGTCGACTATGTTCTGAACGGACATCAGTATCAGCTTCCGGACGGCGCGGTTGTGATTGCCGCCATTACCTCCTGCACCAACACGTCCAACCCCAGCGTATTAATGGCAGCCGGTCTGCTGGCTAAGAAAGCGGTAGAGCTTGGGCTAAAACCTCAACCGTGGGTTAAGGCCTCGCTGGCGCCGGGCTCCAAAGTGGTGTCGGATTACCTGGCTCAGGCCAAACTGACGCCGTACCTGGACGAGCTGGGCTTTAACCTCGTGGGCTACGGCTGTACGACCTGTATTGGTAACTCCGGGCCACTGCCTGAACCCATCGAAACGGCGATCAAGCAGGGTGACCTGACGGTAGGCGCCGTACTGTCCGGTAACCGAAACTTTGAAGGGCGCATTCACCCGCTGGTGAAAACCAACTGGCTTGCTTCGCCGCCGCTGGTGGTGGCTTATGCCCTGGCCGGGAACATGAATATCAACCTGGTGACCGATCCGATTGGTCACGATCGTAAGAATGATCCTGTCTATCTGAAAGATATCTGGCCTACTTCACGTGAAATCGCGCTGGCCGTTGAGAAGGTCTCTACCGAGATGTTCCGCAAAGAGTACGCGGAAGTCTTTGAAGGCACGCCGGAATGGAAAGCCATCAACGTTGCAGGTTCGGATACCTATGGCTGGCAGGATGACTCGACCTATATTCGTCTGTCGCCGTTCTTTGATGAGATGCTGGCCGAGCCGGCGCCGCTTAAGGATATCCATGGCGCGCGTATCCTGGCCATGCTGGGGGATTCTGTCACGACGGATCATATCTCTCCGGCGGGGAGCATCAAAGCCGATAGCCCGGCAGGCCGTTACCTGCAAAGTCGGGGTGTCGAACGCCGCGATTTTAACTCCTACGGCTCGCGCCGCGGTAACCATGAAGTCATGATGCGCGGGACCTTTGCCAACATCCGCATTCGTAACGAAATGGTGCCGGGCGTGGAAGGGGGCATGACGCGCCATCTGCCGGGGACGGAAGTCGTGTCGATTTATGATGCGGCGGTCAAATACCAACAGGAAGGGACGCCGCTGGCGGTGATTGCCGGGAAAGAGTACGGTTCCGGCTCCAGCCGCGACTGGGCGGCGAAAGGCCCGCGCCTGCTTGGCGTTCGGGTGGTCATCGCCGAATCGTTCGAACGTATTCACCGATCGAATCTGATCGGCATGGGGATCCTGCCGCTTGAGTTCCCGCAGGGCGTGACGCGTAAAACGCTGGGCCTGACCGGGGAAGAGCAGATTGATATTAGCGGCCTGCAAAACCTGCAGCCGGGTAAAACGGTGCCGGTAACGTTAACGCGGGCAGACGGGAAAACCGAGGTGCTGGATTGTCGGTGCCGTATTGATACGGCAACCGAGCTGACCTACTACCAGAACGACGGCATTTTACATTACGTGATTCGTAAGATGCTGGATTGATGAAACGAGCCCGGCACGCATGCCGGGCTCAGACTGCTGACAAAGTGCTTGATGTACGTTTCGCCCGGCGGCGCTACGCTTGCACGGGCCTACAAATTACAGTAGGCCGGGTAAGCGCAGCGTCACCCGGCAAAAAATGGCTAAGTTGTTGATAACAGGGTTTGTCATCAATTTTCAGGTAGCATCACTCTTTCAGCAGATGGCCCATTTTGGCGGCTTTGGTATCAAGGTAGTGGGCATTTTTCGGGTTACGGCCGACAATCAGCGGTACTCGTTCAACGATGTTAATCCCGGCTTCGGTCAGGATTTCCACTTTTTTCGGGTTATTGGTCAGCAGACGAACTTCGTCTACGCCCAGCAGCTTGAACATATCGGCGCACAGGGTGAAGTCACGTTCATCAGCCGCAAAACCGAGCTGATGGTTGGCTTCAACCGTATCGTAGCCCTGGTCCTGAAGCGCGTAGGCGCGAATTTTATTCAGCAAACCAATATTACGCCCTTCCTGACGGTGATAAAGCAGCACGCCGCGGCCTTCTTCAGCAATGTGAGAAAGGGCCGCTTCCAGCTGGAAACCGCAATCACAGCGCAGGCTGAACAGCGCATCGCCGGTGAGACACTCTGAATGGACGCGGGACAGCACCGGCGTCTGCCCTGAAATGTCGCCATATACCAGTGCGACATGATCCTGTCCGGTTGCCAGTTCTTCAAAACCCACCATCAGGAAATCGCCCCATGGGGTTGGCAGTTTGGCTTCTGCCACACGTTTAAGCTGCATGTGATTCTCCAGAGTAGGCTGACACGTTTCGTGCCTGTGCCCTGTTTTGCTTTCTGTATCAGTTTATTTTGCCACAAGCTCAGCAGGTTCGCCTAATGGGCACCATGCGATATGACCGTTAAAAGCACGATCCGACATCTCCACCCAGCGAACAAATTTCAGTTATGATTGTGACGCTTAGCAAAAAGGAGAAGACATGCATTCAATCGCCAGACGTACGGCAGCAGGTGCGGCCATTTTACTGATTATGCCTTTGGCCGTATGGCTTTCAGGGTGGATGTGGCAGCCCGGGCAGAACGCCACGTGGCTGAAAACGTTATACTGGATTACGGAAACGGTCACCCAGCCCTGGGGAATTATCACCCACGTCCTCCTGTGCGCCTGGTTTCTGTGGTGCCTGCGCTTTCGTCTGCGCGCGGCGCTAATGCTCTTTGCGATCCTCGGTGGCGCTATCCTTATCGGTCAGGGCGTAAAATCCTGGGTGAAAGATCGCGTTCAGGAGCCGCGTCCTTTTGTCGTCTGGCTGGAAAAAACGCACCATGTTCCGGTGGATGAGTTCTACACTTTAAAGCGTAAAGATCGTGGCGCACTGGTGAAAGAACAGCTTGCGGAACAGCAGGATATCCCGAAATTCTTGCGTAAACACTGGCAGAAAGAGACCGGGTTCGCGTTTCCCTCCGGCCACACCATGTTTGCGGCCAGCTGGGCGCTGCTGGGGGTTGGGCTGCTTTGGCCTAGACGTCGAACGGTAACCATCGTGATTTTACTGGTCTGGGCGACGGGAGTGATGGGCAGCCGCTTACTGCTAGGGATGCACTGGCCACGGGACCTGGTCGTCGCCACGCTCATCTCGTGGATGCTGGTGATGCTGGCGACCTGGCTGGCTGAACGATTCTGCGGCCCGCTAACGCCACCGCCGGAAGAGAAAGAAGAAATAGCCGAAAGGGACCAAACGGACGCCTGAAGGTTGATATTGCGCATTTTGCCCATAGATCCATGACTGGCGCGTCACTTTTTCCATTTCGCGCCCGTCACTAAAATGGTAGTTTATAAGGCTGATTGCGGTAAGTTGAACATACTTTATTCGCTTGAACCACATAACGGGAAGTAATGTGAAATATTTACTCATTTTCTTACTGGTATTGGCGATTTTTGTCATTTCAGTCACATTGGGTGCACAAAACGATCAGCAGGTGACGTTTAACTATCTGCTGGCTCAGGGCGAGTATCGCGTGTCGAGCCTGCTCGCGGTCTTATTTGCTGCAGGCTTTGCCATTGGCTGGCTGGTTTGCGGTTTGTTCTGGTTAAAAGTCCGTGTTTCGCTTGCGCGCGCTGAACGTAAAATCAAACGACTCGAACATCACATTGCGCCTGCGTCCGACATGCCGGAAAGCTCTGGCGTGCCGGTCGTGAAGGAATAATCGACGATGCTGGAGTTGTTGTTTCTGCTTTTGCCTGTCGCCGCAGCCTATGGCTGGTATATGGGCCGCAGAAGTGCGCAACAAACAAAACAGGATGAGGCCAACCGGCTCTCCCGCGACTACGTTGCGGGGGTGAACTTCCTCCTGAGCAATCAGCAGGACAAAGCGGTAGACCTGTTCCTCGACATGCTGAAAGAGGACACGGGGACCGTTGAAGCCCATCTTACCCTGGGGAACCTGTTCCGCTCGCGCGGCGAGGTTGACCGCGCCATTCGTATTCACCAGACCCTGATGGAAAGCGCCTCGCTGACCTACGATCAACGACTGCTGGCCGTACAGCAGTTGGGACGAGATTACATGGCTGCGGGGCTGTACGATCGCGCGGAAGATATGTTCGCACAGCTGGTGGATGAAACAGATTTCCGCATCGGCGCGCTGCAGCAGCTCCTGCAGATATATCAGGCCACCAGCGACTGGCAGAAAGCCATTGATACGGCTGAACGTCTGGTGAAGCTGGGTAAAGATAAGCAGCGCGTTGAGATCGCCCATTTCTACTGTGAGCTTGCCCTTCAGCAGATGGGCAATGACGACATGGACAAAGCCATGGCGTTGCTGAAGAAAGGTGCCGCCGCGGACCGCAACAGCGCCCGTATCTCCATCATGATGGGGCGCGTTTTTATGGCGAATGGCGACTACGCCAAAGCCGTTGAAAGCCTGCTGCGGGTTATCGACCAGGACAAAGAGCTGGTCAGTGAAACGCTGGAAATGCTGCAAACCTGCTATCAACAGCTGGACAAGCGGGAAGAGTGGGTGGCGTTCCTGCGTCGCTGCGTGGAAGAGAATACCGGCGCAACCGCGGAACTGATGCTTGCTGACGTTGTTGAGCAGTATGAGGGGGGCGACACCGCGCAGGTCTATATCACCCGACAGCTTCAGCGTCATCCGACCATGCGGGTCTTCCATAAGCTGATGGATTACCACCTGAACGACGCGGAAGAAGGGCGCGCGAAAGAGAGCCTGATGGTGCTGCGCGACATGGTTGGCGAGCAGGTGCGCAGCAAACCGCGCTACCGTTGCCAGAAGTGTGGTTTTACCGCCTACACGCTCTACTGGCATTGTCCGTCCTGCCGGGCCTGGTCCACCATCAAGCCCATCCGCGGCCTGGACGGGCAGTAATTTTTTTAAAAGCCTTAATTTTAGTTACAACATACTGATGGTATTTAACGTTTTCTGAGCACCGTGCGGTTTGCCGGCCTGGCAGGCAGATAAATGGATTCTGTCAATTTGCGGCGTCGGCAGGTAGAATGCTGGCCGTTTATCTGTTCCGCGCCGCTGCGCGCCCATAGACGAAAAGGGCTGGTCATGACGTCTGTTACATCCTCCACTTCCCGCGTAATTACGGATTCTCCTGTTGTTGTTGCGCTTGATTACAATAAGCGTGACGCTGCACTGGCGTTTGTCGACGGTATCGACCCTCGCGATTGCCGCCTGAAAGTTGGCAAAGAGATGTTCACGCTGTTTGGACCGCAAATCGTTCGCGATCTGCAACAGCGCGGCTTTGACGTTTTCCTCGACCTCAAATTCCATGATATTCCGAACACCACGGCCCACGCCGTTGCTGCAGCCGCCGAGCTGGGCGTATGGATGGTCAACGTCCATGCGTCGGGTGGGGCAAGAATGATGACCGCTGCCCGTGAGGCGCTCCTGCCGTTCGGTAACGACGCGCCGCTGCTTATCGCCGTCACCGTGCTGACCAGTATGGACGAAAATGATTTACGCGACCTTGGCGTGACGTTGTCACCTGCGGAACATGCCGAACGTCTCGCCCGTCTGACGCAGCAGTGCGGCCTGGATGGCGTAGTCTGCTCCGCGCAGGAAGCGGTACGTTTCAAATCAGCGCTGGGCCAGGATTTTAAACTCGTTACGCCGGGGATCCGTCCTGCGGGCAGCGACGTGGGCGATCAGCGCCGCATCATGACGCCTGAGCAGGCGCTGGCGGCGGGCGTTGACTATATGGTCATTGGACGTCCGGTGACGCAGTCTGCAAACCCGGCTGAGACGCTTAATGCTATCAATGCATCGCTGAAAAAGGGGGCGTAATGACCGATTCCAACAGCCGTCTGGTCTACTCAACCGAGAGCGGGCGTATCGACGAACCGAAAGCCAAAGTGGAACGTCCGAAGGGGGACGGTATCGTGCGCATTCAGCGTCAGACCAGCGGACGTAAGGGGAAAGGGGTCTGCCTTATTTCCGGTATTGATCTGGATGATGCTGAACTGACAAAGCTGGCTGCCGAGCTGAAAAAGAAATGTGGATGCGGCGGGGCCGTGAAGGACGGCATTATCGAAATCCAGGGTGATAAACGTGATTTAATTAAATCACTGCTCGAAGCCAAAGGCATGAAAGTCAAACTGGCAGGCGGCTAAAATAAATGAGCCACGGCAAATGCCGTGGCTCGTGTTATATACGTGCGTATGTCAGACCTGAAATGCGTTTAAATATCGCAATATCGAGGAAGGCTTAGATAATAGTTATTTGCCAACCTGGTGACCGATAATACCACCGACAGCAGCGCCACCTAATGTACCCAGCGTACTACCATCCGTTAATACTGCACCACCGAGAGCGCCGGCACCGGCACCAATCGCGGTGTTACGGTCACGTTTAGACCAGTTAGAGCATGCGCTCAGGGACATAGCGACAGTGATTGCCAGAACAGCGGCGGCTAATTTTTTGCTGGTTAAGGTCATAATACTTTCTCCTGAATTATCGATTCACGGAAAGATGTACACGTTAAGTATAGACTAATCGAATACTTAATTCTTTTCCCCGTGAAAGCTGGTCGCGCAGGCGTTACTTCATCACGCAGGTGATAGTCACTTCCTGTTATATCGCTAATAGTAATTTTACGACTTTAGGGCAGGTTAAACAGGTAAAAACTCTTAAAGCAGGGTTAAGAATCATCTCAGAGAAAGACGTGTGCGCCCGAAATACGGGCGCGGAGGGAAATCAGGCGTTGGCTTTAATAATATTGACGATCAAACCGCTCTCTTCGAGTTTATTGCGATGCGCTTCGCTCAAACGGTCATCGGTAATCACGCGGCTAAAGCGTGAAGCGGGACCCATCGTGTAAGGGTGAACGGCACCAAATTTAGAGCTGTCGGTGAGCACAATGGCTTCGCACTCTTTTTCCAGTACGGCATTCACCACGTCAGAGCGCATCATATCCCGGCCGGTAAAGCCTGTCTCCGGCTGCCAGCCGTCAATCCCGATAAAGGCCTTACTGAAATGAACCTGCTGGACGTACTGACGGGTCAGCGGGCCAACCATGCTTTCACTTTTTTTCTGATAGATGCCGCCCAGCAGAATCACCTCGCAGCGCGTCTCTTTAAGTAAATGCGCGATATAGCTGCTGACGGTGATAATGGTGACGTCTTTTTGATCGGCAAGCGTTCGCGCCAGAAGGGCATTACTGCTGCCGTTTTCAATAAAGACGGTCTCGCCGTTGTTCACCAGGGACGCAGCAAATTCCGCCAGTTCACGTTTGAGCGCGTAGTTGTTCATCATGCGCGTCTCAACGTCATCACTGTCCAGCGGGACCGCATAGCCGTGCGCGCGACGCAGGTAGCTCTGTTTTTCCAGCAGATTAAGATCCTGACGGATGGTGACTTCAGAAACGCCAGTGGTTTTAGCGAGATCGACTACGCTTACGCGTCCCTGATCGATGACCATCTGCAAAATGAGTTGTTGTCGGGAATTCATAGCATCCATTTAATAAAGCGAAACGAGGTCGGAAACGGTGGGGGTTAAACTTCCCACGGCGCTTTTGGCTGTCTGTTTTCGGGCGCATCGTCAGCGCCATTCTGAGCAAGAAGTTCAGACTTCAGGATCTCAAGATTACGGATAGCAGAGTGATAATCGCCCGCCACCAGGATATCCAGCACGGTATCAATTCGTTGTGCTACAGCTTGTGCGTCAATAGTTGACATAATCTCACCCCAGGCGCGAAAAGTTAATATTTTCAATGATGCAGAAATTGGCTTCAAAAGAGAAGGGAAAAAATGCAATAACCAAATTACATAAACGGAAGTGATAAAATTATTCCCCCTCATGCTGCGGGCTTATTGAGTGGATTAGTCTAAAACTGCGCGCAACGCGCTTTTTTATAAGAGGAATTAGACTATGACAGTTATCAATCAGCCTACCTGCACACTGTTTACCGATACTGAACGGTTCACCCAGCTGTCAGGCTATTACGAGGCAGAGCGACATACAGTCTGGATGATGTTGCGGGCTCAGCCACGTCCTTGCTTCAACCA
This sequence comes from Enterobacter cloacae complex sp. BZL2005, assembly GCF_049238885.1. Classification (NCBI taxonomy): domain Bacteria; kingdom Pseudomonadati; phylum Pseudomonadota; class Gammaproteobacteria; order Enterobacterales; family Enterobacteriaceae; genus Enterobacter; species Enterobacter cloacae complex sp. BZL2005. Next base: position 59,016 of record NZ_JBMKGI010000009.1, on the reverse strand, counting down.
TGCGTTAATAGAGGAGATCATGAACCTTTCATGGCTCGTCCGCCAGTCTGGTTTTGCGGTCGATTTTTGGGTGACCGGATCGCTGGTGCCTGAGATGTACAATGTGGGCGGTGACCTGCAGTTTTTCGTCGAGTGCATTCAGCACGGTCGACGTGAAGCGTTACGGGCCTATGCGCGCGCCTGTGTCGATTGCGTGCATGCGGCCTCCCGGGGGTTTGATACGGGGGCCATCTCGCTGGCCATGGTCGAAGGCAGCGCGTTAGGGGGCGGGTTTGAGGCCGCTCTTGCGCACCATTTCGTTCTGGCGCAGCGCGATGCACGTTTAGGTTTTCCCGAGATTGCTTTTAACCTGTTCCCGGGCATGGGGGGATATTCTCTGGTAGCTCGCCGTTCAGGAATGAAGCTGGCGGAGGAACTCATCTACAAGGGGGAATCCCATACGGCGGAATGGTACGAACAGCATGGCCTGGTGGATCTCCTGTTTGAACCCGGACAAAGCTATGTCTCCACACGAACCTTCATCGACACGCTACGGCCAAAACTGAATGGCGTAAGAGCGATGCTGCGCGCCCGTACGCGCGTTCTGCAATTGCCGCGCAGTGAATTGATGGACATCACGGAAGACTGGGTTGACGCGGCTTTCTGCCTGGAACCGAAAGATATTGCCTACATGGAGCGTCTGGTCATGCTGCAAAACCGCCATCACGCGGCGGGGTTGCGTAAAGCCAGTTAATGTTGTTTCCGCGCCTGATATCGTTTTAGCCATCGCTCGAATGCGGCAGCGGGCATCGGCTTAGCAAACAGAAAACCCTGCCGTTCGTTGACGCCGTTCTTGGTCAGAAAGGCGTCTTCTTTTGCATTTTCGACCCCTTCGGCAATCACCTGCAGGTTTAACGCCTGCGCCACCGCGACGATGGCGCGCACCAGAGACTGGGAGATGGACTGCTTATGAATATCCCTGACGAACGATTGATCGAGTTTTATGGCGTCAATAGGGAAGCGGGCCAGCTGAGAAAGGGAGGAGTATCCGGTACCAAAATCGTCGAGATGAATTTGCGCCCCCAGCCTGCTGAACTGTTGGATCACGGAGAGCGCCAGCTCTTCGTTCTCGATGAGACAGCTTTCGGTTAATTCGACGTCGACCGGGCAGTATTCAAAGTTCAGATCCTTCAGCGCCTGCTTTAAGTCGCTAAAGATAGTCTGGTCGGCCAGCTGACGCGCAGAGACGTTCACGGCCACGCGCAGGTTAATTCCCTTATCGCGCCATTTCGCCACCTGGCGAACCACATCCAGCATCACCCAGCGGCCCAGCGGCACAATCAACCCTGACTCCTCGGCATAAGAGATAAACTCCAGCGGTGGGATCAACCCGCGTTCGGGCGATTGCCAGCGGACCAACGCTTCAAGACTTCTGACCTCTCCGCGCCAGGTGATTTTAGGCTGGTAGTGGATCAGGAGCTGGTCGTTATCCAGCGCCTTACGCAGGTTGGTATCCAGCCAGAGATACTCAAACACGCGCTGGTTCATCTCGGGCGAGAAGACGCAGAACTTGCCCCGGCCGTTCTCTTTAGCGGTGTACATGGCGGTATCGGCGTTACGAATGACGCTTTCCCGGTCGTTACCGTGCTGCGGGGCGAGGGCGATGCCCAGGGAACAGCCGGTGTAAATTTCGATCAGGCCGATTCGGAACGGCTGGCGCAGGCGGGTTAAAATGCGCGACGCCATCGCTTCCAGAGAGCCCTGAGAAGTATGGGTGGCCATGACGATAAACTCATCTCCGCCAAGTCGTGCCAGCACCTGTCCCTCATCAAGACAGCTCAAAATGGCGAGCGCGACAGCCTGTAACAGCTGATCGCCAAACATATGCCCGTAAGCGTCGTTGACCTTTTTAAAGTTATCCAGGTCGAGATACACCACGCCAACCTGCGTGTCGCCGCGGTGACTGATGGCGTCAGAGATCAGGTCGTGGATCGCATTGCGGTTTGGTAAGCCGGTGATGGTATCGGTATTGGCCAGCACGCGCAGCCGCTCCTGAGCGCGGCGTTCCTCGGTAATATCTGTACCGGAACAGATAAGGAAAATTTCATTTTTACCGCTGCCGCTGTGAACGAATTTGTTTCTGAACAGAAACAGTCGTTGCCCTTTACGCGTTTTGATCCAGCGTTCGACTTCGTAGGAGCTGCCGTTGCGGAAGAAACCGGTAATATTGCGCTTTGAGGCAGCCGCTTCGCTGCGGCTCATAAAGAGCTTAAACACGTTCTGGCCAATCACTTCTTGCTCTTTGAGGCCGGTATACTCTTCGCTCAGCCGGTTAAAACGCTGAATATTGCCGTTCTGATCGAGAATAACAATCACGGAGTTAGCCTCTGACACCACCTGTTCCGCAAAAGAGAGTCCCTGAGCCAGGTCGCGCGCCACGGAGGGTGTATCGTTCCAGGCGGAAGCCGTACCGGCCCACTCGTTACGGGTAATTTTACGGCCTACAAGGTGAACCGGGACATCTTCCCCGAATAACGAGAGCGTCATGGAAATGCTGGAGGTAATAACGGTTAAATGACGGATGAGATCGGCCTGATCGTCGTCCAGCGCAATCACCTGAGTGACATCGGCATTTTCACTGGCGGCAAGGTGCAGAGCGTTGCTGTCAGCTGACAAGCGCCACCATGGGCTGTGGGTTCCCATGTAGCGAAACAGCAAATTCTGCTCCAGATCGTCCATCATGTTTTCTCCCGCAGCTGTTCAGTCGCGCACCAATTATTCATTTGCAGCCGACTTTTCCGTTGAGAAGCAGCGGCGAAACCGAAGTGAACTTATTGTTTTTCCCTGAATTCTTATAATAAAACGAGTCAGATTTAAAAGGATACTAAGCGTATAAAAATTCACGTAACCGAATATAACAACACTCTTTTACTGTAGATAATTATGGCGAATTTGGGCGAGGAGAGGCTGAAAATAGTAAGAAAAAATAATGATTTTGTGGCGGGGATAAAAAGAAAAATTGTCGGCCTTTCCGGAAAGGAAATGACCGACAATTGAACAGGTTATCAGGCGACAGGACGCGCGATAATACTGCGGGTTTCCATACGGACTTCAGCGATAGTGACGTCAATCACGTCGGTGACTTTGTAAACTGTTTCACCTTTAATTTGCACCGTACCGTTTTCCTGACTACAGACCATTTCATCACGAACAGCATTCAGGAATGGCGCAGGAATAAACGCGACAGCACCGTTATCGACCAGACGGACGCGCATCCCCCCGCGGCTGATATCAATGATCTCGGCGGCGAAACGGGTATCCGTACCGGCTTTATCCTGCAGGAAGCGCGCGTACAGCCAGTCTCCAACGTCACGTTCTGCCATGCGGTTCAGACGGCGACGATCGGCCATCTGCAGCGTGGTCTCCTCCTGAGGGCGGGCAACGGTTTCGCCTTTGATAATCGCTTTCAGCAGACGGTGGTTAACCATATCGCCATACTTACGGATCGGTGACGTCCAGGTCGCATAGGCTTCGAGGCCGAGACCAAAGTGCGGGCCAGGCTCGGTGCTGATTTCAGCGAAGGACTGGAAGCGACGAATGCGGCTGTCCAGGAAGCCCGATGGCTGCGCGTCCAGTTCGCGGCGAAGCTTGCAGAAGCCCGGCAGCGTGAGCACTTCTTCCGGATCGACGTGCACGTCGTGATTCTTCAGCAGGGCCGCCAGCGCTTCGGTATTCGCCGGATCGAAGCCGGTATGGACGTTGTAAATACCAAAGCCCAGCTTGTCGCGCAGCACGCGTGCGGCACAGATGTTGGCGGAAATCATCGCTTCTTCAACGATGCGGTTCGCAATGCGTCGCGGCTCGGCCACGATATCCAGCACTTCGCCTTTCTCACCCAGAACAAATCGATAATCCGGGCGATCTTTGAACACCAGCGCATGGGTTTGACGCCACTCGCCGCGGTTCAGACAGATGCGATGCAGCAGACGGATCTGCGCGGCAATGGCGTCTGATTCTGGTTTCCAGCTACCGGTATTTTCCAGCCAGTCGGAGACGTTATCGTAGGCCAGCTTGGCTTTCGACTCGATGGTGGCAGCAAAGAACTCGATATCGTCTTCAATCGCGCCATCCGCGGCAATGGTCATGCGGCAGGCAAGGACCGGACGCACTTCATTCGGACGCAGCGAGCAGAGATCGTCTGACAGTTCACGCGGCAGCATTGGGATGTTGAAGCCCGGCAGGTAGTTCGTGAACGCACGGATTTTCGCCGTTTCGTCAAGCTTGCTGCCTTCAACAATCCAGGCGGTGGGATCGGCAATGGCAACGGTGAGGTGCAGTTTGCCGTCGGCGCTCTCTTCAGCGTAGAGCGCATCGTCCATATCTTCGGTGCTGGCGCTGTCGATGGTGACAAACTCCAGCGCGGTGAGATCGCGACGCGTCAGACCTTCGTCCTGCATCTCGGTTGCCACGCCGTTCGGCGCTTCTTTTTCAAGATTGTGGCGTGCCAGCGTAACCCACCATGGCACGAAATGATCGGCGCCAAAGGTAATGAACTGGGTCAGTTCCGCATAAAAACCGCGATCGCCCTTCAGAGGATGACGGCGCATTTCTGCTACGGCCCAGTCACCTTCTTTAAAATCATGCTCAACGCCACGGGCGGCGCGGCAGGGAATGGCATCTTTCAGCAGAGGATGATCCGGCACGATAGAAAGACGATCGTCTTTTCGCTGCACCTTGCCCACAAAGCGGGTCAGGAACGGTTCGATCAGTTCTTCCGGCTCGGCGGACTCACGTTCCTTTTCGGTATGAATGACGGCCATGACGCGGTCGCCATGCATCACTTTCTTCATCTGCGGTGGCGGAATGAAGTAGCTTTTCTGCGCGTCAACTTCAAGGAAGCCAAAGCCCTTTTCCGTGGCTTTTACGACCCCTTCTGCACGCGGCGTCTGGGAATGCAGTTGCTGTTTAAGCTGCGCTAGCAGCGGGTTGTCCTGAAACATAATGTTCTATTTTCGTAGCCATTGAGCGGCTGACAGTTTTACGCGATTCTCACTGTCTCAGCAAGCGGTCTTTGGGTAATGAGTGTGGTTATTCCTCTTTACCAAACGCCACTTTCAGACGATTAAGCCAGCCATCAAACGCACTTTGGGTAAGCAGCGTGATGGCATATTCGCCCTGGAGTCCTTGATCCGTGAGCGGGGTAAACTGTGCGGCACTGAAGCGGTCCGGCGAGCGGGTCAGCAGTTCGACCGCTGCCGAAAGTGCGGGTGACGTCTGCGGGATCTCCGCGCGGCTGTTTAACAGGATTTCTCCGGTCAGGTCGAGCAGCGTCGGCTCATGACAAAGCACCGGCGTCAACGCCTCGAGCGCGGGTTCGGCCTGCCAGCGGGAGAGGGACTCCAGCTGATGCGCATTCGCGTAGCGCAGTTCGACGACGGGTAAAAGCGGCATCCACGCATCGTGGCTCGCGGGAAGCGTGTGCGGCTGAATATGGTGCCCCGGCAACCAGCGAACAGGGTGTCCCAACAGCGCCTGAAAAATCGCGACCACGCGCGCCTGAAAACCGATAAAGCCGATAATCTGGTTAATCACCACGATGTCGTACGTGGACAGGCCCACCTCATCAAGCTGGTTCCGGGCTTTATCATCAATGACATCAGGTGAGCTGGCGAGCTGGCGGGCATACTGGGTGATCTGTGCCAGGCGGCGGTTGCTTTCGCGCGAGGAGTCCGGGCCGGGAAGCGGGGCGAGGAGGGCGGCGTAGTGGTTACAGAGCCGCTGAACGCCGCAGGACTGAGCGACCGTTAGCGCGGTACTGAGCCGATCGTAAGCGCTGAGCGTATGCAGTCGGTTCACGGGAATTGAGAGCGGAAACAGCTGGTGGCATAAGGCTCTGGCAGGGGTAAGCCAGCCAGAACAGGCGGCGACAATCTCATCAGGCAGGGCTAAATCGAGCAAAAAACGATCGTCGACGTTAGCGGCTTCGGGCACCAGGGGCAGAACATCCGTCTGCGCGTGGTTTGACTGGGTTTCATGATACCAGTGGCCTTTGCCGGAAAAACGGCGTTGTTCCATGTGCGTTCCTTGATCTCAAAATGGCGATCAATATCCTGGCGTAAGGCTGATAAAGGGAAAAATATTGTTAGGTGATAACAAATAGCAGAACGGAATAACGAAGGGGTGACGCGGGGGGAAATACTCTCTTCCCGGGCGGGAAGAGAGTCATAACTTATTTAATTTCCAGCTCGTTCATTGCAGCGATGTTGAAGCCTCCGTCAACGTGAACCACTTCGCCGGAGATACCCGCGGAAAGGTCAGAGCACAGGAATGCTGCAGAGTTACCCACATCTTCAATGGTAACGGTACGACGAATCGGGGTAACCGCTTCGCAGTGTGCCAGCATTTTACGGAAATCTTTAATACCGGAAGCGGCCAGGGTGCGGATAGGACCCGCAGAGATGGCGTTAACACGCACGCCTTCAGGACCCATTGCGTTCGCCATGTAGCGTACGTTGGCTTCCAGAGACGCCTTAGCCAGTCCCATAACGTTGTAGTTAGGGATCGCACGTTCTGCGCCCAGGTAGGACAGGGTCAGCAGGGCTGCGCCCGGGTTCAGCATCGCGCGGCAGGATTTCGCCATCGCAACGAAGCTGTAGGAGCTGATGTCGTGCGCGATTTTGAAGCCATCACGGGTTACCGCGTTCACGTAGTCGCCGTCCAGCTGGTCGCCAGGCGCGAAGCCGATGGAGTGAACGAAACCGTCGAATTTCGGCCATGCTTTTGCCAGTTCAGCAAACATGCCGTCGATGCTTTCGTCTTGTGCAACGTCACATTCCAGAACAATGCTGGAACCCAGCTGCGCGGCAAACTCTTCAACACGGCCTTTCAGCTTGTCGTTCTGGTAGGTGAACGCCAGCTCAGCGCCTTCGCGATGCATTGCCTGTGCGATGCCGTATGCGATGGACAGTTTGCTGGCAACGCCAGTCACCAGAATGCGCTTACCGGAAAGAAAACCCATAGCTTTAATCCTTATATTCATTGCTTATTTTGCCTTGTAATTCATAGCGTTACAGGCAGTATTTCAAAATCATTCGAAATTAGCTCGAAATTATAGCCCACTCACGGCCCTTTGTGTCACGATATTTCTCGCACTTCTCCGAAGTCGCATGCCCCGAAGAATGCGCCGCGGACTCGCGGGGGCGCGAAATTTCAGCATTCGTCCAGTATATCATCCGGCAACAGCTTCGCCTCATCCAACCAGCGAGGAGGCGCGATCCCGCAAGGGTGTTCATGCTTTCCTGATGCTGCCGATGAAGCGCGCAATAACGATAAAGAAAACCGGTACGAAGAAGATCGCGAGAAGCGTACCGCTAATCATGCCGCCAAATACGCCGGTACCGATGGCATGCTGCGTACTGTCGCTTGCACCACTGGCCAGCATCAGAGGAACAACTCCTAAGGTAAAGGCTAACGATGTCATCAGAATGGGGCGCAGACGCTGACTGGCGGCATGAATGGTCGCCGCCAGCAGGGGTTGCCCTTCGCGATGCAGCTGCCTGGCAAACTCCACAATCAGAATGGCGTTCTTGGCCGACAGGCCGATGAGCGTAATCAGACCGACCTTAAAGAACACGTCATTGGTCATACCGGCAACAAACACCGCTATCACCGCGCCGATAAGGCCCAGTGGAACAACCAGCATGACCGCAAAAGGAATAGACCAGCTCTCATACAGGGCGGCGAGCACCATAAACACGACCAGTATCGACAGGGCGATCAGGCCCGGAAGCTGCGATTCCGATTTTTTCTCCTGCAACGAACTCCCGGCCCACTCACCCGCCATGCCCTGAGGCAGGCTCCTGGACAAGCCCTCCATGGCCTTCATTGCGGTGCCGCTGGATACGCCTGACGCCGCACTTCCGGTAATCCGTATAGCAGAATAACCCTGGTAGCGCGTCAACTGCTGCGGCGCAACGCTCCAGGAGATCGTCGCAAACGATGATACCGGCACCATCTCACCCATCCGGTTTTTCACTGATAGTTTCAGTATCTGCTCGGGCTGCATTCGGTAAGGGGCATCGGCCTGAATAATCACCTGTTGAACGCGGCCGTTGTTCGTATAGTCGTTGACGTAATTTGAGCCCAGGGTGACGGAGAGCGTCTGGTTGATATCATCGAATGAGACGCCCATCGCTTCCGCCTTTTCCCGGTCAACCTGGAGCGCAAGGCTGGTTCCTTCCGGCAGACCGTCTATATAGACATCGCTGAGTTCAGGGCGTTGATTAGCCTGCAGAACCAGCGCGTCGGCGGCCCTCTTTAGAGCGTCATAGCCCGCTCCCGCTCTGTCCTGAACGTACCATGTGAAGCCCGAGGAGGTGCCCATATCCGAAATGGCCGGCGGGAGCAGGCTCATCGTGACGGCATCAGAGACGTTCGCCATGCTGGCCTGTATGTGGTCGGCTTCATCCTGAGCCGTCGAGCCCTGCCGATTTTTCCAGTCCTTCAGCGTGGTGAAGGCCATAGCCGAATTCGGTCCTGAACCTGAAAAGCCAAACCCCAGGATCATAATGTTGCTTTCAATGTCCGGCCGGGCCGCAATTTCCGCTTCAAATTTTTTGACCACGTCGAGGGTGCGCTGCATCGTGGCATCAGAAGGCAGTTGGATAGAGGACATAAAGTAGCCCTGATCTTCATCCGGCAGAAAGGACGACGGTAACGAAGACAATCCAACAAACAGCGCCGTGCAGAGCGCAACGTACAGGAGCAGCATACGCCCGGTTCGCTTCAGAACGGCACCCAGCCCGGCTTCGTAACAGACGGTGAGCAAACGGAAGCGCGCGTTAAACCTGGCCGCGAACCTTCCACTTCCACTCTTTCCTGCCTTGTGCGGCTTGAGTAACGTTGCGCACAGGGCTGGCGTTAGCGTCAGGGCCAGAAACGCGGACAGCAGTATGGAGACCGCCATAGAAATACAAAATTGTCGATAGATAATCCCGACCGAACCCTCAGCAAACCCCATGGGGATAAAGACGGCAGTGAGCACCAGCGTGATCCCGATAATCGCCGGGGCGATCTCCTGCATGGCCTGCCGGGTAGCGTCCCGTGGGGAGAGGCTTTTTTCCGCCATCAGTCGTTCGACGTTCTCCACAACCACAATGGCATCATCAACGATAATCCCTATTGCCAGCACCATGCCAAACATCGTCAGAATATTGATGGAGTATCCGCTCAATAACATCACCGTGAGGGTGCCAAGAAGTGCGACGGGAGCAACAATCGCCGGGATAAGCGTACAGCGTATCTTGTGCAGAAACAGAAGCATCACCAGGAAGACCAGGACCATTGCTTCTACAAAGGTCTGAACCACCTTCATGATAGACAGTTTCACAAACGGCGCGGTATCGAAGGGAACCGTAAACGCCATTCCTTCCGGTAACACCTGGGAAAGCTCGTCGATGCGCGCGCGTACGCCTGAAGCTGTACTCATTGCGTTGGCACCCGGCGAGAGCTGGATTGCCGCAGCCGTTGCGGGCACGCCATTTTCGCGGATACCGAAAGCGTAACTTTGCAGGCCGGACTCAACGCGCGCGACGTCGGACAGTTTCAGCCTCGCGCCCGATGCATCTGATTTCAGGGTGATGTTTCTGAACGCCTCTACCGAAGTGAGTTGCCCCTTCACGGTGATGGGATACGTTACGCCTTGTCCCGCAGATGCTGGTTCATCTCCCGTTTTGCCGGGCGAAACCAGGGCATTTTGCTGGCCAACAGCAGCAAGTACGTCGCTCACCGAGAGGCCGTAGCTGTGGAGCTTCATCGGATCCAACCAGATACGCAGCGCTTTTTCGCCGCCAAACAGCTGAACTTTCCCTACGCCGGGCACGCGACGAAGCTCGTCACTGACGTTTCGGGCAAAATAGTCGCTTAAGTCGGCTTCCTCGAATTGACCGCTGGTGGACTTCAGCCCCACCATCATTAAAAATCCAGAATTAGCGGCCTCGACGTTAATGCCGTTTTGTCTTACCGCCTGAGGAAGACGAGGCTCGACGATCTTAATCTGGTTCTGCAGATCCATCTGTGCCAGCTTGATGTCCGTGCCGGGTTTAAACGTGACGGTAATAGACGCCGAACCGGTTGTGTCGCTGGATGATTCGAAGTAGAGCAAATTATCTACGCCAGAGATTTCGCGCTCGATTAACGATACCACCGACGTATTCATGATATCGGGGCTGGCCCCCGGGTAACTGACGGAAATAATGATGCCCGGCGGTGCCACCGCCGGATACTGCGCAACCGGCAAACGAGGAATAGACAGGAGACCCGTCAGGACGATAAACAGCGCCACGACCCAGGCGAAAATAGGGCGGTCAATAAAAAAATGAGGCATTGGTTTTTTTGTGCAAAAGAGTGAGGCAGAGACTCTACCGCGCACCTGTTTAGCGGAAGTGGGCGGTTTATGGAGGATGTGTGGAGCAAGGGCTCAGATCATTCTCATCATGAGGTACAGCGGTGCTCCACCAAAAAAAATGATCAAATAACATTCATAGTAAAAGATCAGATCCTCAATATCGGGCATCGCGTTTAACAGCACGGTGAACGTAATAATGAGATAAACAAAAATCACCATCAGCCAGAAGGCGATGATAAGTAGCTCAATGAACGCGCCGGCTTTATTTTGTATGACCAGAGAAACCACTGACAATGCGATGCAGCCATAAATAAGGGGTGAAGAGAGCAGCGTCGAGGCGACTTTCTCATCCATTCTGTGTACCAGCACCAGCCAGGCATAAAGTAATCCCCACGACAGCAGCAGAAACAGGGAATATATGCCCAGTTTTTTAGGGGAAAAATATTTAGAAAGTTCCATGTTCATTATTTCAGCCAACTTCATAAAATCTTTAAGAAACAGTGGTAATTTGCAGCGCACAATGCACAACGCGTTATGCCTCATTAGCGATTTTGAACGGACATTGTCGAGTCTTTATTGACTGAATGTGTAGGCTGTGTGGAGAAATAACCGGGCATTTAAATCAACCGGGAAATTTTCGTGACTACGGCACTTTTTCCCCGAGGCTGTGTCTTATTGTGCTCAAGATATCTGATAGCGTGCTTAAAGGGATTTCACCCGCGGAGATAATATGAACAAAAATACGCTGATCCTTGTTGTTGAAGATGAAGACGAAATCGCCGATATACTGATGAGCTACTTAGAGCGTTCGGGAATGAAAACGCTCAGGGCCAGGCAGGGCGAGCAGGCGATTACGCTCAATCGCCTCCATAAACCGGATCTCATCTTGCTGGACATTCACCTGCCCGTGTGTGACGGCTGGAGCGTGCTTACCACGCTCCGCCATGAAAGCGCTGTCCCCGTCATTATGGTTTCCGCTCTCGATCAGGACGTCGATAAACTTATGGGTCTGAGGCTCGGCGCGGATGATTACGTAATCAAACCCTTCAACCCTTCGGAAGTTGTCGCACGGGTTGAGGCGGTGCTGCGTAGAACAAAGCCTGCGCTTCAGCAGGCGGGGGCCCTGCCGCTCAGAACGCCATTCATTACGGTCTATCCGGATGATTTCTACGTGGAGGTTACTGCGGGGCCCGAGGTTATCTCCCCGGTCTTAACGACGACCGAATTTAAGTTGCTTTCTTACCTGGTGCGGTATCCGCGCAAGGTCTGTTCCCGTGAAGAGTTGCTCAACGCGTGTTTGCCGGAAGGCGATACGCTCGACAGAACCGTCGACAGCCATATGAGCAAGCTGCGAAAAAAACTGGAGCTGGCCGGTCTTTATGGCGTTCCCGAGAGCATCAGGGGCATGGGTTACCGGCTTGGGGAAAAGAAATGAATAAAGAGTCTGTCCTGAGTCGTCAGATCTTAACGTATATGCTGTTGCTGACGTTTACGATAATTGCCATCGCCATACTGGGCTCCTGGTTTTTTTACTCCTTTATTCTGGATCATCTTCCCGGCGGCCCTGCTGCGGGCGATGACGAGCAGATGACGATGTGGGACTGGGTATGGATTGGGACCGCGACAACGATCAGCCTGATCATTGCCGTATTCTTTACGGTCAAACTTTCATCGCGAATACTCACCCCGCTAAACGCGGTCGCGTCCAGCCTGAAAAAAATTTCTCAGGGCGATCTGGACGCAAGGGCATTCTGTGCCAGCTCCCGGCTGGGAGAGATCAATCACCTGGTTACGGATTTCAATGAAATGGCAGAAAAGCTGCAAACGCTGGATATCCAGCGGAAATCCTGGAATGCTGCGATTGCGCATGAACTGAGAACCCCGGTCACCATTTTACGCGGAAGACTTCAGGGGCTAGTTGACGGGGTGTTTACCCCGGATCCGGTGCTGTTTACTAACCTCCTTAAACAGACGGAAGGATTAACCCGTCTGATTGAAGATCTCCGGGTTATCAGTTCAGATGGCGGGGCAGGATACACGTTATACCAGGCCAGAACGGATCTGAAAGGGACAATACAGGACGCGCTCGATACCTTCATGCCCGAGTTCAACCGTAAGGCATTTACCGTCCATACTGAACTGAGGGAGCAGCAGTGTGCATTCGATCCCTTACGCATCAATCAGTGTCTGACCGTTTTATTTGACAATGCCTTACACTATTCAAACTCGCGCAAGCTCACGGTAAAAAATGGTGTTTCGGATAAAGGCAATTTTATCCTGATTCAGGATGGGGGACCGGGTATCCCCAGGGAGTTTCATGACTTCCTGTTTCAGCCCTTTCAGCGCGATAACGGCGCCAGACAGTTGAACCCGGAAGGCTTTGGTTTGGGCTTGTCGGTGGTAAAAGCCATCATGCTGGCGCATGGTGGCGATGTCACCTATACCTTATCAACGCAAAACCACTCGATATTTAAACTCACCTGGCCCGACTCGTGAGCGTCAGCGGCAGGTCAAATGTGCCTGCCGGCGGTAAATGCCATATTTTTCCTAGCTTAGCATCCCATTCCTGCGGGGTAATCGACAGTTTACCGCGTCTCGGGCTTAAGGTTATTTCACTGAAATAGATTTCATCTTTTTTTAGCATGAGGTCAACGCGGCAGTAGTCAATGCCATCCGCCAGCTCCTGGGATGCCAGCAACGCTTGTCGGAACAAGGCCGGTTCGCCTGGCGCCAACGGTGTATTCGGATATTCCATCTGAAAGGGTTGTAAGTTCCAGTACCTGTCGTAAACGTTGATGAAACCTTTGCCGCTGTCATCCGTAAAATCCGCTTCAACATAGTGGGCAACGCCATGAAAGCAATGGATCCTTAGCATTTCGGGCGCTGTGTTCCTGTCTGCATCATCGAAGAGATCGACATACGGTTCGCAAAGTATTTTTGGCGTAATGTTTTTGTACTGCCATTCGCGCGTGGTGTAGTACATATTTTTCTTTAACGCGAGACTGAGTTTTTTACACGCTTCCCTGATGTTAAATTGCGCTTTGTTCGTACATATTATTGTGCTGCCACTGTCATGGTTGCACTTAAGGACAAATTTTTCAGGGAGCGTCGAAAAATCAATCTGGGACACCTTGCTGTACACGCCAAGTAATGGCACCGTTTTCGCACGCGTTGTTCTGGAGATTACGTATTCCCGAACGGCGAGTTTATCGGCAAGCAGGGTATAGACGTTATTGTGGTCATAGACCAGACGATGACATATTTTTTCACTCAACGTCGTGGGTGATTTAATGTCAGGGTGCTTCCCCGATGTTTTCTTGAGCCTCACAGTATGAAAATACAGGTCCGTCATTAAAAATGAACGACATTTTCTGATGAGGTACTCGGTATATTTGAGAACGTAAGTGGCGTTGTTCATTTCTTCTCCTTCGTAATGTCCGGATATTCTGGAGAAGAACTGTTGATGTATTTTGCTGAGAATATGGAGCAGCAATGGAGATGAAAAAGTTAAGGATTAAACAGCGTGTTAAGGCTATTTAATCCTTATTATACGGTGCAACGTTTGTTTACCGATCTTTGCGCCACGCATCGGCCGTCAATGCTTCACCGAAATGCCCGGCTATCAGCCGTTTTGTCAGCTCGTGAAGCGGGGAGGCCATCACATCCGCCGTGCTGCCGCGTTCGACCACTTCACCCTGGTGCATAACCATCACCTGATCGCTGATGTGCTTCATCATCCCCAGATGCTGGGTGACGTAGATATACGAGATGCCCTGTTTTTCCTGCAGCTCCAGCATCAGGTTAATCAGCTGCGAACGCATCGACATATCCAGCGAGGCAAGCGCTTCGTCAGCAATGATCACTTTCGGGCGCAAAATCAACGCACGCGCCAGACCCAGACGCTGTTTCTGGCCGGGTGCCAGCATATGCGGGTAGTAGCTTTCGTGGTCCGGTAACAGCCCAACCATGCGCAGGGTTTCGAAGATACGCTTGCGGCGCGCCTCGGGCTCCAGGTCGGTGTTCAGACGCAGCGGAAAATCGAGGATCTGCGAAATGCGCTGGCGTGGGTTGAGCGAGGTCGACGGATCCTGGAAGATCATACGAATGCGCTGGCTGCGGAAAGAGTAATCCCCGAACGTCAGAGGGTGATCGTCAATCAATACTTCGCCAGCCGTGGGCTCAACCATGCCGGCAAGCATTTTCGCCAGGGTCGATTTCCCGGAACCGTTCTCGCCGATGATTGCCAGGGTCTGTTTTTCACGCAGGGTAAAGCTGAGCGGTTTTACCGCGTCGACAGTTTGACGATGAAACAGCCCCGTGCGGTAGCGAAAGGTCTTACTCAGGTTGCGGACTTCCAGCAAGGTTTCGACCATTTCACTCTCTCTCCATGTTCAGCGGGAAATGACAGGCGTAAAGATGATTTTTGGCCCCGGTCAGGCGTGGCGTCTCGATACATTTACGCTGAGCATACGGGCAACGCGGCCCCAGACGACAGCCTATCGGCAACGATTCCAGCAGCGGAATCGCCCCGGGCAGGGTATTCAGGCGGCTCTTATGCGGCATGGCGCTGCCAAAATCGGGAATAGCGCGGATTAGCGCCTGCGTATACGGGTGGTGCGGCGCGGTGATCAGGTCTTCACTCGGCGCGGTTTCAACCGTTTGTCCGCAGTACATCACATCAATTTTATCCGCCCATTTGCTGAGCATTTGCAGGTCATGGCTGATCAGCAAAATGGTGGTGTTGTTGTTCTGGTTAAGACGCGACAGCAGGCGGAAGATTTGCGCCTGCGTGGTGGGCTCCATCGCGTTCGTCGGTTCATCCGCAATCAGCAAACGCGGCTGATTGGCCAGCGCGATGGCAATCATCACTTTCTGACATTCACCGTCGGTCAGCTCGTACGGGAAGCTGCGCATCGCATCTTTGTGATCTTTGATCCCGACGCGGTGTAAAAGCTCAATGGCACGACGCTTGCGCCAGCCCACGCGTTGCCACCAGCGGCCTTTATAGGTCCAGCCGGGGATGTTCTGCATCAGCTGTTTGCCCACGCGCTCGGACGGGTCGAGACAGGACTGCGGCTCCTGGAAAATCATGGAGACGTTGTGCCCGACCAGCTTACGCCGCTCGCGGGGAGAGAGGCGCAGCAGGTCGATATCATCAAACCGCATACGGTCTGCGGTGACGCGCCAGTTATCTTTCGCCACGCCGCAGATGGCTTTGGCGATCAGGCTTTTGCCTGATCCGGATTCCCCCACCAGCCCGCGGATTTCACCCTCCGCGAGGGTGATGCTGATGCGATCGACGGCTTTGACCCAGCCTTCACCGGTTTTGAATTCAATGGTGAGGTTGCGAATATCAAGAAGCGGCATTATTGCACCCCCGCGTTAATTGCACGGCGAATACCGTCGCCCAGCAGGTTGATCAGCAGCACGCTCACCATGATGGCCGCACCCGGCAGCATAACCGTCCACGGCGCCACGTAAATTAACTCCAGCGCGTCACCGAGCATCGCACCCCATTCAGGCGACGGCAGCTGCGCGCCGAGGTCGAGGAAGCCGAGCGCCGCGATGTCCAGAATCGCCATCGACAGGGCGCGGGTGATCTCGGTGACCAGCCCGGACGCGATGTTAGGCAACACGGCAAACCACAGAATATTGAAGGTGGTCGCGCCGTCCAGACGCGCAGCGACGACATACTCTTTTTCCAGCTCGTCATGCACCATGCTGTAAACCGAGCGTACGATGCGGGGCAGGATAGCCAGCCAGACGGCGAACATGGCATGCGACAGGTGCGGACCGGCAAAGGCAACCACAACGATCGCCAGCAGCAGAGACGGAATCGACAGCAGCGTATCCAGAATGTGGTTAAGCACCGCCGAGCGCAGGCCATGCGTGGATCCCGCAAAAATACCCAGCGCCAGCCCGCAGATCGTGGCCGCGAGCGTCACCACAAACGCGCCGCCCACCGTCGGGGCTGCACCGCTCAGCAGGCGGCTTAACACGTCACGTCCGAGGTCGTCCGTTCCCAGGAAGAAAGAGACCTCTCCGTAGCGCGACCAGGACGGCGGCAACAGCTGATAGCCAAGGAACTGCTGGTCAATGCCGTACGGCGCAAACCAGGAGCCAAAGACACAGAGCAACACCAGACCGGCGCAGCCATAAAGGCCGATCATTGCCGTGGTATCACCATAGAATTTACGCCACACGGTACGCAGCACACCGGGCGTGCGCTTTTCACTGTATACGTTATCGTAGGGCATACCATTCCTTATGCTTCAATGGGTTGGCCATGGCACCCAGAATATCGGACAACACGTTAACAATAATCACCAGCGAACCAATCACCATCACCCCTGCGGAAATCGCGGCGTAGTCCTGCTGGCGGATAGCGTTAATCAGCCACCGCCCGAGGCCAGGCCAGCTAAAGACCATCTCGGTGATCATGGCCAGCGTGAGCATGGTGGAGAACTGTAATCCCAGACGCGGAATAACCGGCGGCAGGGCGTTGTGCAGGACGTTGCGGCGCAGGATGGTCAGGCGCGACAGTCCGCGCGTGGCGGCGGCTTTGACATAGTTCTGGTCAAACACCTCAATGGTGCTCAGGCGCATCAGGCGGATCACTTCGGTTGTTGGCGCAACCGCCAGCGTCAGTACCGGCAGCACCATATGGCGCAGGGCGCTGACGATCATCTCATGCCGCCACACGGAATCGGACAGCCACGCGTCGATAATGGCAAAGCCCGTCAACGATTTAACCGTATAGAGCAGGTCAAAACGTCCCGAAACCGGGAGCCAGCCCATTGTCAGCGAGAAGAAAAGCGTCAGCAGCAGCGCCAGCCAGAAGACCGGGATGGAGAAGCCAAGCAGGGCGAGGGCGCTGATAAACTTATCCTGCCATTTGTTGCGATATATCCCGGCCAGCATGCCCACGGGGATCCCGACCATCAGGGCAAAACCGAAGGCCAGAATGCACAGCTCCATCGTGGCCGGGAAAACCTCTTTCAACTGCTCGGAAATCAGCTGCCCGTTAATGCTGGACACGCCGAAATCCCAGTGCAGCAGCCCGTTAAACCAGAAGAGCCAGGCATCCCACAGCGACGATCCCTGGAGCGGGGCGTGGGGCGTGAAATAGCTCAGGCTAAAGCCGACAAAGTTCAGGAAAAAGAGCGTCACCAGCAGCAACAGGAGCCGGCGCAAGGTAAAAATAATCATGGTTTTTTCACCTCTTGTTCTTTTTCACGCGACACGCCGGCGAACGAGGCGTTGCCAAACGGGCTCAGCACCAGGCCTTTAATATCATAGCGATACGCCTGAAGGCGCAGGGAAGAGGCCAGCGGCAGCACCGGGAGTTCCTGGGCTAAGATCTTCTGCGCTTCATCATAGGCGTCGATGCGCGAGGCCAGCTGTTGGGAAGCCAGCGCTTTTTGCAGCACGGCGTCAAACTCCCGGTTACACCAGTGGGCGTAGTTGGTCTGCGAGTTTATCGCCGCACAGCTCAGCAGCGGCCGGAAGAAGCTGTCCGGGTCGTTGCTGTCGGTGGCCCAGCCGGTGAGGGTTAAATCATGATTCATGTCCATCAGGCGCGCCTCCTGGAAACGGCCCTCTACCGGTACGATGATCACTTTTACGCCCACCTGCGCCATATCCGCCTGCAGCAGTTCGGCGGTCTTGAGCGGGCTCGGGTTCCACGCCTGGGAGCTGGTCGGCACCCAAAGCTGCAGCGTGAGGTTTTCTGCGCCCAGCGCTTTCAGCTGTTCACGCGCTTTTGCCGGATTGTATTCCGTAATTTTAGCCTCACCGTCGTAGGCCCACGAGGCGCGCGGTAAAATTGAGGCGGCGGTTTCCGCCGTACCGTAATAAATCGACTGCATCAGGCGCTGGTTGTTAATGGCCAGCGCAAGGGCGTGACGAACGGCAGGGTTATTCAACGGCGGCTTATCGGTGTTAAAGGCCAGATACGCGATGTTCATCCCCGGGCGTAGCGTCAGACGCAGGCGCGGATCGTCGCGCAAAATCGTGAGCTGGCTGGCGGCAGGCCAGGCAAGCACATCACATTCCCCGGTGAGCAGTTTTGACAGACGTCCCGTCCCGCCGGAACCCAGATCGACCACCACCTGCGGCATCAGCGGCGTACCCCGCCAGAAATGCTCGTGGCGCTGCAGACGAATATATTGCCCGGCGCGGTATTCGGCCAGCTGGAACGGACCGGTGCCGACCGGCTGACGATCGAGCAGTTCCTGACGATCTTTTTTCGTCAGCTTCGCCGCGTATTCGGCCGACATGACGGACGCATAGTGGGTTGCCAGATGCCACAGGAATGAGGCATCCGGGCGCGTCAGCGTAAATTCAACCGTGCGGTTATCCAGCTTGCGCACGCTTTTCACGGTGTCGGCAAACTGCAGGCTGTCGAAATAGGGGAAATTGCTGCCGTTAACGTTATGCCACGGGTGATTGCGGTTGAAGATACGCTGGAAGGTGAAGACCACGTCATCCGCATTCAGCTTGCGCGAGGGGGTAAACCACGGCGTACGCTGAAACGCGACATCATCGCGCAGGTGAAAACGGTAGGTTGCGCCGTTATCCAGCACTTCCCAGCTTTCCGCAAGCTCGGGCACAAGACGGTAAGTGTACGGGTCTACATCAAGCAGACGATCGTAAAGCTGCGCGGCAAGGGTATCCACAATCAGGCCGCTGCCCGCTTTTTGCGGGTTGAAGGTATCCACCTGGCCGCTTACGCAATAGACGAAGCCGCTGTCACGAATGTCAGGCT
Source organism: Enterobacter cloacae complex sp. BZL2005 (assembly GCF_049238885.1). NCBI lineage: Bacteria > Pseudomonadati > Pseudomonadota > Gammaproteobacteria > Enterobacterales > Enterobacteriaceae > Enterobacter > Enterobacter cloacae complex sp. BZL2005. Next base: position 39,865 of record NZ_JBMKGI010000009.1, on the reverse strand, counting down.
GCGGCGTTTGCCCGGGCGCGGCAAAGGCCTGGCTGCTAAACAGACCAAGTGCAAAAAAGGACGATAAAACCAGACGCATAATTTTTAAGGTATTAAATATGAAGTGGCTATCCTACTAATTTTAAACGACATTATCCAGTATCGTTTAAGCCTGAGGGCATAATGGGGGCAGTAACGTTTACAGTCGGTCACTCAGCGTCACAACCCGATGCACGTTCATACCTGCAATCCACTTTGAATATACCTCATGAACTATCTTAGCATTTTCGTGGCGCATCTGACTCGCTATAAACGAAGGATTCGCTCCGGCGGATAGCATCAAGCTTGTGAATGTATGCCGTGAATGACAGGAAGACATGTTGTCGCTATCAGATCTGGGATCATACTTTCTGAAGAAAAATAGCCGGTAAAATGCGGCCGTTTATCACCAGATCTGAGAGCAGATCAAGTACGGGTAAGGCAATGGCATACGAACAGTCTAAATAGCATAGAGTAAAAATGCTCACTTTGTTGTTACGTGCGTACCTGCCACCCTGGTTCATTTTTTCAGCACTTTCATAAGCATCATCAGTACAAACGCTATCATTGCAGACAGGCCAAAATTGATCAGAATTGCTGTGAAATCATAGTTATTCATGGCTTCTTCACCATCGCCTGATATCTGGATATGTTGCATGAAAACATCATTAATCCAGCTGTCCGGGACGAGGGTAAACTGGCAATAAGTAAAACAACGAATATTATGATTTTCATCTCACACCACATTTACTGAAGTCAGGTACACCACGAACATCAATTTCGATTCCAATACCATTTTGGCTACCCTATTTGGCGGGTTGAATGGTCAGTTCCAGTATTCATATTTCGTCGTCATTACGGCCTTATGTTTTTCCACATACTGTTTACCCGTCCGATCGGCTGGGACAATCGTGGTATCCATATTGGCGCGTGTGCATTCTCCATGCGAGTTCCACTCCTCACACGTTGTCAGGTTTTTTTCAATGGTGAAATACGTCTGGGTCTTGCTCAGGGACAGATCACGGCCCTCGTTATCGTAGGTATACTCTTCTATGGTTGAGGGGGACACGGTTTTGATCAGGCGATCATTGTCATCATAGCTGTATACAGTTGTATAGTTATCTATCGCCAAACTTCCTTTGCTTACCACCCTTGCCAGCAACCCTGATGAATTGAATACGTAGTCTATTGCGCCCACTGTGGTTTTATCTTTATCTCCTGGTTTTGTGGCCGCAATAATCGAACGATTAACCACGTGGCTGATAAGTCCATTGTTGTTCAGCTGGTACATCCCCTCCAGCGTCTGCCGATATAATTGTGTGGCCTTCTGACTGTTGTTATCGACTATTACGCCGTTCGCATCCAACTGAATGCGCCAGCCAAATTCCGTTCTGTTTAACTGAATTTCATTGGTAGTCGTGAAAACATTTTTCGGTCCCGGTGAGGTTTTGACCTCTTTAACACTGCTGCCAGTGAGTTCACCGCATTGATCAAAGTTGCTTTGAGCCGATGCGCGGATATACCCATCAGGGCTATCAACAGTGATTTCGACTGACTTAGGGATTTCGGTTCTTGTCTGCTGGTTCAGGAGGATGAGGTTGTTCAATTTGTTTTTAGCGAAAGTTTCCGCTGTGCATTGTGCGGCATAAGTCTGAAATGAGCAGAGGGATAGGAAAGTAATAAGTATGTTTTTATTATTGAATGGCATTGTATGTTGTCCTAAGGAGTGGAGCAGTTATCCAGGCTTGGTTTTGTAAAATGTCTGCTGTTAAATGCTGATATTGTTAGCGCATTTGATGCTTTTTAAGCAATGCCCTTAACTGATGGTAGGTCAAACCCAGCAGTTCAGCCGCCCGTTTCTGGTTGTATTTCGCCATCTTCAGGCTTTGCTCCAGCAGCTGTTTCTCCTGGTCGTGCTGGAACTGGCGCAAATCAAGGGGAAGAGCAGGGGCGTCGCCTGGAGACGTTGGTGCGGACGGCGGCGCGTTGCGCTGAAAAGGATCGATAATGATGTTGTCCAGCTCCGTCTCGCTGCTGCCGTGGCGATAGACGGAGCGCTCCACGACGTTTTTCAGCTCGCGGATATTGCCCGGCCAGTGGTACGCGAGCAGCGTCTCCCGCGCATAATCGCTGAAGCCGGGGAACAGCGGCAGTCCGAGCTCGCGGCACATCTGAATCGCAAACTGGTCTGCCAGCAGCATAATGTCGCTTCTTCGCTCGCGCAGTGGAGGAAGCTGCACGACGTCAAAGGCCAGGCGGTCAAGCAGGTCGGCACGGAATGTTTCCTCCGCCACCCTCTCCGGCAGGTTGGCATTCGTGGCGCACACCAGGCGCACGTTCACCTGGAGCGGCTGGCTACCGCCGACGCGCTCCAGCTCGCCGTACTCAATCACGCGCAGCAGTTTCTCCTGCACCAGCATGGGCGCGGTGGCCAGCTCATCAAGAAACAGCGTACCGCCGTCGGCGCGCTCAAACCGTCCGGGATGGCGTTTCTGGGCGCCGGTAAACGCACCCGCTTCATGGCCGAAGAGCTCGGTATCGAGCAGGTTTTCATTCAGCGCCGCGCAGTTAAGGGAAATGAAGGGGCCGTCCCAGCGCCCGGATAAGTAGTGCAGACGGTTGGCGATGAGTTCCTTGCCCGTACCGCGCTCGCCGATAATCAGCACCGGTTTATTGAGCGGCGCCAGGCGAGAAACCTGTTCCAGCACCTCCAGAAAGCTGTTTGCTTCGCCGAGTAAATTGTCTTTGTATCCGGGCATGATGAAATTAACCACTCCTTAGCGATATTCACCAGGTAAGAATAGTTCTTCACTGCATGAAAATCAATCATGGCCTATTAAATCAATAAGATAAAAAGTTGGCACGGGAATTGTATTATCCATACAGCAGGGCATTGCCCGATAACAGAACTATGAGGAGTCAATTATGGGTATTTTTTCTCGTTTTGCTGACATCGTGAACGCCAACATCAACTCACTGCTGGAGAAAGCGGAAGATCCGCAGAAGCTGGTGCGTCTGATGATTCAGGAGATGGAAGACACGCTGGTTGAAGTCCGCTCTACCTCCGCCCGCGCGCTGGCTGAGAAAAAACAGCTTACGCGTCGTATTGAACAGGCCACCGCTCAGCTGAATGAATGGCAGGAAAAAGCAGAACTCGCGCTGCGCAAAGACAAAGAGGATCTGGCCCGTGCGGCGCTGATCGAAAAACAGAAGCTGGCAGAGTTGGTCGCGACGCTCGAGCATGAAGTGACGCTGGTGGATGACACGCTCACCCGCATGAAGAAAGAGATTGGCGAGCTGGAAAACAAGCTGAGCGAAACCCGCGCACGTCAGCAGGCGCTGACCCTGCGTCACCAGGCGGCAAGCTCTTCCCGCGACGTGCGTCGCCAGCTCGATAGCGGTAAGCTGGATGAAGCGATGGCCCGTTTTGAATCGTTTGAGCGTCGTATCGACCAGATGGAAGCGGAAGCTGAAAGCCACGGCATCGGTAAGCAGAAGTCACTGGATCAACAGTTCGCTGATCTCAAGGCCGATGATGAAATCAGCGAGCAGCTGGCGGCACTGAAAGCCAAAATGAAGCAAGACAACCAATAATAATGCCTGCGGCACCTGAACGTGCCGCATCGTAAGACAAGGAGTACACATGAGCGCGCTTTTTCTGGCTATTCCCCTGACGATTTTCGTGCTGTTCGTTTTGCCGATTTGGTTATGGCTGCACTACAGCAACCGTTCCTCACGGGGCGAACTTTCCCAGAGTGAACAACAGCGTCTGATACAGCTCTCCGATGAGGCGAACAAAATGCGTGAACGCATTCAGGCGCTGGAAGCCATCCTGGATGCTGAACATCCAAACTGGAGGGACCGTTAATGTCTGGACTGAATCTGAACAAAAAGCTGTGGCGAATTCCACAGCAGGGCATGGTGCGCGGCGTCTGCGCCGGGCTGGCTCACTATCTTGACGTCCCGGTTAAGCTGGTACGCGTGGTGACGGTGCTGTCGATCTTCTTCGGTCTGGCATTTATTACCCTGGTTGCGTACATCGTGTTGTCGTTTGTGCTTGACCCGATGCCGGAAGCAGAACTGGCGGCGGAAGGCGCTCCCACCAGCAGCGATCTCCTCAATGCTGTGGATGCGCAACTCGCAGCAGGTGAGAAGCGGTTACGGGAAATGGAACGTTATGTCACATCCGATACCTTTACGCTGAGAAGTCGTTTCCGTCAGCTTTAAGAGAGAAAAGAGATGAAACAACACTGGCAACAGGCCGGTCAGAAGGTAAAACCCGGCCTGAAAATCGCAGGTAAGCTGGTCCTGATGACCGCGTTACGTTACGGTCCGGCTGGGGTAGCGGGGTGGGCGATTAAATCGGTTGCCCGCAAGCCGGTCAGAATGGTACTGGCCGTGGCGCTCGAACCGCTGTTGCAAAAGGTGGCGAAACGGCTGTCACGCCGCTACTTATCCCAGTAGTTTCCGCTCGCAGCAGCCCTTTCTCTTCCAGGAGAGGGGCTGGCGATGATGACCCGCACTTCCTCATTTCACCTGCTTTCTTTGCGGCAGCTCACAATATTGCGCTGAGCTGCTTTGCAATCGCATTTTTCTCCTGCCCGGTCCGTTGACAGATATTTTTCATGGGAGTAGATTGCCATTCCGTGGGACCGCTACCATGGAAAATCAAGTGAACGAAAAAATTAAAGCACTCATTAATCTTGTTTATGGAAAAACGTTTTCTGAAGCACATCTTCATATGCTGCTGGAAAATATTGAAAAGGCCGCCTCTGTTATTACGGAAAGGCGTAAAATGGGCTGGGATGAAAAAGATATCGTTCTGATAACCTATGCCGATCAGTTTTCCGCGAAAGGGGAGAAAGCACTCCCTGTTTTTACACGTTTTTATAACAAATGGCTTTCGCATTCTTTTTCTCATGTCCATCTTTTGCCTTTTTATCCATGGTCTTCGGACGATGGCTTTTCTGTTATTGATTATCATGAAGTTGCGCCTGAAACGGGAACATGGCGTGACGTTGCTGAATTAAAACAGACAACCAGTTTGATGTTTGATTTCGTCTGCAATCATATGTCGGCCAAAAGTGCCTGGTTTGCTAATTATCTGAAGCAAATGCCGGGATATGATGATTTCTTCATTTCTGTCGATCCCGAGACAGATTTATCCGCGGTGACGCGTCCGCGCGCCTTACCGCTTCTCACGCCTTTCACACTTCATGATGGCAGCGTGCGACATCTGTGGACCACCTTCAGTGAGGACCAGATCGATCTCAACTTCGCCTCTCCGCAGGTACTGATTGCGATGGTCGACGTGCTGCTGCATTACCTTATTGAAGGGGCGCGATATATTCGACTGGATGCCGTTGGGTTCATGTGGAAAATACCGGGAACGAGCTGCATTCACCTTAAGCAAACCCACCAGCTCATCCAGCTTTTCCGCGCCATTACCGAGGCTGTTGCCCCCGGCACGGTGATTATCACCGAGACGAACGTTCCGCATAAAGATAACGTCTCTTACTTCGGTAACGGCGAAAATGAAGCGCAGATGGTTTATCAGTTCTCGTTGCCTCCGCTGGTGCTACATGCCGTGCACAGCCAGGATGTCACCACGCTGAGCCAGTGGGCTGCGTCGCTGGCGTTGCCTTCCACCAAAACCACCTGGTTCAACTTCCTGGCCTCGCATGACGGCATTGGTCTTAACCCATTGCGCGGAATTTTACCGGAGTCGGAGATCCTTTCGCTTGTAGAAAAGCTCCAGACCGAAGGTGCGTTGGTTAACTGGAAAAATAACCCGGATGGCACACGAAGCCCGTATGAAATTAACGTGACCTATCTTGATGCCTTAAGTACGCGAGAAAGTCATGATAGCGAACGCATTGCCCGGTTTATTCTGGCCCATGCTGTCCTCTTAAGCTTCCCCGGTGTGCCTGCAGTTTATATTCAGAGTATTCTCGGCTCCCGTAATGATTATGATGGCGTAGAGCGCCTGGGATATAACCGTGCGATAAATCGTGAAAAATATGCCGCGGGTCAAATTGATTGCGCGCTTGAAGATAAAAATAGTCTCCGTTATCAGGTTTACAGTGCGTTAAGTCAGTTAATCGTATTGCGCCGGGCGGAAAAAGCATTCCATCCTGACAGTGAGGCTTATTTCAGTGCGTCAGGGAAGCATGTTTTAAAAATTGTCCGTGTGGCGGATTGCGGTGAGAAAATAACAGCGTTGTTTAATTTCAGTGATAATTCTCAAACGGTTGAGTCCGATATTCACTCGGGAAGGGAATTGATTAGCGGAAAAGATATTACCGACACGACTCTGATCCTAAATCCATGGCAGGTATTGTGGATTAAAGAAAACTAAAAAGGACCTTAAACATGAAAATACCCAGAATGGTGCTGATATCAGCACTGGTTTCGTGCGCCCTGTTATCAGGCTGTAAGGATGACAAAGCGTCCTCTGTCACCATTGAGTTTATGCACTCGTCGGTCGAGCAGGAGCGTCAGGCCGTTATTACGAAACTGATCGAAAAATTCGAGAAAGAGAACCCGGGCATCACGATAAAACAGGTACCGGTAGAAGAGGATGCCTACAACACTAAGGTGATTACGCTGGCGCGAACCGGCGCGCTGCCTGAAGTGATTGAGGTCAGCCATGACTATGCAAAAGTGATGGATAAAGAACAGCTTCTGGATCGTGACGCAATCGCTGAAGCAATTAAGGCGGTGGGGGAAAACACCTTCTATGACGGCATCTTGCGCGTTGTCCGCACGGAAGACGGCGCAGCCTGGACGGGCGTGCCGATCAGCGCCTGGCTCTCCGGCGTGTGGTACCACAAAGATGTGCTGGCCGCGGCGGGCATTGAGGAGCCGCATAACTGGGAACAGCTTCTGCAAGCCAGCCAGCGCCTGAACGACCCGGCTAAAAAACATTACGGCATCGCGTTACCGACTGCGGAAAGCGTGATGACCGAACAGTCGTTCTCTCAGTTTGCCCTTTCCGGTGGCGCGAACGTGTTTGATGCAAAAGGGAATGTCGACATCGATACCCCGGAAATGGCCAAAGCGCTGGCGTTTTATAAAGCGCTGGCTGCGACCACCATGCCGGGTTCGAACGATGTTATGGAGATCAAAGACGCTTTCATGAACGGTTCTGCGCCGATGGCGGTTTACTCCACCTACATCCTGCCCGCCGTCTACAAGGACGGAAACCCTGCCAACCTGGGCTTCGTTGTCCCGACTGAAAACTCATCGGCGGTGTACGGCATGATCACCTCGCTGACGATCACCACCGGACAAACCGAAGAGGAGACCAAAGCGGCCGAGAAGTTTGTTACCTGGATGGAACAGGCTCAAAACGCGACGGACTGGGTCATGATGTCGCCGGGCGCGGCGCTGCCGGTAAACAAAGGGGTGGTGGGCACGGATACCTGGAAAAACAACGACGTGATTAAAGCGTTTGGGCAGTTGCCTTATGAGCTGATTGCACAGTTCCCGAACGTGCAGGTGTTTGGCGCGGTTGGGGATAAAAACTTCACCCGCATGGGCGACGTGACGGGCTCCGGCATTATCAGCTCCATGGTACATAACGTCACGGTGGGGCAGAAGGACCTTAACACAACGTTAAGCAGCAGCCAGAAGCGACTGACTGATCTCATTACACAACGATAGGAGCGCTCTGCGGAAGGAAATTATGAAGACGTTGTTTTCTGGTCGTTCAGATATGCCTTTCGCCATGCTGCTGTTGGCCCCCAGCCTGATTCTGCTGGGGGGCCTGGTGGCCTGGCCAATGATTTCCAATATTGAAATCAGTTTTTTACGCTTGCCGCTCAATCCGCGCATTAGCGCCGTGTTTGTCGGCCTGGACAATTACATTCGCATCCTCGGCGATGCCGCTTTCTGGCACTCGCTGTGGATGACCTTCTGGTACACCGCGCTGGTGGTGATTGGCAGCACGGTGCTGGGGCTGGCCGTCGCCATCTTCTTTAATCGCGAGTTTCGCCTGCGTAAGACGGCACGTTCACTGGTGATTTTATCCTACGTCACGCCGTCTATTTCGCTGGTGTTTGCCTGGAAATACATGTTCAACAACGGCTACGGCATTGTGAACTATCTGGGCGTAGACCTGTTGCACCTGTATGACCAGGCGCCGCTGTGGTTCGACAACCCGAACAGCAGCTTCGTACTGGTGGTGCTGTTCGCGATCTGGCGTTACTTCCCGTACGCGTTTATCTCATTCCTGGCGATTTTACAGACGATTGATAAATCCCTGTATGAAGCGGCGGAAATGGACGGCGCGAATGCCTGGCAACGTTTTCGGATCGTCACGCTGCCCGCGATTATGCCGGTGCTGGCCACGGTGGTCACGCTTCGCACCATCTGGATGTTCTACATGTTTGCTGACGTCTACCTGCTGACCACGAAGGTCGATATTCTGGGCGTCTATCTTTACAAAACTGCTTTCGCTTTCAACGACTTGGGTAAAGCAGCGGCCATCTCCGTGGTGCTGTTCGTGATCATCTTCGCTGTGATTCTGCTGACCAGAAAAAGGGTGAACCTCAATGGCAACAAATAAACGCGTACTGAGCCGTATTGGTTTTTATCTCGGGCTGGCGGTATTTCTGATCATCACGCTCTCCCCGTTCTTCGTGATGCTGATGACGTCATTCAAGAGCGCCAAAGAGGCGATCTCGCTGCATCCGACCATTCTGCCGCAGGCGTGGACGCTGCAGCATTACATCGACATCTTTAACCCGCTGATCTTCCCGTTTGTGGATTACTTCCGAAACAGCATGGTGGTGTCGCTGACCTCATCGGTGATTGCCGTGTTTCTCGGTACGCTGGGCGCTTACGCCTTGTCCAAGCTGCGTTTTAAGGGACGCACGACGATCAACGCGAGTTTTTACACCGTCTACATGTTCTCCGGCATCTTGCTGGTGGTGCCGTTGTTCAAAATCATCACCGCGCTGGGGATCTACGACACCGAGCTGGCCCTGATTATCACCATGGTGACGCAGACGTTACCGACGGCGGTGTTCATGCTGCGCAGCTACTTCGACACCATCCCGGACGAAATAGAAGAAGCCGCAATGATGGACGGCCTTAACCGCCTGCAAATCATCTTCCGTATTACCGTACCGCTGGCGATATCCGGGCTCGTATCGGTGTTTGTCTACTGCTTCATGGTGGCGTGGAACGACTATCTGTTTGCGTCCATTTTCCTGTCCAGCGCCAGCAACTTCACCTTGCCGGTCGGGCTGAACACGCTCTTTAGCACACCCGATTATATCTGGGGTCGCATGATGGCGGCATCGCTGGTGACGGCACTTCCGGTGGTCATTATGTACGCCCTGTCTGAACGTTTTATTAAAAGTGGTTTGACCGCCGGTGGCGTGAAGGGCTGAGGCGGCCAATTTTAACAAGGAGTCAATCATGAAAAAATTAGTTGCGACAGCGCCACGCGTGGCGGCGCTGGTGGAATATGAAGATCGTGCTGTGGAAGCACATGAAGTGAAAATTCGTGCCCGCTTTGGTGCCCCGAAGCACGGCACTGAAGTGGTCGATTTCCGCGCCGCAAGCCCGTTTATCGATGAAGAGTTCAACGCGGAGTGGCAGATGTTCACGCCGCGTGAAGAGGGCGCAGCGCGCGGAATCGAGTTCGGTAAGTTCCAGCTGGGCAACATGATTGTTGGCGACATCATCGAATGCGGTGCGGACGTCACGGAATACCAGGCTGGCGATCGCGTTTGCTGCTACGGTCCGCTGCAGGAGACGGTTATCGTGAATGCCGTCAACAACTACAAGCTGCGCAAAATGCCGCAGGGCGCATCCTGGAAGAACGCCGTCTGCTACGATCCGGCACAGTTTGCCATGAGCGGCGTGCGTGATGCCAACGTCCGCGTGGGCGACTTTGTTGTCGTGGTCGGCCTGGGAGCCATCGGACAGATTGCGATTCAGCTGGCGAAAAAAGCTGGCGCGTCAGTTGTTATCGGCGTTGATCCGATCGAACACCGCTGCGAGATCGCCCGTCGTCACGGTGCGGACTACTGTCTGAACCCAATCGGCACAGACGTTGGTCTGGACATTAAAAAGCTGACCGGAAAGCAGGGCGCAGACGTGATCATCGAGACCAGCGGCTTTGCCGATGCGCTGCAGTCCGCGCTGCGCGGCCTCGCCTACGGCGGCACCATCTCCTACGTTGCGTTCGCTAAACCGTTCTCAGCAGGCTTTAACCTGGGGCGTGAAGCGCATTTCAACAACGCGAAGATTGTCTTCTCCCGCGCCTGCAGTGAGCCAAACCCGGATTACCCGCGCTGGAGCCGCAAGCGTATTGAAGAGACCTGCTGGGAACTGCTGATGAACGGTTATCTGAATTGTGAAGATCTGATCGACCCGGTTGTGACCTTCACCAGCAGCGCTGAAAGCTACATGAAATATGTGGATCAGCATCCGGAACTGAGCATCAAAATGGGCGTCACTTTTTAAGCTAAGGAAAGCAACTCATGAAAATCGCAACACAAAATCAGGCCTTTTTCCCGTCAAACATTCTGGAGAAATTCGAGTACATCAAGGCGATGGGTTTTGATGGCTATGAGATTGACGGCAAGCTGCTGGTGGAAAATCTCGCCGAGGTGAAAGCGGCGATTAAGGCCACCGGCCTGCCGGTCACGACCGCCTGCGGCGGATACGATGGCTGGATTGGTGACTTTATCGAAGAACGTCGTCTGAACGGTTTAGCGCAGATTGAACGCATTCTGGAAGCCCTGGCCGAAGTGGGCGGCAAGGGCATTATTGTGCCTGCAGCCTGGGGAATGTTTACCTTCCGTTTGCCGCCGATGACCTCTCCACGCAGCCTGGAAGGCGACCGCAAAGCGGTGAGTGCGTCGCTGCGCTGGCTGGATGAGGTGGCCGCGCGCACCGGAACCACCGTCTACCTGGAGCCGCTGAACCGCTATCAGGATCACATGATCAACACCCTGGCTGACGCACGACGCTATATCGAAGAGAACGGCCTCAAGCATGTGCAGATCATCGGCGATTTCTATCATATGAACATTGAAGAAGATTCGCTGACGGAGGCGCTGCATCAGCACCGCGATCTGCTGGGCCATGTGCACATCGCCGATAATCACCGTTACCAGCCGGGAAGCGGTAGCCTCGATTTTGCCAGCCTGTTCAATCAGCTGCGTGCGGATAATTACCAGGGCTATGTGGTTTACGAGTGCCGCGTACGTGCTGAAGATCCCGCTCAGGCTTACCGGGATTCCCTCACTTATTTACGCGAATGCTAAGGATGACGAGCGTGATGAGTGCTTCAACAACGTCGCCACTGCGCGTCGCCATCATTGGCGCCGGGCAGGTTGCGGACAAAGTGCATGCCTCGTATTACGCCACGCGCAGTGATGTTCAGATGGTGGCTGTCATGGACAGCCGCCTCGAACAGGCACAGGCTTTTGCGGAGCGTCATGCCATACCGTCGGCGTGGCAGGACGCGTGCGCCATGCTGGAGGCGGTTAAGCCGGACGTGGTGAGCGTTTGTTCGCCAAACCGATTTCATTTTGAGCATGTGATGGCGGCGCTGGAGGCCGGCTGTCATGTGATGTGCGAAAAACCGCCTGCCATGACGCCGCAAGAGGCCGACGAGATGCGGATCGCTGCCCGCAAGGCGGGCAAAGTGCTGGCATATGACTTCCATCACCGCTTTGCGCTCGACACGCAGCTGCTGCGCGAGGCCGTGATGAACGGAACGCTGGGCGAAATCTACTTCACCTCGGCGCAGGCGCTGCGGCGCTGCGGCGTGCCGGGCTGGGGCGTCTTCACCAATAAAGCGCTGCAGGGCGGTGGGCCGCTGATTGACATTGGTATTCACATGCTGGATGCCGCGATGTACGTGCTGGGTTTCCCGGCGGTCAAAAGGGTCACGGCGCACGGTTTCCAGAGGCTGGGAACCCGGAAAAGCAGCGGCCAGTTTGGCGAGTGGGATCCTGCTCAGTTTACGGTGGAAGATGCCCTGTTTGGCACCATCGAATTCTGCAACGGCGGCATTTTGCGTCTGGACACCTCGTTTGCGCTGAATATCCGCGAGCAGTCGATCATGAATGTCGCGTTTTGCGGTGAAAAAGCGGGGGCGACGCTTTTCCCGGCACATATTTATCAGGATGACGCCGGGGCGTTACAGACCCTGATTCAGCGTGAAGAGGCTGACGATCAGCGCCATTTACGCAGCATGGAGGCCTTTGTCCGCCACGTGCAGGGAGAGCCCGTAATGATTGCAGATGCTGAACAGGGGCTGGTGATTCAGCAGCTTGTCGCGGCGCTTTATCAGTCGGCAGAAACAGGAGAAAGCGTAACATTATGCTGAGCGTGTCTGTATTAACCGATCCGGGCTTTTGTCCGCACAGTCTGAATAAGTACGCGTCCATTATGGCATGCGGTAACGGCTACATGGGCATTCGCGCTGCGCATGAAGAAGATTACACCCAGCAAACCCGAGGGATGTATCTTGCGGGCTTGTATCACCAGGCGGGACGTAATGAGACCACTGAGCTGATCAATTTGCCCGATATCACCGGTATCGAGGTTGAGCTGGACGGGGTGAATTTTACCCTTCTGTCCGGGGACATTCTTGAGTGGCAGCGCGAGCTGGCGTTTGCCAACGGCGAGCTGCATCGCCGCGTTGTCTGGCGCTCGCCCAACGGAAAGCGCTATCGCCTGGAGAGTCGTCGTTTTGTCTCTCTCGATCAGCTGCCGCTTGTGGCCATGCAGCTTGCGATCACCCCGCTGGATGCAGCCTCGCAGGTGGTGATGAAAACCGGTATTGATGCCACACAAACCAATACCGGCCGTCAGCATCTGGATGAAATTTCTGTCAGGGTATTCGACCAGCACTATATGCAGGGTGTGTATGAAACACAGGACCGGGCCTCTGACGTTGTTATCTCGGCTTTTTGTCAGCTATCAGCAGACAGCGAAAGCTGCTTTACCGCTAAAAATCGTCGGCTCTCTGCTCACTATTCCCTGACGATACCGCAGGGTGACACTGTCACGCTGGATAAGTTGGTCTGGGTGGCCCATCGCAGCGATAAAGCCCTGTCGCAGGAATCTTTCGCGCGCGGCGCGCTGGCGGATCTCAAGGTTTGTGCAGCAAGGGGTTATGCCTCGCTGCTGGAGAGTTCAGCCTGCGCATGGGAAGACGTATGGCGTGACGCCAGGGTGGAAGTGGCTTCTGCATCTCCATCTCCTGACGATCAGATGGCGCTGGACTATGCCGTCTGGCATCTGACCACCATGACGCCAGCCCATGATGAGCGGAGCAGCATTGCCGCTAAGGGCTTGACCGGCGAGGGGTATAAAGGCCATGTCTTCTGGGACACCGAAATATTCATGCTGCCTTTCCATCTTTTCACTCGTCCGCAGGTGGCCCGCAGTCTGCTGCGCTATCGCTGGCTGAACCTGGCCGGGGCCCGGGAAAAAGCCCGCCGCAACGGCTGGCCGGGCGCGCTGTTCCCGTGGGAGAGCGCCGCAAGCGGCAAAGAGGAGACGCCGGAGTTTGCAGCCATCAACATCCGTACGGGCATGCGGCAGAAAGTGGCCTCCGCCCTGGCCGAACACCACATCGTGGCGGACATTGCCTGGGCCGTTGTGGCCTACTGGCAGGCCACGCGTGATGACGCATTTATGCGCAATGAAGGGCTGACCCTGCTGGTAGAGACGGCAACGTTCTGGATGGGCCGCGCTACGGAGATTAACGGGCGCCTGGAAATTCATGATGTGATTGGGCCGGACGAATACACCGAACATGTGAATAACAACGCCTACACCAACTATCTGGCCTGGTACAACGTGGCCAGCGCATGTCGGTTTATGTCGATGTTTGAGCGTGAAGATGCCTGCTTCATGGAGAAGGCGACCACCTTCCTGGCCCGCTTGTGGCTGCCGGAAGCCGACGCCGGGGGAGTTATCCCGCAGGACGATTCGTTCATGGCGAAACCGGCGATCGATTTAAGCCGCTATAAAGCCAAAGCGGGTAAGCAGACCATCCTGCTGGATTACTCTCGCGCGGAAGTTAACGAGATGCAGATCCTCAAGCAGGCTGACGTGGTGATGCTTAACTATCTGTTGCCGGAGAAATTTACCCCCGCCCAGTGCGCGGCCAACCTGGCGTTTTACGAGCCACGTACGATCCATGACTCTTCGCTGAGCAAGGCCATTCACGGCATTGTGGCCGCCCGCTGTGGCGATACGGAAGGGGCCTACGCCTTCTGGCGCGCTGGCGTGGCTATCGATCTGGGCGACGATCCGCACAGCAGCGATGACGGCATTCATGCCGCTGCCACGGGGGCTATCTGGTCCGGCGTTATTCAGGGGTTTGCCGGCATGCAGATTGTTGAGGGCGAGCTGCACCTTGCGCCGAAGCTACCCGCTCGCTGGCGAAAACTTGCCTTCCCGCTGCGCTGGCAGAACGCTCGCCTGCGCTTCACGTTTGAAAATGACGTTTTAACCATCGAGACCACCGCGCCCGTCACGTTAACCCTGTGGGGAAAAACGGTATGCGTATCGGAGCGGCAGGCACTGTCTCGTAGGGAATTTCTTACGTCTTTTAATGGGACCGCTACCACGGAGGCCAGCCATGAAGCCTGAAGCTGTTGTATTCGATCTTGATGGGGTCATCACCGATACGGCGCATCTCCATTTTCTCGCCTGGCGTTCGGTCGCGCAGGAGATCGGCATCACTATCGATGAGGTGTTCAACGAGGAGCTGAAGGGAATTAGCCGCATGGAATCCCTGCAGCGGATCCTGCGACACGGTGGGAAAGAGGGGGCGTTTGACGACAAACAATGCCTGGCGCTGGCGGGGAAGAAAAATGCGCTCTACGTCGCATCGCTGTCGTCGTTGACCGAGGCGTCACTGCTGCCGGGCATCCGGGAGGTGCTGGCGGACATTCGGGCGGCGAAGGTCAAAATTGGGCTCGCCTCCGTTTCCCTCAACGCTCCTGGAATACTGCATGCCCTGGGTATTCATGACGCCTTTGATTTTTGCGCCGATGCCTCCCGTATCGTCTGTTCAAAACCGGACCCGGAGATCTTCCTCGCCGCGTGTGCTGGCCTGAACGTCCGCCCCGAGGCGGCCATTGGGGTCGAAGATGCGCCCGCGGGCGTGGAAGCGATCAACGCGGCGGGCATGCTGTCGGTCGGGATTGGCTCAGGCCTGACCCATGCGGGATTACAGCTTCATTCAACGCAGGAACTGACCTGGAAATGCCTGACCGATTTCTGGGCCTCCCGGGCGTATTGATAAGGAATTAAAAATGGCACAACTGTCACTGAAACATATTCAGAAAATTTACGATAACCAGGTCCACGTGGTGAAGGATTTTAACCTCGAAATCGAGGACAAGGAGTTTATCGTTTTTGTCGGCCCGTCTGGCTGCGGTAAATCGACGACGCTGCGCATGATTGCCGGGCTGGAGGAGATTTCCGCCGGTGAACTGGTGATCGACGGCGTTTGTATGAACGATGTGCCCGCCAAATCGCGTGACATCGCCATGGTGTTCCAGAACTATGCGCTTTACCCGCATATGACGGTCTACGACAACATGGCGTTTGGCCTGAAGATGCAGAAAATCGCTCCGGCGGTTATCGAAGAGCGCGTCAACTGGGCCGCACAGATCCTCGGTTTACGGGAGTACCTCAAGCGTAAACCCGGTGCGCTGTCCGGCGGCCAGCGTCAGCGCGTGGCGTTGGGCAGGGCGATCGTTCGGGAAGCGGGCGTGTTCCTGATGGATGAACCGCTCTCCAACCTCGATGCCAAGCTTCGCGTGCAGATGCGGGCTGAAATCAGCAAGCTTCACCAGAAGCTCAATACCACGATGATTTACGTGACCCACGATCAGACGGAAGCCATGACGATGGCGACCCGCATTGTGATCTTAAAAGACGGCATTATTCAGCAGGTCGGTGCACCGAAGCAGGTATACAACGAGCCGGCAAACATGTTTGTTGCGGGGTTCATTGGCTCGCCAGCCATGAACTTTGTTCGTGGTGCCATCGACGACCGCTATTTCGTCACGGAAACGCTGCGCCTGGCGATCCCGGAAGACAAGCTCGCTGCACTGCAAGCCGCTGGATATCAGCGTAAAGCTGTGGTCTTTGGGATCCGCCCGGAAAATATTCTCACCCAGCAGAGTAGCGGTGAAAATATCGCGGCGAAAGTCAGCGTAGCCGAACTGACCGGTGCGGAGTTCATGCTCTACGCCACCGTTGGCGGCCATGAGCTGGTGGTTCGCGCGGGAGCAGCGAATGATTATGCCGCAGGGGATAATATCGGCATCCAGTTCGATATGAATAAGTGCCATTTCTTCGACGCCGATACCGAAGCGGCTATTAGATAAGAAAGGTGTTTGCCGGAAATGCAAATTTCCGGTTTTTTGTTTGTTAATTATAAAGGGAATATTTTATGAGTACTCTACTAAAAAGTGCTGCGCTCGTGCTGTGCGCAGGGGTGAGCTGCGCACATGCAACAGAAACGGCTAAACAATGGGAATTTAATATTGGCGCGATGTATGAAATTGAAAACGTCGAAGGCCAGGGAGAAGATAAAGACGGATTATATGAACCCTCCGTGTGGTTTAATGCGACCTGGGATGCCTGGACTATTTCGCTGGCGATGTATCAGGAAGGACCGGTTGATTATAGCAGCATGACCCGTGGGACCTATTTCGATCGCCCGGAATTTGAATTACGCTATCGTTTTATTGGTACCGATGATTTCACGTTCGGTCTGACCGGTGGTTTCCGTAATTATGGCTATCACTTTAAGGATGAACACGGCGCCAGAAACGGCAGCGCAAATATGCAGCGCTACAAAATTCAGCCGGACTGGGATATTAAATTAACCGACGACTGGCGTTTCGGCGGCTGGTTTGCCATGTATCAGTTTGCTAACGATCTGGAAAAAACAGGCTACTCAGACAGCCGCGTCGAAACCGAAACGGGCTTTACCTGGACCATTAACGACACCTTTGCCGCTAAAGTGAATTACTATTTAGAGCGCGGTTTCAATATGGACGGTTCACGTAATAACGGCGAGTTCTCCACTCAGGAAATTCGCGCCTACCTGCCTATTTCATTGGGTCAGACGACCTTAACGCCTTACACCCGACTGGGGCTCGATCGCTGGTCGAACTGGGACTGGCAGGACGATCCTGAGCGTGAAGGACATGATTTCAACCGTCTGGGTATGCAGTACGCCTATGACTTCAACAACGGTTTATCCATGACGCTTGAATACGCCTACGAATGGGAAAACCATGACGAGGGTAAAAACGACCGCTTCCACTATGCGGGCGTTGGGGTAAATTACGCGTTCTGACCCGTGGGTCTTCCAGGGGCCTGGTGCCCCTGGTTTTAGCGCAGCGAGGCCGCCAGTAAAAAATGGGTATCAACCAGCACTTTTTGCGGGGCGGGGTGACCCGCAATACGCCTGAAGAGAAGATCGCAGCTCTCTTCCCCCAGTTTGCGGGTGGGGATATCAAAGCCGCCTGGTGCGGGCGTTAAAATGAGAGACAGCATCGGGTCACTGTATCCGGCTATCACCACCTGTTCCGGTATCATCAGATTTAACTCGTCCGCCGCGCGATAAAGGCCGAGTAATTTCATGCTGTCGGTAGCAAATACGGCATCAGGCGGCGTGGGTGAAGAGAGCAGTTCCAGAGCCGCCTTAAGTGCACTCTCATGGGTATAACCACCATCCATGATCCAGTCCGGGTTAATCGCAATATGGTGCTTTTCCAGACTGGCTTTATAACCCGCCAGGCGATCGATCGAAACATGATATTCAAGCGGCGCATGCAGGCAGGCAATTTTCCGGCGGCCGTTTTTGATAAAGGTTTCCGTCAGCGTGGCGCTGTCATGAAAATTATCCGTGTCGACGGAATAAATATTCTGATACTCACCTTCCACTTTGCCGATAACCACTACCGGTACGCCATACGCGTCCAGCGTGGTGAAAAAGGATTCATTTGCGGGTGAACTCAGCATGATGATCCCTTTGATCATCTTCTGTTTTATTTTACTCACGCATTTCAGGAGATCGTCTTCACTGCTTTTTGAGGTTTGTAAAATAACATCGAATCCTTCTTCTTCCGCTTTTGCCGTAATGGCATGAAGAACATCGGAGAAAAAAGGATTGCCGGCAGTGGTTTTGGTTGAACGGGTCGAAATAACCATAATGGCATCGAATCCTGAAGAGGTCAGGGCACGGGCCAGTTTGTTGGGCTGATAATTTAATTCGTCAATCGCCTTCAGCACTTTGTCACGCGCTTCAGGAGAAATATTCGTTTGTTTATTCAGAACGCGGGAAACGGTTGATTTCGATACGCCCGCAACCCGTGCGATATCATAAATGGTGGGTGACATACACCTTACTCACTCAGGACTGACAGCAATGGCGTTCATCTTACTGGAGAAAAAACGGCAATAGCAATAAATAAGAATTGATAATCAACGATCTGCCCCCATTTATTGTATTCTGAAGCCATGCATTCAAGGCTTCCAGGCAACGAAGGACGGCGATGAAGCGACTTAAAAACGAAATCAATTCACTGGTAAACCGCGGCGTTGACCGTCATCTTCGACTGGCGGTGACGGGGTTGAGCCGAAGCGGTAAGACGGCGTTTATCACTGCGATGGTGAACCAGCTCCTGAACCTGCACGCCGGGGCGCGTCTGCCGTTGCTTGGCGCGGTGCGGGAAGAGCGTCTGCTGGGCGTTAAGCGCGTTCCACAGCGTGATTTTGGCATTCCCCGTTTTACCTATGACGAAGGGCTGGCACAGCTGTATGGCGACCCGCCCGCATGGCCGACGCCGACGCGAGGGGTCAGTGAAATTCGCCTTGCGCTGCGTTTCCGCTCGAATGAATCCCTGATGCGCCATTTCAAGGATACCTCCACGTTATACCTTGAAATCGTCGATTACCCCGGCGAATGGCTGCTCGACCTGCCGATGCTGGCGCAGGATTACCTCAGCTGGTCACGCCAGATGACGGGATTGCTGCAGGGGCAACGCGCCGGGTGGTCGGCCAAATGGCGACAGCTGTGCGAAGGGCTGGACCCGCTTGCGCCAGCAGATGAAAACCGTCTGGCGGCCATTGCCGACGCCTGGACGGCGTATTTACACCAGTGTAAACAGGAAGGGTTACACTTCATTCAGCCGGGGCGCTTTGTTCTGCCGGGTGATTTAGCGGGCGCGCCTGCGCTTCAGTTTTTCCCCTGGCCGGATGTGGATGGGGTGGGCGAGTCGACGCTGGCGCAGGCGGATAAGCATACTAACGCCGGTATGCTGCGCGAGCGCTACCATTACTATTGTGAGAAGGTGGTCAAGGGATTCTATAAGAACCACTTTTTACGATTTGACCGTCAGATTGTGCTGGTGGATTGTCTGCAGCCGCTCAACAGCGGGCCACAGGCATTCAACGACATGCGCCTTGCCCTTACGCAGCTGATGCAAAGTTTTCACTACGGGCAGCGTACGCTGTTCCGCCGTCTTTTCTCACCGGTGATCGATAAACTGCTCTTTGCGGCCACAAAAGCCGATCACGTCACCGTCGACCAGCATGCCAATATGGTGTCGCTGCTACAGCAGCTGGTACAGGACGCCTGGCAAAACGCCGCCTTCGAAGGGATCAGCATGGATTGCCTTGGGCTCGCGTCCGTGCAGGCGACGCAAAGCGGGCTAATTGACCTTAACGGCGAGAAAATACCGGCATTACGCGGCAACCGGCTCAGCGACGGTGAACCGCTTACTGTCTACCCAGGCGAAGTGCCTGCGCGGCTGCCGGGCCAGGCCTTCTGGCAGAAACAGGGCTTTCAGTTTGAAGCCTTCCGCCCGCAGGCCATGAGCGTCGACAGGCCTTTACCGCATATCCGTCTGGATGCGGCGCTGGAGTTTTTGATTGGAGATAAATTGCGATGACGGAACCGTTAAAACCGCGCATTGACTTTACCGGAACGCTTGAGCAGAACCCGCAGGAGGCGTTCAAAACGGCGCAGACGTTCAGCGGTACCCAGGCCGATAACTTTGCCCCGGCGCTGCAGGACGAGCCGGCTGTTGAGGATGGTCCGGCGGAGGCGGTCGTGGACGCCGCGCTGCGTCCAAAACGCAGCCTGTGGCGCAGGATGGTCACCGCCGGTCTGGCGCTGTTTGGCGTAAGCGTGGTGGGTCAGGGCGTGCAGTGGACGATGAATGCCTGGCACACGCAGGACTGGGTGGCGCTGGGCGGATGTGCCGCAGGCGCGCTGATTGTGGGGGCTGGCGTCGGGTCGGTTGCCACCGAATGGCGTCGACTCTGGCGTCTGCGACAGCGCGCGCACGAGCGTGATGAAGCGC
This sequence comes from Enterobacter cloacae complex sp. BZL2005, assembly GCF_049238885.1. Classification (NCBI taxonomy): domain Bacteria; kingdom Pseudomonadati; phylum Pseudomonadota; class Gammaproteobacteria; order Enterobacterales; family Enterobacteriaceae; genus Enterobacter; species Enterobacter cloacae complex sp. BZL2005. The sequence goes on along the minus strand of NZ_JBMKGI010000009.1, from coordinate 19,469 downwards.
GGGATCTGCTCCACAGTCACGGCACCGGGAAAGGGCGCGCGTTCTGTGAAAAGCTGGCCAGCCAGGCCGGAATCGATCAGTCGCATCCGGCGCTTCAGCGCTGGTATGCTGCCATCCATGAGACCCAGAATGACCGGGAAGTGGTGACGCTCTATTCCCACATGGTACAGCCGGTGCTGGATGCTCAGGCGCGGCGCGAGATCAGCCGTTCTGCGGCGGAATCTACATTGATGATTGCCGTCAGCCCGCTGGCGCTGGTCGATATGGCCTTTATCGCCTGGCGTAACCTGCGCCTGATCAACCGTATTGCGAACCTTTACGGCATAGAGCTGGGTTACTACAGTCGGATCAGACTGTTTAAGCTGGTCCTGCTCAATATCGCGTTTGCCGGGGCGAGTGAGCTGGTGCGCGAAGTGGGCATGGACTGGATGTCGCAGGATCTGGCGGCGCGTCTTTCTGCCCGTGCGGCTCAGGGCATCGGTGCGGGATTATTAACCGCACGCCTGGGGATTAAAGCGATGGAAGTCTGCCGTCCGCTGCCCTGGATTGACGGCGATAAGCCCCGGCTGGGGGATTTCAGGCGTGAACTGATCGGCCAGCTCAAAGAGACGCTCAATAAAAAACCTTCGCCGTGAGGTTTTGTTCACTAATCGTGCTGGCTGTCAATATTTGTTGACAGCCATCTTCCGGATCACCGTGTTCTGACATATCATTTTACTGTTATTGGCTTAAAACGGTGAATTTCCCATGCGTCTTGAAGTCTTCTGTGAAGACCGTCTCGGTCTGACCCGCGAATTACTCGATCTTCTTGTTTTACGTAGCATTGATTTACGTGGCATTGAGATCGATCCTGTCGGGCGAATTTACCTCAATTTTGCCGAAATTGAATTTAATACCTTCAGCAGCCTGATGGCGGAAATCCGCCGTATCGCTGGCGTTACGGATGTACGCACTATTCCCTGGATGCCGTCCGAGCGTGAGCACCTGGCGCTGAGCGCGCTGCTGGAAGCCATGCCTGAACCGTTCCTCTCTCTGGATTTGAAAAGCAAAGTTGAGCGCGTTAACCACGCGAGCTGCCAGCTTTTCGCGCAGAGCCAGGAGAAGCTCAGCAATCATCACGCCGCGCAGCTGATCCCCGGTTTTAACTTCCAGCGCTGGCTGGACAGCAATCCGCAGAACACGCACAGCGAGCATGTGGTGATTAACGGGCAGAATTTCCTGATGGAGATCACGCCGGTCTATCTGAAAGGGGAAGGGAATACCCGCGTGTTGACCGGGGCGGTGATCATGCTGCGCTCGACGCTACGCATGGGTCGTCAGCTGCAAAACCTCTCCAGTCAGGACGTTGGCGCGTTCAGCCAGATTATTGCCGTCAGCCCGAAAATGCGTCATGTGGTTGATCAGGCGCGTAAGCTCGCGAGCCTGACCGCGCCGCTGCTGATTACCGGCGATACCGGCACCGGGAAAGACCTGCTGGCTCACGCCGTGCATCTGGCGAGCCCGCGTGCGGCTAAGCCTTATCTGGCACTTAACTGCGCCTCGATTCCGGAAGATGCCGTTGAAAGCGAGCTGTTTGGTCACGCGCCGGAGGGCAAGAAAGGGTTCTTCGAGCAGGCTAACGGCGGCTCCGTGCTGCTGGACGAGATCGGCGAAATGTCGCCGCGTATGCAGGCTAAGCTGCTGCGTTTCCTGAACGACGGCACGTTCCGCCGCGTCGGTGAGGATCACGAAGTGCATGTGGACGTGCGCGTCATTTGCGCCACACAGAAGAATCTGGTGGAACTGGTGCAAAAGGGGATCTTCCGCGAGGATCTTTATTACCGCCTCAACGTCCTGACGCTGAACATTCCGCCGCTGCGCGATTGCCCGCAGGACATCATGCCGCTTACGGAGCTGTTCGTCGCCCGCTTTGCCGATGAGCAGGGGGTTCCTCGTCCGAAGCTGTCTGCCGATCTGGGCACGGTGCTTATGCGCTACGGCTGGCCGGGGAACATTCGTCAGCTCAAAAACGCCGTATATCGTGCGCTGACCCAGCTTGAAGGGTATGAGCTGCGCCCGCAGGATATCCTGTTGCCGGATTACGACGCCGGAACGGTATCGGTAGGGGAAGAGGCGATGGAAGGGTCGCTTGATGACATCACCAGCCGTTTCGAGCGTTCTGTGCTGACGCAGCTGTACCGCAGCTATCCCAGCACCCGCAAACTGGCAAAACGCCTGGGCGTCTCGCACACCGCAATCGCCAATAAGCTACGTGAGTATGGTTTGAATCATAAGAAAGGTGACGAATAACAAAAAAGCCTCTGCAAAGAGGCTTTTTACTTTTCACTTTAGATTTATTCCTTCGCCAGCGGCGTGTTAACGATGTCTGTTTTTGTCTCGCCCTGAATCGACGCAATCCTGCTTTCAACCTCTTTCACCTGCTGCGGGCTGTGGAGCAGGGTATAGGTCAGATCAAACTGCGCGCTGGCGCCAGGCTGCAGCTGCTTAACCCGCTTCTGTTGGCGTTCAATCGTCACGGGGTAGGCGTAGCTGGTACCCGGTTCGATGCCCGTGACATAACCCTGCTTCAGCGTATCGGTGTTTTTCCATAAGGTCAGCACGGGCAGCTGGCGCGTATCAAACTGGATGGATGCGCCTTTATCGCCGGCTTTATTGACCACCGCCGCGAGCGTTTCGTGGTTGTTGTCGGCGAGCGGCTGAATGTTAAATACCATCTCATCAAAGCCTTTTGTCGGCCCGGCATAGGTTTGCCAGTCGTTAACGCCCGCTTTGGCGTAGTCATTGAATGGGCTTACGCTCACCGCTGGCGCAAGGAAACGTGCGCCTTCTTCAAGGATCGGCGTGCCGAAGTTGCTGTGATAGATGATTTGGTAATCGTGAGGGTAATCGGCATGGTTAGTGAGAACATCATGCAGGCTGAACTGGTTGGTTCCGGGAACGTAGCGCAGTTCGGTCATGGTCTGCAGATCCGCTTTTTTGAACGTGCTCTCTTTGATCAAACCCCGAACGCGGATCTCATGCGGGGCGGCATCCGCCACCTCAACTTCCACCTGTGATACCGGGGTATTCCCGGCCCTGCCGTGAAGGGTGTAAATCTGTCCATCTGCGGTGACCGGATGACCTGTCCACTCGTAGCCACAGCGCACCATCATCTCGTTGAAACCATCCAGCCAGCCGAGACCGTTTCGGCTTTCAAGATTGATATAGGCAGGATTGACGACCTCTTTGACGGGTGAATTCCATCCCAGTCGGGTGCCAAACCCTTCAACGTGCAGAAGGTTCATGCCGCGGGTCGGGCTCAGCGTAATCGTCAGGCCATCTTTACTGCTAATAATGATGACTTTACTGCCTTCCTGCTTGCCGCCATGCAAGACTTTTTGCTCAATGCTGAACGTCTGATCTTTAACTTTCAGCTCATCACTGGAAATCTTCCAGTTTCCTTTCTCTACGCTGCTTTCAGCACTTGTCAGCACCCAGGTTTTAGCCGCGGCATGGCCAGAAACCAGGACCGCCAGGAGCGTAAAAGCGAATTTGATCTTCATATTTTATCCTTTTTGCTGAAACGATTATTTACTTTCGTAAGCAAATCTAATGTTTAGACAAAAAGGGAAATGTGATGGGCTTCACTGAGGTTAAAATTAGGTGATTTTAACAATTAGAATGCGTTAATGATCACGTGGATGTTACGTGTTGCTGTCTTTATTGCATGATTTTTGTGATCGATGAATATTTTAGCTTTAACGATTCAGCTATTTTCTAATAAAAAACCCCGCCGTGGCGAGGTTGAGAATAAGTTGTATAGAATGCTAAGGACTTATTATGCTTTCAGCACGTCCAGCGCGGCAGTGTAGTCCGGCTCGGTGGTGATTTCGTTAACCAGTTCGCTGAAAACGACAGTGTCGTTTTCATCAAGAACCAGTACAGCACGTGCTGCCAGACCCTTCAGTGGGCCTTCCGCGATGCTGACGCCGTAGTTCTCGAGGAAATCAGCGCTGCGCAGGGTGGAAAGGGTGATAACGTTGCTCAGGCCTTCGGCACCGCAGAAACGGGACTGGGCAAACGGCAGGTCAGCGGAAATGCACAGCACCACGGTGTTGTCCATTTCAGTCGCCAGCTGGTTGAATTTACGCACGGATGCGGCACAAACGCCGGTATCAATGCTTGGGAAAATGTTCAGTACTTTGCGTTTGCCCGCAAACTGAGCCAGTGTGACGTCAGACAGATCTTTAGCCACCAGAGTAAAAGCCTGCGCTTTGCTGCCAGCCTGCGGAATGGAACCTGCTACAGCAACCGGGTTGCCCTGGAAATGAACGAGTTGTGACATAGATATCTTCCTGTTTACATATAGTTAACGTCGTGGCTAGTGTATGCCATCAGCAGATAACACGGCAAACCAAATTTTTCGCCTTTCCGGGCCGCAAGGAGTCAGTGATGAGAAGCGTTAAGGTCTATGAAGAAGCCTGGCCATTGCATACCCCGTTTGTGATCTCTCGCGGCAGCCGAAGTGAAGCCAGCGTGGTCGTGGTTGAAATCGAAGAAGAGGGGTTTAAAGGCGTCGGGGAATGTACGCCTTACCCGCGCTATGGGGAAAGTCTGGCATCCGTGATGGCGCAGATCATGACCCTGGTACCTGACCTGCAAAAAGGCCTCACGCGCGACGCGTTACAGCAGCGTTTATCCGCCGGGGCGGCGCGCAACGCCATCGACTGTGCGCTCTGGAGCCTTGAAGCCGCTAAGCAGCAAAAATCGCTGACGTCACTGCTGGGCGTGGTCGTGTCGGAGTCCGTCGTTACCGCGCAAACGGTCGTGATTGGGGAGCCCGAGCAGATGGCCGCCAGTGCGAAAGCGCTCTATGACGCCGGGGCCACGCTGTTAAAAGTGAAGCTCGACGATCGTCTGATCAGCGAGAGGATGGTCGCCATTCGCTCGGCGGTGCCGTCAGCCACGCTCATTGTTGACGCCAACGAGTCGTGGCATCCCGAAGGGCTGGCCGCGCGATGCCAGCTGCTGGCCGATCTGGGCGTGGCGATGCTGGAGCAGCCTCTGCCGGCAAAAGAGGATGCGGCGCTGAAGAATTTTATCCATCCGTTGCCCGTCTGTGCGGATGAAAGCTGTCATACCCGTGAGAATTTAAGCGCGCTTAAGGGCAGCTATGACATGGTCAATATCAAACTCGACAAGACTGGCGGACTGACTGAAGCCCTGGCCCTGGCGGCGGACGCCCGGGCGCAGGGGTTCGCCCTGATGCTGGGATGCATGCTTTGCACCTCGCGGGCGATCGGTGCGGCGCTGCCGCTGGTCAATCAGGTCCGTTTCGCCGATCTGGATGGCCCGACGTGGCTGGCCGTTGACGTTTCACCGGCGCTTAATTTTACCAGCGGCGTACTTCACCTCTGAGGCTGCCAGCGCAACAGATCCATCATTGCCTTTAAGTATTTTTCGCTGGCTTCGTCGGAGGAGATCGCCGGGAACTCGGCGGTAATGCAGGGCAGACTTAAGTCGGCGCACCAGCTGCCAAATGAACCGGGTGTCTCATAGCCCACGCTGGTGACGAGCGGGAGGGCGAACGCCCGGGCCAGCCACGCGCCCAGGTCAGAGTGGCGCGGATCTTCAATACAGGCCAGCGGATCGTGAAAGGAGACAACCCAGGCGGGGTGGATCTTATGGATAAGCTGGCACAGCGCCTGGGTTTCCGGCTCCGATCCGGGTTTATCGCCCGTGAGCAGCACCACGTCCCGCTCCTCGGCGGAGCTGTTCCAGCGATATACCGTTTCCCCTGCGCGCCAGTTTGCCGCAGGGAAATTACGGTTCAGGTCGATTCCTCGCGCATTCGCCCGTAATCCAAGCTGACAGCCGTCCGGATTCACGGCAAGAATCACGTGGTGACGTCGCAATGCCGGGGTCAGCGTCCGCAGCGCGCACGAGAGCGTGACGACAGACGAGTTCTCATCTCCGTGCGTGCCGGCAATAACCAAACCGCTGTCGCGATCGGCATCGGGGGCCGGGAACCAGATCAGCGATGCGCCTAAAAATGAGCGGCCATATTGTTCAGCGCCCGGAGGGAAGGCGCCGCGTTCCGCGCGGGGTCGGGTGGTTGCCATACGATATCCTGATAACGTAGTCTCTACAGGCAGTGTTGTGCAAAAGCCGCTGTTAATCAAATAGTTTCCTTAACGGCTGAGAATTGCCTTAAATCACTATTCAGGCGTAAGTTGTTTGCATTTCTTACTGTCGAAACAAATAATTACGCATCTGCTTTTTACCTGAATTTTTTAAAGGGGATCTTATGAAGCATCCTGTTTCGCGTCTTTTTGCCGCACTGTGCCTGTGCGGACTCTCTTCACTCTCATATGCTGCTGATGTGCCACAGGGCACGGTGCTGGCGCAAAAACAGGAGCTGGTCAGACACATTAAAGACGAACCGGCTTCGCTCGATCCCGCAAAAGCGGTGGGGTTGCCAGAGATTCAGGTGATTCGCGATCTTTTCGAAGGGCTGGTAAATCAGAATGAGAAAGGGGAACTGACTCCGGGCGTGGCGACGCGCTGGCAGAGCAACGATAACCGAATCTGGACGTTCACCCTGCGCGATAACGCAAAATGGTCTGACGGTACGCCGGTTACCGCGCAGGATTTTGTCTACAGCTGGCAGCGTCTGGTTGATCCGAAAACGACCTCTCCGTTTGCCTGGTTTGCGGCGCTGGCAGGCATCAGCAACGCGCAGGCCATTATTGATGGTAAAGCGGCGCCAGATACCCTGGGCGTGACGGCGGTGGATGCCAGAACGTTGCGCGTCCAGCTGGATAAACCGCTACCGTGGTTTAGCAACCTGACGGCAAACTTCGCCTTCTATCCGGTGCAAAAAGCCAATGTTGAAAGCGGGAAAGAGTGGACGCGTCCGGGAGCGCTGGTCGGTAACGGGGCCTACGTTCTGAACACGCGCGTGGTGAATGAAAAACTGGTTGTCGTGCCGAACACCCACTACTGGGACAATGCGAAAACTGTCCTGCAAAAAGTGACCTTTATTCCGATTAATCAGGAATCGTCCGCCACGAAACGCTATCTGGCAGGGGATATCGATATTACCGAATCGTTCCCGAAAAACATGTATCAGAAGCTCCTGAAGGATATTCCTGGCCAGGTGTATACGCCGCCTCAGCTCGGGACCTATTACTACGCGTTTAACACGCAAAAGGGGCCGACGGCCGATGCCCGGGTTCGTCTTGCGCTGAGCATGACTATCGATCGCCGCATTATGGCGGATAAGGTACTGGGTACCGGCGAGAAACCGGCCTGGCATTTCACCCCTGACGTGACGGCGGGCTTCACGCCTGAACCTTCGCCGTTCGAGCAGATGTCCCAGCAGGAGCTGAACGCTCAGGCCAAAACCTTGCTCCAGGCCGCAGGCTACGGCCCTCAGCGTCCGCTGAAGCTGAACCTGCTGTACAACACGTCGGAAAACCACCAGAAAATCGCCATTGCGGTGGCGTCCATGTGGAAGAAAAACCTCGGTGTGGATGTCAAGCTGCAAAATCAGGAGTGGAAAACCTACATCGACAGCCGCAACACCGGCAATTTTGATGTGATCCGCGCGTCATGGGTGGGGGATTACAACGAGCCCTCGACCTTCCTGTCCCTGCTGACCTCAACCCACAGCGGCAATATCTCGCGCTTCAACGATCCGGCTTACGATAAAATAATCCACCAGGCGACGCTCGAAACCACGGCGAAAGCACGTAATACGGACTACAACATGGCGGAGAAAATCCTCATGGAGAAAGCGCCGATCGCGCCTATTTACCAGTACACCAACGGTCGTCTGATTAAGCCGTGGGTGAAAGGGTATCCGATTAATAACCCGGAAGACGTGGCGTATAGCCGGACGATGTATATTGAGAAGCACTGATGGTTAATGCGAACTGGCGCACGTGAGCGCCAGTTTTGCCATGGGTGATACCGCGCTGTGCTTTTCGGCAGCGATAAGACCGGAACGTATTATTCTAACAACGCATTAAACTTCGCCAGCCACTGCGGATGGGCGGGCCACGCGGGAGCCGTCACCAGGTTGCCGTCGACATGTGCCTGATCGATGCCAATCGTGGCATAGTGTCCCCCCGCGAGACGGACCTCAGGTGCACACGCCGGGTAGGCGCTACAGGTACGGCCTTTCAGGATGCCCGCGGCGGCAAGCAGCTGCGGGCCATGGCACACCGCTGCAATCGGTTTGCGCGCGGCGTCAAACGCCTGTACCAGCTTTAACACGTCCTCATTTAGCCGCAGATACTCGGGCGCTCTCCCGCCGGGGATGAGCAGCGCGTCGTAGTCCTGCTCCTTCACGGCGGAAAAATCGGCGTTGAGGGTAAAGCGGTGACCGGGTTTTTCGCTATAGGTCTGGGCGCCGTCGAAATCATGGATTGCCGTTATGATGTAGTCGCCCTTCGGTTTGTCGGGGCAGACGGCATCCACCTGATGACCAACCATCTGTAACGCCTGAAAAGGCACCATGGTTTCGTAATCTTCGGCATAATCGCCCACCAGCATCAGGATCTTCTTGCTCATCATTCCTCTCCCTTGTCATTAAAGATGATTAAGATATAGCCTGGCGTGGCTGAAATGCCGGAAATAAAAAAGCCCGTCAGAGCACGGGCAACATAAGCAAGTGAATAAGTAATTCGTTATCAACGTAGTTGGAGGATAACGACGCGTATCTTACGCGGCCGTCAGGCTGGCAGATACCTGACAAATCCGGTAGGTGAAACACGATATTAAACGTGCGTTAAGGGGCGTCGAAGGTCGGATAAAGACTATTTTCGAGAAACTCGACGAGATACCAGATTTCCCCGCTAAAAATAAACCAGAAGCCAAATATAATAAGGAGCAAAATAATTAAGGTGAGTATTATTTCTGTTTTGCCCATTGCAGATATTACCCACCTGACGTTAATTTATTCGAGGCAGGCATTGTAGCGGGGCTTTCCCGTATACTCCAGTTTCATGCTGCAAGGACTTTATTGCGCCCATCATTTTTAGCGCGATACAGCGCATCGTCTACACGCTTAAACAGCTCATCAATCGTCTCCCCCGGGTTATGTCGCGCCACGCCAATGCTGACGGTAAACCGTGGTAAGCCCGGAATCGTAATGCGGGCAACGGCTGCACGGATCGACTCGGCAATCTGCAACGCGGTGTCGAGAGAGGTATGCGGCAGCAGGATGACGAACTCTTCGCCCCCCCAGCGGAACACCATGTCGTTCTCCCGACTACAGGCTTCCAGCGTTCGGGAGAGGGCAATAAGCACCTCATCGCCCTTCAAATGACCAAACAGGTCGTTGATGTTTTTGAAGTGATCGGTGTCAACCAGCAGCAGGCTAAACTGCTGCTGGGCAGGTCGATTATTGAGATTGTTGGGGTCGGTAATCGCGTAGAACTGGCGTCGGTTGAGTAACCCGGTCATGGAGTCACGTAACGCGGCATGTTCCAGCTCTTGCTCCAGTCTTTTTTGCTCGGTGATATCGTGGATGATGCACAGCATCAGCTTGTCACCGTAGATCTCAATGGGTCCGGCATACGTCTGAACATGGCGGGTGGAACCATCGGCAAGGCGGTGAACAAAGTTGAGCGGCTTATGGCCGCCGGGCAGCGCGGCAATCGCGGTCATAATGGGCATCACGTCTCGCCCCAGGGTATTGATTTCCCAGGTATGCTTGCTGCACATACCATCATGCGAGTAACCGTAAAAATTGAGCGCAGCCAGGTTGGCATCAACAATCTGACCATCGCGGGCAGGATCGATTAACAGCATCGGCGCGCTGTTGGTCTGAAAAAAACGGGCGTAAAACCCCTGTTTTTTTCGCCGGTAGGTTGCGGAGCGGCTGGCCTTCAGTCCTGAGAGGATATGTTGGGCGATCCCCTCGAAGACAATCACATCTCCCCAGGGAGCGTAGCGGGCAAGCGAGAGACGACAGCTTAACGGCGTATCCAGCCCATCCCGGCTTCTTATTGTCCAGATTTCGACGATCTCCTGCTCGGTTTTCAGTTCAGGTACATACATCGACAGGAGAGCTTGTGCATTCGCGGAATAGATGCCTTTACGCAGCTGATCGAGCGTCTTATCTCCCATAAGCTGCATTGCGACCACGTTAGCAAAAACGATCTCTTCCGAAACGGGTGAAATAAGCCACACGGGTGTTTTAATAACGTTCAGCGCTTCAAAACCGTTTTGCGACATAGGCATTTCCTGTTCATCGGCTTAATACGCCTGACAATCATGACAGACGTGACTCGTGTGTTCTGCTTTGAAACATACTCTACTAAACCCCGTCAGGCATGGTTTTTTTGTGAAATAAATGCGGCGTCCGTTTGAATTTTATTAAGGGGGATAATTTGCCTTTCTGAGTTTATCTGCAGAAGCAACCACGGCACCTGTTCGGCAGGTAAGGGGCGGGAGAAGAGGTAACCCTGCAGGTAGTCGCAGCCGAGACGGGTGAGAACCGCCTGCTGTTCTTCCGTTTCAATCCCTTCTGCCACCACGTTCATCTCCATGGTGCGGGCGATACTCATAATGGTTTCAACCAGCTTGTAGGTTTTTTCATTTTCTAGCATCGACGTTACAAAGCTTTTGTCGATCTTGAGCTCTTTTGCCGGCAGCACGCTCAGCATCAGCAGGTTGGAGTAGCCCGTACCAAAATCATCAATCGAGACGGTGATCCCCGCATGATTAAAGGCGTTGAGCAACTCAATGCTGCGGTCGAGATTTTTCAGCGCGGTGCTCTCCGTGACCTCAAGGATCAGCCTGGACGGGGACAAGTTATATTTTTCCAGCATCGACGATACGATGTGGAAAATGTCCGGTTGCTCGAACTGGACGGGGGATAAGTTGAGCGATAACGTCCACTGGCTGAACCCTTGTTCAGTCCAGAAATGCAGCTGTCGACATGCCGCTTCAATGGCCCAGTTGCCCACCGGAATAATTAAGCCGGTTTGCTCCAGCGAGGGGATAAACAGACCAGGCAGAACAACGCCTTGCTCAGGGTGCCGCCAGCGCAGCAGGGCTTCAAAACCATGGATAGTCTTCTCTTGCGCATACCAGGTTGGCTGGTACCACAGTTCAAACTGATCGCGCTCAAGCGCCTGTGAGAGCTCCTGAAGAAAACCGGGTTTTGCCGGGATTGCTGTCGACATCTCGGTTCTATAACGCGCCCAGCCGTTGCGGCCGTCGTCTTTGACGTGATGCAGGGCTGCATCAGCTTTGAGTTTCAGTTCATGCAGCGTCTCGCCATCCTGAGGATAGAGGCTGACGCCCGCACTCATTGTCGTGTTAAGCGTATGACCACAGATCGAAAGAGGACGTCGCACATCCTCTAGCAGCGACGCGAGCAGGGCGTTGAGTTTGTCGTCGTCACATTCCGGCACCAGCAGGATAAAAGCGTCTCCTCCCAGCCTTGCCAGGGTCATCTCACGCGAGAGCCGGGAAGTGATGCGTTGTGCGACGGTGATCAATAACTCATCGCCGACGCTGTGACCCCAGGTATCGTTGACGCGTTTGAAGTGATCGACGTTCAGGAAAATAACGGCAAATTGCCTGTTGCTCAGCAACGCGCTGCGCAGGCAGTCCTGCATGCGGAGATCCATCTGATGGCGATTCGCGAGTCCGGTGAGCGCATCAAAGCGCGCCTGGAGCTCAAGCTGCCGATTGAGTTGTCGAAGATTATCCGTCAGCCGGCCGGTGCGCCGGTGAGAATCGATAAGGGAAATAATTAACATCACGCCAAGCAGGCAGAGCGTGGTGACAGAAACCCAGATGGATAACCCCAGCTCGCCGATCCCCCCGGGGAGGGTATGCGACATTTCCGGGTAATGCGCGGCGCTCATGCCGATATAGTGCATCGCACAAATGGCGGCGCCCATGACCAGGGCGGCGAGAAGGCGCTCGATAAAAAACCCTTTGTCTCGCAGGCGGAAAGCCAGCCACAGCGCCGTGCCGGACGCCACCACGGCAATGACCACCGACAACCCCACAATACGGCGATCCCAGATAATGCTGCCATCCAGCATCAGGGCAGCCATACCGATATAGTGCATAGATACCACGCCTGCGCTCAGGATAGCCGTGGCAACGATCGGTCGAAACGAAGAACGTTTTTTTCCCGCGACGGCAATATCAAGGGCCGTGGTCGACGCAATAATCGCGACGCCCAGAGACGCAAGGGTTAACCAGAGGTCATAGCGCATCATCATCGGCATCTGCATCGACAGCATGCCGATAAAGTGCATCGACCAGATGCCGATCCCCAGCGTCATACCCCCGGCAATGCGCCAGAACAGGGCAGCCTTTCGGCTGGAAAGGGGGATCTTTCCGGCACTGTCCAGCGCCACAAAGGAGGCGATAAATGCCACCAGATAAGAGATAGCGATTAACACAGGGTCCCACGATATATTGAGCATTATGCAATCCCACGCCTGAGAGGGTTACCGATTTCGCCTGCCGGGCACATCTTAATCTGGCAACGAACATGCGCATTCAAACAATATTAGTTATTTGTCGTGAAGCATGACCAGTCATATTAATACTCTACATCGCATTAAGAATATAAAATATATTCTCATTGTTAACGTATTAAGCATTGCTAAACAAGAGCGAATAAAAGTAGCAAAGCTCCTTAAATATAACGGCGATTGTATCGGTTCGCCGCAGCGGATGGTATCGCTTAACGTGGCGGCAGACCAGTATCACAGCATGCTGCGAAGAACATTTTCAATAATACGCTTTTTTCATCTGACTTAAGCTAAATCCCAGGCTGCTAACGGCGAAACAACAAACCCGTGAAGTTTCCGAGGAAAAACGTTTGTGCCAATGCTATAAGTCTAGATGCCGACCAAAATATAAAATGTGGGTATCATCATGCTAAGAAATATTAGTGTCAGAACCTTTATTATCGGGTTCCTTTTATCGCTATTTTTGGTAAGCGCAGGTGTCGTTGTTCTAATTTCCAGCAAGCCCTCTCTCTTTATTTCCCTTAACGCTATCAATTTCGTTGCGCTATTTTTGCTTTGGGTCTATATGACCCGGTATCTTGTGACGCCGATCAATACGGTGAAGAAAAGTATTGAAGAGGTGACTGCCGGCAACCTGGGGGTTTCTATCCCGGAGTTTGGCAATAACTGTGCGGGGCGACTCATTCCCGGGATCAACAGCCTGTCCGGCAACATTGCAACGCTGGTGCGTGAGATCAGGGCGTCATCGCAAACCGCCATGACCTTATCGGATCAGCTCTCGACACGTAGCGCTCAGCTCTCGGTCAAAACCGAACAGCAGTCCGCGTCTTTAGTGCAAACCGCAGCCAGCATGGAGCAAATGGCGGCGAGCACTAAAAATAACGCCGATAACACCCGCCTGGCGAGTGAACAGGCGAATATGGCGACGCTGCAGGCGCGTAAGGGCGGGGAGCTGATGGGGCAGGTTGCCAACAATATGCAGTCCATTACCGAATGCGCCCAGCAGATGACGGAGATTATTTCGCTGATTGACGGCATTGCGTTCCAGACCAATATTCTGGCGCTCAACGCGGCCGTTGAGGCGGCAAGAGCGGGCGACCATGGAAAAGGTTTTTCTGTCGTTGCGGAAGAGGTCAGAAACCTGGCGCACCGCAGCGCAGAGGCCGCGAAGAATATCAAAGCGCTGATTGAAGTCACCAGCAGTAACGTCACGCAGGGCGCGACCGTGGTGTCGCAGGCAGAGAAGAATATGCATGAAATCGTGACGGGCTCGGGAAACGTCAGTCGCTTAATGGATGAAATCTCCGCGTCGACGTCTGAGCAGGAGAAAGGTATTTCCCAGATCACGCTGGCGCTATCGGAGCTGGAGCGGGTCACGCAAAGCAACGTGGCGATGGCGGAGGAACTCAATGGCTCCTCGGATGTACTGCGCAATCAGGTGATTGAACTCCAGGCCCGCACGCGGAATTTCAGATTGGATCACGGGTCTTCGTCCCCATTACCGACCGGCTCACCCTCCTTCCTCCAGCAGCCAGAGCACTCTCTCTGAAAGCGACACAAAGCCTGGCATGCCAGGCTTTTTGCATACATTTGCCCACCCAGCTCATTTCCCGAGCGATTTCAGCGCGATGGAATACATAGTTGTTGCTTAACCCCTCATGAAAGCTAGACTGACACCGAAAGAGTTAAAAAGGTGGAGGTGCTGTGGAAAGCATTAAAGGATCTGAACTTAACGTTCCTGACGCAGTTTTTGCGTGGGTGCTGGACGGCCGCGGCGGTGCCCGACCGCTGGAAGATAATGATGTGATCGACAGTGCGCATCCCTGCTGGCTGCATCTGAACTATACCCATCCGGACAGCGCTGACTGGCTGGCGTCGACCCCGCTCTTGCCCAATAACGTGCGCGATGCGCTGGCGGGTGAAAGCCTGCGGCCCCGCGTAAGCCGCATGGGTGACGGGACGCTGATTACCCTCCGCTGTATTAACGGCAGCACGGATGAACGTCCGGATCAGCTGGTGGCGATGCGGGTCTATATGGACGATGGGCTGATTGTCTCCACCCGACAGCGTAAGGTCCTGGCGCTGGATGACATCGTCAACGATCTGAAAGAGGGCACAGGGCCGATCGACTGCGGCAGCTGGCTGGTGGACGTCTGTGACGCGCTTACCGATCACGCCAGTGAGTTTATTGAAGAGTTGCACGACAAAATCATCGACCTGGAAGATAACCTGCTCGATCAGCAGATCCCGCCGCGCGGTTTTCTGGCCTTATTGCGCAAGCAGCTGATTGTTATGCGCCGCTACATGACGCCGCAGCGCGACGTGTATGCGCGGCTGGCCAGCGAAAGGCTCGCCTGGATGAACGACGACCATCGGCGCAGAATGCAGGATATTGCCGACAGGCTGGGCCGCGGGCTGGATGAAATTGATTCCTGTATTGCCAGAACGGCGGTGATGGCGGACGAAATCGCGCAGGTGATGCAGGAGTCGCTGGCGCGAAGAACCTATACGATGTCCCTGATGGCGATGGTGTTTTTACCGAGCACGTTTCTGACCGGGTTGTTTGGCGTCAACCTGGGCGGAATTCCGGGTGGCGCTTATCGCTACGGTTTTACGGCGTTTTGCGTGATGTTAGTTGTTTTGATTGGGGGTGTTGCATGGTGGTTGCATCGTAGTAAATGGCTGTAAATTTAAGCTTTTTTCATCTTTTTCCGGGATTAAAACGCTCTTTTAATTGAGCGAAGTCAATAAACATCTACCCCGTAAGGTGCAATATTACTCCCGCAGGTGAATGCAACGTCAAGCGATGGGCGTTGCGCTCCATATTGTCTTACTTCCTTTTTTGAATTACTGCATAGCACAATTGATTCGTACGACGCCGACTTCATAGTCGGCTTTTTTTTGCCTCCTGATTCTGAGCGTCTACCCTAAAAGGGATGACAGCAAATTATGGAGGGAATGATGAGCATCCTTAACGCTCTGCTACTGCCACAATCGCGTCAATCCGATCCTATCCCCAGCGATCCGGTACCTATGCCCGATCCCATCCCGCGTCCCCAGCCGATGCCCGACCCGCCGCCCGATGAAGAACCGATTAAATTGTCGCATCGGACCGCGAGATCTGCGAGGATACGCGCCATCTGACCGCAAAGATCACCACGAGAGACAATTGTGACCGCTTTTTCTACCCTGAATGTTCTGCCCGATGCCCAACTCGCTAACCTCAACGAGTTGGGATACCTCACGATGACGCCTGTTCAGGCGGCCGCCTTACCCGCCATTCTTGAGGGCCGTGACGTGCGCGTGCAGGCGAAAACGGGCAGTGGGAAAACGGCGGCCTTTGGCCTTGGCCTGTTGCAGCATATCGATGCGGCGCTTTTTCAGACCCAGTCTTTGGTGCTGTGTCCGACCCGCGAGCTGGCAGACCAGGTTGCGGGTGAACTGCGTCGCCTGGCACGTTTCCTGCCAAATACCAAGATTTTAACCCTCTGCGGCGGGCAGCCGTTCGGTGCCCAGCGTGATTCGCTTCAGCATGCGCCGCACATTATTGTCGCGACGCCGGGACGCCTGCTCGATCACCTGCAAAAAGGCACGGTCTCGCTGGATGCGCTACAAACGCTGGTGATGGATGAGGCCGATCGGATGCTGGATATGGGCTTCAGCGAGGCCATTGACGAAGTGATCCGTTTCGCACCGGCCGATCGCCAGACGCTGTTGTTCTCCGCAACCTGGCCGGAAGCTATCGCCGCCATCAGCGGGCGCGTGCAGAAAAATCCTCTTACCATTGAAATCGACAGCGTAGATGCGCTGCCGGCCATCGAACAGCAGTTCTTTGAAACCTCGCAGCAGGGGAAGATCCCGCTCCTGCAGAAATTACTGAGCCAGCATCAGCCTGGCTCCTGCGTGGTGTTCTGTAACACCAAAAAAGACTGTCAGTCGGTTTGTGATGCTCTGAATGCCGCCGGGCAGAGCGCACTGTCGCTGCATGGCGATCTTGAACAGCGCGATCGCGATCAGACGCTGGTCCGTTTCGCCAACGGCAGCGCCCGCGTGCTGGTGGCGACCGACGTCGCTGCGCGCGGTCTGGATATCAAATCGCTTGAGCTGGTCGTGAACTTTGAGCTGGCGTGGGATCCGGAAGTACACGTGCACCGTATTGGCCGCACCGCGCGCGCCGGGAACAGCGGTCTGGCCATCAGCTTCTGCGCTCCGGAAGAGGCGCAGCGCGCCAATATTCTCTCTGAGATGCTGCAGATTAAGCTGAACTGGATGAATCCCCCAGCCGGCGTCAGCCTTGTGCCGCTGGAGGCCGAAATGGCGACCCTGTGCATTGATGGCGGTAAAAAAGCCAAGATGCGTCCTGGTGATGTACTCGGTGCACTGACCGGGGATGTGGGGCTGGACGGGGCGGATATCGGTAAGATTGCTGTCCATCCGGCGCATGTCTACGTCGCGGTTCGCCAGGCGGTTGCCCATAAGGCATGGAAGCAGCTGCAAAACGGGAAAATTAAGGGTAAAACCTGCCGCGTACGTCTGCTGAAATAAAGCATGAAGCGTCTCAGACGGTGTTTCTGAGACGCTAACCGCTTACTTCACTTCAAGCACGTTCAGACGCAACGCTTCAAACTGATTGTCATCGTCTTCCGGCTGCCAGCCTGCTGGTTGCATCGGGATCTCTTCCCGGTCAAACGCCAGATCGCCGCCGTTCACGACTTCTGACTCGTGATTGATGCCTTTAAAGTCGAACAGTTCCACATCCGCGAGATGGGAAGGGACGACGTTCTGCATGGCGCTGAACATGGTTTCGATACGACCCGGATAGCGCTTATCCCAGTCGCGCAGCATGTCGCCAATCACCTGACGCTGCAGGTTCGGCTGAGAGCCGCAGAGGTTACATGGAATGATCGGGAACCCTTTCGCCTGAGAGAAACGCTCAATGTCTTTTTCACGGCAGTAGGCAAGCGGGCGGATCACAATATGTTTACCGTCATCACTCATCAGCTTAGGCGGCATACCTTTCATCTTGCCGCCGTAGAACATATTGAGGAACAGCGTTTGCAGGATATCGTCGCGGTGATGGCCCAGGGCAATTTTGGTCGCGCCCAGCTCGGTCGCGGTGCGATACAGAATACCGCGGCGCAGACGAGAGCACAGAGAGCAGGTGGTTTTCCCTTCAGGAATTTTCTCTTTCACAATACCGTAGGTATTTTCTTCGACGATTTTGTACTCAACGCCCAGATTTTCGAGGTATTCCGGCAGAATGTGCTCCGGGAAGCCCGGCTGTTTCTGGTCAAGGTTGACCGCCACCAGGGAAAAATTCACCGGCGCGCTTTGCTGAAGATTACGCAGGATCTCCAGCATGGTGTAGCTGTCTTTACCCCCTGACAGGCAAACCATGATGCGGTCGCCTTCTTCAATCATGTTGAAGTCTGCAATGGCTTCGCCCACGTTACGGCGCAGTCGCTTTTGCAGTTTATTCAGGTTGTATTGCTCTTTTTTGTTAATCTCTTGATTCTGTTGCATTGAGTACTACCTTCGGAGCCAGCAGGGGCAAAAATTGTATGCCGCGTATGGTACGGATTCCGGCGGCGAATGCCAGCACGTTTTACTGCTGCGTGAAATCTGGCGCCGATACGTGATAAAGGGTAGCGTTCAGACGTTTGGATACGATAGCGACTTTACGGCAAACGGCGCAGTGGTGGCGCAATCATCTCCGCCAGTATCAATGTTGAAGATAAGCAGTAAGCATGCTGTAATGAGCTTACTTAATTTGAGGGTAACTTGAGCTTAGATTTTAAAAATGATAAAACTTCTACTCTTTTCCTTTGTACTTCCTTATTTTCAAGCATGGCTTTTGCAGAAAATCACTACATACCTCTACTTTATAACTTATCGACTATGTTTGATTTCAATCCAGTTAAGGGGGCTGTTAAATCCCTAGATACTGATATTGAGGAGAATGGAAAAATTACTTATAAAATCTCCATCAGGCTGAATAAAAATGGTTGTGTTGATAGCTTAAACCTTGATAATGTTTCTTCTGGACATGAAACTATTCTAAAATATACAAATGGAAGTCTTATTGGCCATAGAGATGGCAAGCCTTTCTCAATACAACTTGATGAAAAATGTCACATTTTGAGTAAAAATGAAAACGGTGACGAGTTGCGTTACACTCTTTACCCGAATGGATTAATTAAAGACACCTATTTTTTAGGCAAAAAAATATCTGAACATTTTTATGATGAAGACGATAATTTGACGCGCTCTGAATTTTATAGTTCAGAAAGCGTTATGTCTAAAAATGAAATATCTTATGTTGATAAAAAAAGAAAGCCTCTTGATTATAAACTAATAAACTCATCAGTTTTCTCGGAGGGTTATACAGCAACCAGTTCTTGTCATTATAATGAAATGCTTGTGCCTGAAATATGTAATGCCACAGTACAGAACGCAGGTAATCCGGCGCCGAAACCAGTTTCAATGACAGCGCAAACGAAAGTTGAATTCTACTAGATTAAAACGATTCCAATAAGCTACCTCCGGCGTCAGGTTATTCAGGGATTCATGAGGACGCTCGCTGTTGTATTCATTCAGCCAGCGTTCAGTGATTTCCCGTGCTTCATTCAGCGTTCAGAACAGGTAAAAATCCAGGATTTCTGTCCGGTACGTCCGGTTGAACCGTTCGATAAACGCATTCTGCGTCGGCTTACCCGGCTTGACTTGCTGATCGGATAAACCATTACAATGTTCATCTGCGGTTGGGCTTCATAATGGCTAACTCCATTTAAACGATGCGTTTTCTTTATTGAATGTTATTGATGCATTACTCCATTCCTTGCCATCAAGTAACATTTCCACACACTGGGTAGGTGACCTGCCCCCACGATTAGATACAACACTCAGTTAGTAACGTCGGAATCTTCATTCTCAGAATGACCCTTTCTCCAGCCCGCTGCAAATTCAGACGGTGTCTGA
>NZ_JBMKGI010000008.1:0-193655 GCF_049238885.1 Enterobacter cloacae complex sp. BZL2005 | reverse complement strand
CCCATGCCGAACTCAGAAGTGAAACGCCGTAGCGCCGATGGTAGTGTGGGGTCTCCCCATGTGAGAGTAGGGAACTGCCAGGCATCAATTAGAAGAACCCCGTACCGGAAGGTGCGGGATTTTTTGCTTTTATCTCCATCCTGGCCTTTCTCTTAATCCCTTATCCTGCTAATGGAATGTGTGATCCCTGTCGCAATGTTATTTATAACAAAATTATAACATTTCATTTACGAGGTTATTGAGCCTTCTGGCTCAATACGCCGCAGTTTATGGCAGGAGCATAATCACAATGACAGAAAGCATGACATCACACGGGACGCTGGCTCACAGTGATACCCGAAGAAGGGTATGGGCAATCATCAGCGCCTCTTCAGGGAATCTGGTTGAATGGTTCGACTTTTACGTCTACTCATTCTGTTCACTCTACTTCGCACATATTTTCTTCCCATCCGGCAACACCACTACACAGCTGCTACAAACGGCTGGGGTTTTTGCCGCAGGATTTTTAATGCGACCCATCGGGGGCTGGCTGTTCGGCCGTATTGCGGATCGTCGAGGGCGTAAGGCCTCGATGCTGATCTCGGTGTGTATGATGTGCTTTGGCTCGCTGGTGATCGCCTGCTTACCGGGATATGAATCGATTGGCACCTGGGCACCGGCGCTGCTTTTGCTGGCCCGCTTATTTCAGGGATTATCGGTGGGCGGTGAATACGGTACCAGTGCGACCTACATGAGCGAAATTGCACTGGAAGGCCGTAAAGGTTTTTACGCCTCATTCCAGTACGTCACGCTGATTGGCGGTCAACTGCTGGCCATTCTTGTGGTGGTGATCCTGCAGCAGATTTTGACGGACGAACAACTACATGCCTGGGGATGGCGAATTCCTTTCGCAATGGGGGCAGTGCTGGCGATTGTCGCACTTTGGCTACGCCGTCAGTTAGATGAAACCTCTCAGAAAGAGGTCCGGATGCTGAAGGAGGCGGGAACATTCAAAGGGTTATGGCGTAACCGCAAAGCTTTCCTCATGGTGCTGGGCTTCACTGCGGGCGGCTCTCTCAGTTTTTATACTTTCACCACCTATATGCAAAAGTACCTGGTGAATACCACCGGCATGCACGCCAATGTCGCCAGTGTGGTCATGACCGCGGCGCTGTTTGTCTTTATGCTCATACAGCCGATCGTCGGTGCGCTCTCGGACAAAATTGGCCGACGTACCTCAATGCTCATTTTTGGCGGATTATCGGCATTATGTACCGTTCCCATTCTGACAGCGCTTCAGCATGTCTCTTCACCGTATGCCGCCTTTGCGCTGGTGATGGTGGCGATGGTGATTGTCAGTTTCTATACCTCCATCAGTGGGATATTGAAAGCCGAGATGTTCCCGGCGCAGGTCCGTGCGTTAGGGGTAGGGCTCTCTTATGCGGTAGCCAACGCGGTGTTTGGCGGATCGGCGGAGTACGTCGCGCTGTCGCTTAAATCATGGGGAAGCGAAACGACATTCTTCTGGTACGTAACGGGAATGGGGGCACTGGCGTTTGTTGTCTCCCTGATGCTGCATCGCAAAGGGAAAGGCATTCGACTTTAATAGCGCGCCATCTGCCATACGGCATAGCCGGTCGTTGCGCCGGCGACATCCCAGGCGAAATCTTTCCAGCTCCAGCCGCTCCCTGCGGGGCGGCTATCCCACAGTTCTTTTGATGCCCCAAGACCTACTGAGAACATTAACCCGATCGCCGCGCTACGATCCCGGCTGTATCCCTGGTGCTGGGCATATTCATTACCGGCTGCGGACAACATCGCGGAAGCGAGGAAATGCTGTGCTTTGTCCTGTCCGGACCAGCTATCGTTAGCCATATGGCTACAGCCACTCAGGAAGAGCACACTCAGTACCAGAGGAATACGCATCAACGGGCTCCATAAAAAAGCCCTGCGGGTGACAGGGCCTGGATATTACAGAATACGGCTGATAAGTCGGTCGATACGGATACGACGTAAGCGGCGAATAAGCTTGCGAACTTTTACCGGATAATCGGCAATGCTCTGCAGTTCGCGGTAGTGATTCACGACGGTCGTATGGGTGCGAATCAGCTCCAGCTCGCGTTCACGTTGGGCGGCTAACTCATGCTGCGGGTCATGAATCAGGATAGCGTTTTCCAGATCCAGTCGCCATGCGCGCGGGTTCAGGTTGTTACCTGTCAGCAGCATCCACTCATCGTCGACCCACATGCCTTTGAGATGGTAACTATTGTCTTCATCTTTCCAGAGACGCACAACCAGCTGGTCAGTGTTGACGTAATACTGTAAGCGGCTCAGGAAACGACGCAGGTTAATCTCATAGAGATAAGGCAGCGCACCAATGATTTTGAACGGCTGATCTTCGGGAATGAAGAAGTCATTTGCCGTTTTATCACCCACGATGATTTCCACTTTTTTACCCTCGCGCAGCAGCTGAATGATATTACGCACCAGCACGGCAGGAAGGTTGAAATACGGCGTGCAGATAGTCAGTTTCTGCTCCGCGCACGGCATCAGATGGAAAATCGTTTTGTTCAGCAGGCTTGATTTGCCGAGCCCTACCAGCGGGGTAACGGATAACTCTTCGTTGTTCGCATTGCCCTGGAAATGATAGACCGCATCGCGCAGCTCCTGGCGGAAGGCGCGAACATCGTTTTTGATCTCCGGGCTTTTCGGACGCTCGGGATCGTCAAGACGATTAACACCGCGGCCATGAACCAGATTTTTATCAACCCAGTTGAACATGATATCGGCCATCTGCGGATTACGGATCAGATGGTAGCGGTCATAGCGATATTTATCGAGCTGATGAAGGTAGACATCATTGAGGCTGGCGCCGCTGTAAAGCACGCTGTCATCAATGATGAACCCCTTGAAATGAAGAACGCCGAGCGCTTCACGGGTATTCACCGGGACGCCATAAACAGGCACGTCAACGCCAGGATTTTCCTGCGCCGTGCGGCAATACCAGTCAGCATTGGTGTTTGATGCTGCAGCGCCAATACGGCCACGCTGGGCGCGATGCCAGTCTACCAGCACGCGAACATCCAGTTCCGGACGCTGACGTTTGGCTTCATAGAGCGCGTTCAGGATCGCGCGCCCGCCTTCATCCTGTTCAAGATACAGTGCCACAATGCAAATGCGTCGCGTGGCGCTGGCAATCTTTTCCAGAAGCGTCTCCCGAAAATGAGCGGGAGCGTAAAAGAACTCTACATCATCAACTGACTGAGAAATCTTCGGTAGTTGAGCAAGGTGTTGTTGATGTTTATTACGCTTAAATTTTGACAACATCACAGTGCGTTTCTTCTCTGTTCATTGAAGGGTTGTCTGTACTATGCAAACAACATAAGCGGACAATGATACCACCAGTCCCGTCCAAAGTGGGTAACATTTCCAGTAGCTTACTCGCGTTTGTCTGCTGATGTCAGACTGAGGGATAAGGCAACAATACCTTCGTCCAGCTGAATATCAACGTCAAACCCAAGTTTTCGCGCCAGGGTCACCATACCGCGATTGTTAGGCATAGTAATGCCATTAAGGCGTAACAATCCGTGATCTCGCGTATAACTGATGAGTTTTTCCAGCAGTCGTCTTCCCAGGCCCAGACCTTTAAGATCGGAGCGCACCAGCACGGCAAACTCCGCATCGACGTTATCCGGGTCAGAAATGGCACGCGTGACGCCGAGGATCTCATCACCCTCATCGGCGCGACGAACGGCAACAAACGCCATTTCTCGATCGTAGTCGATCTGGGTCATATTGGCTAAATCATCGTGGGTAAATTCGTTGATTTCGCTAAAATAGCGATAATAAAGATCCTCTTTTGTGACCTGAGAGATAAAGGCCCGCAGCTGGGGCTCATCTTCCGGCAGAATAGGGCGGAACAAGGCGCGTTCCCCATTTTTCATCTCAACCCACTCCTCCAGCTGCAGGGGATACGGGCGGATCGCCAGACGGCTCTCTCTGTCTCCTTCAAAGGGCGCGATATCCAGGGTCACGTCCAGCGCCGTAAACTCATTGCCGGAGGCGAGCAGCGGATGAATATCCAGCCGCTGGATCTCGGCGCAATCCACAATAAGGTTAGAGACCTGCACCAGGAACTGACTTAGCCCGGCAATATCAAGCGGACGCAGCGCGCTCCGGCCGCGGATCTTTTTGCTTTTAATCGCCTGGATGATGAGATAACGCGCCAGGTTCATGTTCAGCGGCGGTAGCGCCACGACGGCCTGCTCCTCCGGGCGCCACTCCACGCCGCCTTCACCCAGCATGATGAGCGGGCCGAAAACGGGATCGTGTTCGACCACCACGCGTAACTCCTGAGCGCCTGCGCGGTTAGCCATGCTTTGCACCAGCAAGCCGTGGATCCTTGCCTGCGGCCAGGCCATTTTGACCCGATCGAAGATGGCATCGGCTGCCTGCTGCACCTCTGCCGCCGTCCGCAGGTAGAGCATCACCCCCTGAACGTCAGACTTATGCGGGATATCCGGCGAACGCAGCTTCAGGGCAACCGGATAGCCAATCTGCTCGGCAATATGCACGGCCTCAGCGCTGTCGCTGGCGATCCAGGTCGGCAGGGTCTGCATCCCGTAGCTGCCCAGAATGGGCTGGACCTCATGCGTATCCAGCGACGTCGCGCCTTCTTCAATCGCCTGCTGCAACAGCCGGTGAACGTCAACGGTATTGGCCGTCAAATTCCCGGGCAACGCCGGCGTCTCGCGGAGCTGTTTCTGGTTGCGGCGATATTCCACCATATGCATAAACGCGGTTATGGTGCCTTCCGGCGTGCGGTAGGTTGGCAGTCCGGCTTCGCTGAACAGGCGTCGCGCCTCCTGCGAAGAAAACTCACCGCACCAGTTGGTGAGCAGGGTGACATATTTGCCTCGCGGATGATTGCGCACGGCATCAATGAGCGCGCGCGCGCTTTCGCTGCCCGGCGCGACCGCGCTGGGGGAGTGAATAATCATCAGCGCGTCGAAATCCTGGCTATCCAGCAAAATGGAAATGGCCCTGATATAGCGGTCGCTACTGGCGTCATCGCGTAAATCAAGCGGATTGCCGGGCGTCACGCTGGTCGGAAGCGCGTCTTTCAGGCGCTGCAGCGTCTCTTCACTCAGCGTGGCCAGCTTGCCGAAGCGCCGCCACAGCTCATCCAGCGCGAGTGCGGCAGGGGCGGCGCCGTTACTGACAATCATTAACTTCTCGCCGCGCAACGGGCGCATATGGCTTAACGTCTCAACGGCGGAAAAAAGCTCGTGCGTATCCTGTACCCGCAGCAAACCCGCGCGCTGAATAGCGGCGTCCCAGGCGGGATCCATGCCGGAATGCGACTGCAGCAGACGCTGAGCCGCAGGGCTGCGCCCGCTTTTGATTACCAGGATCGGCTTATTGCGCGACGCGCTTCGCGAAGCCGAGACAAAACGACGCGCGTCGCTGAGGTGCTCAAGATAAAGCAGGATCGCACTGGTTTTACCGTCGCGTGCCAGAAAATCCAGCAGCTCATCAACGTCGATATCCAGACTGTCGCCGAGAGCAATGAAGTAGGAGAATCCCATTTCACGCTGCTGCGCCCAGTCGAGGATAGTGTTCGATACCGCTGCCGACTGCGAGATAAACGCGAGCTTGCCTTTGCGGATTGGTACCGGAGAGAAGCTGGCATTTAAGCCCTGCCAGGGGGCGAGCAGGCCCAGACTGTTTGGCCCCAGAATGCGCATTTGATAGCGGCTGGCGCAGGCCAGAAGCTCGGCTTTCTGTTCAGGCGGAGACGAGAGAATAATGCAGGTTTTACAGCCTTTCTTGCCGAGCGATTCCAGCAGGTCCGGATTCCGTTTCGCGTTTGTACACAGTACGGCCAGATCCGGTACGAAAGGCAGGCTCTGTACATCAGGCCATGCAAGCACTCCCTGAACTGCCTTATACGCGGGCGTGACGGGCATGACGGGTCCATTAAATCCTCCGGCCAGCAGGTTGCGCATCATCAGATAGCCAGCACGATCCGGTTTCATTGATGCGCCGATGACGGCAATGGATTTAGGACGAAGTAGCGCTTCTAACCCTCGCTGGCTCATGCAGGCCTCCTGTGAATGCAAGCGACCTGATGATTTTAAACGCTTTCCGTCTCGGCTGCTGTGACGCTGCCCTTATGAACGGTTTTTCCCGCCAGATAGCGTTCCCGGAAACAGGAGAAATGGTTGCCCAGGGCGCCAGCCGCAGCGGTATCACCCGCCAGATCCAGAAGCGCAATGGCCACTTCGGCGGTGCAGTATTGCCCGTCAGCATGCGCTTCACGCAGGCGGTAGGCGGAGACGCGGGAAAGATCGACAGAAATCACCGGCAGTGCGTCGAGATAAGGGCTTTTGCGAAACATTTTTCGCGCTTCGGTCCAGGTGCCGTCCAGCATAATAAACAACGGCGGTTTACCGGATGGCGGCGTCGAAAGCACCTGACGATCGACACCTGCATATGACGCGGGGAAAACGACCATCGGCTGATAGTCCGGGCTTGCCACTAAGTCGAGCAGGGCCTGAGGGGGCTCCGTGCGGGACCACTGAAACGCCGCGGTATCCGGCAGAATATCGGCAATCAGGCGACCAGTATTGCTGGGCTTCATCGGCTCGGTATCAAACATGACCAGACAAAAACGGCTCTGTGCCGAACTTGGGGTCAGCGTCTCGCACAGGCAAACCTTCAGCGGCAGCAGGCAACGCTGACAGCGGCGAATACGGTTTCCGCGCGCGAGGAACGGACGGGTGGCGCGCGCAAGGCGTTCGGCGCGTAATTGAAGAACAGCGTTATCAGTCATGGGCGAAATGCAGGAAAAACCCTATTTTCGCAGAGGCGGGAACGGGGCACAAGATGTGCCCCGTGAATGTTACAGTGATTCGTTAAGCCAGCTATCAAACGGGGCTTTAGGCACCGCACCGTTGAGCACGTCGACCACTTCACCCTTTTTGAAAATCATAATCGTCGGGATGCTGCGAATGCGAAAACGGGCGCTCAGTTCAGGTTCAGCTTCAGTATTGACCTTAACGAAACGTATTTTCCCGCTGCGTTCTTCGGCCACGTCTTCGAAGATCGGCGCGAAGCTTCGGCATGGGCCACACCAGGGCGCCCAGAAATCCACTACGACAGGCAGATCGTCCTTGAGGAGTTTGTCCAGCGTAGCACCCGTCGCGTTAATGACATCGCCATCAAACAATTCATGGCCACAACGTCCGCATTTCGCACCATCTTCAATCCGATCGTCCGGAATGCGGTTAAGAGCCTGACAGTTGGCACATACGGTATTCATAACTAACCTCTGATAGAGCCGTGGGACAGCGGCAAGACGCCGATAATGTTTCTAATATGTTACATATTATCAATGAGCCTGTTTGAAACAACAATGCGTTTTATTCAATGAGAACAATAGTCACAGGCTTTTGTACGAAATTATGGCTATGCGCTGGCACATCGGGTAATCTGCGCGCTTCGCGCAGCGCTGGTGGAGAAAAGCATGAACGACGAAATGAAAAACAAAAGCGGCAAGGTCAAAGTGATGTATGTCCGCAGTGATGATGACTCTGATAAACGCACCCAAAATCCGCGTACCGGAAAAGGTGGCGGGCGTCCGGCGTCTTCTCGTGCAGACGGTGGCCGTCGCCCCGCCCGCGATGACAGAAACAACCGCGGTGATGACCGCAAACGTGATGACCGCAAGCGTGACGATCGCAAACGCGATGACCGTCCGCGGGATGACTTCTCACGTGATAACGCCTCCCCGTGGCGCACCGTTTCTCGTGCACCTGGCGACGAAACGCCAGAAAAGGCCGATCACGGCGGTATCAGCGGTAAAAGCTTTATCGACCCGGAAGTGCTGCGCCGTCAGCGTGCGGAAGAGACCCGCGTGTATGGCGAGAACGCCTGCCAGGCGCTGTTCCAGAGCCGTCCTGAATGTATCGTCCGCGCCTGGTTTATTCAGAGCGTAACCCCGCGCTTTAAAGAAGCGCTGCGCTGGATGGCGGCAAACCGCAAAGCCTACCACGTGGTTGATGATGCCGAGCTGACCAAAGCATCCGGTACCGAGCACCACGGCGGCGTCTGCTTCCTGATCAAAAAACGTAACGGCACCACCGTGCAGCAGTGGGTCAGTCAGGCGGATGCCGATGACTGCGTGCTGGCGCTGGAAGATGTGGGCAACCCGCATAACCTGGGTGCGATGATGCGTAGCTGCGCGCACTTTGGCGTGAAAGGCGTACTGTTGCAGGATGCCGCGCTGCTGGAATCCGGCGCCGCGATCCGTACTGCGGAAGGAGGAGCCGAGCACGTACAGCCGATCACCGGCGATAGCGTGCTGGATGCCCTTGAGCAGTTCCGTAAAGCGGGTTATTCCATCGTGACTACCTCGAGCCATGCCGGTACGCCGCTGTTTAAAGCGACGCTGCCACGCAAGATGGTGCTGGTGCTGGGTCAGGAACGCGATGGTCTGTCTGATGCAGCGCTCTCCAGTGCGGATCTGAGCGTCTCAATCGATGGGACAGGCAATGTGGAAAGTCTGAACGTATCCGTTGCAACCGGCGTACTGCTGGCCGAATGGTGGCGTCAGAATAAGGCATAAGCCTCTTCATGTGCCGGGCCTGACCCGGCACATTCAAATACTACTCGCTCTCTGCCGGTAACACAGGCATCCAGTCAATTGGCGTTTCGCCATGTTTTTCCAGCCATTCGTTCGCCAGAACAAAATGATTACTGCCAAAGAAACCGCGATGTGCAGACAGCGGTGACGGGTGCGGCGCTTTCAACACGTGATGACGCTGGCGGTCAATAATCGCCCCTTTCTTCTGCGCATGCGATCCCCAGAGTAAAAACACGACCCCTTCACGGTGTTCGTTGATCAGGCTGATGACTTTATCGGTGAACGTCTCCCAGCCCAGGCTGGCATGCGAGTGCGCCTGGCCGGCCCGCACGGTGAGTACCGTGTTCAATAACAACACGCCCTGGCGCGCCCAGCTTTCCAGGTAGCCGTGGTTTGGTCGGGTAAACCCGGGCACGGTTCCTTCAAGCTCTTTATACATATTGAGCAGAGAAGGGGGGATCGCCACGCCCGGACGTACGGAAAACGCCAGCCCATGCGCCTGGCCCGGACCGTGATAGGGATCCTGGCCCAGAATGACCACTTTCACATCGCTCAGTTCGGTGTAGCGAAAGGCGTTGAACACATCTTTCTGCGGCGGGTAAATCGTCTGTCCGGACTGACGCTCAGCCGCAACGGTGTTGAGCGTATTGATAAAATAGGGCTGCTGCTTTTCTTCTGCCAGCACGTCATGCCAGGTTAAAGGTGTCGTCATCTCGCTCTCCTGCGAATTTCAATCTCTGACTAGCTTACCTGTTAAAGCCCGGTGAGCAAAATATCACACTGAAATGCGCGCTAAGTGGCTAAATTTATGTTGAAAATGTGCAGGTTAAATTGAATTGGTAAGGTCGTGAAATTGATCTAAAGCAATAAATTCAAACCACACTCTTTATGTGGTTGGTGTTTTTGTTGATTTAAATCAATAAATCACCGGGGTGTGAATGATATATATACACACAAGAAACAATGGTTTTACCAATTGGCCGCGAGAGGCCGACATCAGTTAATGTAGCCTAAGGGAGGCAACACATGATTACAGGTATCCAGATTACTAAAGCTGCAAATGACGATCTGCTCAACTCTTTCTGGCTGCTGGACAGCGAGAAAAACGAAGCGCGCTGTGTCGTCGCGAAAGCGGGTTTTGCTGAAGATGAAATCGTGCCGGTGAGCAAACTGGGCGAAATCGAGTACCGTGAAATTCCAATGGAAGTGAAGCCAGAAGTGCGCGTGGAAGGTGGTCAGCACCTTAACGTAAACGTACTGCGCCGCGAAACGCTGATGGACGCGGTTGAGCACCCAGAAAAATACCCGCAGCTGACCATTCGCGTGTCTGGTTATGCGGTACGCTTCAACTCTCTGACCCCAGAACAGCAGCGCGACGTTATCGCGCGTACCTTTACTGAAAGCCTGTAAGGCTTCAGCTACGGGGGTGAATAAAAAAGCCGGGGATTGTCCCCGGCTTTTTTTTACTCTTCCGTTTTTGTCTCTGATGCGGCAGAGCTTGGCTTACGGCGTTTACCAATATTTTTGGTATCGCGGTGACGCTGCTTCACGCGCGGTTTCTCTTTTTCTTTCTCTTTTCTCTCAGCACGTTTCGCGAGCGCTTTCTTGGACGGTTTACCCGTCATTTTTTCACTCGGCGCACGTGTGGTTGGGCGCAAGCCATCAATAACCCGCGCTTTCAGCGGCTCGTCAACATAGCGGCCAATTTTCTGCAGCAGCAGGTAGTCATGCGCTTCGACCAGTGAAATCGCAATACCTTTGCGGCCCGCGCGGCCGGTACGGCCAATACGGTGCAGATAGGTATCGCCGCTGCGCGGCATATCGAAGTTAATGACGTGGCTGACGTCTGGAATGTCGATCCCGCGAGCGGCAACGTCTGTGGCAACCAGCACGTTAACGCGACCGTCGGTCAGGCGCTTAATGCCTTCGGTACGCTTGATCTGCGCCATCTCGCCTTCAAGATAGCAGTTGTTGATCCCGGCGTTACGCAGCATCTCAGCCAGCTCGTGCACGCGCTCGCGCTTACGCACAAATACGATTGTGCGCAGAGCATCTTCCTGTTTGAGCAGGTGTTTCAGCAATTCGACCTTGTGCTCAAGGTTATCCGCGCGGTAGTACCACTGGTGGATCTTCTTACGCTCTCGGGTGGACGGCGTCGCCGAGACTTCCACCGGATCTTCCAGCAGACGCTCTGCGAAGTCTTTGATCGCTTCCCCTTCGAGGGTGGCAGAGAACAGCATCGTCTGGTTACGCCAGCGCGTTTCCCCTGCAATGTGCTCGATATCCTGTGCGAAGCCCATGTCCAGCATACGGTCGGCTTCGTCGAGGATCAGCGTTTCAACCGCGCGGCAGTCGAAGTTCTCTTCTTTAATGTACTGCAGCAGGCGGCCTGTCGTCGCAACGACGATGTCCTGGTTTTCGCTGAACACTTCGGCGTGGTTCATATACGCAACGCCGCCGGTGATGGTAGCGATATCCAGATGGGTATTTGCCGCGAGTTCACGCGCGTGATCGGCCACCTGCATGGCCAGTTCGCGCGTCGGCGTCAGGATTAAAATACGCGGCGGGCCAGATTTTTTGCGTGGGAAGTCGAGCAGATGCTGCAACACAGGCAACAAATAGGCTGCAGTCTTCCCCGTACCGGTTGGCGCAGAACCGAGCACATCGCGGCCCTCAAGCGCAGGCGGAATGGCCGCTGCCTGAATGGCGGTCGGGCGTGTGAAGCCTTTGCTCTCAAGTGCATTGAGCAGGCTTTCATCGAGTTCAAGTTCGGAAAAAGTCGTTACAGTCATGTTCTACCTCTGTGTGGGGCGCTGATTATAGACGTTACGGCTGTAATCTTCATCTGTTTGTATGGATATCGCTTTTCGGCCACTTCGCTTTCCCCTATGCTACTCCAGTTTCACTTAGAAGGTTGCCCCGACATGTCTCAACTCAAAGCGCAACTGCGCCGCGATGGTTTTACGTTTAAACAATTTTTTGTCGCTCACGATCGCTGTGCCATGAAGGTCGGTACAGACGGTATTTTACTGGGAGCGTGGGCGCCTGTCGCAGGGGTTAAGCGTATTCTTGATATCGGCACCGGCAGCGGGCTGGTGGCATTGATGCTGGCGCAGCGCACGGAAGAGCATGTCACCATTGATGCCGTCGAACTGGACGCGCAGGCGGCAGAGCAGGCGAGTGACAATATGGCCGAATCCCCCTGGGCAGCCCGCATGAAAGTGGAATGTGCGGATGTGCTCGCCTGGGCGCCTGAACAAACCGCGCGTTACGATTTAATCGTCAGCAACCCTCCCTACTACGAGCCCGGCGTTGAGTGCGGGACACCCGAGCGCGAACAGGCGCGTTATACCCGTTCCCTCGATCATAAAGCGCTGCTCACCAGCGCGGCCGAGCTTATCTCCGAAGAGGGTTTTTTCTGCGTGGTCCTGCCTGAGAGTACGGGCAACACGTTCATCGGTATCGCGCAGGAGATCGGCTGGACGTTGCGTCTGCGTACCGACATTTCGGATACCGAAGGCCGACTGCCGCACCGCGTGCTGCTGGCGCTCTCGCCGAAAGAGGGGGAATGCTTTAACGATCGAATGGTGATCCGTGGGCCAGACCAGCGTTATTCCGAAGATTACACTGCCCTGACCCAGGCGTTTTATCTGTTTATGTAAACCTGCGGGGCGAGGATCGACGGGCCGGATTCAGCAAGCTGATCCGGGTAGTCCAGGGTATAGTGCAACCCGCGGCTCTCTTTACGCATCATCGCGCAGCGAACGATTAGCTCGGCAACCTGCACCAGGTTGCGCAGCTCCAGCAGATTATTCGATACGCGGAAATTGGCATAATACTCGTCAATTTCCTGCTGCAGCATAGTGATGCGGCGCAACGCGCGTTCAAGACGTTTCGTGGTGCGCACAATCCCGACGTAATCCCACATAAACAACCGTAGCTCATGCCAGTTATGCTGGATCACGACCAGCTCGTCCGGATTTTCCACGCGGCTTTCATCCCAGGCAGGCAGGCGCTCTGTTTCGCGGGCGTAGGGCATGCGTTTCGTGATGTCTTCTGCGGCAGACCAGCCGTAGACCAGGCACTCCAGCAGCGAGTTAGAGGCCATACGGTTCGCGCCGTGAAGTCCGGTATAGCTGACCTCACCAATAGCATAAAGACCATCCACATCGGTACGCCCATGATCGTCAACCATCACCCCACCGCAGGTGTAGTGGGCGGCTGGCACAATGGGTACCGGATCGCGGGTTAAATCGATGCCAAGGTTGAGCAGTTTTTCGTAAATCATCGGGAAGTGCTGACGAATAAACTCTGCTGGCTTGTGGCTGATATCAAGATACATGCAGTCCACGCCAAGACGCTTCATTTCATGGTCGATGGCGCGGGCAACGATATCGCGCGGGGCCAGTTCGCCACGGGCGTCAAAGTCCGGCATAAAGCGGGTGCCGTCAGGGCGTTTCAGATAGGCGCCTTCGCCGCGCAGGGCTTCCGTCAGCAGGAAGTTGCGCGCCTGAGGATGGAACAGGGCGGTTGGGTGAAACTGATTGAACTCAAGGTTCGCCACCCGGCAGCCGGCGCGCCAGGCCATCGCGATACCGTCTCCGGAGGCAATGTCCGGGTTCGTGGTGTACTGATACACTTTAGAGGCGCCGCCCGTGGCGAGCACCACAGCCTTCGCCTGGCAGGTTTCCACCTTCTCTTTATTGCGGTTCCACACCCAGGCGCCCACCACGCGACGCGTGCCCGGCAGGCCAATCTTGTCGGAGATAATCAGATCAACGGCATTGCTTCGTTCAAGCACCCGAATATTAGGATGGCTCAGCGCCTTGCCGACCAGCGTGGTCTCCACTTCTTTTCCGGTGGCATCCGCTGCGTGCAGGATGCGGCGGTGGCTATGACCGCCTTCGCGCGTCAGGTGGTAGCTCTCTTCACCGTTGGGTTGAACCTGCGTATCGAATAAGACGCCCTGGTCGATGAGCCACTGCACGCAATGGCGGGCATTGCTGGCGACAAACTCTGCGGCGTGCGCATCCACGATCCCGGCCCCGGCAATCAGCGTATCGTCAACGTGGGAGGCAATGCTGTCTGTCTCATCAAACACGGCGGCAATCCCGCCCTGGGCATAAAACGTGGAACCCTCGCTTATCGGCCCTTTACTCAGAACGATAACGTTTTGATGCTCGGCCAGGCGTAGCGCCAGAGAGAGACCGGCAGCGCCGCTGCCGATGATCAGTACATCACAATGGAGTTCAGGTGTTGTGTTCATGATTGTTGTTTAATTTACTAAACAGTGTTGGCTCAGAATAGCACCTGAGTGCGATTTATCGCACGTTTTTTTTAACGGGTGTTGCAATGGCTAAACGCGTAAGCGGAGGTAAACGGAGGGTAAATGAGTGAAATTATTTTGCGAAGCAGATCGTTAGCGTCAGATTTTGTGATGAAATAAAGACTGGGTTGCGTTACTCTTCTGGCGGGAAAAAGATGTTTCTTGTCAGAAAGTGGTGCGTATCGTGAACAGACTTATAATGAGAGAAAATGAACAGTCTGCGGCGCGATGAACAAAAACAAAGGCGTTACGGAACTTATTGAAGATCAGACACTCTAATTCGGTGCTTGCTCAAAGTGCGGTATTTTTAGAGTGGCGTTTCGATAACGCGTGGAATTTAGGTTTGGGGAGACATTACCTCGGATGAGCGAGCAGTTAACGGACCAGGTCCTGGTTGAACGGGTCCAGAAGGGAGATCAGAAAGCCTTTAACTTACTGGTGGTGCGCTACCAGCATAAGGTGGCGAGCCTGGTTTCCCGCTATGTACCGTCAGGCGATGTGCCTGATGTGGTGCAAGAGTCTTTTATTAAGGCCTATCGCGCGCTGGATTCGTTCCGGGGAGATAGTGCTTTTTATACCTGGCTGTACCGTATTGCGGTCAATACGGCAAAGAATTATCTGGTCGCTCAGGGCCGTCGTCCGCCTTCTAGTGATGTGGACGCAATCGACGCCGAAAACTTCGAAAGTGGCGGCGCATTGAAAGAAATTTCGAACCCTGAGAACTTAATGTTGTCAGAAGAACTGAGACAAATCGTTTTTCGCACGATCGAGTCGCTCCCGGAAGATTTACGCATGGCAATTACGTTACGGGAGCTGGATGGTCTGAGCTATGAAGAGATAGCCGCTATCATGGATTGTCCGGTCGGCACGGTACGTTCACGAATTTTCCGTGCGCGAGAAGCTATTGATAATAAAGTTCAACCGCTTATCAGGCGTTGACGATAGCGGGATACTGGAAAAGGTATTAGGCATGCAGAAAGAAAAACTTTCCGCTTTAATGGATGGTGAAACGGTGGATAGTGAGCTGCTCAACGAGCTGTCTCATTCTCCCGAAATGCAAGAGACCTGGGAGAGTTACCATCTCATCCGTGACACCCTTCGCGGTGACACCGGCGAGGTTCTCCATTTCGATATCTCAGCCCGCGTCATGGCGGCGATTGAGAATGAGCCTGTTCATCAGACCACTCCGCTGATTCCTGAAGCTCAACCCGCACCACACCAGTGGCAGAAAATGTCATTCTGGCAAAAGGTGCGTCCGTGGGCCAGCCAGCTTACCCAAATGGGTGTGGCTGCATGCGTATCGCTTGCAGTTATCGTTGGCGTCCAGCACTATAATACTCAGTCTGAAACTAATCAGCAGCCAGAAGCGCCAGTGTTTAACACACTGCCGATGATGGGCAAAGCCAGCCCGGTAAGTCTGGGCGTACCGGCTGATGCTTCCGCCAGCGGCGGCCAGCAACAGCAGGTTCAGGAGCAGCGCCGTCGCATTAATGCGATGTTGCAGGATTACGAGTTGCAGCGTCGTCTGCACTCTGAACAGCTTCAGTTTGAGCAGGCGCAGACACAGCAAGCTGCTGTGCAGGTGCCCGGAAACCAAACTTTAGGAACGCAATCGCAGTAATGAAGCAACTTTGGTTCGCCATGTCTCTGATGGCGGGTAGCCTGTTCTTCTCTGCCAACGCCTCGGCTGATGTATCATCCGGGGCGTTGTTGCAGCAAATGAATCTGGCCAGCCAGTCACTCAATTACGAGTTGGCATTTATCAGCATCAATAAGCAGGGCGTCGAGTCGTTACGCTATCGCCATGCCCGTCTTGATAATCAGCCGCTCGCCCAGCTTTTACAGATGGATGGCCCGCGTCGGGAAGTTGTCCAGCGTGGTAACGAAATCAGCTATTTCGAACCCGGCCTGGAGCCTTTCACGCTCAATGGCGACTATATCGTTGATTCCCTGCCGTCACTCATTTACACCGACTTCAAACGGCTTGCCCCTTACTACGATTTTATTTCGGTAGGGCGTACGCGTATTGCGGACAGATTGTGTGAGGTGATCCGCGTTGTCGCCCGGGATGGAACGCGCTACAGCTATATTGTCTGGATTGACGCGGAAACCAAACTCCCCATGCGTGTAGACCTGCTTGACCGTGACGGTGAAACGCTGGAACAGTTCCGCGTTATCTCCTTTAGCGTGAACAACCAGGTTGGCAACAGCATGCAGAATCTGGCTAAGGCCAGCCTGCCGCCGCTGCTTTCCGTTCCGGCAGGCGATTCCGTTAATTTCAACTGGGTACCTGCCTGGATCCCGCAAGGATTTAGCGAAGTGTCCAGCAGCCGTCGCCAGCTGCCAACGATTGAAACGCCGGTAGAATCACGCCTCTATTCCGATGGTTTGTTCAGCTTCTCGGTGAATATCAATCGCGCAACGGCAAACAGCACTGAACAAATTCTGCGTACCGGGCGCCGTACGGTGAGCACAACGGTACGCGATAATGCAGAGATCACCATTGTGGGGGAACTTCCTCCGCAAACGGCGAAGCGCATCTCCGACAGCATTAAATTCAGGGCCGCACAATGATCAAAGAATGGGCGACGGTAGTCTCGTGGCAAAACGGCATTGCGCTGGTGAGCTGCGATGTAAAAGCCTCATGTAATAGCTGCGCTTCCCGAGCCGGTTGCGGCAGCCGCGTGCTGAATAAGCTCGGGCCGCAAACCTCGCACACGATTTCTGTGCCGAGCGAACAGCCGCTGATGGCCGGGCAGAAAGTTGAACTCGGCATCGCGGAAGGCAGTCTGCTTAGCTCCGCCATGCTGGTCTACCTCTCTCCGCTGCTCGGGCTGTTTATCATGGGCGGCGTTTTCCAGATGCTGTTTGGCACCGACGGTGCCGCCATGTGCGGTGCCGCATTAGGTGGTCTGGGGGGATTCTGGCTTGCCAAAGGCCTCTCCCCGACGCTTGCCGCGCGCGAGGAGTGGCAGCCTGTCATTCTCAGCGTTGGGCTGGCGCCAGACCAGCTTCGCGTTGAGACGCTCTCTTCTGAGGCCCGGTGATTCATCGGGCTTTGTCATTTTTACGTCTTAAAACAGAAAACGTCCTTTCTTCACGCTATACCTGGCGCTAAGTCCATTTCCAGGTAGCGGAGATGTAGTGTAGAATGCTGCGTTTTCGCACTGAAAAACGTCAGGCTAAGAACAGCGGCCTCCAGGAATTCGTAAGGCATAATTATTTAACTATATGAAGAACATACGTAACTTTTCGATCATTGCTCACATTGACCACGGTAAGTCGACGCTGTCTGACCGTATTATCCAGATTTGCGGTGGCCTGTCTGATCGTGAAATGGAAGCCCAGGTTCTGGACTCCATGGACCTGGAACGCGAACGCGGTATCACCATCAAGGCGCAGAGCGTCACGCTGGATTACAAGGCGGCTGATGGCGAAACCTATCAGCTGAACTTTATCGACACCCCAGGCCACGTTGACTTCTCCTATGAGGTTTCACGCTCGCTCGCGGCCTGTGAAGGCGCGCTGCTGGTAGTCGATGCCGGGCAGGGCGTAGAAGCCCAGACCCTGGCAAACTGCTACACCGCGATGGAAATGGATCTCGAAGTTGTGCCGGTTCTGAACAAGATTGACCTGCCAGCCGCCGATCCTGAGCGCGTCGCGGAAGAGATTGAAGATATTGTCGGTATTGACGCGACCGATGCCGTGCGCTGCTCTGCGAAAACCGGCGTCGGCGTGACCGACGTTCTGGAACGTCTGGTACGTGATATTCCGGCCCCGGAAGGCGATCCGGATGCCCCGCTGCAGGCGCTGATTATTGACTCCTGGTTCGATAACTATCTGGGCGTTGTCTCCCTGGTGCGTATTAAAAACGGCACCATGCGCAAAGGCGACAAAATCAAGGTTATGAGTACCGGACAGGTCTATAACGCCGACCGTCTGGGTATCTTCACGCCAAAACAGGTTGACCGTACCGAGCTGACATGCGGCGAGGTAGGCTGGCTGGTGTGCGCCATCAAAGACATCCTCGGTGCGCCGGTGGGCGATACCCTGACAGGTGCGCGTAACCCGGCAGAAAAAGCGCTGCCAGGCTTTAAAAAGGTGAAACCGCAGGTTTACGCGGGCCTGTTCCCGGTCAGCTCTGACGACTACGAAAACTTCCGTGATGCGCTTGGCAAGCTGAGCCTGAACGATGCCTCCCTGTTCTACGAGCCAGAAAGCTCAACGGCGCTGGGCTTCGGCTTCCGCTGCGGCTTCCTCGGCCTGCTGCACATGGAGATCATTCAGGAACGTCTGGAGCGTGAATACGATCTGGACCTCATCACCACCGCGCCGACGGTAGTGTATGAAGTTGAAACCACCTCGAAAGAAGTGATCTACGTCGACAGCCCGTCCAAGCTGCCGCCGCTGAACAATATTCACGAGCTGCGTGAGCCTATTGCCGAATGTCACATGCTGCTGCCGCAGGAATTCCTCGGTAACGTCATTACGCTGTGTATTGAGAAGCGCGGCGTGCAGACCAATATGGTTTACCACGGTAACCAGGTCGCACTGACCTACGAAATCCCGATGGCGGAAGTAGTACTCGACTTCTTCGACCGTCTGAAGTCCACCTCCCGTGGCTATGCGTCACTGGATTACAACTTCAAACGCTTCCAGGCCTCCAACATGGTGCGTGTGGACGTGCTGATCAACGGCGAGCGTGTGGATGCGCTGGCGCTGATCACCCACAACGACAATGCGCCATACCGTGGCCGCGAGCTGGTTGAGAAGATGAAAGATCTGATCCCGCGTCAGCAGTTCGATATCGCGATTCAGGCGGCCATTGGCAACCACATTATCGCGCGTTCTACCGTGAAACAGCTGCGTAAAAACGTTCTGGCGAAGTGCTATGGCGGTGACGTCAGCCGTAAGAAAAAGCTGCTGCAGAAGCAGAAAGAAGGTAAGAAGCGTATGAAGCAGGTCGGTAACGTCGAGCTGCCGCAGGAAGCATTCCTTGCCATCCTTCATGTTGGTAAAGACGGCAAATAACCCTAAGGAGTTGGCATGGCGAACATGTTTGCCCTGATCCTGGTCATTGCTACCCTGGTGACAGGTCTGCTGTGGTGTCTGGATAAGTTTATCTTCGCCCCAAAACGTCGTGAACGTCAGGCTGCCGCACAGGCAGCCACTGGCGATGGTATTGACGCGAAAACCCTGAAGAAGGTCGGTCCGAAACCGGGCTGGCTGGAAACGGGCGCCTCGGTGTTTCCGGTGCTGGCGATTGTGCTGGTGGTACGTTCGTTTATTTACGAACCGTTCCAGATCCCATCAGGTTCAATGATGCCAACGCTGCTGATTGGTGATTTTATTCTGGTAGAGAAGTTTGCCTACGGCATTAAAGATCCAATCTACCAGAAAACGCTGATCGAGACCGGTCATCCGAAACGTGGCGACATCGTGGTGTTCAAATATCCGGAAGATCCGCGCCTGGACTACATCAAGCGCGCGGTAGGTCTGCCGGGTGACAAAGTGACTTACGATCCGGTTGCGAAAGAAGTCACCGTTCAGCCAGGCTGCAGCTCCGGTACTGCATGTGAAAACGCGCTGCCAATCACTTACTCGAACGTTGAGCCAAGTGATTTTGTGCAGACCTTTGCCCGTCACAACGGTGGCGAAGCGAGCAGCGGATTCTTCCAGGTACCGAAAGGCGAAACCAAAGATAACGGTATTCGTCTGGTTGAGCGCAAAGAGACGCTGGGTGACGTGACGCACCGGATCCTCACCGTGCCAATCGCGCAGGATCAAGTGGGTATGTACTATCGTCAGCCGGGCCAGCAGCTGGCAAGCTGGATTGTACCGCCAGGCCATTACTTCATGATGGGTGACAACCGCGATAATTCTGCGGACAGCCGTTACTGGGGCTTTGTGCCGGAAGCGAATCTGGTCGGTAAAGCGACCGCAATCTGGATGAGTTTTGAGAAGCAGGAAGGCGAATGGCCGACCGGCGTACGCCTGAATCGTATTGGCGGAATCCATTAATTCTCACTAAATGAACGTGTAGCCGCGAATTAACGCGGCTACATGAATTATTTCACCGATAAATCTCTTCGAACTAACGACATCCCCTGTCGTTGTGTATAGAATATTCCCCCGAAGTTTAAGGTTGGCCCTGCAAGGGTGCCACGGCACACGAAACCGCGTTGGTTTTCTCAGGTCGGTTTCGTGTGCTGCATTTTTGACGCATTCATTTATTGGTATCGCATGAACCCCATCGTAATTAATCGGCTTCAACGGAAGCTGGGCTACACTTTTCATCATCAGGAGTTGTTGCAACAGGCATTAACCCACCGCAGTGCCAGCAGCAAGCATAATGAGCGTCTCGAGTTTTTAGGCGACTCTATTTTAAGTTTCGTGATTGCGAATGCGCTTTATCATCGTTTCCCGCGCGTGGATGAAGGTGATATGAGCCGCATGCGTGCCACGCTGGTTCGGGGTAATACCCTTGCGGAAATCGCGCGCGAATTTGAGCTGGGCGAATGTCTGCGTCTTGGGCCGGGTGAACTGAAAAGCGGCGGCTTCCGTCGTGAATCTATTCTTGCCGATACGGTCGAAGCATTAATTGGTGGTGTGTTCCTGGACAGCGATATCCAGACCGTCGAAAAGCTGATCCTGAACTGGTATCAGACCCGTCTGGACGAAATCAGCCCGGGCGATAAACAAAAAGATCCCAAAACGCGTCTGCAGGAATATTTGCAGGGCCGTCATCTGCCGCTGCCATCTTATCTGGTGGTGCAGGTTCGTGGCGAAGCGCACGATCAGGAATTTACCATCCATTGCCAGGTCAGTGGCCTGAGTGAACCGGTGGTGGGCACAGGTTCAAGCCGTCGTAAGGCTGAACAGGCTGCCGCCGAACAGGCGTTAAAAATGCTGGAGCTGGAATGAGCGAAGAAAAGACCTATTGCGGATTTATTGCCATCGTCGGACGTCCGAACGTCGGCAAATCTACTCTGCTGAATAATCTGCTTGGGCAGAAGATTTCTATCACCTCGCGTAAGGCGCAGACCACGCGTCACCGCATCGTCGGTATCCATACTGAAGGCGCGTATCAGGCGATCTACGTCGATACCCCGGGCCTGCACATGGAAGAGAAGCGTGCCATCAACCGTCTGATGAACAAGGCGGCGAGCAGCTCGATTGGCGACGTGGAGCTGGTGATTTTCGTTGTGGAAGGCACCCGCTGGACGCCGGACGACGAGATGGTGCTGAACAAGCTGCGCGACGGCAAAACGCCGGTCATCCTCGCCGTCAACAAAGTTGACAACGTGCAGGAAAAGGCCGATCTGCTGCCGCATCTGCAGTGGCTCGGTAGCCAGATGAACTTCCTCGACATCGTTCCGCTGTCTGCGGAGACGGGTCTGAACGTGGATACCATCGCGGGCATCGTGCGCAAACATCTGCCGGAAGCGATTCATCACTTCCCGGAAGAGTACATCACCGATCGCTCTCAGCGCTTTATGGCGTCTGAAATCATCCGTGAAAAGCTGATGCGTTTCCTGGGCGCTGAACTGCCGTACTCTGTGACGGTGGAGATCGAGCGTTTCCAGAGCAACGAGCGCGGCGGCTACGACATCAACGGCCTGATCCTCGTTGAGCGTGAAGGGCAGAAGAAGATGGTGATCGGCAATAAAGGCGCCAAGATCAAAACCATCGGCATCGAAGCCCGAAAGGACATGCAGGAGATGTTCGAAGCGCCGGTTCACCTTGAACTGTGGGTGAAAGTGAAATCTGGCTGGGCCGATGATGAGCGTGCTCTGCGCAGCCTCGGTTACGGCGAAGACCAGTAACACAAGACGACGAGCATATGGATGGATGGCAGCGCGCCTTTGTCCTGCATAGTCGTCCCTGGAGCGAAACCAGCCTGATGCTGGACGTCTTCACGGAAGAGTCGGGCCGCGTGCGCCTTGTTGCAAAAGGCGCACGTTCCAAACGTTCTAACCTGAAAGGTGCCTTACAGCCTTTCACGCCGTTGCTGGTCCGCTTTGGTGGGCGAGGGGAAGTCAAAACCCTGCGCAGCGCCGAAGCCGTCTCCCTGGCGCTTCCTCTCTCCGGCATCACGCTCTACAGCGGTCTGTATGTCAATGAACTCATCTCACGCGTTCTTGAACATGAGACCCGCTTCTCTGAACTTTTCTTTGATTATCTCCACTGTATCCAGGCGCTGGCTGGCGCAACCGGTACGCCCGAGCCTGCGCTGCGGCGTTTTGAGCTGGCGCTGTTGGGCCATCTTGGGTACGGGATCGATTTTCTGCACTGTGCGGGCAGCGGTGACGAAGTGGAAGACACCATGACCTACCGCTACCGCGAAGAAAAAGGCTTCATTGCCAGCGTCGTGATCGACAACAGCACCTTTACCGGGCGTCAGCTCAGGGCGCTTTATGAGCGCGAGTTTCCCGATCAGGATACCCTGCGCGCAGCAAAACGCTTTACCCGGATTGCCCTCAAGCCGTATCTTGGCGGCAAGCCCTTAAAGAGCCGCGAATTATTCAGGCAGTTTGTGCCGAAACGTTAGACCACCGAATCGAAAAGAAAACCGAGGATTGTCATGGCTGAATTACTGTTAGGCGTCAACATCGATCATATCGCCACGCTGCGTAATGCGCGCGGCACGGCGTATCCCGATCCGGTTCAGGCGGCGTTTATCGCTGAACAGGCTGGCGCCGACGGCATTACCGTTCACCTGCGAGAAGACCGTCGCCACATCACTGACCGCGACGTTCGCATTCTGCGTCAGACGCTGGACACCCGTATGAATCTGGAGATGGCGGTCACCGAAGAGATGCTGGCGATTGCCTGTGAGACCCAGCCGCACTTCTGCTGCCTGGTGCCGGAAAAACGCCAGGAAGTCACGACCGAAGGCGGTCTGGACGTGGCCGGCCAGCTCGACAAAATGCGCGATGCCTGCAAGCGCCTGGCTGATGCCGGTATCCTGGTTTCGCTGTTTATTGACGCCGACTTCACCCAGATTAAAGCGGCAGCCGACGTGGGCGCGCCGTATATCGAAATTCACACCGGCTGCTATGCCGATGCCAAAAACGATGCCGAGCAAGCGAAAGAGCTGGAGCGTATTGCTAAAGCGGCCACCTACGCGGCGAGCCTGGGTCTGAAGGTCAATGCCGGTCACGGCCTGACCTACCATAACGTGAAGGCCATTGCCGCCATCCCGGAAATGCACGAGCTGAACATCGGTCACGCGATCATTGGCCGCGCGGTGATGAGCGGCCTGAAAGAGGCGGTCGCAGAAATGAAACGCCTGATGCTGGAAGCGCGTCAGTAATGGCCATTCTGGGCTTAGGCACCGATATCGTGGAAATAGCCCGCATTGAAGCGGTGATCGCCCGCAGCGGCGATCGCCTCGCAAGGCGCGTGCTGAGCGATAACGAATGGGCCATCTGGGAAGCGCATCAGCA
The DNA here is from genome assembly GCF_049238885.1 of Enterobacter cloacae complex sp. BZL2005. NCBI lineage: Bacteria > Pseudomonadati > Pseudomonadota > Gammaproteobacteria > Enterobacterales > Enterobacteriaceae > Enterobacter > Enterobacter cloacae complex sp. BZL2005. The sequence goes on along the minus strand of NZ_JBMKGI010000008.1, from coordinate 170,254 downwards.
GCCGGTGCGTTTTCTGGCGAAGCGTTTTGCGGTAAAAGAGGCGGCCGCCAAAGCCTTCGGGACCGGCATTCGTAACGGTCTGGCGTTCAACCAGTTTGAAGTGTTTAACGATGAGCTGGGTAAGCCAAGCCTGCGTTTATGGGGCGAGGCGCAAAAGCTGGCAGAGAAGCTCGGCGTGAATCACGTCCACGTGACGATCGCGGATGAGCGTCACTATGCTAGCGCAACGGTGATCATCGAAAGTTAAAGTTTGTCCGCGTGGTGCATCAGGACAAACTTATCCCACAGCTGCTCTTCGCTCTCGACGTGTGCCGGATCCTTCAGGATGGTATTGGGGATCGGGCACACTTTCTGACAGGTCGGCGTCTCATAGTGGCCGATGCATTCGGTGCAGCGGTCGCTGTTAATCTCATAAATGCTGTCGCCCATCGAAATGGCCTGGTTCGGGCATTCGGGCTCGCACATATCGCAATTAATGCATTTTTTGGTAATTAACAGCGCCATCAGGAAATTCTCAGAAACAACACAAACTGGGCGGGCATTATACGCGTCAAACCAGTTTCTTTACCAGTTCTTCGCTGTGGCGAATGCGCTCGGGCGCACGCTCCAGATCCTGCTGCACCAGAGCCATAAACAGCAGGTCCGTCAGCATCATTTGTGCGCTGGTGGACGAGATAGCCGCGCTGCGCGTGGCCTGTTCCTCGGCAATGGTATATAAACAGCGCGTGGCCCGCTGCTGTAGGGCATTCGGCGTAAAACCGGTGATCGCCAGAATTTTACCGCCGACGCGCAGGACTTCGTCGGTGGCCATGTTGATCTCGCGGCGCTCGCCGGAATAGGAGATCGCCAGCAGCAGATCGTCAGGATCCATCGCCTGTACGGTCGCCAGCAGGGCGTGCATATCCTGCTCGACGATGGCGTTAAGGCCAATTTTTGTCAGCTTCCAGCCAAAGTTACGCGCCACAAGTCCGGACGCGCCGATGCCGGTCAGAACGATCCGCCGCGCGCCGCGCAGCATCGCCACGCTCTCCAGCAGCTTCTCTTCCGTATTCACATCGAGCGTCGCATGCATGGCCGCCACGTTCTCTTTGATCAGCTTTTCGCCGACCAGCCGCATCGGATCGTCTCCGCGGATCTGATTATGCACCGGCATGGACTGCGGGTTAGGGTTACTGACCAGCGCTTCACTGATCGCCAGCTTGAGGGCAGGGAATCCCTTAAAGCCAATCTTCTGCGCAAATTTCACCACGCTGGACTGGCTCACCCCGGCTTCACTCGCCAGCTGCTGCGAGCTGAGATGGCGCGCGTGGTCGGGTTGAGAAAGCAGAAAATCCGCCAGCTTCTTGTCGCTTTGGGCAAAGCCTGCGTAGCGCTGGCGAATGCGAATTAAACAGTTCATACGGTCTCCTGGCGAAAATGTGATTATCTGCGCAAATACGGATTTTGCTCGCCTGAATGAATTTTATATTCCATTATAGTGTGATTAATATGAATTAAAAATTCTTGAGGTACAAAAATGAATCTTGGCTCACTTGTTTCTGAAACACGTAACCCGCAAACCATGGATCTGGATGCGCTCTCCACCCTGGAGCTGGTTAACCGCTTTAATCAACAGGATACGCTGGTCGCGCAGGCAGTGAAAGAGACATTACCAGAGGTGGCGAAAGCGGTCGATGCGGCTGCGGAAGCCCTCAAGGCCGGTGGACGCATTATTTACATGGGGGCGGGGACCAGCGGGCGTTTAGGGGTCCTGGACGCGTCAGAATGTCCGCCAACCTTTGGGGTCCCGCATGGTCTGGTAGTTGGGCTGATCGCCGGTGGCCCCGGTGCGCTGCTGAAAGCCGTTGAAGGGGCGGAAGACAACAAACAGCTGGGCGAGGATGACCTGAAGGATCTTAATCTGACCGCGAAGGATCTGGTGGTCGGGCTGGCGGCATCCGGGCGTACGCCGTACGTGATTGGCGGGCTGGAATACGCCAACCAGACCGGCTGCACGACGGTCGCCATCTCCTGCAACCCTGGCTCACCGATTGCGCAGGTGGCCGCTATTGCTATCTCGCCAGTTGTCGGGCCGGAAGCGCTCACCGGTTCCACGCGCCTGAAATCCGGGACCGCGCAAAAGCTGGTGCTCAATATGATCTCCACCGGCGCGATGGTGAAGTTCGGCAAGGTGTATCAGAACCTGATGGTGGATATGCAGGCCACCAACGTCAAGCTGGTGGACAGAGCCTGCCGCATGGTGATGGAGGCGACGGGCGCAGGCCGCGAAGAGGCGGAAGCGGTACTCAAACAGACCGATCACGATGTTAAACCGGCCATTTTGATGATCTTAAGCGGGCTGGATGCGGCGGCCGCAAGAGCCAAACTCGATGCGCATAACGGTTTCTTACGGGCGGCATTAGAACATTAACAGAGGCGTGTATGGACAAAACAGCAGCGCTCGCCAGCGGCATCCTGCAGGGGATTGGTGGGGAACAAAATATTCAGCGTCTCGAAAACTGCATGACGCGCGTGCGCGTCGAGGTGCATAACGACGACCAGCTTGACGTGCCGGGTCTGAAGCAGCTTTCCGGCGTCAGCGGCTACGTGAAACAGGGCCAGCAGCACCAGCTGATCGTCGGCCCGGGGAAGGCGGCGCAGGTTGTCGATGCCATGCGCGCGCTGATGGGCGTGAGTGCGAGCGTATCGATTGACGATGCTGAGCGCACCAAAGCCCAGGCGAAGGCGAAATACAAAGCCCCGATGAGCGACGCGCTGCGACAGCTGGCAAACGTCTTTATTCCGCTGATCCCGGCGTTTATTGCCTCAGGCCTGATCACCGGGATCATCAATATCCTCAAGCGGCCGGATATTGTGGGGGATTTCGCCACGCAGTATCCAAACCTGCTGGGGATTCTCGGGATCTTCGGCAGCGCGGTGTTCGCCATCATGAACATTCTGGTCGGGGTGAATACCGCGAAGGTGTTTGGCGGATCGCTGGCGATGGGCGGGGTGATGGCGGGCATCTTGTCCAGCCCGCAGCTGGCGCAGATTACGCTGTTTGGTGAGGCGCTTCAGCCGGGCCGCGGCGGGGTGATCGCGGTGCTGCTGGTGGTCATCCTGATGTGCTGGATCGAGAAACGGCTGCGCGCGGTTCTGCCCGGCTCGATTGAGCTTATCCTCAACCCGCTGCTGACCACGCTGATTACCGGTAGCGTAGCGATTGTGGCCCTCCAGCCGTTAGGCGGGTGGATCTCTGAGGCGATTGCCCAAGGTGCTTCGCTGGCGATTGACCGCGGCGGCCTGTTAGTGGGCGCGGTGCTGTCGGGTACTTTTCTGCCGCTGGTGCTGACCGGCCTGCATCAGGGGCTGGTTCCAATCCACGTCGAGCTGGTGCAGGCGCACGGCTATAACGCGCTGCTGCCTATCCTGTCGATGGCGGGTGTAGGGCAGGTCGGCGCGGCAATTGCGGTACTGATGAAAACCCGCAACGCGCGTCTGAAAAAAATGATTAAAGGCGCACTCCCGGTCGGGCTGCTCGGCATTGGCGAGCCGCTGATTTTCGGCGTTACGCTGCCGCTGGGTAAACCGTTCCTCGCGGCCTGTCTGGGCGGCGCGGTAGGCGGGGCGCTGATCAGCTACTGGAAAGTTGCCACCGTCATCACCTTTGGTCTCTCGGGGTTACCGCTGGCATTAACCATCGTGACCGGAAAAGTGGTGCTCTATCTGTTAGGCTATTTAGTAGCGGTGATCGCCGGGTTCCTGTTTACCTGGCTGTTAGGTTTCAACGACCCAGAGGAGTAAGGTTTGGCAAATCACGGGCGTCGCGTTGTCTTTTTCGACCTGGATGGCACGCTGCATCAGCAGGATATGTTTGGTACGTTTATGCGTTACCTGCTGCGGCGTCAGCCTCTGAATGCGCTGCTCGTGCTACCGCTCTTACCTGTTATTGGGATCGCGCTGCTGGTGAAGGGCCGTGCGGCGCGATGGCCAATGAGCCTGCTGCTGTGGGGATGTACGTTTGGGCACAGCGAAGCGCGCCTCAAACAGCTCGAGCAGGATTTTGCGCACTGGTTCCGCGGCCACGTTGCCGCATTCCCGGTGGTGCAGGCGCGCCTGACCGGCTATCTCGACGCGAACGATGCCGACATCTGGCTGATTACCGGCTCCCCGCAGACGCTGGTGGAGCAGGTCTACTTTGATACCCCCTGGCTTCCGCGCGTAAATCTTATCGCCACGCAAATTGCCCGCGGTTACGGCGGTTGGGTGCTGACGATGCGCTGCCTGGGGCATGAAAAAGTGGTCCAGCTGGAAAAACGTATCGGCACGCCACTGCGCCTGTACAGCGGCTACAGCGACAGCAAGCAGGACAACCCGCTGCTCTATTTTTGCCAGCACCGCTGGCGCGTCACGCCATCAGGTGAACTTCAGCAACTCGAATAGTCTTATCCATAAGGGGTGTGTATAATGCCGCCCGCTTTTCGACTGGAGTATCAACCGTTGTCCAACCCTGAATTCTCACATGAATACTGGATGCGCCATGCGCTAACGCTCGCTCAGCGTGCCTGGGACGAGGGCGAAGTGCCCGTGGGCGCCGTGCTGGTCCACAATAACCAGGTGATTGGTGAAGGGTGGAACCGTCCCATTGGCCGCCACGATCCGACGGCGCACGCCGAAATCATGGCGCTTCGTCAGGGCGGTCTGGTGCTGCAAAACTATCGCCTGCTTGATACCACGCTGTATGTGACGCTGGAGCCGTGTGTGATGTGCTCCGGGGCGATGGTGCACAGCCGGATCGGGACTCTGGTCTTCGGTGCGCGGGATGAAAAAACCGGCGCGGCCGGTTCGCTGATGGACGTGCTGGGTCACCCGGGGATGAACCACCAGGTGAAGACTATCGGCGGGGTGCTTGCACCAGAGTGTTCGGGGCTATTAAGCGATTTCTTTCGAATGCGCCGTCAGCAGAAAAAGCAGCAAAAGGCAGAATTGAAGCCGACGGACGGTTAAGCTCGTCCGGCGCCACGACAGGGTAACTTTGGGCCAGCCGTTTGGCCTCTGTCGCCTCTTTCTCTTTCTCCAGCAGATACCCGACCAGGCTAATCTGATATTTACGGATATTTTCCACGTAAGCGTAGGCTTCATGCCCGCGCGCGTAGCCGTACGTCAGCTTGTTATACCATGGCTTCTGGCTCAGCAGCGGCAGCCGCTGTTTTACGTCTGACCAGCTGTCCGGGTTGCCTTTCGTTTTGGCCGTCAGCGCTCGCGCATCCAGCATATGCGCATAGCCCATATTGTAGGCCGCCAGCGCGAACCAGATCCGCTCCTCTTCCGGTACCGTTTCCGGGACTTTGGCCATCATATCCTGCAGGTAGCGCGCGCCGCCGCTGATGCTCTGTTCCGCATCGGTACGGTCATTGACGCCCAGGCTCAGCGCGGTATTTTTGGTTAACATCATCAAACCACGTACGCCAGTCGGAGACGTGGCCTGGGTATCCCAGTGGGATTCCTGATAAGAAATAGCCGCCAGCAGTTTCCAGTCAATTTCCTGGGCGTATTTTTCGAACAGCGGCTGCAGGTCCGGCAGGACGCTGTCTACCGCACGCAGGAAGCTGCGGGTGTCAACGTAGTCAAAGTCATCACCATGCCCGAGGTACTTCTCCTCCAGGCGCGCCAGCGTACCGTCTTCATTCATGGTGTTGAAGAAATCGAGCATCGCGGCAGAGAGGGTCTGATCGTCGTCGAGCTGAGTAAACCAGGTCACAGGCTGCTCGTCGGTGACGTCCAGCGCCACGGCGATTTCAGGATGCACCCGCTGGAACAGGCTGATCGCGACCGAATCGGCGATGGTGTAAGGGACTTTCTGATCTTTTACCTGCTCCAGCAGCTCCGTCGTGCCGAGTTTCGCATCCACCGTCCAGCTCAGGTCCGGATATTTCTTCTCCTTGAGCTCGCGCAGATCGTCAATTACCACGTGACCGGGGGCAATCGTCAGCTGCCGATCGTTAATCGACGCCAGCGAGCGCGGGCGCAGGCTCCCGACGCGATAAACCAGCTGCTGCGAAACGGAGTAGTAGGTCGGGCCCGGCTGATAGTTTTTGCTGCGCTCGCTGTTATACACCAGCCCGGCGGCCAGCATATCGGCATCGTCGTTATCGAGGTCGTCAAACAGCTGGTTGATATTCTGGCGGACGGTGATTTTTAGCTTCACGCCAAGATAATCGGCGAACTGTTGTGCCAGTTCATAATCCAGACCAATGATTTTGCCGTTGATGTCGCTGTAAATCAGCGGAGAGTTAAGGGTACTGACGCGCAATTCCCCCCGCTCCTGAATGGCGGCGATACGGTTTTCGGCTTTGCCGATCCAGGGGATGGAAGGCCAGAGGGCCACTGCCAGCAGCAACGTTACAATGCCGATGAGCAGATAATTAATCTTTAATTTTTTCAATTAGTTAATTCTCTGCGACGCCGGTTGCCTCAGTCTGCTGTAGCCATGTTAACAATAAGGTTTGCCATTGAATGAGCGGCATTTTGCGTAAACTTGCGCCACTTGGCAACCAATTAGAGAGACAGGTCACATCTATTGTTAAATCTCTTCGTCAATTTTATTTCGACGCAAACGGTTTCGTCGGCGCTCAGGATTCTCTATAATGACGCCCGTTTTCCCCCCTTGCGCACACTGAAAGCGCCCCGGCGCTTCGAAGACGAGAGACTTATGATGGAAATTCTGCGTGGTTCGCCTGCACTGTCTGCCTTCCGTATTACCAAACTGCTGGCACGTTTTCAGGCGGCCGACCTTCCGGTAAGCAATATTTACGCTGAGTATGTCCATTTTGCTGACCTGAATGCCCCCCTGAATGCAGAGGAGCGCGTACAGCTGGAACGCCTGCTCAAGTATGGCCCAAGCCTCAGCAGCCATACGCCAACCGGCAAACTGATCCTTGCGACGCCGCGTCCGGGCACCATCTCCCCCTGGTCTTCCAAAGCCACCGACATCGCCCACAACTGTGGCCTGAGCCAGATTAACCGTCTGGAGCGCGGCGTAGCGTACTACGTGGAAGCCTCTACCCTGAGCGACGCGCAGTGGCAGGCGGTTGCGGCTGAACTGCACGACCGCATGATGGAGAGCGTATTTGCCTCTCTTGATGACGCGCAGAAGCTTTTCTCCCACCATCAGCCTGCGCCGGTACAGAGCGTGGACCTGCTGGGACAGGGCCGTCAGGCACTGATTGACGCCAACCTGCGTCTCGGCCTGGCGCTGGCAGAAGACGAAATCGACTACCTGCAGGATGCGTTCGTTAAGCTCAACCGTAACCCGAACGACATTGAACTCTACATGTTCGCGCAGGCGAACTCGGAGCACTGCCGCCACAAGATTTTCAATGCCGACTGGATTATTGACGGCGAACAGCAGCCAAAGTCACTGTTCAAAATGATCAAAAACACCATGGAGCAAACCCCTGACCACGTGCTGTCTGCCTATAAAGACAACGCCGCGGTGATGGAAGGTTCTGAGGTGGGCCGCTTCTTCGCCGATCGCGAAGCAGGGCGCTATGACTTCCATCAGGAGCCCGCGCATATCCTGATGAAGGTTGAAACCCACAACCACCCGACGGCGATCTCCCCGTGGCCGGGTGCGGCGACCGGCTCCGGCGGTGAAATCCGTGACGAAGGGGCGACCGGTCGTGGTGCAAAACCCAAAGCGGGTCTGGTCGGTTTCTCCGTCTCCAACCTGCGTATCCCGGGCTTTGAACAGCCGTGGGAAGAAGATTTCGGCAAGCCAGAGCGCATTGTGACCGCGCTGGATATCATGACCGAAGGCCCGCTGGGCGGCGCGGCGTTTAACAACGAATTTGGTCGTCCGGCGCTGAACGGTTACTTCCGTACCTATGAAGAGAAAGTGGACAGCCACAACGGCGAAGAGCTGCGCGGCTACCACAAACCGATCATGCTGGCGGGCGGGATCGGCAACATCCGTGCCGATCACGTGCAGAAAGGCGAGATCGTCGTCGGCGCGAAGCTGATCGTGCTCGGCGGCCCGGCGATGAACATCGGTCTGGGAGGCGGTGCGGCCTCTTCGATGGCCTCAGGCCAGTCTGATGCGGATCTCGACTTCGCGTCCGTGCAGCGTGACAACCCGGAGATGGAGCGTCGCTGCCAGGAAGTGATCGACCGCTGCTGGCAGCTGGGCGATGCTAACCCGATCCTCTTTATCCACGACGTGGGCGCGGGTGGTCTGTCCAACGCCATGCCGGAGCTGGTGAGCGACGGCGGCCGCGGTGGTCGTTTCAACCTGCGCGACATCCTGAGCGATGAGCCTGGCATGAGCCCGCTGGAAATCTGGTGTAACGAATCCCAGGAGCGCTACGTGCTGGCCGTTGCGGCGGATCAGCTGCCGCTGTTTGACGAGCTGTGCCGCCGCGAGCGCGCGCCGTATGCCGTCATCGGTGAAGCGACCGAAGAGCAGCACCTGACTCTGAGCGACACCCATTTCGACAACCAGCCGATCGATCTGCCGCTCGACGTCCTGCTCGGAAAAACGCCGAAGATGACCCGCGACGTGCAGACCCGTAAGGCGGCGGGCAAAGCGCTGGATCGTCAGGGCATCACCGTAGCAGAAGCCGTTAACCGCGTGCTGCACCTGCCAGCTGTGGCGGAGAAAACCTTCCTGGTGACCATCGGCGACCGTACCGTGACCGGTATGGTATCCCGCGACCAGATGGTCGGCCCGTGGCAGATCCCGGTGGCGAACTGCGCCGTAACCACTGCGAGCCTCGACAGCTACTACGGCGAAGCGATGGCGCTGGGCGAACGCACCCCGGTCGCGCTGCTGGACTTCGCGGCCTCTGCCCGTCTGGCGGTCGGTGAAGCGCTGACCAACATCGCCGCCACGCAGATTGGCGACATCAAACGTATTAAGCTCTCCGCAAACTGGATGGCCGCTGCCGGTCACCCAGGCGAAGACGCGGGCCTGTATGAAGCCGTGAAGGCGGTGGGTGAGGAGCTGTGTCCTGCCCTCGGCCTGACCATTCCGGTGGGCAAAGACTCCATGTCGATGAAAACCCGCTGGCAGGAAGGCAACGAGCAGCGCGAGATGACCTCTCCGCTGTCGCTGGTGATCACCGCGTTTGCCCGCGTGGAAGACGTGCGTCACACCGTTACGCCGCAGCTGGTGACCGAAGATAACGCCCTGCTGCTGATTGACCTGGGTAAAGGCCACAACGCGCTGGGCGCCACCGCGCTGGCGCAGGTTTACCGTCAGCTCGGCGATAAGCCAGCCGACGTGCGCGACGTGGCGCAGCTGAAAGGCTTCTACGACGCGATTCAGGCGCTGGTGGCGCAGCGCAAGCTGCTGGCCTACCACGACCGTTCCGACGGCGGCCTGCTGGTGACCCTGGCAGAGATGGCCTTCACCGGCCACTGCGGCGTGGAAGCGAACATCGCGACGCTTGGCGAAGACCGTCTGGCCGCGCTGTTTAACGAAGAGCTGGGCGCCGTGATTCAGGTGCGTGCGGCGGATCGCGATGCGGTTGAAGCGATTCTGGCGCAGCACGGTCTGGCAGACTGCGTACACTATCTCGGTAAAGCGGTGCAGGGCGACCGTTTCGTGATTGAAGCCGACGGCCACGCCGTGTTCAGCGAAAGCCGCACCACGCTGCGTATGTGGTGGGCGGAAACCACCTGGCAGATGCAGCGCCTGCGTGACAACCCGGAATGCGCCGATCAGGAACACAACGCGAAGGCGAACGACAACGATCCTGGCCTGAACGTGAAGCTCTGCTTCGACATAAACGAAGACATTGCCGCGCCGTACATTGCGACCGGTGCGCGTCCGAAAGTGGCCGTGCTGCGCGAGCAGGGCGTTAACTCCCACGTTGAGATGGCGGCGGCCTTCCACCGCGCGGGCTTTGACGCTATCGACGTCCACATGAGCGACCTGCTGGCAGGCAGTACCGGTCTGGAAGATTTCCAGGCGCTGGTGGCGTGCGGCGGCTTTTCCTACGGCGACGTGCTGGGCGCGGGCGAAGGCTGGGCGAAGTCCATTCTGTTCAACAGCCGCGTGCGCGACGAGTTCGAAACCTTCTTCCACCGTCCTCAGACGCTGGCGCTGGGCGTGTGTAACGGCTGCCAGATGATGTCTAACCTGCGCGAGCTGATCCCGGGCAGCGAAGCCTGGCCGCGCTTTGTGCGTAACCAGTCTGACCGCTTCGAAGCACGCTTCAGCCTGGTGGAAGTGACCCAGAGCCCGTCTCTGCTGCTGCAGGGTATGGTCGGTTCACAGATGCCAATCGCCGTTTCCCACGGTGAAGGTCAGGTAGAGGTGCGTGATGCTGCGCATCTGGCTCAGCTGGAGAGCAAAGGTCTGGTAGCGCTGCGCTTTGTCGATAACTTCGGCAAGGTAACAGAAACCTATCCGGCTAACCCGAACGGTTCCGTCAACGGTATTACGGCGGTGACCAGTGAAAGCGGCCGCGCGACTATCATGATGCCGCACCCGGAGCGCGTGTTCCGTACCGTGAGCAACTCCTGGCATCCGGAAAACTGGGGCGAGGACAGCCCGTGGATGCGCATCTTCCGCAACGCGCGTAAACAGCTGGGTTAAGAAGTAAAGCAGGTACTTTGCAGGCCCGGTAAGCGGTAGCGCCACCGGGCTTTTTTATGCGTGTCGCAAAATTGCGACAAAGAGGGTACATGACTGTCTCTAAATGGAGACATATAACTCATTGATTTATATATGGCAGTAAAGGTTCCCGTTAAGGTGTTGCTGAACAGCGACACTTAGCCTGGAAATCATTCAACCGATAATGAACGGGTTAAGCGAGTAAAAATCATATATTTCAATGTGTTAATATTTTGTTTTGCATTTTGGCATGGGTGTTGCATAATATTAACCAGTGGCTCATTCACCTACTTATGTCAGCCCCTTCGGGACGTGCTACATAAACTTCGAATGACGCACAAAAAGGTGCCTGCCGTCCAACTACTGATCATAGCGATGCTTTATCAGGCCAGGGCGAAACGTCGAGTTAGGCACCGCCTCATTCCATGACAAAGCCGGGTTTTTACCCGGCTTTGTTGTATCTGAAGGGCAGACTCAGTTACGCTCTGCGTATATCCCCATTAAGAGAGTAATGCGTTGAAACGCTGGCCCGTCTTTCCCCGTTCCCTGCGACAGCTCGTGATGATGGCCTTCCTGCTGATCCTGCTGCCGTTGCTGATCCTTGCCTGGCAGGCCTGGCAAAGCCTGAACGCGTTGAGTGCCCAGGCGGCACTGACGAACCGCACGACGCTTATTGACGCAAGACGCAGTCAAGCCATGACCAACGCCGCGCTTGAGATGGAGCGTAGCTATCGTCAGTACTGCGTGCTTGACGATCGCACGCTGGAAAAGGTTTATCAGAGCCAGCGCAAGCGCTATAGCGAAATGCTGGACGCCCACGCCGGCGTATTGCCTGACGACAAGCTGTACCAGGCGTTACGTCAGGATCTGAACGATCTTGCGCAGCTGCAGTGCCACAACAGTGGACCCGATGCCGCCGCCGCCGCGCGCCTGGAAGCCTTCGCCAACGCCAATACCGAGATGGTGCAGTCAACCCGCACGGTAATTTTCTCTCGTGGCCAGCAGCTTCAGCAGGAGATTGCCGAGCGCGGCCAGTTCTTCGGCTGGCAGGCGCTGGTGCTGTTCCTCGTGAGCCTCGGGCTGGTGCTGCTCTTTACCCGCATGATCATCGGCCCGGTGAAGGGTATCCAGCGGATGATCAACCGCCTGGGGGAGGGGAAATCGCTCGGGGATACGGTCGCTTTTAAAGGTCCCCGCGAATTGCGTTCCGTCGGTCAGCGTATTATCTGGCTGTCCGAGCGCCTGGCGTGGCTTGAATCACAGCGTCATCAGTTCCTGCGCCATATCTCCCATGAGCTTAAAACGCCGCTGGCCAGCATGCGCGAAGGGACGGAGCTGCTGGCGGATGAAGTGGCTGGGCCGCTTACGCCCGAACAGAAAGAAATTGTCGAGATCCTGGATAACAGCAGCCGCAATCTGCAGAAGCTGATTGAGCAGCTGCTGGATTACAACCGCAAGCTGGCTGACGGAGCGGTCGTACTGGAAAACGTCGACATTGAACCGCTGGTGGATATGGTGATCTCCGCCCATAGCCTGCCAGCAAGAGCTAAAATGATGCATACCGGTGTAGAGCTGAATGCGCCGACCTGTCTTGCTGAACCCATGCTGTTAATGAGCGTGCTGGATAATCTTTATTCCAATGCGGTGCACTATGGTACTGAATCCGGTAACATTTATATCCGAAGCTATACGAAGGGTTCCCGGGTGTTTATAGACGTCGCTAACACCGGCACCCCGATCCCCGATGACGAAAAAACCATGATCTTCGAGCCCTTTTTCCAGGGGAGTCATCAGCGGAAAGGTGCGGTGAAAGGCAGTGGTCTGGGCTTAAGCATCGCCCGGGACTGCATACGACGCATGCAGGGTGAGCTTAACATCGCCACGGACGAACGCTCGGATGTTTGCTTCCGTATTGAACTGCCCCTGAGCCGGAAAAATCAATAAAATGAATCTATGTCTGGTGAGTATGTCACACGTCTTTTCCCGCGCCGTACGCGCGGTGTTTTCCCGCAGCACGCTTCGCCTGAGCCTGCCCTGTGTATTTCTGGCAGGGTGTGTTTCCCATGTGCCGCAAAGTGCGATTAGCGATAAACAAGAAGATAAATGGCCCGATAACCAGCTGGCTGATTTCCTCTCAACCCGCTGTGACGACATCTGGAACCTCTCAGGCCATGACGTCGAAACTAACCCGCTGTTCTGGCTGCGCGGGATAGATTGCGCCCAGCGTCTGGCGCCGGTTGATGCCCGCGCGAAAGCGGCGATGCTGGATGATGATACCTGGCAGGACGCGTTCAAGCGTGGGATTTTGCTGGCGGATGCGAAAATCACTCCCGTCGAACGCCGCACCAACGTGACCCGACTGGACACGTTTGTGGTCAATCTTCCGGTACAGATCCGCCCGGTATACCAGCTCTGGCGCGAGGGACAGACGCTACAGCTTCAGCTTTCTGAAGAGCGCTCCCGCTACAGCAAGCTGCAACAGTCAACCGACAGCGAGCTGGATACGCTGCGTCAACAGCAGCAACATTTACGTACCCAGCTGGATACCACGACGCGCAAGCTGGAGAACCTGACCGATATCGAAAGACAGCTCTCGTCGCGTAAATATCAGCCGGGGAGTTCATCCGCTGCGCCGGACAGCGATACGCCGAAACAAGAGGATGTGAAGCATGACGAGCCGTAAACCAGCCCATCTCTTACTGGTGGATGACGATCCCGGGCTGTTAAAGCTGCTGGGGATGCGTCTGGTGAGTGAGGGCTACAGCGTCGTGACCGCGGAAAGCGGGCTGGAGGGGCTGAAAATTCTCAGCCGCGAGAAAATCGATCTGGTGATAAGCGACCTGCGGATGGATGAAATGGACGGCCTGCAGCTGTTCGCGGAGATCCAGAAGCAGCAGCCGGGTATGCCCGTGATTATCCTGACCGCGCACGGGTCGATCCCGGATGCGGTTGCCGCGACGCAGCAGGGGGTGTTCAGCTTCCTGACCAAACCGGTGGACAAAGACGCACTGTATAAGGCTATCGACAGCGCGCTGGAACATGCCGCTCCGGCGGGGGATGAAGCCTGGCGGGAATCTATCGTCACGCGCAGCCCCGTGATGCTGCGTCTGCTGGAACAGGCGAGGATGGTGGCGCAGTCGGACGTCAGCGTGCTCATCAACGGCCAGAGCGGAACCGGGAAAGAGATCCTCGCGCAGGCAATTCATAACGCCAGCCCGCGCAGCAAGAACGCCTTTATTGCGATTAACTGCGGCGCTCTCCCGGAGCAGCTGCTTGAATCCGAACTGTTTGGTCATGCCCGCGGCGCATTCACCGGTGCGGTAAGCAGCCGTGAGGGGCTGTTCCAGGCGGCGGAAGGCGGCACGCTGTTCCTGGACGAGATTGGCGACATGCCCGCACCGCTGCAGGTCAAGCTGCTGCGCGTGCTGCAGGAGCGCAAAGTGCGCCCGCTGGGCAGCAACCGCGATATCGATATTAACGTGCGAATCATTTCCGCCACCCACCGCGACTTGCCCAAAGTGATGGCCAGCAACGAGTTCCGCGAAGATCTCTACTACCGCCTGAACGTGGTGAACCTTAAGATCCCGGCGCTGGCCGAACGTGCGGAAGACATTCCGCTGCTGGCGAACCATCTTTTACGCCAGGCGGCCGATCGCCATAAACCGTTCGTGCGCGCGTTTTCCACCGATGCGATGAAGCGGCTGATGGCCGCAAGCTGGCCGGGTAACGTCCGTCAGCTGGTCAACGTGATTGAGCAGTGCGTGGCGCTGACCTCCTCACCGGTCATCAGCGACGCGCTGGTGGAGCAGGCGCTGGAAGGGGAAAACACGGCGCTGCCGACGTTTGCCGAAGCGCGGAATCAGTTCGAGCTGAACTATCTGCGCAAGCTATTGCAGATCACCAAAGGCAACGTGACCCACGCGGCGCGCATGGCCGGACGCAACCGCACCGAGTTTTACAAGCTGCTCTCGCGCCACGAGCTCGAAGCAAACGATTTTAAAGAGTAGTACCGCAAAATTTGCCTGAATATGGTACTGTGAGCAATCGATTACGAGGCAGCTTACAGGCAAGAGTTTAAGGACCCACCATGAAAAAGATTGATGCGATTATTAAACCTTTCAAACTGGATGATGTACGTGAAGCGCTGGCGGAAGTCGGCATCACCGGGATGACCGTGACGGAAGTGAAAGGTTTTGGTCGTCAGAAAGGCCACACCGAGCTTTACCGTGGCGCAGAGTACATGGTGGACTTTCTGCCGAAAGTGAAAATTGAAATCGTGGTCAGCGACGATATCGTCGACACCTGTGTGGACACCATTATCCGCACGGCGCAGACCGGCAAGATTGGCGATGGTAAAATCTTCGTCTTTGACGTGGCGCGCGTGATCCGTATCCGTACCGGCGAAGAAGACGACGCCGCGATTTAACGTTCTTGCCGGGTGGCGCTGCGCTTACCCGGCCTACAAAACTCTTCGTAGGCCCGCGCAAGCGAAGCGCCGCCGGGCGATTACAGCACCTTATGCGGGCCGAAGCACTCGTAATGAATGCTGTCTTTGTTCACGCCCAGCCCCACCAGCTGCTGCGCGGCATACTGCATAAACGCCACCGGCCCGCAGACGTAGAACTGCATGTCCGGCGCGCTAAACGCCCCTTCCATCTGGCTCAAATTCATCAGACCTTCGTTGTCAAAGCGAGCGGCTGCGCGGTCCGCCTCCGTCGGCAGGCGATACCAGGTATGTGCGGTAAAGCGTGGCAGTCTCGCCCCCAGCGCGTTGACTTCATCCGCAAAGGCGTGCACGTCGCCGTTTTCGGCGGCATGAAACCAGTTAACCTGTGCACCGTGGTGTGATTTTGCCAGCGTATCAAGCATCGCCAGCATCGGCGTCTGGCCGACACCCGCAGAGATCAGCGTCACCGGGGTATTCGCTTCAACGGCCATGAAGAAGTCGCCCGCCGGCGCGGCCAGATGGACCACGTCGCCTACGTTCGCTTCGTTATGCAGCCAGCTGGAAACCTGACCGCCGTCCTCATGCTTCACCGCAATGCGGTAGCCTTTACCGTTTGGCTTGCGGGTAAGAGAATACTGACGGATCTCCTGATGCGGGAAACCTTCAGGCTTCAGCCACACCCCCAGATACTGCCCTGGCTGGTAATCGGCCACCGGTTGACCGTCCACCGGCTCAAACTCGAAGCTGGTGATTAACGCGCTGCGCGGGGTTTTCTCAACGATGCGGAACGCGCGGGTGCCTTCCCAGCCGCCGTTCTTGCTGGCGTTTTCGCTGTAAATCTGTGCTTCACGGTTGATAAACACGTTTGCCAGCACCCCGTAGGCTTTACCCCACGCGTCCAGCACCTCCTGCCCTGGGCTGAACATTTCGTCCAGCGTCGCCAGCAGGTGAGTACCGACGATGTTGTACTGCTCGGGTTGGATCTGGAAGCTGGTATGTTTCTGCGCGATTTTTTCCACCGCGGGCAGCAGCGCAGCCAGGTTTTCAATATTGCTGGCGTAAGCCGCGATGGCGTTGAACAGCGCTTCACGCTGATCGCCGTTACGCTGGTTGCTCATGTTGAAAATCTCTTTGAGCTCCGGGTTGTGCGTGAACATGCGATCGTAGAAATGGGCGGTGAGTTTAGGGCCGGTTTCCACCAGCAGGGGAATAGTGGCTTTTACGGTAGCGATGGTTTGAGCGTCGAGCATGAGCGCGTCCTTCTGATGTTATTTAAATGATGTATTTTAAATGCATCTTATAAAAAATACCCCTGCGTTGTAAATGGTTCTTTGCAAGATGAAAAATATGCATCACAAACCTGAAAAGAAATCCGCTGGAAAGGGCGAGCGCTTTATTCCTCAAACCCTTGCGTGGCGGGTAGGAAAACGTTTGCGTAAAATCGTTTGTCAAGACCTGTTATCACAGAACTAATCAGTTATACTGTTGCCCGTCGTCCAACAGGACTGCCTTTTCAGGCCAAAATTTACTTGTTAGCTGAGTCAGGAGATGCGGATGTTAAAGCGTGAAATGAACATTGCCGATTATGATGCCGAACTGTGGCAGGCTATGGAGCAGGAAAAAGTACGTCAGGAAGAGCACATCGAACTGATCGCCTCCGAAAACTACACCAGCCCGCGCGTGATGCAGGCGCAGGGGTCTCAGCTGACCAACAAATACGCTGAAGGTTACCCGGGCAAACGCTATTACGGCGGTTGCGAGTACGTTGATATCGTTGAGCAGCTGGCTATCGATCGTGCGAAAGAACTTTTTGGCGCTGACTATGCAAACGTCCAGCCGCACTCTGGCTCTCAGGCTAACTTCGCGGTCTACACCGCGCTGCTGCAGCCGGGCGATACCGTTCTGGGTATGAACCTGGCGCAGGGCGGCCACCTGACTCACGGCTCCCCGGTTAACTTCTCCGGCAAACTGTACAACATCATCCCTTACGGTATTGATGAGTCCGGTAAAATTGACTACGAAGACATGGCGAAGCAGGCTAAAGAGCACAAACCGAAGATGATCATCGGTGGCTTCTCTGCTTACTCCGGTATCGTTGACTGGGCAAAAATGCGCGAAATCGCAGACAGCATCGGTGCTTACCTGTTCGTTGACATGGCGCACGTAGCGGGCCTGATTGCCGCAGGCGTTTACCCGAACCCGGTTCCGCATGCGCACGTTGTGACCACCACCACCCACAAAACTCTGGCGGGTCCACGCGGTGGCCTGATCCTGGCGAAAGGCGGTGACGAAGAGCTGTACAAAAAACTGAACTCCGCGGTGTTCCCAAGCGCGCAGGGCGGCCCGCTGATGCACGTTATCGCTGCAAAAGCGGTCGCGCTGAAAGAAGCGATGGAGCCAGAGTTCAAGGTTTACCAGCAGCAGGTTGCTAAGAACGCCAAAGCGATGGTGGAAGTGTTCCTGAACCGTGGCTACAAAGTGGTATCCGGCGGGACTGAAAACCACCTGTTCCTGCTGGATCTGGTTGATAAGAACCTGACCGGTAAAGAAGCTGACGCTGCCCTGGGCCGCGCCAACATCACCGTGAACAAAAACAGCGTGCCAAACGATCCGAAGAGCCCGTTCGTGACCTCCGGTATCCGTATCGGTTCTCCGGCCGTGACTCGCCGCGGCTTCAAAGAAGCGGAAGTGAAAGAGCTGGCTGGCTGGATGTGTGACGTTCTGGACAACATCAATGACGAAGCGGTTATCGAGCGCGTCAAAGGTAAAGTTCTGGATATCTGCGCACGCTTCCCGGTATACGCATAATTCCTCTGCTTTGCAGAAATAAAAAAGGCCGCGCATGCGGCCTTTTTTTATGGCTTAACGCCGGTCCAGGGAGATGGCGCCAGGTCCGACAATCGCCAGCAAAATAAAGGCGCCAGCAATACTGACGTTCTTGTAGAAATTAATCATATTCGGTACGACTGCATCACCGGTCATATCCCAGTAGTGATGCCCAATCACCGCCGTTCCGAGGGTGTAGAACACAAACAGTACCGCGAGAGGGCGGGTGAAAAAGCCCAGTACGATCAGGATCGCAGCAGGCACTTCCATCACCACCGCAATAATGGCCGCCAGCATGGGCATCGGCGTACCCAGCGAGGTCATATACTGTACGGTACCGCTAAACCCCGTCAGTTTCGGGTAACCAAAGATAATAAACAGCACGACAAGCGCGATGCGGCCAATGAGCAGCAGCAGATGACGCGACTGACCAAAATCGAGATAACGTAGTGAGTTCATGGCAGAAATACCTCTGCAAGTGGAGTAATTTAAACGTAATACACATTTTCATTCCCTGCCATAAGCCAGACGACTGCACAAGATGTTAATTTTTCGTTAATTTATAGCAGGCTATCTACTTGCTTAATTTTTATATTCTCGCCAGACTATGGCCTCGATTTCGGGAGGGATTCATGGTCTTGCATTCCACGCGCTGGCTGGCGCTCAGTTATTTCACCTATTTCTTTAGCTACGGCATTTTTCTGCCTTTCTGGAGCGTCTGGCTTAAGGGTATCGGCCTGACGCCTGAGACCATCGGTGTCCTGCTGGGGGCCGGGCTGGTGGCACGTTTCCTCGGCAGCCTGCTGATCGCCCCGCGCGTCAGCGATCCCTCCTTACTGATCAAGGCCGTACGCATTCTGGCTCTGCTGACCCTGGTCTTTGTGGCCTGCTTCTGGGTCAGCCATCAGTTTGCCTGGCTGATGGTGGTGATGGTTGGCTTTAACCTGTTCTTCTCACCGCTGGTGCCGCTGACGGATGCCCTGGCGAACACCTGGCAAAAGCAGATCACCATGGACTACGGTCGCGTGCGCCTGTGGGGTTCTATCGCCTTTGTGATTGGCTCGGCGCTGGTGGGGAAACTGGTCAGCCTCTACGATTACCGCGCCATTCTTGCCCTGCTGAGTATCGGTATTGCCTCGATGCTGCTGGGCATGCTTCTGCGACCGTCGGTGATGCCGCAGGGGGAAAGTCGCCATCAGGAGAGCGCGGGCTGGCCCGCATGGCAGAGCCTGGTCGCACAGAGCTGGCGTTTTCTGGCGTGCGTGTGCCTCCTTCAGGGGGCACATGCGGCGTACTATGGTTTCAGCGCCATCTACTGGCAGGGGGCAGGATATTCCGCTTCCGCCGTGGGCTATCTGTGGTCGCTGGGCGTGGTGGCCGAAGTCATTATCTTTGCCCTGAGCAAAAAACTGTTCCGTCGCTTTGGCGCGCGTGACCTGCTGCTGCTTTCCGCCGTGTGCGGCGTGGCGCGCTGGGGGATTATGGGCTGGACGACCGATCTGCCGTGGCTGATTGTGGCGCAAATTCTTCACTGCGGCACCTTTACCGTGTGCCATCTGGCGGCCATGCGCTATATCGCTGCGCGCGAGGGCGGGGACGTGATTCGCCTGCAGGCCGTCTATTCGGCAGTGGCAATGGGGGGCAGTATCGCGATCATGACGGTCTTTACGGGGTTCCTCTATCAGCATCTGGGGCACGGCGTCTTCTGGGTGATGGCGCTCGTCGCCTTGCCCGCCATTGTTGTTCGACCTAAAGTGGCCGCCCGCGCGTCGCTATGATTCCAGCATGGCGCGAATATGTTCTTGCTGCTGCGCGTTCAGTGTCTCAACGGCATGGATCAGCGGCGGCGAGAACAGCGGCAGGGCCGTCGGGTAGGGGGTGATAACCAGCGCGGCTTCGCGCGGCGCTCCCTCTTTCTGAAAAGCCTGCAGCGTCAGGTAGCGAATGTTGAGCGGCAGCAGCGTCAGCTCGCGAAGCTGCTGTTCGATCTGTTCCTCACTGGCTTTATCGTCTCCCGTCAGCAGGATCACCTGTTTTTCATGCAGATCGGTCTCCTGCATCAGCCAGGCACCGAAAATTACCGCCACCAGGCTCATCTCTTCGTCGGAAAAACGCAGCCCGAATTCCGCCTCCAGCTCAAACAGCGCCTCTTTCGTGGTACGTAACAGCCGGGGATAAAGGCGATGGATCTCCTCCGGCAGGCTGTTGTCGATGCCGATCTCAAACAGCGAACGGTCCAGCGCCTGAGCCAGATGGATATACAGCTGATCGGTCAGCCCCTGCTCATCGCTGAAGTTCATTCCGGTCTGCGAGCGAAAACGGGCCACCATGCGCACGATGGCCCGGCGTAGACGCTGATCCTGCTGGTGCTTATCGAGCACCGGATCGGGCGTGCGGAGCATCATAAACAGCAGCGCCAGAAACAGCTGTTCATCCACGTGCGCGCCCTGTGGCACGCGCCGCTTCCAGTGGCGGACAATCTCCTGCGCCGTAAAATACTCTCCCCGCGACTGGGTCCAGCTGCGCTGGGCATGCGAAAACTGCGGCGTATTCCCGAGCTGGTGCTGAATAAGACAATATTGCAGATAGAGCTGTAAAAACTGCACATCGCGGCATTCAAACTGGCGCTGCAGCTTGCGTGAGCAGAAGCCGATCAGCGCCCGCAGGTTCGCATCGTCGTAAAGCGGGCGCGCGATGCCGAGTTGTTTAAGCGCGGTTTTTAATGCGGGGGTAAACTGGTGCGAGACAAACTGCGGGCAGAGCCGCAGCGCCCGGCGCAGCCAGTGCAGCAGGCATAAACGCTGATTCAGGGCTGTGCCTTCAATCCGGTAGCAGCCGTCGTGGTGCGTGACGATATCCAGCCGGTGATAGCGCTGGATTTCATCGCGCGTCTCGGCTATATCTTGCCGTGCCATCGCGTCGTCCACGCCGTTGGCAGCGATTATGCTCTGTGCGGTGACGGCAGCATCGGGCAGGTAAAGCATCAAAAGCACCTGGCAGCGGCGCTGCGAACTGGAAAGCACAGATGGAATTTCAAGCGTCGTCATCATCTGTCGGGTATCCAGTGTGAATGTTTGATAAGAATAGCTAAAGGATGAGCGCTGAAAAGCGCGCCGGCAGGCCTTTCACTCAGGATTGCAGGGGAACATCACAGAATTTTTGACGTGAGGAATTGATGCAAACAGTTAAACAAAGTGCGATGGCGTTATTTTTGGCGGTTATCACCTTCACCGCCAGCGCCCACCCTCACAGTTTTATTGGTCTCCAGACCGAGCTGGTCACCGACGGCACGCAGCTGAGCGGCCTGAAAATGCGCTGGACGATGGATGAAATCACTTCGGCTGACCTGCTCTATGATGCGGGAAACGCGAAGCCCGGCGACGACATCTGGAAAAAACTGGCGGCGGAAGTAATGGCCAACGTGCTCGGCCAGCACTACTTCACCGAATTCTGGCATAACGGCCAAAAGGTCAAATTTCAGAACCGTCCAACGGAATACGGGATGACGCGTGACGGGCATCAGGCGGTGCTGACGTTCGTGCTTCCGCTGGCGCATCCTCAGCCGCTGGCCGGGCAAACGTACCGCTTTTCCACTTTTGACCCAACCTACTATGTCGACATGCGCTATGACAAAGACAGCGACGTACGGCTGCCGGACGCGCTGCAAAAAAGCTGCAAAATTGGCGTGCACACCCCGAAACCCAGCGAAGAGACGCTGAACTTTGCGATCTCGCTGGATAAAGAAGATGCCCCACCTGAGGACATGGAGCTGGGTAAACAGTTCGCGCAGGAGGTGACGTTACAATGTCAGTGATCTCCTCTCCCATCCGCAAGCCGCGTCGCTGGCTTCACCTCTGGCCGCTGGCGCTCTTTTTGCTGTTCGCGGTTTGCGGGGCGCTGTGGCTGTGGCAGGCCTGGCCGCAGGTGATGATGAAAAGCATTATCTGGCAGCGTGAGGTCAACCAGCAGATGAGCAGACTGCTGAAGGCGGTGGCCGAGAACCCGGCCAAAGCGGGCGGCTCCCTGCTGGCGTTCAGTTTTGTCTATGGCGTTCTGCACGCGCTGGGGCCGGGGCACGGCAAAGTCGTCATCACCACCTGGCTTGCCACCCATCCGTCTAAGCTGAAATCGAGCATCGGCCTGACGCTGGCCTCTTCGCTGCTTCAGGGCAGCGTGGCGATTGCGCTGGTTGTTGTTGTGCTTTCGCTATTACAGCTTCCGGCGCGCCAGCTGCACATGAGCAGCTTCTGGCTGGAGAAGGGCAGCTATGCGCTGGTGGGCGTGCTGGGGCTGATCCTCTGCTGGCGGGCGCTGAAAAAACTGCGCGCGCTGCTGAAAAAGCCCACGTTCAAATCCTTTACGCTGCACCACGTTCATGATGAACACTGCGGCTGCGGTCATCAGCATCTGCCCACGCAGGAACAATTACAGAACGGCGACGACTGGCGCGCCCGGCTGATGATTATTCTCTCGATGGGGATGCGCCCGTGCTCGGGTGCCATTATGGTGCTGCTGTTCAGTAAGATAATAGGTGTCTTTGGCTGGGGAATGCTGTCGGCGCTGGCGATGGCGGCAGGAACCTCTCTCACCATTTCGTCTTTAGCGCTGCTGGTTCACAGCTTCCGTCAGCTGGCGGTCAAACTCAGCGGCAGTAAAACGCCGGTGCTGTGGCGACAGATAGGGTGGACAACGCTTGCGCTGGCGGGGGGAGTGATTCTGCTGGTGGCGGCGGTGACGATGTGGATGAGCGCGGTGCCGGTGGGAAGGGGATTGCGGCCTTTCTAGCGTACTGAGGGGTTTTGTAGGCCCGGTAAGCGTAGCGCCACCGGGCTTAACAAACTGGATTAACGCTTCAGCGCATCGCTCAGTTCATCACGCATGTTGGCCAGCATGGCTTTAACAACGCGTGGGTTACCCGCAACAATGTTGCCGGTAGACATATAGTTATGGCCGCCGGTGAAGTCACACACAATGGCGCCTGCTTCACGCGCGATCAGCTCGCCCGCTGCAAAATCCCATGGCTTCAGTGAGAGTTCGAAGTAACCGTCAACGCGGCCGGTGGCAACGTAGGCCAGATCCAGCGCAGCAGAACCGGTGCGACGGAAGTCCGCGCATTCGGTGAACAGTTTGCCGAGGATATTCATATAGGTGGTCGCGTGCTGTTTCGCCTTGAACGGGAAGCCGGTCGCCAGGATGGTGCCGTCCAGATCGCGTGCGTTGCTGCAGCGCAGACGGTAGCCGTTCAGCTGTGCGCCCTGACCGCGGGTCGCGGTGAACAGTTCGTTACGCATTGGATCGTACACAACGGCGACTTCAGTACGGCCTTTAATGCGTACGGCGATAGACACAGAGAAGTGTGGCAGGCGTTTGACGAAGTTGGTGGTGCCATCCAGTGGATCGATAACCCATTGAACATCCTGATCGGTACCTTCATGTTCACCGCTTTCTTCGGTGATGATGGTGTGCTGTGGGTAAGATTTGCGGATCGTTTCGATAATAATCGCTTCTGCGGCTTTATCGACGTTCGTCACGAAATCATTGCTGCCTTTCTGGCTGGTTTCTACGGAGTCTGGCGTTTCGTAGTGTTTGGCAATTACATTACCCGCCTTGCGCGCTGCGCGCACGGCGATGGTCAGCATCGGATGCATCGGTCTCTCTCACTGGATGTTAAAGAACAGGAAAATCGGCGCAGAGTATAGCAGCGGGATCGGATTATGTCTCCCGTTTATGATAATATGCCCGAATATTCTTCAGACACTGAATCCAGACATTAAAAATTATGCTGCAAAACATTCGAATCGTGCTGGTCGAAACATCGCACACCGGCAACATGGGCTCCGTTGCCCGCGCTATGAAAACCATGGGCTTAACGAACCTGTGGCTGGTTAACCCGCTGGTGAAGCCAGACTCGCAGGCCATCGCCCTGGCGGCCGGAGCCAGCGACGTGATCGGCAACGCCCAGATCGTCGATACCCTTGACGAAGCGCTGGCCGGCTGCAGCCTCGTTGTCGGTACCAGCGCGCGTTCGCGCACGCTGCCGTGGCCAATGCTCGATCCGCGTGAATGCGGCCTGAAAAGTGTCTCTGAGGCTGAACAAGCACCGGTTGCGCTGGTGTTCGGCCGCGAGCGCGTTGGCCTGACCAACGACGAGTTGCAGAAGTGTCATTATCACGTGGCGATTGCGGCAAACCCGGAGTACAGCTCGCTGAACCTGGCGATGGCGGTGCAGGTTATCGCCTATGAAGTGCGTATGGCGTGGCTGGCAACGCAGGAAAAAGAGGTTGAGCCTAAAGAAGAGACGGCTTACCCGCTGGTGGACGACCTTGAGCGTTTCTACGGTCACCTGGAGCAGACGCTGCTCTCGACCGGCTTTATCCGCGAAGGCCACCCGGGTCAGGTGATGAACAAGCTGCGCCGTCTGTTCACCCGCGCGCGTCCGGAAAGCCAGGAGCTGAACATCCTGCGCGGGATCCTGGCGTCGATTGAGCAGAAAAATAAAGAGTAGTGTCGTCTGTTCGCCGGGTGGCGCTTCGCTTATCCGGCCTACAAAACCGCAGGTCGGGTACGCGAAGCGCCACCCGACAAAAAACGGCACAGAAGGTTAAATACCTGACTAAAACAGTCAAGTAAATAGTTGACCATTTTAGTCAGGAATGTCAGACTTGGCCCTGCTATGCAATACCCCATTTTACAATAAAAAACCCCGGGCAGGGGCGAGTTTGAGGTTAAGTAAGACATGAGACTGACATCTAAAGGGCGTTATGCCGTGACCGCGATGCTGGACGTTGCGCTCAACTCCGAAGCGGGCCCGGTTCCGTTGGCTGATATTTCTGAACGACAGGGGATCTCCCTCTCTTATCTGGAACAGCTGTTCTCCAGACTGCGTAAAAATGGACTGGTTTCCAGCGTTCGTGGCCCAGGCGGCGGTTATCTGCTGGGTAAAGACGCGGGCAGTATTGCAGTTGGCGAAGTGATCAGCGCCGTTGACGAATCCGTTGACGCGACCCGTTGCCAGGGTAAAGGCGGCTGCCAGGGCGGCGATAAATGCCTGACCCACGCGCTGTGGCGCGATCTGAGCGACCGTCTGACCGGCTTCCTGAACAACATCACCCTCGGTGAGCTGGTGAATAACCAGGAAGTTCTGGATGTTTCGGGGCGTCAGCACAGCCATGATTCCCAACGCAGCACCCGCGCGCAGGACGCTATCGACGTCAAATTACGCGCGTAATAAAACGATAAGTATTTCAGAATCAGGCCGGGGCGTAGACTCGCCCCGTGTACTCGGTCGTACATCCAGCCGGTTGCCTGATTCCTTGCATTGAAGCGATGTACGGAGTTTAAAGAGCAATGAAATTACCGATTTATCTCGATTACTCCGCAACCACGCCGGTGGACCCGCGTGTTGCCGAGAAAATGATGCAGTGTCTGACCCTGGACGGAAACTTTGGTAACCCAGCTTCCCGTTCACACCGTTTTGGCTGGCATGCTGAAGAGGCGGTTGATATCGCCCGTAATCAGATTGCTGACCTGGTGGGTGCCGACCCGCGTGAGATTGTTTTCACCTCCGGTGCGACCGAATCCGACAACCTGGCGATTAAAGGTGCAGCCAACTTTTATCAGAAAAAAGGCAAGCACATCATCACCAGCAAAACCGAACACAAAGCCGTGCTGGACACCTGCCGCCAGCTGGAGCGTGAAGGGTACGAAGTCACCTACCTGGCGCCACAGAGCAACGGCATTATCGATCTGAAAGAGCTCGAAGCGGCCATGCGTGATGACACCATTCTGGTCTCCATCATGCACGTCAACAACGAAATCGGCGTGGTACAAGACATCGCGACCATCGGCGAAATGTGCCGCGCGCGCGGTATCATCTACCACGTGGACGCGACCCAGAGCGTGGGCAAACTGCCTATCGACCTGAGCCAGCTGAAAGTTGACCTGATGTCCTTCTCCGGCCACAAAATCTATGGCCCGAAAGGCATCGGCGCGCTGTACGTTCGTCGTAAACCGCGTATCCGCATCGAAGCACAGATGCACGGCGGTGGTCACGAGCGCGGCATGCGTTCCGGTACGCTGCCTGTTCACCAGATCGTGGGCATGGGCGAAGCCTACCGCATTGCAAAAGAAGAGATGGAAACCGAGATGGCACGCCTGCGCACGCTGCGTAACCGTCTGTGGGACGGCGTGAAAGATATGGAAGAAGTGTATCTGAACGGCGATCTCGAGCAGGGCGCACCGAACATCCTCAACGTCAGCTTCAACTATGTTGAAGGCGAGTCGTTGATCATGGCGCTGAAAGACCTGGCGGTTTCTTCCGGTTCTGCCTGTACGTCTGCAAGCCTTGAGCCATCCTACGTGCTGCGCGCGCTGGGTATGACTGACGAGCTGGCACACAGCTCTATCCGTTTCTCTTTAGGTCGTTTCACTACCGAAGAAGAGATTGACTACACCATCAAGCTGGTTCGCAACTCCATTGGCCGTCTGCGCGACCTTTCTCCACTGTGGGAAATGTTCAAGCAGGGCGTGGATCTGAACAGCATTGAATGGTCACATCACTAATCGGTACATAAGGAGAATTCAATCATGGCATACAGCGAAAAAGTCATCGATCATTACGAAAACCCACGCAACGTTGGCTCTTTTGACAACAGCGACGAATCTGTTGGTAGCGGCATGGTCGGTGCGCCAGCGTGTGGCGACGTGATGAAGTTGCAGATTAAAGTCAACAATGAAGGTATCATTGAAGACGCGCGCTTCAAGACCTACGGCTGCGGTTCTGCTATCGCGTCCAGCTCCCTCGTCACCGAATGGGTGAAGGGCAAGTCTCTGGACGAAGCACAGGCAATCAAGAACACGGATATTGCTGAAGAACTCGAACTGCCACCGGTGAAAATTCACTGCTCAATTCTGGCAGAAGACGCGATCAAAGCCGCCATTGCGGATTACAAAAGCAAACGTGAAGCAAAATAATTGAGGTTTGAGTATGTCGATTACCCTTAGCGACAGCGCTGCCGCGCGAGTAAGCTCTTTTCTGGCGAACCGTGGTAAAGGCTTTGGCCTGCGACTGGGCGTACGTACCTCCGGCTGTTCTGGTATGGCTTACGTACTGGAGTTTGTTGACGAGCCGGCGTCTGATGACATCGTGTTTGAAGACAAGGGCGTGAAGGTGGTGGTCGATGGCAAAAGCCTGCAATTCCTCAACGGCACTCAGCTGGACTTCGTCAAAGAAGGCCTGAACGAAGGGTTCAAATTTACGAACCCGAACGTCAAAGACGAGTGTGGTTGCGGCGAAAGCTTCCACGTTTAACCGCGCGTCATCCGAAACCCCACCGTGGCGTTACCCGCTACGCGTGGGGTTTGTTCTAACAGGCTACCCCTGAGATTGTTATGGATTACTTCACTCTCTTCGGACTACCCGCTCAATACCCGATCGATCTCCAGGCGCTGACGATCCGTTTTCAGGATCTGCAGCGTCAGTACCATCCGGACAAATTCGCGAGCGGTACTCAGGCAGAGCAGCTGGCTGCGGTGTCGCAATCCGCGACCATCAACCAGGCCTGGCAGACGCTGCGCCATCCGCTGGCGCGCGCTGAGTATCTGCTCTCGCTCCACGGTTTCGATCTGGCGAGCGAACAGCACACCGTGCGCGACACGGCGTTTCTGATGGAGCAGCTGGAGCTGCGCGAAGAGCTGGATGAGATTGAACAGGCCAAAGACGAAGCGCGTCTGGAAAGCTTCATCACGCGCGTGAAGGGCATGTTCGATACCCGCCATCAGCAGATGGTGGAGCAACTGAACAACGAGACCTGGGACGTGGCGGCAGACACTGTGCGCAAACTCCGTTTTCTCGATAAACTGCGAAGCAGTGCTGAACAACTCGAAGAAAAGCTGCTCGATTTTTAATTTCGGAAGCAATTATGGCCTTATTACAAATTAGTGAGCCTGGCTTAAGTGCCGCACCGCACCAGCGTCGTCTGGCGGTGGGTATCGATCTGGGCACCACCAATTCCCTCGTGGCGACCGTGCGCAGCGGCCAGGCGGAAACGCTGGCTGACGAGCAGGGCCGCCATCTGCTGCCTTCCGTGGTCCACTACCAGCAGCAGGGTCACGCGGTCGGCTATGACGCCCGCGCTAACGCCGCGCGCGATCCGGCAAATACCATCAGCTCCGTCAAGCGCATGATGGGCCGCTCGCTGGCCGATATTCAGACCCGCTACCCGCATCTGCCGTATCAGCTGCAGGCCAGTGAAAACGGCCTGCCGATGATTGCGACCGCGGCCGGTCTGCTGAACCCGATTCGTGTTTCTGCTGACATCCTCAAAGCGCTGGCGGAGCGTGCTACGGCCACGCTCGGCGGCGATCTGGACGGCGTGGTGATCACCGTTCCTGCCTACTTTGATGATGCACAGCGTCAGGGCACCAAAGACGCCGCGCGTCTGGCGGGCCTGCACGTGCTGCGTCTGCTGAACGAACCGACGGCGGCGGCGATTGCCTACGGCCTCGATTCCGGTCAGGAAGGGGTGATCGCGGTTTACGATCTCGGCGGCGGGACATTTGATATCTCTATCCTGCGCCTGAGCCGCGGGGTATTTGAAGTGCTGGCGACCGGCGGGGATTCCGCGCTGGGCGGCGATGACTTCGACCATCTGCTGGCGGACTACATCCGCGAGCAGGCAGGCATCAGCGATCGCAGCGATGCGCGCGTACAGCGTGAACTGCTGGATGCGGCCATCGACGCCAAAATTGCCCTGAGCGATGCGCAGAGCGTCACCGTCAATGTTGCGGGCTGGCAGGGTGACATCACCCGCGACCAGTTTAACGATCTGATTGCCCCGCTGGTGAAACGCACCTTACTGGCCTGCCGTCGCGCATTGAAAGATGCCGGCGTTGAGGCCAACGAAGTGCTGGAAGTGGTCATGGTGGGCGGTTCGACCCGCGTGCCGCTGGTGCGCGAGCGCGTGGGCGAATTCTTTGGCCGCACGCCGCTGACCTCCATCGACCCGGACAAAGTGGTTGCCGTGGGCGCCGCGATCCAGGCCGATATTCTGGTTGGCAACAAGCCGGACAGTGAAATGCTGCTGCTGGACGTCATCCCGCTGTCGCTGGGCTTAGAAACCATGGGCGGCCTGGTGGAGAAAGTGATCCCGCGTAACACCACCATTCCGGTGGCGCGCGCACAGGAGTTCACCACCTTTAAAGACGGCCAGACCGCGATGTCCATCCACGTGATGCAGGGCGAACGCGAGCTGGTGCAGGACTGCCGTTCTCTGGCGCGCTTTGCGCTGCGCGGAATCCCGGCGCTGCCTGCGGGCGGGGCGCATATTCGCGTCACCTTCCAGGTGGACGCCGACGGTCTGCTGAGCGTCACGGCGATGGAAAAATCGACCGGTGTCGAGTCGTCTATTCAGGTTAAGCCGTCCTACGGCCTGACCGATGGCGAAATCGCCTCCATGATTCAGGACTCAATGAGCTACGCCGAGCAGGATGTGAAGGCGCGTATGCTGGCTGAACAGAAAGTTGAAGCCGCACGCGTGCTGGAGAGCCTGAACGGCGCGCTCGCTGCCGACGCCGCGCTGTTAAGCGCCGCTGAGCGCCAGGTGATTGACGACGCTGCCGCGCGCTTAAGCGCCGTGGCCGAAGGCAATGACGCTGACGCAATAGAAGAAGCCATTAAAAACGTTGATAAACAAACCCAGGACTTTGCTGCTCGCCGCATGGACAAATCTGTCCGCGTCGCGCTGAAAGGCCAGTCCGTGGACGAGGTTTAATATGCCAAAGATTGTAATTTTGCCTCATGCGGACCTCTGTCCGGATGGCGCTGTTCTGGAAGCGAAGACCGGCGAAACCATTCTCGATGTAGCCCTGCGTGCAGGTATCGAAGTGGAACACGCCTGTGAAAAATCCTGTGCCTGCACCACCTGCCACTGCATCGTGCGTGAAGGTTTTGACTCTCTTGCCGAGAGCACCGAAGACGAAGACGACATGCTGGATAAAGCATGGGGTCTGGAGCCGGACAGCCGCTTAAGCTGCCAGGCTGCGGTGACCGATGAAGATCTGGTCGTGGAGTTCCCACGCTACACCATCAACCACGCACGCGAGCATTAATATGGGACTGAAGTGGACAGACAGCCGTGAAATCGGCGAAGCGCTCTACGACGCGAACCCGGATCTCGATCCGAAGACCGTACGATTCACCGATATGCATCAGTGGATCTGCGATTTAGAGGATTTCGACGACGATCCAAACGCATCCAATGAAAAAATTCTGGAGGCGATTCTGTTAGTCTGGTTAGATGAAGCAGAATAAATAACAAAACGGGCTGCCTTCAGGCGGCCCGTTTGCTAGTTGCTAATAAGGAAAAATAAAATGACCGAAGCGATGAAGATTACGCTCTCGAATCAGCCTGCCGACGCGCGCTGGGGCGAGAAAGCCACCTACAGCATTAATAACGACGGTATTACCCTGCACCTGACGGGCAATGATGATTTGGGCCTGATCCAGCGCGCCGCACGTAAAATTGACGGTCTGGGCATTAAGCATGTCTCGCTGGAAGGCGAAGGGTGGGATACCGACCGCAGCTGGGCGTTCTGGGCGGGCTATAAAGGGCCGAAAGGCACCCGCAAAATTGAGTGGGCGAACCTCGACGAAGTCGGTCAGAAAGAGCTGGAAAGCCGCCTGAAAATCATCGACTGGGTACGCGACACCATTAACGCTCCGGCGGAAGAATTAGGCCCTGAGCAGCTGGCGCAGCGCGCCGTTGACCTGCTGTGCGGCGTGGCGGGCGACAAGATGTCCTACCGCATCACCAAGGGAGAAGACCTGCGCGAGCAGAACTACATGGGTATCCACACCGTGGGGCGCGGCTCCGAGCGTCCACCGGTGCTGCTGGCGCTGGATTACAACCCAACCGGCGATAAAGAAGCGCCGGTCTTTGCCTGCCTGGTAGGTAAAGGCATCACCTTCGACACCGGCGGCTACAGCCTGAAGCAGAGCGCGTTCATGGACTCCATGAAGTCCGACATGGGCGGCGCGGCCACCATCACCGGCGCGCTGGCCTTTGCCATCACCCGCGGTCTGAAAAAGCGCGTGAAGCTGTACCTGTGCTGCGCGGACAACATGGTGAGCGGCAACGCCTTCAAGCTGGGCGACATCATTCGCTACCGTAACGGCAAAAACGTTGAGGTGATGAACACTGACGCCGAAGGTCGTCTGGTGCTGGCCGATGGCCTGATCGACGCCTCTGCCCAGAAGCCTGAGCTGATCATCGACATGGCGACTCTGACCGGTGCGGCGAAAACCGCGCTGGGTAACGACTACCACGCGCTGTTCAGCTTTGACGACAAGCTGGCCGCACGCCTGCTGGCGAGCGCCGCGGCGGAAAACGAACCGTTCTGGCGCCTGCCGCTGGCCGAGTTCCACCGTAGCCAGCTGCCGTCCAACTTTGCCGAGCTGAACAACACCGCCAGCGCGGCGTACCCGGCGGGGGCAAGCACCGCAGCAGGGTTCCTGTCTCACTTTGTTGAGAACTACCACGAGGGCTGGCTGCACATTGACTGCTCTGCAACCTACCGTAAAGCGGCGGTTGAGCAGTGGTCCGCGGGCGCGACCGGTCTGGGCGTGCGTACCGTGGCGAACCTGCTGACGGCTGAGTAATCTTTTTTGCCGGGTGGCGCTACGCTTACCCGGCCTACAAAACCCGTAGGCCCGTGCAAGCGTAGCGCCGCCGGGCAAGTGTGAAGTAGCCAAACTATGTCAGATACCAAAAACGAATTAGAAACCCTGCTGGAGCAGGCGGCGACCGAGCCCGCCCACCGTCCGGCCTTTTTCCGCACGCTGCTGGAATCCACCGTCTGGGTGCCGGGCACTGCGGCTGAAGGTGAACAGGTCGTAGAAGACAGCGCGCTGGATCTGCTGCACTGGGAGAAAGACGACGGCACGTCGGTGATCCCGTTCTTCACCTCGCTGGAAGCGCTGCAGAAAGCGGTAGAAGATGAACAGGCGTTCGTGGTGATGCCGGTGCGTACCCTGTTTGAAATGACGCTCGGCCAGACGCTGTTCCTGAACGCGAAGCTGCCGACCGGGAAAGAGTTTACGCCACGTGAAATCAGCCACCTGATTGGCGAAGAGGGCAACCCGCTCAGCACGCAGGAAGTGCTCGAAGGGGGCGAAACACTGCTGCTCTCTGAAGTGGCCGAGCCGCCCGCGCAGATGATTGATTCCCTGACGACGCTGTTCAAAACGCTCAAGCCCGTCAGGCGCGCGTTTCTCTGCTCCATTAAAGAGCGCGCGGACGAAAAGCCGGTGCTGTTGATCGGTATTGAAGCCGATGGCGATTTCGACGAGATCGTTCAGGCAGCGGGAAGCGTGGCGACCGACACGCTACCGGGCGATGAACCAATTGATATCTGCCAGGTGAAAAACGGTGAGAAGGGCATTAGCCACTTTATTACCGAGCACATTACGCCGTTCTATGAGCGTCGCTGGGGCGGCTTCCTGCGCGATCTCAAAACTAACCGCATCATCTGATGACAGCGGGGTGAATATCACCCCGTTGCTTCCAGCAGCAGTAAATCCATCAGCAGCACCAGATTCGACTCAAACGACGTCACCCCTGCGGCTTCGGCGGCAAAGTGCACCGCTTCGTCATAGAGCGCAAAGTGCACGTCGGCCATCTCCGCCAGCGTGTTGGCCGAGGCGCGGGTAAACGCGACGATCGTCATGCCGACGTTTTTGGCTATCCGCGCTTTATCCAGCACCTGCTCCGTTTCGCCACTGCGCGAGACGGCAATAAACACCTGATAGCGGGCGGCATTGCTGAGAAAAATGTTCCGGCTGTCGCCCGGTCCGGAGATAAACGCCGTTTTGCCCATTACCTGTAGCTTCTTGGTCAGGTACTCCGCAAACAGATAAGAAAACCCGGCCCCGTAGAGAAAGAAGCTCTCTTTCTGGCGCAGCAGGTCGGAAAACTGCTGGCGTTTGTCCTGGGTAACCCACTGAAAGGTGTGCTGATAGTTGGCGATAAACTGGTTAAACAACACCGGGAGTTCAGGGCGCGACTGCGCCTGAGCGGCAATATGCGGCGTGTCGGAGAGCAGCTGCTTGCAGTGCCAGATAAACTCGCTGAAGCCGCTGAACCCCAGCTTCTGGCACAGCCGCATGATGGTGGCGGTAGAAACGAATGTCGCCTTTGCCAGCTCGCGAACCGTGATGTTGCCCACCAGCAGCGGATGCTCCGTGAGGTGGGCGAGGACGCGATACTCCGCGCGGGTCAATGACGCCCCGCGCGTTAACAGCGTGGCCAGGCGGTTATCCATTATTTCGCGGGTTCAACCGGCAGGTCGTCACGCGCGCCCCATTCGCTCCAGGCGCCGTCGTAGAGCGTGACGTCGCTTACGCCGAGCGTGGCGAGCGCCAGAATGACCACGCAGGCCGTTACGCCGGAACCGCAGCTGGCGATAATCGGACGATGCAAATCCACGCCCTGACGTTCAAAAATGGCGCGCAGCTCGTCGGTGGTTTTCAGCTCGCCCTCAAACACCAGGTCGCCCCACGGCACGTTCAGCGCACCGGGAATATGTCCGCGCCTAAGTCCCGGACGCGGTTCATCCGCCTCGGCATTGAAGCGTGGCGCAGGGCGGGCATCAACGATTTGGGCCGTTTTTTCGTGGCTTACAACCAGCACGTCGGTCAGGCGTTTTACCACGTGGGCGTCAAAGGTCGCATCGAATTCGCCTTCCGGCAGCGTGACGTCACCCTGCTGAAGCGGCAGCTCGTCACGTTTCCAGCCCGCGAGGCCGCCCGCCAGAATCGAGACTTTTTCCACGCCGAAGTTTTTCAGCATCCACCACGCGCGCGGCGCGGAAAAGAGGTTACCTTCATCATAGACAACGAGGTGTTTGTCTTTGCTGACGCCCAGCTCGCGCATCGCCACGGAAAACGCTTCCGGGCGCGGCAGCATGTGCGGCAGGGGAGAGGTATGATCGGAGAGGGCTTCGATATCAAAAAATACCGCACCCGGCAGATGCCCGGCACGGTATTCACCGGGCACGTCACGATGCTCTTGTCCCGGAGGGGCCATACGCGCGTCGATAATCTGAACTTCCGGATCGTCGCCGTGCTCAATCAGCCAGTCGGCGGCGACAAAATATGAGGTGGACATGGGTTGCCTCCATTCTTTTCCGTAAAAAAGGATTGTCGGTGTTTTTTCTGACACCGACAAGCAAACCACGTTCAACTCGCGAGCAAGCCCCTATTTTTTCACCGGTTCGCCGTCCTGCCAGGCTTTTTGCAGCGCTGGCCAGTAGTCGCGGTTGGCTTCAATCATCTCATCCAGAATCGCTTTTGCATGTTCCATGGTCGGCACGGTGCGGTTCAGGGTAAATGCCTGCAACGCTTTTTCATAGCTGCCTTCGATAGTCGCCTCCACCAGCAGCTGTTCAGACGCGAGCTGCTGTTGCAAAAGGGTCTGATGGAACAGCGGCACCTGGCCGACGCGAATCGGTTCCGGGCCTTCGGCGGTGATATAAGCGGGAACTTCCACCACCGCATCGTACGGCAGGTTGGTAATCGCCCCGCGGTTTTCCACCATCACCAGATGGCGGCTTCGCAGGTTGAACGCCAGCGAACAGGCGACGTCAACGATAAATTCACCGTGGACGCCCACGTGGAAGGCATCCGGTAAAATTCCGGTGCGCTGATATTCTTCGGCGGCGGCGAACAGCTTTTTCTCGCGCCCGTTCATCACTTCGTTGGCGCGGGTATAGTCCGGGTTCTGATGCGCCACAATCTGGTTCGGCATCAGGTAATACTGCAGATACGGGTTCGGCAGATACTCGGGGAAGTTGTCCATGATCGGCTTGATATTGCGCCAGGTTTTCACCCACGACGGATCCGAGTGCTGCGGGTCGGTTTTAGCCGCATCTTCCGTCAGCAGGCCAAACTTCGCGATATGCTTACGCAGCGCCGGGAGCTTGTCTTCGCCGTCCACCAGCACGCGGGTAAACCAGCCGAAGTGGTTCAGGCCGAAGTAGTCCACTTCCAGTTTATGACGATCCACGCCCAGAATGGCGCCCATATTGCGCATCGCGGCAACCGGCATATCGCAGATGTTCAGCACCCTTGCGTTCGGGCGCAGGCGGCGCACGCCTTCCGCGACGATCGCCGCCGGGTTGGAGTAGTTCACGATCCAGGCTTTCTCATGCGCGTAGCGATCGACCAGATCGATAAGCTCCACCATCGGCAGGATCGTGCGCAGGCCGTAGGCCAGCCCGCCGGGGCCGCAGGTTTCCTGGCCCACCACGCCGTGACGCAGCGGGATCTTCTCATCCTGTTCACGCATTTTGTACTGGCCGACGCGCATCTGGGCGAAGACAAAATGCGCGCCGCTAAAGGCCACTTCCGGGTCGCTGGTGACGGTAAATGTGATGCGCTGACTGTGGTCGCGAATGACCTTCTCGACGACCGGCGCAATGGTGTTCTGGCGCGCCTCGTCGATATCGTACAGGCGAATTTCGGCCAGCGGGAAATCCTGCAGGCGCACCATCAGGCTTTTCACAATGCCCGGCGTGTAGGTGCTGCCGCCGCCGGCAATCGACAGAATGAATGGGGGTGTTAACATCTTTAGCTCCTTTCAGAGAAACGTCTCAACGGCTTCTCGCATTTTTTTGACATGCAGCCCGTAGACCACCTGAACGTTGTTACCTTGTTTGATAATCCCTTTCGCGCCAGTCGCCTTCAGGCGCGGCTCGTCGATGATGGCGACGTCCTTTACCGTGACGCGCAAGCGGGTGTAGCAGTTGTCCACCACTTCAATGTTTTCCCGACCGCCCAGCCCCACAACGATAGACTCGCCCAGACCGTCGTTATTGCCCTTCGCCTGGTACTCCTGCTTGCTGTAGAGGCGCGTCTCCTGGTCCTCATCTTCGCGGCCCGGCGTTTTCATGTTGAAGCGCAGGATCAGGAAGCGGAAAACCACAAAGTAGAGGGAGAACATGATCAGCCCGACCAGGATGTACATCGGCCAGTTGGACTTGGCCGTGCCGAGCGGCAGGTTGTAAAGGATGAAGTCGATAATCCCGTTGGCGCCGATGGCGTGAACGCCCAGCAGCGAGAACAGCATCATGCCGATGCCGGTCAGCACCGCATGCACCACGAACAGCAGCGGGGCGACAAACAGGAAGGAGAACTCAATAGGCTCGGTCACGCCGACCAGCAGCGAAGTCAGTGCCGCCGGGATCAGAATCGCTTTCGCCGCCGCTTTACGCTCTGGCCTGGCGGTCATATACATCGCCAGCGCCGCGGCAGGCAGGCCAAACATTTTGCTGATGCCGCGGGCGTCCCACACCACGGTGCTGCTGAGCTGCTTCACGTCCGGGCAGGCCATCTCGGCAAAGTAGATATTGCGCGCGCCCTGATAGGTTGCGCCGCATACCTCCTGCGTGCCGCCCAGCTCGGTATAGAGGAACGGCGTATAAACCAGATGGTGCAGGCCGGTGGGGACCAGAATGCGTTCCAGGAAACCGTAGATGGCCACGCCAAACGGCCCGGAGCCTTTGATGGCCAGCGCCAGGGCGCTAATGCCATGCTGGGCAAAGGGCCAAAGCTCACTCATCACCACGCCGAGCAGCATGGAGACGGGGAGCATGACGATGGCGACAAAACAGTGGCCGGAGTAAATCGCCATCGCGCCGTTAAACTGTACGCCGGAATATTTGTTGTACAGATAGCCGGAAAGCGCTCCGGTCAGTATCCCGGCAAAGACCCCCATCTCCAGCACCTGCACGCCCAGTACCATCGTCTGTCCGGCCGCTTTCATCTGCGCCGCTGGCGCCAGTGCGCCCTGCAGCTGCAGCGTGACGTTCATGGCGTTGATGAACACGACAAAGGTGACCAGGCCAATCAGCGCGGCATATCCTTTATCGCGCGTTGCCAGGCCAATCGGAATACCGACGGCAAACACCAGCGCCAGGTTAACCAGCACCGACACGGCAGATTTTGCGATCAACTGACCAAGATGCTGAATCAGCGGATGACCGAGAAACGGCAGGTACTCGGCGAGATTACCGTTACCCAGCACGTTACCAAAGGCGATAAACAGACCGACGATCGGTAAGATAAGCACCGGTCCGTACAATGATTTTCCGAAATTTTGTAGGGCGTTCACGGCTCGTTTCATGGCTTTCTCTCTTTTTGAACCGCGCACTCGGGGTGCGTCATGGTCATAAAACTAGCAGCCTTCAGGGACGCTTATCCAGCTATCCTCTTGTTTTAAAAACAAATGACGTGAAAGGTAACATGTGACGTTATGCGCTGTGATCGCGGTTCCATCACGGCGTAGCGGCGTGATGCCATTCTGCGAGGCGTTTTCCAGATTCTAAAATTGGACTTTTTGAATTAATGAAACTTGCGGATAATACTTATCCGGACGACGACCAACAGGCTCCATGGGCCAGGGACAAAGGATGAAACCGTTTCGCTTAGCCGCGCTCTCTCTTGCGCTGCTTACCACGTTTACGCTTGTCGGCTGTGATAACAGCGACGATAAACCTCAGGCTGCGGCTCCCGCGGCATCTACAGCAACCACACCAAAAGCGGCGGAAAAGCCAGACGCTGACAAGCTGGCAAAACTGGCGGCACAAAGTCAGGGCAAAGCGCTCACTCTGCTTGATGCTTCTGAAGTTCAGCTCGACGGTGCCGCCACGCTGGTGCTGACATTCTCGGTTCCGCTGAATCCCGAGCAGGATTTCGCGAAAACCGTGCATGTCGTGGACAAAAAAAGCGGCAAAGTTGACGGGGCGTGGGAACTTGCGCCTAACCTGAAAGAGCTTCGCCTGCGTCATCTGGAGCCCAACCGCAACCTGGTCGTCACCGTTGA
The DNA here is from genome assembly GCF_049238885.1 of Enterobacter cloacae complex sp. BZL2005. Taxonomy (NCBI): domain Bacteria; kingdom Pseudomonadati; phylum Pseudomonadota; class Gammaproteobacteria; order Enterobacterales; family Enterobacteriaceae; genus Enterobacter; species Enterobacter cloacae complex sp. BZL2005. Next base: position 132,507 of record NZ_JBMKGI010000008.1, on the reverse strand, counting down.
ACGGGGCCTGCAGGCGCTGAACAAGGCGACGTTCGGCATTGATTATGAAAAAGCCCTCACCACCCGGGACGTCGAGCCTACCGTCGGGTTTGCCAGCCGCGGCTCGCTGCTGCCGGGCAAGGTGGTGGAAGGGTTGCCGGTGATGGCGCTCAACGTCAACAATGTTGACGTCAATTTCTACCGCGTGAAGCCGGAATCGCTGGCCTCTTTTGTCAGCCAGTGGGAATACCGCAACTCCCTCACCAACTGGGAGTCCGACAACCTGCTAAAGATGGCGGAGCTGGTTTACACCGGTCGCTTCGATCTTAATCCGGCGCGCAACACGCGCGAAAAATTGCTGTTGCCCCTGAAGGATATTAAACCGCTCCAGCAGTCTGGGGTTTACATCGCGGTCATGAACCAGGCCGGGCACTATAACTACAGCAACGCCGCAACGCTCTTTACCTTAAGCGATATTGGCCTGTCCGCTCACCGTTATCATAACCGCCTGGACATCTTCACCCAGAGTCTGGAGAACGGTGCGGCGCAGTCTGGCGTCGCCGTCACCCTGCTGAATGACAAAGGGCAGACCCTTGCCGAAGCGAAAAGCGACGGCGATGGCCACGCAAAGCTTGAGACCGACAAAGAGGCTGCCCTGATTCTGGCCAGTAAAGACGGCCAGACCACGCTGCTTGACCTCAAGCTGCCGGCCCTCGACCTGGCGGAGTTTGATATCGCCGGGAGTCCGGGCTACAGCAAGCAGTTCTTCATGTTTGGCCCACGCGATCTCTATCGCCCGGGTGAAACGGTGATCCTCAACGGCCTGCTGCGCGACAGTGACGGTAAGCCGCTTCCCGATCAGCCCGTGAAGCTTGACGTGCTGCGCCCTGACGGTCAGGTGGCTCGCTCGATCGTTGTTCAGCCTGAAAACGGTCTCTACCGATTCAACTACCCGCTGGACAGCGGGGCGCAGACCGGCATGTGGCATATTCGCGCCAACACGGGCGATAACCTGCAGCGCCTGTGGGACTTCCACGTCGAAGACTTCATGCCAGAGCGCATGGCGCTCAACCTGAGTGGACAAAAAACGCCGGTTTCACCGCAGGATAACGTCGACTTTAACGTGGTCGGCTATTACCTGTATGGTGCACCGGCCAACGGTAACTCTCTGCAGGGCCAGCTATTCCTGCGTCCGCTGCGTGACGCGGTTCCGGCACTGCCGGGCTACCAGTTTGGTGATATCGCCGAAGAGAACCTGAGCCGCAGCCTGGATGAAGTTCAGCTTACGCTGGACGAGCAGGGGCGTGGGCAGGTTTCTACCGAAAGCCAGTGGAAAGACGTGCACTCTCCGCTGCAGCTGATCCTGCAGGCCAGCCTGCTGGAGTCGGGCGGTCGTCCGGTGACGCGTCGTGCTGAGCAGTCCATCTGGCCGGCGGCTGAGCTGCCGGGTATTCGCCCTCAGTTCGCCAGTAAAGCCGTTTACGACTACCGCACCGATACGACCGTCAACCAGCCGATTGTTGATGAGAACGGCAACGCCAGTTTCGACATCGTGTATGCCGATGCCAGCGGAGCCAAAAAGGCCGTTTCCGGATTACAGGTACGACTGATTCGCGAGCGTCGTGACTACTTCTGGAACTGGTCTGAGAGCGAAGGCTGGCAGTCTCAGTTCGATCAGAAAGACCTGGTCGAAGGCGAGCAGGAGCTGACGCTTAAGGCCGATGAAACGGGTAAAGTTACCTTCCCGGTAGAGTGGGGCTCTTATCGTCTGGAGGTGAAAGCGCCTGATGATATGGTGAGCAGCGTGCGCTTCTGGGCAGGCTACAGCTGGCAGGATAACAGCGACGGCACCGGAGCCGCGCGCCCTGACCGCGTGACGCTGAAACTGGATAAGCCAGCCTATCAGCCGGGCGACACCATCCAACTGCACATCGCCGCGCCGGCCGCAGGCAAGGGCTATGCGATGATCGAATCCAGCGAAGGGCCGCTGTGGTGGAAAGAGATCGACGTACCGGCAAACGGACTGGATCTCGCCATCCCGGTCGACAAGGCCTGGAAGCGTCACGACCTCTACCTGAGTACGTTGGTGGTACGTCCGGGCGATAAATCCAAATCCGCCACGCCGAAACGCGCGGTAGGCCTGCTGCATCTGCCGATGGGCGACGAAAATCGCCGCCTGAATATTGCGCTCGATAACCCGCAGAAAATGCGTCCAAACCAGACGCTCTCGGTGAAGGTGAAAGCCAGCGTGAAAGAGGGGGCCGTGCCGCAGAAGGTGAACGTGCTGGTCTCGGCGGTGGACAGCGGCGTGCTGAACATTACCGATTACGTCACGCCGGATCCGTGGCAGGCTTTCTTTGGCCAGAAGCGTTACGGCGCGGATATCTACGATATATACGGCCAGGTCATTGAAGGGCAGGGCCGTCTGGCCGCGCTGCGCTTCGGTGGCGATGGGGATGAACTGAAGCGCGGCGGCAAACCGCCGGTGAACCACGTCACCATCATTGCCCAGCAGGCACAGCCGGTTACGCTGGATGCCAACGGGGAAGGCACGATTACGCTGCCGATTGGTGATTTCAACGGCGAACTGCGTCTGATGGCGCAGGCCTGGACAGAAGACGATTTCGGCAGCAGCGAAAGCAAGGTTGTGGTGGCCGCGCCGGTTATTACCGAGCTCAACACGCCGCGCTTCCTGGCAAGTGGAGACACCTCACGCCTGACGCTGGATCTCACCAACCTGACCGACCAGCCGCAAACGCTGAACGTTGCCCTGACCGCGACAGGCAAACTGTCGCTGGAAGGTGGACAGCCGCAGCCGGTGCAGCTGCCTCCGGGGGCGCGGACCACCCTGTTTATTCCGGTGCGTGCGCTGGAGGGGTATGGTGACGGAGAGGTAACAGCACAGGTTACCGGCCTGCAGCTTCCGGGCGAGACCTTTGCACCACAGCAGAAGAGCTGGAAAATCGGCGTGCGTCCGGCATTCCCGGCACAGACGGTGAATACCGGTGCCATGCTCAACCCTGGCGAATTCTGGACCGCACCGGCGCAGCACAGTAACGGTTTCTCTCCTGCCACCCTGCAGGGACAACTGCTGCTGAGCGGCAAACCACCGCTCAACCTGGCGCGCTATATTCGCGAACTGCAGGCCTATCCGTATGGCTGCCTGGAGCAGACCACCAGCGGCCTGTTCCCGTCGCTCTACACCAACGCGGCGCAGCTGACGGCGCTTGGCATTAAAGGTGATACGGACGATAAACGCCGTGCCGCCATTGATATCGGTATTTCCCGTCTGCTGCAGATGCAGCGTGAAGACGGCGGGTTCGCGCTGTGGGATAAAAACGGTCCGGAAGAGTACTGGCTGACGGCTTATGTGACCGACTTCCTGGTGCGGGCGGGCGAGCAGGGCTATAGCGTGCCTGCCGATGCGGTGAATAACGCCAATAGCCGGTTGCTGCGCTATCTGCAGGACCCGGGCATGATGTCCATCCGCTACAGCGACGATACTCAGGCCAGTAAATTTGCCGTTCAGGCCTATGCCGCGCTGGTGCTGGCTCGTCAGCAAAAAGCGCCGCTGGGCGCGCTGCGTGAAATCTGGGATCGTCACGCTCAGGCGGCGTCCGGCCTGCCGCTGATGCAGCTGGGCATGGCGCTCAGGCTGATGGGCGATGCCCCGCGCAGCCAGCAGGCGCTGGATCTGGCGCTCAAAACGCCGCGCAACGACAGCAAAACCTGGATGGCCGATTACGGCAGCCAGCTTCGCGATAACGCGCTGATGCTCTCCCTGCTGGAGGAGTACAAACTTCTGCCGGATGCGCAAAATACGCTGCTGAATGCTCTTTCTGAACAGGCCTTCAGCCAGCGCTGGTTGTCCACTCAGGAGAGCAACGCGCTGTTCCTGGCCGGACGTTCGCTGCAAACTCTGTCCGGCGCATGGCAGGCGAAAACCTCCCTGTCAGATTCCGCATCAGGTGGCGATAAAGCGCAGGTACAAAACGTGAGCGGCGACCAGCTTGGCGCGCTGCAGGTCACCAATACCGGAACGACACCGCTCTGGGTACGTTTGGACAGCACCGGCTATCCTGACTATGCTCCTCAGCCGAGCGCGAACGTGTTGCAGGTCGAACGTCATATCCTGGCAACCGACGGCAGTACAAAATCACTCTCTTCGCTGAAGAGCGGCGAGCTGGTGCTGGTGTGGCTGGAAGTTAAAGCCAGCCAGAACGTGCCGGACGCGCTGGTGGTAGATCTCCTGCCTGCGGGGCTGGAGCTGGAAAACCAGAACCTGGCAAGCAGCAGCGCCAGCCTGCAGGACAGCGGCAGTGAGGTGCAGAACCTGCTCAGCCAGATGCAGCAGGCGGACATTCAGCATATGGAATTCCGCGACGACCGCTTTGTGGCGGCCGTGCCGGTAAATGAAGGTCAGCCGGTCACGCTGGTTTATCTGGCGCGCGCCGTGACGCCGGGAACCTACCAGGTGCCGGTGCCGATGGTGGAGTCTATGTACGTTCCGCAGTGGCGGGCAACGGGTGCGGCCAGCGGCCCGCTGATTGTTGTTCCGTAATATGCGAATGGCACGTCTGACACGCTCCCGCTGGCTGTGGCTGGCGGGAGCGCTTCTCATTTTAGGGGGGCTGATTTTCGTCGCCGATCGCCTGTGGCCGTTGCCGCTGAAAGAGGTTAACCCTGCCCGGGTGGTGGTGGATGAGAAGGGCACGCCGCTCTGGCGTTTTGCCGATAGCGACGGGATCTGGCGCTATCCGGTGACGATCGAAGAGGTCTCTCCCCGTTATCTTGAGGCGCTGATCCAGTACGAAGATCGCTGGTTCTGGGATCACCCCGGCGTAAACCCGCTCTCTGTCCTGCGCGCCGCCTGGCAGGATCTCAGTTCCGGGAAAGTCATCTCTGGCGGAAGCACGCTCACCATGCAGGTCGCGCGACTGCTGGACCCGCATCCGCGCACCTTTGGCGGCAAAATTCGCCAGCTCTGGCGTGCCATGCAGCTGGAGTGGCATCTTTCCAAACGCGAAATCCTGACGCTCTATCTCAATCGCGCCCCTTTTGGCGGTACGCTGCAGGGCGTGGGAGCGGCAAGCTGGACATATCTGGGCAAGCCGCCGTCGCAGCTCAGCTATTCCGACGCGGCGCTGCTGGCGGTGCTGCCGCAGGCGCCGAGTCGATTACGCCCGGACCGCTGGCCTGAACGGGCCGAAGCGGCGCGCAATAAAGTGCTCGACCGCATGGCGACGCAGGGCGTCTGGTCCGCAAAGCAGGTCAAAGAGTCCCGTGAAGAATCAGTATGGCTGGCGCCCCGGCAGATGCCGCAGCTGGCGCCGCTCTTTGCTCGGATGATGCTCGGCAAAAGTCGCGACACGAAAATTGTCACCACGCTGGATGCCGGACTGCAGCGGCAGCTGGAAGAGCTGGCGATGAACTGGAAATCGCGTCTGCCGGCCCGCAGCTCGCTGGCGATGATCGTGGTCGATCATACCGATATGAAAGTGCGCGGTTGGGTTGGGTCGGTGGATATCAACGATGACACGCGTTTTAGCCATGTGGATATGGTCAATGCGATCCGATCGCCGGGATCGGTGTTAAAACCCTTTATCTACGGCATGGCGCTGGATGATGGCCTGATCCATCCCGCCTCGCTGCTTCAGGATGTGCCAAGAAAAACCGGTGATTATCGTCCCGGGAATTTTGACAGCGGGTTCCATGGACCGGTCAGCATGAGTGAAGCGCTGGTCCGCTCCCTCAACCTGCCGGCCGTTCAGGTGCTGGAAGCCTACGGACCAAAACGATTTGCCGGGATGCTGAGCAACGCAGGGTTGCCGCTGATCCTGCCTGCGGGGGCACAGCCGAATCTGTCTCTGATCCTCGGCGGGGCGGGCGCGCGGCTGGCAGATATCACTGCGGCCTATAGCGCCTTTGCCCGACACGGTAAGGCGGGAAGGCTGCGGTTACAGCCGGGCGATCCGCTGACTGAACGCCCGCTGTTATCGCCAGGCTCGGCGTGGATTATTCGCCGTATTCTTGCCAATGAAGCGCAGCCGCTGCCGGACAATGCGCTGCCACAGATTGCGCCGCTGGCGTGGAAAACCGGCACCAGCTACGGGTACCGTGATGCCTGGGCCATCGGTCTGAATGCCCGTTATGTGATAGGCATCTGGACCGGACGACCGGACGGCACGCCCGTGGCGGGACAGTTTGGGTTTGCCAGCGCGGTTCCGCTGTTAAACCAGGTCAATAATCTGCTTCAGTCACGTTCAACGGTAGACGAAGCCCGCCTGCCGCGCGATCCGCGTCCGGAGAGCGTCGGGCGGGGCGTGATCTGCTGGCCGGGCGGCCAGTCGCTACCGGAAGGCAGTGAAAACTGTCGACGTCGCCTGTCGACCTGGCTGCTGGAAGGGAGTGAGCCGCCCACGCTGCTTCTCCCTGAACAGGAGGGCATACGCGGCATTCGTTTCCCGGTCTGGCTGGATAAAACCGGCAAACGCGTGGCCGCAGATTGCCCGGATGCTACTGAAAAAGTCCTAGATGTCTGGCCGCTGCCGCTGGAGCCGTGGCTGCCCGCTGCGGAAAAAAGAGCGGCGCGTCTCCCGGCAGTATCAACAGTTTGCCCGCCTCTGGATAACAGCAATATCGCGCCGCTTATGCTGTCAGGGGTCAGAGAGGGAGCCGTCATCAAGCGTCTTCCGGGTGAGACAACTATAACGCTTTCTCTCTCAACCAGCGGTGGAGAAGGGCAGCGATGGTGGTTTTTAAATGGCGAGCCTTTAGAGGGGCATGAATCTAAATATTCACTGAAATTATATTTGCCGGGTGAATATCAATTAATGGTAATGGATGAAACCGGCCAAATAGCGACGGTGAATTTCGAAATGGCTTATTAAAATAATCCAGAAGGGTTAGCTTGATAATTATCAATGTTCGGTTCTGCAAAAAAACGAGAATGCGTTTTTATTTGAAGGAACGAGCAATGAAAAAAAATAAGAAACTGAGAGAGAGTCTTAATCCCGCTCTCTCCCGGCGTCACTTTATTCAGGCCGGGTCCGCGCTTGCCGCTCTGCCGTTTGTGGTAAAAGGCGGAAAAGCGCAGGCGGCGACAATGCCTGCGGCAGTGAACGAACCCGAAGAAAAAGTCATTCAAACCTGCAGCACTTTTGACTGTGGCGGGAAATGCGATATTCGGGCGCACGTCAGCGACGGCGTGGTCACACGCATCTCTACGCGTCCGGATAATGAACTGGATCTTCAAATGCCGGTGATGCGCGCCTGCGTTCGCGGACGCGCGTATCGGAAATTTGTTTATCATCCCGATCGGCTTAAATATCCAATGAAACGCGTGGGTAAACGTGGCGAAGGAAAATTCGAACGTATTACCTGGGATGAAGCCACAACGCTTATTGCGAATCAATTAAAAACCATTACGCAAAAATACGGTGCTGCTTCGCGCTATGTGCATGTTGGCACCGCAGTTTCGGGAGGAACGTTCTCCGGCGATAAAATGGTTCGTCGTCTCCTCAACTTAACCGGCGGCTATCTCGAAAGCTATCACTCGGTCAGTATGGGCAACACCGCAGCGGCAACGCCCTATACCTACGGTACCGCCGCCAGCGGCAGCTCGCTGGACACGTTACTGGACACCAAGCTGGTCATCCTCTGGGGGCATAACCCGACGGAAACGATTTTTGGTCACAGCAACTACTTCTTCCAGAAGATGAAGCAAAACGGCACCCGCTTCATCGTTGTCGATCCGCGCTATTCAGATACGGTGTCCTCCCTTGCTGACCAGTGGGTCCCGCTGCTGCCAACAACCGATAACGCCCTGATGGACGCCATGATGTACGTGATCGTCACGGAGAACTTGCACGATCGCGACTTTATTCAGCGCTATACCCTGGGCTTTGATGAAGACGCTATGCCGGAAGGCGTTCCGGCCAATGAATCCCTGATTGCTTATCTGAGCGGCGCAAAAGATGGCGTGGCGAAAACGCCCGAGTGGGCAGAGAAAATCACCCACGTGCCTGAGCAGACCATTCGTCAGCTGGCGCGCGATTATGCCACGACGAAGCCCGCCGCGCTGATCCAGGGCTGGGGACCGCAGCGCCATAACTGCGGCGAGCGCACCGCGCGCGGCTCGACGATACTGGCCACGCTGACGGGTAACGTTGGGGTGAAAGGCGGCTGGGCGGCAGGCTACGGCGGCTGTGCTAACCGTAAATTTGCCGCAGGCCCGGAGATGCCGGGTAACCCGGTGAAAGCCAAAATATCGGTGATGAACTGGGTGCAGGCCGCCGACGATGCCTCTAAGGTAACGGCGGAAGTCGGCCTGAAGGATGCCGAAAAGCTGGACAGCAATATCCGCATCCTCTTCTCGCTGGCGGGCAATTATCTGGCTAACCAGAACCCGGATCTTCATCAGGCAACCCGCGTGCTGGAAGACGAGTCGAAAATCCAGTTTATCGTCGCGAGCGATCTGTTTATGACGCCGAGCGCCCGATACGCCGATCTTCTCCTGCCGGAAACCAGCTTTATGGAACGCTGGAATATCGGCGAAACCTGGGGTACTGCAAGCTATCTGATCCTGTCCGAAAAGCTGATTGAGCCTGAATTTGAGCGCCGTTCAGACTACGACTGGCTGCGGGAGGTCGCTGCTAAGCTTGGTGTCGAACCGGCATTCAGCGAAGGGCGTGACGAAAAGGCGTGGATTGAGCACATCTGGGAGCAGACAAAGCTGTCGATGCCGGAGGAAAACCTGCCGGACTTCGCGACGCTGCAAAAGACGCGTCAGCATCTCTTCAAAAGCGCGCCGTTTGTCGCCTTTGAAGACAATATTCGCGACCCGCAAAATCATCCGTTCCCGACGCCGTCCGGGAAAATTGAGATCTTCTCGAAGCGTCTATACGACATGCAGCACCAGGAAATTCCGGCGCTGTCGCATTACGTGCCTGCCCACGAAGGGCCGGAAGACGAACTGGCAAAAACCTTCCCGCTGCAGCTGATCACCTGGAAAGGGAAAAACCGCGCTAACTCAACCCAGTACGCCAACCCGTGGCTGATTGAGGCGCAGCAGCAAAAGCTGTGGATTAACCCTCAGGACGCGCAGAAGCGCGGCATTGCGCAGGGAGATACCGTGCGTATCCATAACGCACGCGGCATTTGCGAGATCCCGGCGGAGGTTACGCCGCGCATCATTCCTGGGGTGGTAGCCATGCAGGCAGGTGCCTGGTGGCAGCCGGATGAGAAGGGCATTGATAAAGGCGGCTGCGCGAACGTGCTCAGTTCGGCTCGTATTACCGCGCTTGCGAAAGGTAATTCACATCAAACCATGCTGGTGGAGGTGGCAAAAGCATGAGTCAGTTTAAACACTACGCGCCGGTGAGCGACAAACAGCTGGGCTTTTATATCGACTCTTCACGCTGCTCAGGGTGTAAAGCCTGCCAGGTGGCATGCAAAGATAAAAACAACCTTGAGGTCGGACGTCGTTTCCGTCGCGTGTACGAAGTCAACGGCGGGAATTTCATCCCCACCGGGCAGGGCGGCGTCAGCAACAATGTGTTTGCCTACACGCTCTCTATTTCCTGTAACCACTGTACAGACCCCATCTGCACTAAAAACTGTCCGACCACGGCGATGCACAAGCGTCCGGGAGACGGCATTGTGCGCGTTGATACAGATAAGTGCGTCGGCTGCGGCTACTGTGCGTGGTCATGCCCTTACGGCGCGCCACAGCTCAACGAGCAGACCGGGCAAATGTCAAAATGCGATTTCTGCGTGGATCTCCAGGCGAAGGGGGAGCAGCCCGTCTGCGTGGCAACCTGTCCACTCGAAGCGATTAAATTCGGGCCGATTGATGAACTGCGGGCGAAGTATGGTGTGGTCAGTGACGTGAAAGGCTTGCCTGATTCTTCCATCACAAAACCGAATCTGGTGATCAAAGCGCATCAGGGTGCAGAGAAAGAGGGCAAACGCCATGCATGAGTTACCGCTGCTGATTTTTACACTGTTCCTGCAGGGCTCGGTAGGCGTGACGCTCTGGCTGGCGTTCGGGGGGGCGCATGCTTCGCAGCGTAGCGCGCTTCTGCCTGCTGCCGGGGCGTTTGTGCTCGCAAGCCTCGGATTGCTCGCCTCGGCGCTGCACATGGGCTATCCGCTCAATGCTCTCAACGCGCTGCGCCATGTCTCCAGCTCCTGGCTGAGCCGTGAGATTATCTTTGCCAGCCTTTACCTGGCGGCGCTGGGTCTCGCGACGCTGCTGATGTTCGCCAAAAAGCCAGGCTGGAAGCTGCTTCTGGCGGCGGCGGGCCTTGTCGGGCTGGTGGATGTGTTCTGCATGGCGCAGATCTACATGCATGCGTCCGTGGTGACGTGGCAGCATATCAACACGCTGGTGCTGTTTATCGGCTCGGTGGGCATTATTGGTTCAGCCTGCATGGCGGTTGGGATGCGTTCCCGGGCTACTCTGCGTGCGGCGGTGGTCATTATCACGCTGCTGGTGCTTGTGCGTCTGGTGATGCAGCCCGTCTGGCTGGCCGACATCTCGGCTATGGACAACACCGTGGTGACGTTCCCTCATGCGCCGTTACAGATGCTGCAACAACTGCGCACCGTGCATCTGCTGAGCTGGTGTGTGTCTGTCGTGGGTATGCTGTGCTTTGCTGCGGGCGGGTTAAAAGCGGCGCGAGGCACGATGCTGCTGGGCAGCGCCTTGCTGATTGCGGGTGAGCTGATGCTGCGCTTCGTTTTCTTCAGTATTGGCTGATGGGCAGATTAACGTTTGGCCCGGCGATGGACGTGACGCATGCGTGCGTCCGTCGCCGTTTTCGCCATGCTTCCTGTTGCGCCTGCGCTGACGTTTGTCCCGTGCAGGCTTTTTCTTTTACGGACGCAGATATCTCGGTTGATGAGAACCGCTGTATTGAATGCGGTGACTGCCTGTTTGTTTGCCCCACTGAGGCCATCACCGGCATCACGCCGCGAAAACGCTTTTTGTGTGGCGATACGCTTGTCGGGCCTTTTACTGAACGTGCGCCGGATGTGAATGAACTGCTGCTCTGGCATGCACAGCACCATGTTCGTTTTATCAGTATCGACGTGGAGCAGTATCCTGACTGGCTGCTGGCGATTGCCCGGCTTAATCTTGTGCTTCGTCGACGCGGTGAAGCGGTATGGGCGTTTAAACTTTTACCCGTCAACGAGGTTAATATCGCCCGCCGTGCGCTGATGCACGTTCCCCGTGAGGATGTCCGGACCTGTAGCGTCGTGCCCGGTCAGAGTGAACTGCGCAGAGCGTTTTCTGGGGTTAGTGAGGCAGAGATAGCTCTCGACGCCGGAACGTGCGTATTGTGCGGCGCGTGCTGGCGGAGTTGTACGGAAAACGCGATTCGGTTTGAGAACGCTGAACTGATCGTCGAAACCGGATATTGTACCGGTTGCGGCGGCTGCGAAGCGGTATGCCAGCATGCGGCGATAAAAGTGACGCGAACAGAAGGAACGGCGAAAAACGTGGCCATACTGGCATATGAAGCCGTTTGCCTGACGTGCCACCGTCATTTCTGGTCATTTACGCCTGATGAAAAGCAGTGTCCGCTCTGTTTTCACCATCAACACGATATGCGAAACCCGGACTGTTGCTAATCTTCGTCTCATTTTAAAAAAATGTTATGCAGAACCATAGGCAATAGCGCTATAGCTCTTTATAATCCGCGCCACACCATACTCAGGTATGCAAAACAACAGAACATTGACAGAGGTTATCATGGCTATTGAACGTACTTTTTCCATCATCAAACCAAACGCGGTGGCAAAAAACGTTATTGGCAGCATCTTCGCTCGCTTTGAATCTGCAGGGTTCAAAATTGTAGGTACCAAAATGCTGCACCTGACCGTTGAGCAGGCGCGCGGCTTCTACGCTGAGCACGAAGGTCGCCCATTCTTTGACGGCCTGGTGGAGTTCATGACCTCCGGTCCAATCGTGGTATCCGTACTGGAAGGCGAAAACGCCGTACAGCGTCACCGCGACCTGCTGGGCGCAACCAACCCGGACAACGCGCTGGCAGGTACTCTGCGCGCTGACTACGCTGACAGCTTCACCGAGAACGGTACCCACGGTTCTGACTCTGTTGAATCTGCTGCACGCGAAATCGCATTCTTCTTCGCTGAAGGCGAAGTGTGTCCACGTACCCGTTAATTTAACGGTTTCGTTTACACATTATTTTCGTAAATGCCGCGTCCAGACGTGGCATCCCTGCGCCAGACTTTGTACAATGCAACGCCCCGGACGAGCAGACCGCTTTCCGGGGCGTTTCTATTCAACCCTCCATGGGCCATAACGTGTAACAACGAGGCCGGTAAATATTATGTCTGAATTAGTGAATACCTCCGAAGTCGCCATTCCTGCGGTTCCCAATAAATATGGAAAAATCAACCTGCTGGATCTGAACCGTCAGCAGATGCGCGAGTTCTTCAAAGAGATGGGCGAAAAGCCGTTTCGTGCCGATCAGGTCATGAAGTGGATGTACCATTACTGCAGCGACAATTTTGATGACATGACTGACATCAACAAGGTCCTGCGCAATAAGCTCAAAGAAGTGGCTGAAATCCGCGCCCCGGAAGTGGTGGAAGAGCAGCGCTCCGCAGATGGCACCATCAAATGGGCGATTGCGGTCGGCGATCAGCGCGTTGAAACCGTCTACATTCCGGAAGAAGACCGCGCGACGCTGTGTGTCTCCTCCCAGGTTGGCTGTGCGCTGGAGTGCAAATTCTGCTCAACCGCGCAGCAAGGCTTTAACCGTAACCTGCGTGTTTCAGAAATTATCGGCCAGGTCTGGCGTGCCGCGAAAATCGTCGGCGCGGCAAAAGTGACCGGCACTCGCCCAATCACCAACGTGGTGATGATGGGGATGGGTGAGCCGCTGCTGAACCTGACCAACGTCGTTCCGGCGATGGAAATCATGCTGGATGACTTCGGCTTTGGTCTGTCCAAGCGTCGCGTCACGCTGTCGACCTCAGGCGTTGTGCCTGCGCTGGACAAGCTCGGCGATATGATTGACGTCGCGCTGGCGATCTCCCTGCACGCGCCAAACGATGAAATTCGTGACGAAATTGTGCCGATCAACAAAAAGTACAATATCGAAACCTTCCTCGCTGCCGTACGTCGCTATCTGGAGAAATCCAACGCCAACCAGGGTCGCGTCACCATCGAGTACGTGATGCTGGACCACGTCAACGACGGTACCGAACATGCGCATCAGCTGGCTGAACTGCTGAAAGATACGCCATGTAAAATCAACCTGATCCCGTGGAACCCGTTCCCGGGCGCCCCGTATGGCCGTAGCTCGAACAGCCGTATCGACCGTTTCTCCAAGGTGCTGATGGAGTATGGTTTCACCACCATCGTGCGTAAAACGCGTGGTGATGATATTGATGCCGCATGTGGACAGCTGGCTGGTGATGTTATTGACCGTACCAAGCGTACCCTGCGTAAACGCATGCAGGGCGAGACGATCGCGGTTAAAGCTGTTTGATTATTATGCACTCACGGCGCATTATCTGCGCCGTGAGACATAACCTTACTGAATAATCAGTCAGATTCGTGAAGACTGATCAATAATTACGGTGCGTTTCATCCGACTTTCGGGCAGTATGTAACGACGTAACAACAGTTTAGCCGTACGGGCAGGGCTGTACTGTCATCTCCGGGCTGACAGTCTTATACTCTGTGTTCAAGGTTAACTGACCAGAAGTTTCGCGGTGCGGGTGGCATTGTGACTCACCGGCGCCTGAACCCTTTTTTTCACGTACCAGTAGTTGTAGCGAATGAATACTGAAGCCACTCACGACCAACATGAAGCACTCTCCACTGGCGTTCGTCTTCGCAACGCCCGTGAACAACTCGGACTCAGCCAGCAAGCCGTCGCAGAACGCTTGTGCCTGAAGGTTTCCACGGTTCGCGATATTGAAGAAGATAAGGCACCCGCCGATCTGGCTTCAACGTTCTTGCGCGGTTATATCCGCTCTTACGCAAAACTGGTGCACATCCCCGAAAACGAATTACTGCCAATGATGGAGAAGCAGGCGCCGGTCCGTGCAGCAAAAGTTGCGCCGATGCAGACCTTCTCCCTGGGGAAACGTCGTAAAAAACGTGATGGCTGGCTGATGAGCTTTACCTGGCTGGTGCTGTTTGTGGTGGTCGGTCTGACCGGTGCGTGGTGGTGGCAAAACCACAAGGCGCAGCAGGAAGAGATCACCACCATGGCCGATCAATCCTCCGCCGAACTCAACCAGGCCGGAACGGATAACGCCCAGAGCGTGCCGCTGAATACCGACGGTGCAGCGACTTCCAGCGAGCCACAGACCGCAGCGCCAGATGCGACAGCGACCAATGCTGCGCAGGCTCCGGCAGCAACGGCTAACACCGCTGCGCCTCAGGCTCAGGATCAAAACGCGGTGGTTGCCCCTTCTCAGGCGAATGTTGATACTGCGGCGAACGCGCCTGCGGCTGCTCAGCCTGCAGACAATACCGCAGCGTCTCTGCCAACCAGCCCGGCGGGTACGGCGACACCCGCAGCCGACCTTAACGCGCTGGTAATGAACTTCAGCGCCGACTGCTGGCTGGAAGTGACTGACGCGACAGGTAAAAAACTGTTCAGCGGCCTGCAGCGCAAAGATGGCACGTTAAACCTAACGGGCCAGGCGCCTTATAAACTTAAAATCGGCGCTCCGGCAGCGGTACAGATCCAGTATCAAGGAAAACCTGTCGACCTGAGCCGCTTTATCAGAACTAACCAGGTTGCACGTCTTACCGTTAATGCCGAACAATCAGCAGCACAGTAACAGACGGGCAACGCGGGAGATTTTTCATGCATAACCAGGCTCCGATTCAACGTAGAAAATCGAAACGGATTTACGTTGGGAATGTGCCAATCGGCGATGGGGCACCTATCGCCGTTCAGTCGATGACCAATACGCGCACCACCGATGTGGAAGCGACGGTCAATCAAATCAAAGCATTAGAACGTGTCGGCGCGGATATTGTTCGCGTCTCCGTCCCGACCATGGATGCGGCTGAGGCGTTCAAACTGATCAAACAGCAGGTCAGCGTTCCGCTGGTGGCTGATATTCACTTCGACTACCGCATCGCACTGAAAGTGGCCGAGTACGGCGTCGATTGCCTGCGTATTAACCCGGGCAACATCGGTAACGAAGAGCGTATCCGCATGGTCGTGGACTGCGCCCGCGATAAAAATATTCCTATCCGTATCGGCGTTAACGCCGGTTCCCTGGAAAAAGATCTGCAGGAAAAATACGGTGAGCCTACGCCGCAGGCGCTGCTCGAATCCGCGATGCGTCACGTCGATCATCTCGATCGCCTTAACTTCGATCAGTTCAAAGTCAGCGTAAAAGCGTCCGACGTGTTCCTGGCCGTTGAATCTTATCGCCTGCTGGCAAAGCAGATCGATCAGCCTCTGCACCTCGGGATCACCGAAGCGGGCGGCCTGCGTAGCGGCTCGGTAAAATCCGCGATCGGTCTGGGGCTGCTGCTCTCTGAAGGGATCGGTGACACCCTGCGCGTCTCGCTGGCGGCGGATCCTGTCGAAGAGATCAAGGTCGGCTTCGATATCCTGAAATCACTGCGTATTCGCGCGCGTGGGATCAACTTCATTGCCTGCCCAACCTGTTCACGTCAGGAGTTCGATGTGATCGGTACGGTGAATGCCCTGGAGCAACGTCTGGAAGACATTATCACCCCGATGGACGTCTCCATCATCGGCTGCGTGGTGAACGGTCCGGGTGAAGCCCTGGTGTCAACCCTGGGCGTGACCGGCGGTAACAAGAAAAGTGGTCTCTATGAAGATGGCGTTCGAAAAGATCGTCTGGATAATAGCGACATGATCGACCAGCTTGAAGCCCGCATCCGCGCCAAAGCCGCCATGATGGACGAGACACAGCGTATCAACGTTCAGCAGGTTGAAAAATAACGTGATGGGAAGCCGTGAGCTTCCCATGTATGATTGAACCCATTCTTTGGGTTTTTTTTGTATATAGAAAGAGAATAAACGTGGCAAAAAACATTCAAGCCATCCGCGGCATGAACGATTATCTGCCTGGCGAAACCGCCATCTGGCAGCGCATTGAAGGCACGCTGAAGCAGGTGCTCGGCAGCTACGGTTACAGCGAAATTCGTTTGCCGATTGTAGAGCAGACCCCGTTATTCAAACGCGCGATCGGTGAAGTGACCGACGTGGTTGAAAAAGAGATGTACACCTTTGAGGACCGCAACGGCGACAGCCTGACCCTGCGTCCGGAAGGGACGGCGGGCTGCGTACGCGCCGGCATCGAACATGGTCTTCTGTACAATCAGGAGCAGCGTCTGTGGTATATCGGCCCGATGTTCCGCCACGAACGTCCTCAGAAAGGGCGTTATCGCCAGTTTAATCAGCTGGGTGTGGAAGTCTTTGGCCTGCAGGGCCCGGACATCGACGCTGAACTGATTATGCTGACCGCCCGCTGGTGGCGTGCGCTCGGTATCGCCGATCACGTTTCCCTCGAGCTGAACTCTATCGGTTCTCTCGAAGCGCGTGCGAACTACCGCGATGCGCTGGTGGCGTTCCTGGAACAGCATAAAGAGAAACTGGACGAAGACTGCAAACGTCGCATGTACAGCAACCCGTTGCGCGTTCTGGATTCTAAAAACGCCGATGTTCAGGCACTGCTGAACGATGCGCCTGCGCTGGGTGATTACCTGGATGAAGAATCTCGCGAACACTTCGCGGGCCTGTGCAAGCTGCTTGAAGCGGCGGGTATCGCCTATACCGTAAACCAGCGCCTGGTGCGCGGTCTGGACTACTACAACCGTACCGTGTTTGAGTGGGTGACCACCAGCCTCGGCTCTCAGGGCACCGTGTGCGCGGGCGGTCGTTACGACGGTCTGGTTGAGCAACTTGGCGGTCGCGCTGCGCCTGCGGTTGGCTTCGCGATGGGTCTTGAGCGACTTGTTTTGCTGGTTCAGGCAGTTAATCCGGAATTTAAAGCAGATTCCGTTGTCGATATATACCTGGTGGCCTCAGGCGCGGAAACGCAGTCTGCGGCAATGCAGCTTGCCGAACGCGTGCGCGATGCGCTGCCGGGCGTTAAGCTGATGACCAACCATGGCGGCGGCAACTTCAAAAAACAGTTTGCTCGTGCCGATAAGTGGGGCGCAAGTATCGCACTGGTGCTGGGTGAGTCCGAAGTGGCCAACGGCGAAGTGGTGGTGAAAGACCTGCGCTCTGGTGAGCAGACAACAGTAACGCAGGACGGCGTTGCGGCGCACTTGCGCACTCTATTGGGCTAAGGAGAAGGACTGCGTGGAAATTTACGAGAACGAACACGATCAGGTCGACGCGATTAAACGCTTCTTTGCTGAAAACGGCAAAGCGCTGGTTGTTGGGGTTATTTTAGGTGTCGGTGCGCTGGTAGGCTGGCGTTACTGGAACAATCATCAGGCGGATTCCGCGCGCGGCGCGTCCCTGTCCTATGAAAATACCGTGAGCGCAATTCGTGCCGATCAGCCGCAAACGCTGACGGCAGCAGAAAAATTTGCGGCTGACAACAAAAACACCTACGGTGCACTGGCTGCGCTGGAAGTGGCTCAGCAGTACGTTGATAAGAACGAACTGGATAAAGCCGTTGCTCAGCTGTCTCAGGGCCTTGCTGCCGCCAGTGATGAAAATCTGAAAGCGGTGATCAATCTGCGCCTGGCACGTATTCAGGTTCAGCAGAAAAAAGCTGACGATGCGCTGAAAACGCTCGATACCATCAAAGGCGAAGGTTTTGCTGCCATCGTTGCCGATCTGCGCGGTGAAGCACTGCTGAGCAAAGGTGACAAAGCGGGCGCGCGTAAAGCGTGGCAAGCTGGCGTCGAGAGCAATGCCTCACCTGCGCTGAGCGAAATGATGCAGATGAAAATAAATAATTTGTCCGTCTGAGAGGGACCCGATGCAATTGCGTAAATTACTTCTGCCAGGACTGCTTTCTGTTACGTTATTGAGTGGTTGTTCACTGTTCAGTGGCGAAGAAGACGTTGTGAAAATGTCCCCACTGCCGACGGTTGAAAACCAGTTTACCCCATCCACCGCGTGGGATGTCTCCGTGGGCAATGGGATTGGTGATTTCTATTCCAACCTTCATCCTGCATATGCAGACAGCGTTGTCTATGCGGGCGATCGCAAAGGTACCGTGAAAGCGGTGAACGCGGATGACGGAAAAGAAGTGTGGTCCGTTAACCTGGCGGAAAAAGACGGCTGGTTCTCCCGTAAGCCTGCACTGCTGTCTGGCGGCCTGACCGTTGCCGGTGGCCACGTCTACGTGGGCAGCGAAAAAGCGCAGGTGTATGCCCTGAACAGCAGCGACGGTTCCATTGCCTGGCAAACGACCGTGGCGGGGGAATCCCTCTCTCGTCCGGTGGTGAGCGATGGCCTGGTGCTGATTCATACCAGCAACGGCCAGCTGCAGGCGCTGAACGAAGCGGACGGCTTGGTGAAATGGACCGTTAACCTGGATATGCCTGCGCTCTCTCTGCGTGGCGAATCTGCCCCGGCTACCGCATTTGGTGCTGCCATTGTCGGCGGCGACAACGGTCGCGTAAGCGCCGTACTGATGCAGCAGGGCCAGATGATCTGGCAGCAGCGTATCTCTCAGGCCACTGGCTCAACGGAAATTGACCGTCTGAGCGACGTGGACACAACGCCGGTCATCGTTAACGGTGTGGTTTACGCGCTGGCCTACAACGGCAACCTGACCGCGCTGGATCTGCGCAGCGGCCAGATCATGTGGAAACGTGAGCTGGGCTCGGTGAATGATTTCATCGTTGAGGGTAACCGCATCTATATGGTTGACCAGAACGACCGTCTGCTGGCCCTGAGCACCGAAGGCGGCGTGACGCTGTGGACGCAAAGCGATCTGCTGCACCGTCTGCTGACTGCGCCAGCGCTGTACAACGGTAGCCTGGTTGTGGGCGACAGCGAAGGGTATATGCACTGGATCGATCCGGATAATGGCCGCTTTGTTGCACAGCAAAAAGTCGACAGCTCTGGTTTCCTGACCGACCCGGTCGTGGCCGACGGCAAACTGCTGATTCAGGCAAAAGACGGCACGCTGTACGCGATCACGCGTTAATTACCCGGCGGTTGTAGTATACTAAACGGCTCCTGTTCACTCAGGAGCCGTTTTGACATTTTTAAAAACGCCGCGAAAGCGACGTTATTTTGAATTTTATGAGGCTTCAAACATGGTACCTGTGGTCGCGCTTGTCGGGCGCCCTAACGTTGGAAAATCCACTCTTTTTAACCGTTTAACACGCACCCGTGATGCGCTGGTTGCGGATTTCCCGGGGCTGACGCGTGACCGTAAGTACGGTCGTGCAGAGGTGGAAGGACGCGAGTTCATCTGTATTGATACCGGTGGTATTGACGGCACAGAAGACGGCGTGGAAACCCGCATGGCGGAACAGTCGCTGCTGGCGATTGAAGAAGCGGACGTGGTGTTGTTCATGGTGGACGCGCGCGCTGGCCTGATGCCGGCGGACTCAGCTATCGCTAAACACCTGCGTTCACGCGAAAAGCCAACCTTCCTGGTGGCGAACAAAACCGACGGCATCGATGCCGATCAGGCCATCGCAGATTTCTGGTCACTGGGTCTGGGTGAGATCTACCCTATCGCGGCATCGCATGGCCGTGGCGTCACCAGCCTGCTGGAAACCGTTCTGCTGCCGTGGGTTGACGAAGTGAACCCGCCGGAAGAGGTGGACGAAGACGCGGAATACTGGGCGCAGTTCGAAGACGGCGAAGCGGGCGAAGAAGAAGAGCCTGAAGACGACTTCAACCCGCAGGATCTGCCGATCAAGCTGGCCATCGTGGGTCGTCCAAACGTAGGTAAGTCTACACTTACTAACCGTATTCTGGGTGAAGAGCGCGTGGTCGTTTACGATATGCCGGGCACCACCCGCGACAGTATCTACATCCCGATGCAGCGCGATGAGCGTGAGTATGTCCTCATCGACACCGCCGGGGTGCGTAAGCGCGGGAAAATCACCGATGTGGTGGAAAAATTCTCCGTTATCAAAACCCTGCAGGCGATTGAAGATGCCAACGTCGTGCTGCTGGTTATCGACGCGCGCGAAGGGATCTCCGATCAGGACCTCTCTCTGCTCGGCTTTATCCTCAATAGTGGGCGCTCACTGGTTATCGTGGTCAACAAATGGGATGGCCTGAGCAATGAAGTGCGTGAGCAGGTGAAAGAGACCCTCGACTTCCGTCTGGGCTTTATCGACTTTGCTCGCGTACACTTCATCTCTGCGCTGCACGGCAGCGGCGTGGGTAACCTGTTCGAATCCGTGCGCGAAGCTTACGACAGCTCCACCCGTCGTCAGAGCACCGCCATGCTGACCCGTATCATGAATATGGCTGCGGAAGACCATCAGCCGCCGCTGGTGCGCGGCCGTCGCGTGAAGCTGAAATACGCCCACGCCGGTGGTTATAACCCGCCAATCGTGGTGATCCACGGCAACCAGGTGAAAGACCTGCCGGATTCCTACAAGCGCTACCTGATGAACTACTTCCGTAAATCGCTGGACGTGATGGGCACGCCTATCCGTATCCAGTTCAAGGAAGGGGAAAACCCGTTCGCCAACAAGCGCAACACCCTGACGCCGAACCAGATGCGCAAGCGTAAGCGTCTGATTAAGCACATTAAGAAAAGCAAATAAGCTTTGCTGAACGCGCGAAAGCCCGCGACTCTCGCGGGCTTTTTTTTGCCCATTCATACCGCCGGTTTTCTCTGTGTGAAGTCAATCACTATTCACTTTTAACCAAGTTTAAATCTAAGAAAGTAGACAATCGTCGAATTTTCATCTTAAAGTCCAGGGTCCGGTACTAGACAAAACTAGCGCCTGGTTATCAAATGGTTAACCAACTTTTCGCCGCATGTAAAAAAATCGGCCAGATACGTAACTGGCCGGCGTACCTGCTGGTGTTTACAAGCACGACGACATACCTTTCGGGAGAATTATGCAATCCTCTGTTAATCAAAAAGAAAGCCGAACGTTCTTCGGCCACCCGTATCCGCTCGGTTCCCTGTTCTTCACCGAGATGTGGGAGCGTTTCTCGTTTTACGGCATTCGTCCGTTACTGATCCTGTTTATGGCCGCCACCGTCTATGACGGCGGGATGGGCCTGGCGCGTGAAAACGCCTCGGCGATTGTCGGTATCTTTGCCGGCACCATGTACCTGGCCGCGCTGCCGGGCGGCTGGCTGGCGGATAACTGGCTCGGCCAGCAGAGAGCCGTCTGGTACGGTTCGATCCTGATTGCGCTCGGTCACCTGTCGATTGCGCTCTCGGCCATCATGGGCAATAACCTGTTCTTTATCGGCCTGATGTTCATCGTGCTCGGCTCCGGGCTGTTTAAGACCTGTATCTCGGTAATGGTCGGTACCCTGTATAAAAAAGGCGACGCGCGCCGTGACGGCGGTTTCTCGCTGTTCTATATGGGCATCAACATGGGCTCGTTCATTGCCCCGCTGATTTCCGGCTGGCTGATCAAAACCCACGGCTGGCACTGGGGCTTTGGTATTGGCGGTATCGGGATGCTGGTGGCGCTGATTATCTTCCGCGTGTTTGCCGTTCCGGCAATGAAACGCTATGACGGCGAAGTCGGCCTCGACTCCACCTGGAACAGCCCGGTGGTGAAGCGTAACGGCGTGGGCGCCTGGCTGCTGGCGCTGGCGCTGGCGGCAGGCGTGGCAACGATCGTGACGCTGATTGCGCAGGGTGTGATTGTGATTAACCCGGTCGCGGTAGCCAGCGTGCTGGTCTACGTGATTGCGGCATCCGTTGCCCTCTACTTTATTTATCTGTTTGTTTTTGCAGGACTGAACCGTAAAGAGCGCGCCAGACTGCTGGTCTGCTTTATTCTGCTGATCTCCGCGGCGTTCTTCTGGTCCGCGTTCGAGCAGAAGCCAACCTCGTTCAACCTGTTTGCCAACGACTACACTAACCGCATGATCGGCGATTTCGAAATCCCGGCGGTGTGGTTCCAGTCGATCAACGCCCTGTTCATCATCCTGCTGGCACCGGTGTTTAGCTGGGCGTGGCCGAAGCTGGCGAGCATGAACATTCGTCCGAGCAGCATCACCAAGTTTGTTATCGGTATCCTGTGTGCCGCAGCGGGCTTTGGCCTGATGATGCTGGCGGCACAGAACGTGCTGAGCAGCGGTGGGGCGGGCGTGTCGCCGTTCTGGCTGGTGGGCAGCATCCTGATGCTGACGCTCGGCGAGCTGTGTCTCAGCCCGATTGGCCTGGCGACCATGACGCTGCTGGCGCCGGAGAGAATGCGCGGCCAGATGATGGGGCTGTGGTTCTGTGCGAGCGCGCTGGGTAACCTGGCGGCGGGTCTGATTGGCGGCCACGTGAAGGCCGACCAGCTGGATATGCTGCCGGATCTCTTTGCGCGCTGCTCCGTCGCACTGCTGATTTGTGCCGCGGTACTGATCGTCCTCATTGTTCCGGTACGCCGCATGCTGGAAAATGCGCAGACTAAACCGGCTGCTAACGCCTCATAAACCTCGGGCTTGCCGGGGCGGCGTTATGCCCCGGCATCGATTCCCTGAGGTGAAACTATGCAGTTAGGATTTGTCGGTCTTGGTGCGGTCGTGGAAACCGCGTATCTGCCCGCCTTACGTCGCCTTTATGGTCACGCGGTTCATTGTTTTGGATTTGATGTTCTCCCCACCAGGCAGCCTGAAGGCGTCACGCGCTGCGCTTCGCTTACGGAACTTCTCGCCGTACCGCTTGATACTCTCTTTATTACCACCGCATCGCTGCACCACCTCGAGGTGCTGGAACAGGCCATAGCCTCGGCCGTTCCGCGGATTGTGATTGAAAAACCGATCGTCGCCACGCTTCCCCAAATCGAAAAGCTCAACGCGCTGCTGGCAAACCCCGACGCTGCTTCCCGCGTGCTGGCGCTCGATCACTGGATGGCGCGCATCGAAACGGTAAAGCGGTCGCTGGTTGGCAGCGTCTCTGACATCGTCAAAATCGACGGCTTTTTGCAGGAGCCGAGCGGATATAACGCCGCAGGGGAACCCATCGCGCTTAACTTTGCCACCGGCGAGCCGGACGCGCGTACGCTTCGCCACCCGGACGGCGTGATTCTGGATATCGGTACGCACGTGCTGGCGATGCTGCGCGAAACGGTGCGTTATCTGGGCGGAAGTGATGATATGACCCTGCAGGTCGTCACGGCTAAAGACCGCCTGGGCCGCGCTATCGCAAAAGGCGACATGTCCACGGCGGAGGGCGAGGCGCATATTCAGGGCCGCATCAGCGGCGTGCCGGTGGATATCTGGCTGAACAAATACGCGGGACCCGCGGGCGGGCAAAAAGGATTACGGCTCTGTTTGCGCGACGGGCGCATCATCAGCCACGACCGGCGCGGCGCGGAGGATGTGCTTGAGCTGATTGAGGGTAAGGATATTCAGCGCTGGCATATTCCCGGGACACTCTACGAGCACTGTCTTGCCGGGCATATTCTGGGCACCAGCAGTCTTTTTGAACGGGATCCGCACGAGGTGAGCCGCACGACGCGCCGCAGGATAGCGGAAGTGGAACTGCTGCTGGCGTTACAGCAACAGCTGCGTGGCCCGCACTGAACGCGACGTGGTAAAATGATCGCAGACCAGAATGCTTTTAAGGAGTCACCATGACGATTACCTGCCCGGATTGCCAGGCACCGCTTGAGCCCCTGAACGGGATGGCACACTGCGAGAGCTGTAATAAGGATATTGCGCTTGAAGCCCGCTGCCCGGAGTGCCATCAGCCACTCCAGGTCTTAAAAGCCTGCGGGGCAGTGGACTACTTCTGCCAGAACGGCCACGGTCTTATCTCTAAAAAACGCGTGGAGTTTGTTCGGGCCGAAGGTTAATCGCACACGCAGCCTTCGCCTTTCTGCCACAGCTCGACCAGCGACTCGGGCGCTTCCTGCTCCGGTACCAGCACGATGATATCGGCGTAGTGCGCCTGATTTTGCCCGGTCCAGATAATCTGGATGCGGAAATAGCGCTGGTCGCCGCTGCCGGGTGACGAGGCCTGTCCCGGCGGCTGACCGCGCGGAAAGGCCTGCTCCAGGATGCTCACCAGACGCTGGCGCTGGGCCTCATTGAGCGAGGAGAGCGCGATGGTGCGCTGGCCGCTCAGCTTGGGAATAAAAGCGACGCCGCCTTCCCGGGCCAGCTCAACCACGGCGTCATCCGTCAGTTCCGGAACCTGCATTTACAGCACTCCCACCTGTTCCCAGGCTTGTTTTATGGCCGCCCCAACGTCACCGCCGGAGCGTTTTTCTCCGTGTGCTACCGTCAGTTTTGCGAAGGCCTCAAAATCCGCATCCTGCGCCAGATTGCGATCGCAAACCGTGTCGTACCAGGCATAACCCGCTTTTTCCCAGGCGTAGCCGCCAATCGCCGTCGCGGCCAGATAAAATGCCCGGTTGGGAATACCGGAGTTCAGATGCACGCCGCCGTTATCCTCGCGCGTTTTAATGAAATCCTTCATGTGTGCAGGCTGCGGGTCTTTGCCGAGCAGCGGATCGTTGTAGGCGGTGCCCGGTTCAGACATCGAGCGCAGCCCTTTGCCGTTGATGCCTTTTGCCAGCAGCCCTTCACCAATCAGCCAGTCTGCTTTCTCGGCGGTTTGCTTCAGATGGTACTGTTTCACCAGCGAGCCAAACACGTCCGACAGCGACTCGTTCAGCGCGCCGGACTGCTCAAAGTAGATAAGCCCGGCTTCGGTCTCGGTCACGCCGTGGCTCAGCTCATGCGCCACGACGTCTATGGCGATGGTAAAACGGTTAAATATTTCCCCGTCGCCGTCGCCAAATACCATCTGCTGGCCGTTCCAGAAGGCGTTCTGATATTCCCGACCGTAGTGAACGGTGCCGGTTAAAATAAGCCCTTTGTTATCGAGCGAATCGCGCTGATATTCCTTCCAGAAGAAATCATGGGTAATACCCAAATACTCGTACGCTTCGTCCACCGCCACATCGCCGTTCGACGGCTGACCTTCATAACGCACCTGCGTACCCGGAAGCTCCTGGGTCTGTTTCGCATCGTAGATATCGCGCTCCAGCTGTCCGGCTTTATTCACGTGCGGCGCGGCGGATTTGCCCGGCATATGGGCCATCAGCGTCTGGACGTGGGTTAAGGTCTGGCGGGCACAGCGCTGCTGCGGTTCGGAACCGCTTTCGATAATACGACGAAGAATATACGGGGGAATAACGCTATGAAGATGGGGCATGCTGCTCTCCTTATTGAAAAAGGGAATAGCAGCAGTATAGTAAGTAACCGGCGAAGAATTATCCGGTTTTACGCTGACGCGTCTTTTTCACCGGTTTAATTGATTTCACTTCGCTTTCTACCCAGCCGTCCGACAGACGCGTCGTCAGCACATCGCCGGTACTCACCTGTTTGGTTTGCTTCAGCACCTTGCCGTCCGTTGCCGTCGTCACGCTATAGCCGCGCGCCAGCGTGGAGAGAGGGCTGACCGCTTCAAGGTGGGTCACCGCATTGCCAAAGCGTTCGCGGGTGGCGCTCAGTCGCGCGCGGAGAGTTTCCGCCAGACGGTACTCAAGCTGCTGAATCCGCGTTTGCGCACGATAAATTTTCGGCTGCGGGTTCTGCTGGTTCAGACGCTGCGTCACGCGCTGCTGGCGCGACACCGCGCGCTTGATCTGGGTGTCCATCGCCACGTTCATGCGCTGGCGCAGGCGCTCCAGCACGGTCTGCTGACGCGCCAGGCGCAGCTGCGGGTGCTGCTGCTGTAGACGGTGATGAAGCTGGGTAAAGCACCGGGTCCGGTTGGCGAGGTAGTAGTCCATCGCCATTTCAAGACGCTGCTGGCCGCTCTGGATCTGACGCAGCAGCTCCAGCTGGTTGCGGCTGACCACCTCTGCCGCCGCGGACGGCGTCGGCGCGCGGAGATCCGCGACAAAATCGGCGATCGTCACGTCCGTTTCGTGGCCGACGGCGCTCACCACGGGGATAAGGCTGGCAAAGATTGCCCGCGCCACGCGCTCTTCGTTAAAGCTCCACAAGTCTTCCAGCGAGCCGCCGCCGCGTCCGACGATTAAGACGTCGCACTCCTGACGCGCGTTCGCCAGCTCAATGGCGCGCACAATCTGCCCCGGCGCATCGTCACCCTGCACGGCGGTCGGGTAGATAATGACGGGCAGGGAAGGGTCGCGACGCTTCAGAACGTGCAAAATATCGTGCAGTGCCGCACCGGTTTTCGAGGTGATGACCCCCACGCAGTGGGCAGGCGAGGGCAGCGGCTTTTTGAACTGCTGGTCGAAAAGTCCCTCTTCCGAGAGCTTAGCCTTTAACTGTTCGTACTTCTGCTGCAGCAGACCTTCGCCCGCAGGCTGCATGCTCTCGACGATAATCTGATAATCACCGCGCGGCTCATAGAGGGTGATATTGGCGCGCACCAGAACCTGCTGGCCGTGCTGTGGACGGAACGTCACGCGGCGGTTGCTGTTGCGGAACATCGCACAGCGCACCTGGGCGGTATCGTCTTTTAGCGTAAAGTACCAGTGGCCGGAGGAGGGCTGCGTGAAGTTAGAGATTTCACCGCTGATCCAGACCTGCCCCATTTCCTGCTCAAGCAGCAAACGCACCGTCTGATTAAGGCGGCTGACGGTATAAATTGAGGGGGATTGAGAGGATAACATGTGAGCGGGATCAAATTCTAAATCAGCAAGTTATTCAGTCGATAGTAACCTGCTGAGAGGCAATCGCAAGCTTTTTTATAAAAAAGTGTAGATGCAATCGGTTACGCTCTGTATAATGCCACGGCAATATTTAACCACCCAGGTCAGAGATATTGCCCATGCTACGTATCGCTAAAGAAGCACTGACGTTTGACGACGTCCTCCTCGTTCCCGCTCATTCCACCGTTCTGCCGAATACTGCCGATCTCAGCACGCAGTTGACGAAAACCATTCGCCTGAACATTCCTATGCTCTCTGCGGCAATGGACACCGTGACTGAAGCGCGCCTGGCAATTGCCCTGGCACAGGAAGGTGGCATTGGCTTTATTCACAAAAATATGTCTATCGAACGTCAGGCAGAAGAAGTTCGCCGCGTGAAGAAACATGAATCCGGCATCGTGTCCGATCCACAGACCGTTCTGCCAACCACCACCCTGCACGAAGTGAAAGCCCTGACCGAGCGTAACGGCTTCGCCGGTTACCCGGTGGTGACCGAAGAGAACGAACTGGTGGGCATCATCACCGGTCGTGACGTGCGTTTCGTGACTGACCTGAACCAGCCTGTCAGCGTGTACATGACGCCAAAAGAGCGTCTGGTTACCGTTCGCGAAGGTGAAACCCGCGACGTGGTGCTGGCAAAAATGCACGAAAAACGCGTTGAAAAAGCGCTGGTTGTTGACAGCAACTTCCACCTGCGCGGCATGATCACCGTTAAAGATTTCCAGAAAGCAGAACGTAAGCCTAACGCCTGTAAAGACGAGCATGGCCGTCTACGCGTTGGCGCTGCGGTTGGCGCAGGTGCCGGTAACGAAGAGCGCGTTGACGCGCTGGTTGCCGCGGGCGTTGACGTCCTGCTGATTGACTCCTCTCACGGCCACTCCGAAGGCGTGCTGCAGCGTATCCGTGATACCCGTGCCAAATACCCTGACCTGCAGATCATCGGCGGTAACGTAGCCACTGGCGCAGGCGCTCGCGCGCTGGCTGACGCTGGCTGCAGCGCGGTGAAAGTGGGTATCGGCCCTGGCTCTATCTGTACCACGCGCATCGTGACCGGCGTGGGCGTTCCGCAGATCACCGCGGTGTCTGACGCGGTTGAAGCGCTGGAAGGCACCGGTATTCCGGTTATTGCTGACGGCGGTATCCGCTTCTCTGGCGACATCGCGAAAGCGATCGCTGCGGGCGCAGCGGCGGTGATGGTAGGCTCCATGCTGGCCGGTACCGAAGAATCCCCGGGTGAAATCGAACTCTACCAGGGCCGTTCTTACAAATCTTACCGCGGTATGGGCTCCCTGGGCGCGATGTCCAAAGGTTCCTCTGACCGTTACTTCCAGACCGATAACGCCGCTGACAAACTGGTGCCGGAAGGTATCGAAGGTCGCGTTGCCTATAAAGGCCGTCTGAAAGAGATCATTCACCAGCAGATGGGCGGCCTGCGCTCCTGTATGGGTCTGACCGGCTGTGGTACCATTGACCTGCTGCGTACTAAAGCGGAATTCGTACGCATCAGCGGTGCGGGTATCCAGGAGAGCCACGTTCACGACGTGACGATCACCAAAGAGTCCCCGAACTACCGTCTGGGCTCCTGATTAATTTCCGCGCCCGGCTTCTGCCGGGCGCTCTGTTTTTGTTTCACTTGCCTCGGAATTAGCGTCAATGACGGAAAACATTCATAAACATCGCATTCTCATCCTGGACTTTGGTTCTCAGTACACTCAGCTGGTGGCGCGTCGCGTGCGTGAACTGGGCGTTTACTGTGAACTGTGGGCGTGGGATGTCACGGAAGCACAGATTCGCGAATTCAATCCAAGCGGCATCATCCTGTCCGGCGGCCCGGAAAGCACCACCGAAGAAAACAGCCCGCGCGCGCCGCAGTACGTATTCGAAGCTGGCGTGCCGGTATTCGGCGTTTGCTACGGTATGCAGACCATGGCAATGCAGCTGGGCGGCCACGTAGAAGGCTCCAGCGAGCGCGAGTTCGGCTATGCGCAGGTTGAAGTGGTTAACGACAGCGCGCTGGTGCGCGGTATCGAAGACTCCCTGACCGCAGACGGCAAACCGCTGCTGGACGTGTGGATGAGCCACGGCGACAAAGTCACCGCTATCCCGTCTGACTTCGTGACCGTTGCCAGCACCGAGAGCTGCCCGTTTGCCATCATGGCGAACGAAGAAAAACGCTTCTACGGCGTGCAGTTCCACCCGGAAGTGACCCACACCCGTCAGGGTATGCGCATGCTGGAGCGCTTCGTGCGCGACATCTGCCAGTGTGAAGCCCTGTGGACCCCGGCAAAAATCATCGACGACGCCGTTGAGCGTATCCGCCAGCAGGTTGGCGATGACAAAGTGATCCTCGGCCTCTCCGGCGGCGTGGACTCCTCCGTGACCGCGATGCTGCTGCACCGCGCTATCGGCAAAAACCTGACCTGCGTCTTCGTGGACAACGGCCTGCTGCGCCTGAACGAAGCCCAGCAGGTTATGGACATGTTCGGCGACCACTTCGGTCTGAACATCGTTCACGTGGAAGGCGAGCAGCGCTTCCTGGACGCGCTGAAAGGCGAGAACGATCCGGAAGCGAAACGTAAGATCATCGGTCGCGTGTTCGTGGAAGTGTTCGACGAAGAAGCGCTGAAGCTGGACGACGTGAAGTGGCTGGCGCAGGGTACCATCTACCCTGACGTGATCGAATCTGCGGCCTCCGCCACCGGTAAAGCACACGTCATCAAATCTCACCACAACGTGGGCGGCCTGCCGAAAGAGATGAAGATGGGCCTGGTTGAACCGCTGCGCGAGCTGTTCAAAGACGAAGTGCGTAAGATCGGTCTGGAACTGGGTCTGCCGTACGACATGCTCTACCGTCACCCGTTCCCGGGTCCGGGTCTGGGCGTGCGCGTGCTGGGTGAAGTGAAGAAAGAGTACTGCGACCTGCTGCGTCGCGCGGACGCGATCTTCATCGAAGAGCTGCACAAAGCTGATCTGTACAACAAGGTAAGCCAGGCGTTCACCGTGTTCCTGCCGGTTCGCTCCGTCGGCGTGATGGGCGATGGCCGTAAGTACGACTGGGTTGTTTCCCTGCGTGCGGTGGAAACCATCGACTTCATGACCGCGCACTGGGCGCACCTGCCGTATGACTTCCTGGGCCGCGTGTCTAACCGCATTATCAACGAAGTGAACGGCATTTCCCGCGTGGTGTATGACATCAGCGGTAAGCCACCGGCTACGATTGAGTGGGAATAAACGCGGTTAAAATTTTTTAACGTTCTAAAAAACCCTCTGTTTCTTAGAGGGTTTTTTATGTCTAAAGAATAGTTTCATTATTCCTTTACTGTGGGAAGAAATCTTCCAATATAAACATAAGGTTCAAGCTCAAATACGCGTTTCAGGTCGCGGGCAGTATATTCAATTAAGTTCGGCGATTCAGAAAGGGCAGAAGTCACCATTGCCAGACGCCATTTTGAATTAGATTGCATTCCCTTCAAATGTTCATTCCGTGTAAGGAAAAATTGCGGGGTTGAGCTTGATGTGCCTTTAACTTCAATATGTCTCTCCTCTTCACCTTTCGTGAATGAGAAATCATAGCCGCAGGGCAGATGCGTCATACGTTTGCAGGTAAAACCTTTTTTCTCGTAATGTGTAATGACGATATCTTCGGCGCGCTTTTCGACACGTTTCCTATGTTCTGGAGTACCGAATCCCGTTAAGGGATCGATTGTATTAAGTTCAGGGTCGGGAGAGTTAATATCATTTGGATTAAGGATGGCAAAGGGAGAGATTTTTTCCATCCGTTGATTCAGCAAGTTAAGTACGCGTATCTTATTGTCGTTGATTTCCACCCCAGGTCCTTCGAGAAAGGAATATTTCCCTTGTTTTATGGAGGGATCGGAGAACGGAGCGTTTCGTTTGTCGGGAGGAATAAAATAGGCTTTCTGGGCTGAAATACAGTATGACCTGTCACTATAAGATACGTTAATATCCCCCGCTTTTTTTATCTCATTGTCAGGCGGAACAAGCCATTTTCCGTGCAACGTTGCATCTTCATACCATCCAACAATGTGGATCCCGGCGCGTCGAGGATTTTTCGCAAGACAAATAACTGTCCATCCGTGCGGGTCTTCGTTTAAAGGGGCATAATGTTTTGCTTGTGGCGGAACATAACAATAATAAGTGCCATCAGGTGCAGGTTCAAAGTTGAACGCCTCGTGACCCCGTCGCTCGTATTTTTTATTTTCATTTAGCCAACCAAAATTACCATTAACCGGTCCACCCCGATAATATTCTGACCAGCCGAATTTCACCCATAAAATTTTTTTCACATTTTATCCCTGATAGATCCAACCGTTTATGATTAAGGAAAGCATTAAGACCGATTCCTTATTTCCCTTCTCCCAACCGATACGCCAGCGCCACCACCAGCGACTGCACCAGGCACAGCGTCGCCGACTGAGACCGAAACGCGTCCACCTGCGCCTCTTTCACCACAAAGCAGAGATCGCTGAACGTCGCCAGCGGGCTTATCTGGCTGTCCGTAATCACAATCTGCCGCGCGCCAACGCTGGCGGCGGTTTCGCTGACCATCACCGTCTCTTCCGCGTACGGCGAGAAGCTTATCGACACCACGATGTCGCGCGCCTTAATGCGGCTGATTTGCTCGCGCAGCATCCCGCCCATGCCGTCGAGCAGGATAGGGCGGCACTCGAGGTGGCTCAGGGCATAGGTGAGATAGGCAGCGACGCTAAAGGAGCGGCGCAGTCCGGCAATGTAGATGGTATCGGCGTCGGCCAGCAGCTGTACCGCGCGCTCCAGCATCTCCGGCTCGGCGCGGGCGGCCAGCTGCTGCAGCGCCTGCGCGTTCGAGCGGGCAAACTCCTGCAGGATATCGAGCGGCGTTTCCGGCACGGCCTCGCTCTCCATCTCGCGGAACAGCCGGGCGCGGTCGCTGTAGCTGGCGGTCTCCTCCACCAGGTTCATGCGAAACAGCTGTTTCATTTCGTTGAAGCCGGTGAAGTCAAAGGCGTTGGCAAAGCGGATCAGCGTCGAGGGCGGCACGTCGGCGCGCTCGGCAATGACGGCAACCGTATCAAAGGCCACGCTGTTGGTGTTGTCCAGCACGTAGCGGGAGACCTGCTGCAGCCTCTTGCTCAGGCTATCGTAGCGATCGCGGATTTGCTGCTGCAGTTCGTTCAGGCTGGTTGCTGTTGTCATGTTATCCCCCAAATACAGTCATATGATTCTAAACGCAAAACCGCGTCTTTTAAATGTCGGCCATCCATCTGGCAGCAAAAATGAAACAGAAGATTCAGTCATTTCCTCGCCCGAGAACCCTTAATAGAGCACGCGGCGTCAGTGGTGCTGGCTGTTAACATAAAAATCCATCCTTGATCACAATAATCATCATTTATTTTATTTCAACTTAAAATGGAATATTTGTTTCATATATAGTGTTCAGTACACAGTGTTCAGGTCAAGTCACGTATCAACAGCGAGAGGTTAAGGATGGAGACGGTAGCGAATTTTATTCACGGCGAATGTGTCACCGGTTCAGGCCAGCGCGTTCAGGCGATCTTCAACCCGGCCACCGGCGAGCAGATCCGCCAGGTGGTGATGAGTACGGCACAGGAAACGGAGCAGGCGATCGCCGCCGCGCAGCAGGCGTTTCCGGCGTGGGCGCGTCATGCTCCGCTTAAGCGCGCGCGCGTAATGTTCCGCTTCAAGGCGCTGCTGGAAGAGAACATGGATCGCCTGGCCCGCCTCATCAGTGAAGAGCACGGTAAGGTCTTCTCCGACGCGGTGGGCGAGCTGACCCGCGGCCTGGAAGTGGTGGAGTTTGCCTGCGGTATTCCGCATCTGCAAAAGGGCGAACACTCGGCGAACGTCGGGACCGGCGTTGACAGCCACTCGCTGATGCAGCCGCTCGGCGTCTGCGCCGGGATCACGCCGTTTAACTTCCCGGCGATGGTGCCGATGTGGATGTTCCCGATTGCGCTGGCGACCGGGAATACCTTCGTGCTGAAACCGTCGGAAAAAGACCCTTCGCTCGCGCTCGCGCTGGCGCAGCTGCTGAAAGAGGCCGGCCTGCCGGACGGCGTCTTCAACGTGGTGCAGGGTGATAAAGAGTCCGTTGACGTGCTCCTGACCGACCCGCGCGTGCAGGCGGTGAGCTTTGTCGGCTCCACGCCGATTGCGGAATACATTTACCAGACCGCGTCCGCCCACGGTAAGCGCTGCCAGGCGCTGGCCGGTGCGAAAAACCACTGCATTTTAATGCCGGATGCCGACATGGAGATGGCGACCAACGCCATCATGGGCGCGGCCTACGGCGCGGCGGGCGAGCGCTGCATGGCGCTCTCGGTGGTGCTGGCGGTGGGGGATAACACCGCCGATGACCTCTGCACCCGGCTGGAAAAACAGATTGCTGCGCTGCGCGTCGGGCCGGGCCTGGACCAGTCGCCGGAAAACGAAATGGGGCCGCTCATCTCCTCCGCGCACCGCAGCAAGGTACTGGGCTACATTGACAGCGGGGAAGCGCAGGGGGCGACGCTTCGGGTGGACGGTCGCGGCTTCAGCGTGAAGGGCCACGAGCAGGGCTACTTCGTCGGGCCGACGCTGTTCGATAACGTCACCCCGGAGATGACCATCTATAAAGAAGAGATTTTTGGTCCGGTGCTTTCTGTGGTGCGCGTAGCAGATTACGCCAGCGCGGTGGACCTGATTAACCGCCATGAATATGGTAATGGCTCGGCAATCTTCACCCGCGACGGCGGCTGCGCGCGCCGCTTCTGCGAAGAGGTGCAGGCAGGTATGGTGGGCGTCAACGTGCCGATCCCGGTGCCGATGGCGTTCCACAGCTTCGGCGGCTGGAAGCGTTCCATCTTCGGCGCGCTCAACGTCCACGGCAACGACGGCGTGCGCTTCTACACCCGAATGAAAACCATCACCGCGCGCTGGCCGGAAATGCAGCAGGAGACAGGCGCTGCGTTCTCCATGCCGACGCTGGGCTGACAGGAGATTTTATGCAAACCGAACGTATGACCATGGCCCAGGCGCTGGTCCGGTTCCTGAATCAACAGTACGTCAGCGTTGACGGCAACGAAACGCCCTTCGTGGAGGGTGTGGCAACGATCTTTGGGCACGGCAACGTGCTGGGCATCGGCCAGGCGCTGGAGCAGGATCCGGGCCATCTGCAGGTGATGCAGGGCTGCAACGAGCAGGGCATTGCCCATATGGCGACGGGATTCGCCAAACAGCACCGCCGTCAGCGCATCTTTGCCGTCACCTCCTCCGTCGGGCCGGGCGCCGCCAATATGGTCACGGCCGCGGCAACCGCTACGGCGAACCGCATCCCGCTGCTGCTGCTTTCGGGCGATATCTACGCCAGCCGCCAGCCGGACCCGGTGCTGCAGCAGATCGAGCAGTATCACGATCTCAGCATTAGCACCAACGACTGCTTCCGTCCGGTCTCCCGCTACTGGGACCGCATTAACCGCCCGGAGCAACTCATGAGCGCGATGCTCAGCGCGATGCGAACGCTTACTGACCCGGCAGATACCGGTGCGGTGACGATTTGCCTCCCGCAGGACGTGCAGGGGGAAGCGTGGGATTACCCGCTGAGCTTCTTCGCGCGTCGTGTGCACCACATCGAGCGCCGTCCGCC
Organism: Enterobacter cloacae complex sp. BZL2005; assembly: GCF_049238885.1. Classification (NCBI taxonomy): domain Bacteria; kingdom Pseudomonadati; phylum Pseudomonadota; class Gammaproteobacteria; order Enterobacterales; family Enterobacteriaceae; genus Enterobacter; species Enterobacter cloacae complex sp. BZL2005. The sequence goes on along the minus strand of NZ_JBMKGI010000008.1, from coordinate 98,083 downwards.
CGATCCGCAGCGTCTGGCGCAGGCGCGGGCGCTGATTGCCCGCAAGCGTCGCCCGCTGGTGGTGTGCGGCGGCGGCGTGCGCTATTCCGGCGCGCATGAGGCGTTTCGCGACTTTGTCGAGACGCTGCAGCTGCCGTTTGCCGAAACCCAGGCCGGAAAGGGGGCGCTGGTAAGTGACCACCCACTTAACCTCGGTGGCGTAGGGGTGACGGGGGGGATGGCGGCCAACCAGCTCGCGCCGCAGGCTGACCTGGTGATCGGCATCGGCACGCGTCTGACCGACTTTACCACCGGCTCCAAGGCGCTCTTTTCCCATCCGGACGTGGAATTCCTGCTGCTGAACGTGGCCGAGTTTGACGCCCTGAAGCTGGACGCCACGGCGCTGATTGCCGACGCTCAAACCGGGCTCGAGGCATTGACCCACGCGCTTGGTGATTACCGCAGCGGCTGGGGAGAGGCGATCGCTGAGGCGAAATCCGCCTGGCGCGACGAGTGCCGTCGCCTGTGGGATCGCCAGTGGCGTCCTGACGACGCGCCCGAAGTGGCGGGGCACCTGGACGCGCAGCTGGCGGAATACGGCGAGGCGCTCAATACCCGCCTGACCCAGACGCGGGTGCTGGGGCTGATCAACCAGCATGTGGAAGATAACGCCATCGTGGTGGGGGCGGCCGGTTCGCTGCCGGGCGATTTACAGCGCCTCTGGCAGGTCAAAACGCCGGACAGCTATCACCTGGAGTACGGCTACTCCTGCATGGGCTACGAGATTGCGGCAGCCATCGGCGCGAAGCTCGCCCGACCCGAGCAGCCGGTATACGCCATGGTGGGGGATGGCTCCTACATGATGCTCCACTCCGAGCTGCAAACCGCTGTTCAGGAGGGCATTAAGGTCACCGTTCTGCTGTTTGATAACGCCAGCTTCGGCTGCATTAACAACCTGCAGATGGGGCACGGCATGGGCAGCTTTGGCACGGAAAACCGCCATCGCAACCCGGAAAGCGGGCGGCTTGACGGGCCGCTGGTGAAGGTCGATTTTGCGCAAAATGCGGAAAGCTACGGCTGCCGCGCGTGGCGGGTAAACGATGAGCAAAGCCTGCTGGCGGCGCTGGAGGCGGCCCGCGCCCATCCTGGCCCGACGCTGCTGGACATCAAGGTGCTGCCGAAGACCATGACCCACGACTACGCCTCCTGGTGGCGAACCGGTGATGCGCAGGTGGCAGAGTCGTCTGCCGTGCGTGAGGCCGCGGAGCAAACGCAGTCGCAGGTGAAAAAAGCCCGTCAGTATTGAGTTTTCCCGAAGTAACGAAATTTTCATTTCATTTTTGTTTTCCCCTCACCCTAACCCTCTCCCTCAGGGAGAGGGGACGGCTCGGTGTGGTTTTTTACTCCCTCTCCCTGAGGGAGAGGGCCGGGGTGAGGGGCTAGCAGCACCTTCTTCCATGTTGTGAGATTGATAACAAAATTTATCTCATTCATCTCAAAAGTGTTAACCCGCACTCAAAAACATAATTTTCACTATTTATAAAAATGAAATAAATGTTTTATTTATAGGGTCGTTAGTTCACAGCATTCACCAACACCGGGAGCCGTTATGTTTAACATTGCTTTACTGGGCGCTGGCCGAATTGGCCAGGTACATGCAGCTAACATCGCCAGCCACGGCGCGACCACGCTCTGGTCCGTGGTTGACCCGAATCAGGAATTTGCCACCCGTCTCGCCACGCAGTATCAGGCCCGCCAGCAGAGCCTGGATGAAGCGATGACCGACCCTAACGTTCACGCCGTGCTGATCGCCTCCGCCACCGATACCCACGCGGACCTGATTGAAATGGCCGCCCGCCACGGCAAGGCCATCTTCTGTGAAAAGCCGGTACACCTCGACCTCGCCCGCGTGCGCGACTGCCTGAAGGTGGTCAAAGAGTACGACGTGCCGCTGTTTATCGGCTTTAACCGCCGCTTTGACCCGCAGTTCCGCCGCGTGAAAACCGACGCGCAGGCCGGGCGCATCGGCAAGCCGGAATCGCTGCTCATCATCTCCCGCGATCCGTCTCCGCCGCCCGCGGAGTACGTGCGCGTCTCCGGCGGCATGTTCCGCGATATGACCATTCATGACTTTGACATGGCGCGCTTCATCATGGGCGAAGAGCCGGTGTCGGTGTATGCCCAGGGCAGCAACCTGGTCGATCCGGCGATTGGCGAGGCGGGGGACATCGATACCGCGTTTATCGTTCTGAAATATGCCTCCGGCGCGATGGCGACCATCGTTAACAGCCGCCGTTCATCTTACGGCTACGACCAGCGCCTGGAACTGCACGGCTCCGAAGGGCTGCTGTGCGCGGGCAACATTCTGGAAAACCAGGTGCAGCACTACGGCAAACAGGGCTGCACCAGCGCGCTGCCGGAACACTTCTTCCTGCAGCGCTACAAATCCGCTTACGCCGCGGAATGGGAACACTTTGTTGCGGTCCTGCGCGGCGAAGCGGTGCCTGACTGCAGCGGCGATGATGGTGAACGTGCGCTGTACCTCGCGGATAAAGCGCTGGAGTCACTGCGCAGCCAGCGCGAGATCGTCCTCTAAACACAACCACCCTACACAGAGAGACATAATAATGAAAAAACTGATCGTAGCCGCCCTCATCGCCATGACGTCCGGGGCCGCCCTCGCCGAAAACGAGCAAATTGTGTTCAGTACGCCAAACCTGGCCATGCCGTTTGAAGTTCACATGCAGCGCACGGCGGTAAAAGCCGCAAAAGAGATGGGCGTGAAGCTTCAGGTACTGGACGGGCAGGGCAGTTCACCGAAGCAGGTGGCTGACCTGGAAAACGCCATCACCCGCGGCGCGCAGGGCTTTATCGTCTCCCCGAACGACGTGAACGCGGTCTCCAGCGCGGTGGATGAAATTCAGGATGCGAAGCTGCCGGTGGTCACCCTTGACCGCTCCGTCGACAGCCAGAAGAAGGTGCCGCACTTTGGCGCCAACAACTACAAGGGCGGTCAGGCGATTGGCGACTTCGTCAAAACCAAATTCCCCGACGGGGCGGAAATCATTCTGCTGACCGGCCAGCCGGGCTCCTCCTCCAACATCGAACGCACCAAAGGGATCCGCGACAGCCTGAAGGCGGGTGGCGATAAGTACAAGATCGTCGCCGATCAGACCGGCAACTGGATGCGTTCTGAAGGGATGCGCATCGTGGAAAGCGTGCTGCCCTCGCTGCCGAAACGTCCTCAGGTGATCCTCTCCGCCAACGACGACATGGCGCTGGGGGCGATCGAAGCCCTGCAGAGCCAGGGCGTGAAGCCGGGCGAAATTCTGGTCACCGGCTTTGACGCGGTACCGGAAGCGCTGGCCCGCGTGCGCGACGGCTGGCTGGCGGTGACGGCGGATCAGCGTCCGGGCTTTGCGGTGCAGACGGCGATGAGCCAGCTGGTGGCCAACGTGCGCGAGAAGAAGGCCATCACCGGGGCCGACTACCCACCGACGCTGATCACCAAAGAGAACCTGCAGCAGGCTGAGCGTATCGGTGAGGCCGGTAACTGATTTATCCGCAGCCGCCGCTGGCGCGGCGGCTCACTCTAAAGGAGGAGCAGACCGATGTCGCAACCCTTACTGAAAGTGACCGACCTGGCAAAAAGCTTTTCCGGCGTCTGGGCGTTAAGCAGCGCCCAGCTGACCGTCGGCGCGGGCGAGATCCACGCTCTGCTGGGGGAAAACGGGGCGGGTAAATCCACGCTGCTGAAGGCGCTCGCGGGGGCGCAGCCGCAAACCCGCGGGGAGATCTGGTTCAACGGCGAAACGCTGCCGGTGGACGACTCCCCGGTGGAACGGCAGAACAAGGGCATTATCACCATCTATCAGGAATTCAACCTGCTGCCCAACATGACCGTCGCGGAAAACATGTTTCTCGGGCGCGAGCCGCGTAAACGTAACCTGATCGTCGACGAAAGGGCGGTTAACCAGGAGGCGCAGGTCATTCTTGATTACCTGCAGCTGAACGTTGCGCCGACCACCCCGGTCGCCCGCCTGAGCGTGGCCCAGCAGCAGATGGTGGAGATCGCCCGGGCGCTGACCCTCAACGCCAGGCTCATCATTATGGACGAACCGTCCGCCGCGCTGAGCGACAGCGAGGTGGAAAGCCTGCACCGCGTGGTGCGCGAGCTTAAAAACCGTGGCGTGAGCATTATTTACGTTACCCACCGTCTGCACGAAGTTTTCCAGCTCTGCGACCGCTTCACCGTTTTCCAGGACGGCCGTTTCACCGGCACCGGCGCGGTGGCGGAGACCAACGTCGAACAGCTGATCCGCCTGATGGTCGGGCGCGACGTGGCCTTTAATCGCCGTCCCGCCAGCGTAACGCATCATGAGGACAAACCCGTCCGCCTGGCGGTGAAGGGGCTGAGCCGCGAAAAGCCGCCGCTGGATCCGCACGGCATCGCCCTGCACGACATCAGCTTCCACGTCCACGCCGGGGAGGTCTTAGGCATTGCCGGACTGGTGGGCGCCGGGCGCACCGAGGTGGCCCGCTGCCTCTTTGGCGCAGACGCGTTTACCGCCGGGAGCTTTGAGCTGGACGGCGTACCGTACCAGCCGCGCGACCCGCTCTATGCCCTTGACCAGGGCGTGGCGCTGGTACCGGAAGACCGCAAAAAAGAGGGGGCGGTGCTGGGACTGTCGATTCGCGACAACCTGTCGCTCTCCTGCCTCTCCTCGCTGCTGCAGTGGCGCTGGTTCGTGAATACCCGCAAAGAGGACGACCTGATCGAGTCCTACCGCAAGGCGCTGCAGATCAAAATGGTCAACAGCGCGCAGGAGGTGCGCAAGCTCTCCGGCGGTAACCAGCAAAAGGTGATCCTCGCGCGCTGCATGGCGCTCAACCCGCGGGTGCTGATCGTCGACGAGCCGACGCGCGGCATCGACGTGGGGACCAAATCGGAAGTGCACCAGGTGCTGTTTGACATGGCGAAAAAGGGCGTGGCGGTGATCGTGATCTCCTCCGATCTGCCTGAAGTGATGGCGGTGTCAGACCGGATCATCACCCTCAGCGAAGGGCGAGTGACCGGCGAGATCCACGGTGACGACGCTAACGAAGAACGGCTGATGACGATGATGGCCATCAACCACAACGCCCTGAACGCGGCATAACGGAGTTTCTCATGACGCAGATGATTTCTAAAACGCAGGCCCCGGTCAAACGCGCCGGACGCATCGATCCCATCGCCTTCTTCGAGCGCTTCGGGGTGCTGATTTTCATGATCCTGCTGCTGATCTTCTTCCAGTCGCAGAACAGCAACTTTTTCTCTGAACGCAATATTTTCAACATCCTGACCGAAGTCTCCATCTACGGGATCATGGCCGTGGGGATGACCTTCGTCATCCTGACCGCCGGGATTGACCTCTCCGTGGGCTCCATTCTGGCGGTGTGCGCCATGACCGCGGCGTACGTGATTAAGGGCGACAACTTCACCACCGTCGACCCGAACGCCTGGGGCGGCATGAGCTGGCTGATTGGGCTGGGGATTTGTCTGGCGATGGGCACGGCGATTGGCTTCCTGCACGGTCTGGGCGTGACCCGCCTGCGCCTGCCGCCGTTCATCGTCACCCTCGGCGGGATGACCATCTGGCGCGGCCTGACGCTGGTGATCAACGACGGCGCGCCGATCGCCGGTTTCGATCAGGGCTACCGCTGGTGGGGGCGCGGGGAGCTGCTCGGCATCTCCATTCCGATCTGGATCTTCGCCATCGTCGCCCTCGGCGGCTATCTGGCACTGCACAAAACCCGCTGGGGCCGCTTCGTTTACGCCATCGGCGGCAACCCGGAGGCGGCGCGCCTGGCGGGGGTGAACGTCAAGCGCGTGCTGGTCAGCGTCTACGTGCTGATTGGCTGCCTGGCGGGGCTGGCGGGCTTCATTCTGAGCGCGCGTCTGGGAAGCGCCGAGGCGGTCGCCGGGATCTCCTTTGAGCTGCGCGTCATCGCCTCGGTGGTGATCGGCGGCACCTCGCTGATGGGCGGCTACGGGCGCATCGGCGGCACCATTATCGGCTCCATCATCATGGGGATTCTGATTAACGGCCTGGTGCTGATGAACGTCTCGGCCTACTACCAGCAGATTATCACCGGGTTAATTATCGTTCTGGCGGTGGCGTTTGATACATACGCCAAGAGCCGTCGCGGCGCACTGTGAGGATCACGATGAAAGAGGTTCGTATTGGATTGATTGGCACCGGGTATATCGGCAAGGCACACGCTATCGCCTATGCCCAGGCTCCGACGGTGTTCAACCTGCGCGGCAGGCTGGTGCGCGAGATGGTGGCGGAAGTCACGCCGGAGCTGGCGGCAGCGCGCGCGCAGGCGTTTGGCTTCAACCGCTCCACCGGCGACTGGCGGGCGCTGGTGGCCGACCCGGCGATTGACGTGGTGGATATTTGCTCACCCAACCACCTGCATAAAGAGATGGCGCTGGAGGCGATCCGCCACGGCAAGCACGTCTACTCGGAGAAGCCGCTGGCGCTGAACGCCCACGACGCGCGCGAGATGGTCGACGCCGCGAAGCGGGCCGGGGTGAAAACGCTGGTGGGGTTCAACTACATGAAAAACCCGACGGCGCAGCTGGCGAAGGAGATTATCGCCCGCGGCGAGATTGGCGAGGTGATCCACTTCTACGGCACCCACAACGAAGACTATATGGCCGACCCGCTCTCGCCCATTCACTGGCACTGCTTCAAAGAGACCGCCGGGCTGGGGGCGCTGGGTGACCTCGCGGCGCATATCGTCAACATGGCCCAGTACCTGGTCGGGGAGATTGAGCAGGTCTGCGGCGACCTGAAGATTGTGGTCCCGGCACGCCCGGCGAAGGCCGGGTCGTCAGACATGATTGCCGTCGAAAACGAGGATCAGGCCCACGCGATGGTGCGCTTCGCGGGCGGGGCGCAGGGCGTGATTGAAACCTCCCGCGTCGCCTGCGGCCGCAAGATGGGGCTGTCGTACGTCATCACCGGGACCAAAGGCGCCATCAGCTTCACCCAGGAGCGCATGGCGGAGCTGAAGCTCTATCTGCATGACGATCCGGTAAACCGGCAGGGGTTCCGCACCCTGCTCGTCGGCCCGGCACACCCGGACTACGCCGCGTTCTGCATGGGCGCAGGCCATGGGATTGGCTTTAACGATCAAAAAACGGTGGAGGTGCGCGATCTGGTGGACGGGATTGCCGCCGACGCGCCGATGTGGCCGGACTTCGAAGAGGGCTGGAAGGTGTCGCGCGTGCTGGACGCGATCGCGCTCTCGCACCGTGAAGGCCGCTGGCTGAACGTGAATGACATTGTCTGATGAGGTATCAACGTGGAAAAGCAGTTTGATGTGATATGCATGGGCCGCGTGGCGGTAGACCTCTACAGTCAGCAGATTGGTGCCCGTCTGGAGGACGCGTCGAGCTTCGCCAAATACCTCGGCGGCTCGTCCGGCAACGTGGCGTACGGCACCGCGCGCCAGGGGCTGCGCTCGTCGATGCTGGCGCGCGTCGGCGACGAGCATATGGGCCGCTTCCTGCGCGAAGAGCTCAGCCAGGTGGGCTGCGATACCAGCCATCTGATTACCGATAAAGACCGCCTCACGGCGCTGGTGCTACTCGGCATTAAAGACCGGGACACCTTTCCTCTGATTTTTTATCGCGATAACTGCGCGGATATGGCCATTACGGCCAGCGATGTGGACGAAAGCTACATTGCCTCCGCACGGTGTCTTGCCATCACCGGGACTCACCTTTCTCATCCTCAGACCCGCGAGGCGGTGCTGACGGCGCTGGGCTATGCCCGCCGTCACGGCGTGCGCACGGTGCTGGACATCGACTACCGTCCGGTGCTGTGGGGGCTGACCTCCTTAGGCGACGGTGAAACGCGTTTTATCGCCGCGGATAAGGTCACCCGCGAGCTGCAGGAGGTGCTGCACCTCTTCGACGTCATTGTCGGCACCGAGGAGGAGTTTCACATTGCGGGCGGCAGCACGGAGACCCTGCAGGCGCTGGGGCAGGTGCGTGCGGTGAGTCAGGCCACGCTGGTCTGCAAGCGCGGTGCGCTCGGCTGCTCGGTTTATACCGACGCCATTCCGCCCCGGCTGGACGACGGCCTGACGGTGACCGGCGTGCGCGTGGAGGTGCTGAACGTCCTCGGCGCGGGGGACGCGTTTATGTCCGGCCTGCTGCGCGGCTACCTGAACGACGAGGGCTGGGAGCAGGCGTGTCGCTATGCCAACGCCTGCGGCGCGCTGGTGGTCTCGCGCCACGGCTGCGCCCCGGCGATGCCGAGCAAAATCGAGCTGGATGACTATCTCTCTCGCGCTGCGGATGTGCCGCGCCCGGATCTCGACCCGCGTCTGAACCATCTGCACCGGGTGACCACCCGTCGCCGCGAATGGCCGGAGCTGTGCGTAATGGCGTTCGACCACCGCAGTCAGCTTGAGGATATGGCGCTGCAGTGCGGGGCGTCGCTCAAACGTATTCCGGCGCTCAAGCAGCTGATCCTGCAGGCCAGCCGCGAGGCGGCGAGCCGGGCCGGGCTGGAGGGCAAAGCCGGCCTGCTGTGCGATGGCACCTTTGGACAGGACGCGCTCAACGCCATCACCGGCGAGGGGTGGTGGATTGGTCGCCCCATTGAGCTGCCTGGCTCGCGTCCGCTGGAGATGGAGCACGGCAACATCGGCACCCAGCTCATCAGCTGGCCGCAGGAGCACGTGGTGAAGTGCCTGGTCTTTTTCCATCCGGAAGATGCCCACGGCCTGCGCCTGGAGCAGGAGCAGAAAATTGCTGAGGTGTACCACGCCTGCTGTCAGTCCGGGCACGAGCTGCTGCTGGAGGTGATCCTGCCTGCGACCATGCCGCGCAGCGACGAGCTCTACCTGCGCGCCATCTCCCGCTTCTACAACCTCGGCATTTACCCGGACTGGTGGAAGCTGCCGCCGCTTTCCGCCGGGGGCTGGACGGCACTGAGCGAGATTATCGAACGCCGTGACCCGCACTGCCGCGGGGTGGTGATCCTCGGCCTGGATGCCCCTGCAGAACAGCTGCGCGCCGACTTCAGGGCCGCAGCGGGGCAGCCGCTGGTTAAAGGCTTCGCCGTAGGGCGCACGCTGTTCGGCGATGCCTCCCGCGCGTGGCTGAAACACGATATTGACGATGCGCAGCTGGTGGCGCGCATCCGGGACAACTACCTGCAGCTTATCGCCTGGTGGCGCGAGCGCGGACACGCATAATGGAGACGACAATGAGTGTACAACTGGGCATTAACCCGCTGACGTGGACAAACGACGATCTGCCTTCTCTCGGCGCGGAGACGTCGCTGGAGACCTGCCTGAGCGAAGGTAAAGAGGCCGGTTTTGCAGGGTTCGAACTGGGCAATAAATTCCCGCGCGAAGCGCGGCTGCTTGGCCCCATCCTGCAGCGCCATGACCTGCAGCTGGTCTCCGGCTGGTACTCCGGCCGACTCCTGGAGCGCAGCGTGGAGGCGGAGATCGCCGCCGTGCAGTCCCACCTGACGCTGCTGCGCGAGCTGGGGGCGAAGGTGCTGGTGTTTGCGGAAGTGAGCGGCTGCATTCACGGCGAGCAGCAGACGCCGGTGCATCTGCGCCCGCGTTTCCCACAGGCACGCTGGAAGGAGTATGGCGAGAAGCTCACGGAATTTGCCCGCTACACCCAGCAGCAGGGGGTGCAGATTGCCTATCACCACCATATGGGGACGGTGATTGAGTCCGCTGACGACGTGGACAACCTGATGACCCACACCGGCGAAGAGGTTGGACTGCTGCTGGACACCGGTCACCTGACCTTTGCCGGGGCCGATCCGCTGGCGGTGGCGCAGCGCTGGGCGTCGCGCATCAACCACGTTCACTGCAAAGACGTGCGCGCCGACGTGCTGGCGGACGTGAAAAACCGTAAAACCAGCTTCCTTGATGCGGTACTGAGCGGCGTGTTTACGGTGCCGGGCGACGGCTGCGTGGATTACCCGCCGATCATGCAGCTGCTGAAGGCGCAGGACTATCACGGCTGGCTGGTGGTGGAGGCGGAGCAGGACCCGGCGGTTGCCCATCCGCTGACCTACGCCCGTCTGGGGTATAACAACCTGAGCCGCCTGGCGCGCGACGCCGGACTGATTTGAGGAGGTGACATGTCACGTCTGTTATCACGCTGGCAACAGCCGAACGCGGAGGGGCGCACTCAGTCCGTCACGCCGGAACGCGCAGGGTGGGGATACGTCGGCTTTGAGGCGTATGAGCTACATGAGGGGCAGCAGCTGACGCTGCCCGCCGTCAGCGAAGAGCGTTGCCTGGTGCTGGTCGCCGGACGCGCCTCCATCAGCACGCCTTCCGCGCAGTTTAACGACATCGGCGAGCGGATGAGCCCGTTCGAGCGCATCAAGCCGTGGGCGGTGTACGTTACCCCGCAGGAGACGGTGCAGGTGAAGGCGCTGACGAGGCTCGAGCTGGCGGTCTGCGCCGCCCCCGGCAAGGGCACGTATCCGACGCGGCTGATTGCGCCGCAGGATATCGACGCTGAAGCGCGCGGCAAGGGCCATAACCAGCGCTACGTGCACAACATTCTGCCGGAAGATAAGCCCGCCGACAGCCTGCTGGTGGTGGAGGTCTGGACCAACGAGGGATGCACCAGCTCGTACCCGAGCCACAAGCACGACACGGATAACCCGCCCCGGGAGACTTACCTGGAGGAGACCTACTACCATCGCCTCAACCCGGAGCAGGGGTTCTGCATGCAGCGGGTTTACACCGACGACAGAGCGCTGGATGAGTGCATGGCGGTCTACAACCGTGACGTGGTCATGGTGCCGAAGGGCTACCACCCGGTGGCGACGATGGCCGGGTATGACAGCTATTATCTCAACGTGATGGCCGGGCCGGTGCGCAAATGGATGTTCACGTGGGAAGAGGACCACGCGTGGATTAATCGGGATTATCCCGCGGATGGCGGGCGCTGAGGCTATTTTTTTGCCGGGTGGCGCTGTGCTTACCCGGCCTACAATTTACAAAATACTATTTTGCTTCAATCGCCTGCTCAATCGTCCGGGCGATAGCCTCCGGCTGGCTCACCATCGACACGTGGCTCGCGGAGACCTCGGTGGTTTTCGCATGGATCGTCTTCGCCATCGCACGTTCAAGATCGGGGTTGATCATTCGGTCATTTTTGCTGACCACAAACCAGCTCGGCTTATCATGCCACGCCGCGTGGGTCACCTTTTCACCAAACGCATCGGCCTTAATTGGCCCCTGCGTGGCCGCGATTGCAGTTTGTTCCTCGGGCTTCACGTCCGGCGCGAAATCCTTCCTGACGGCGTCCGTCGGCAGGTATAAATAGCCGTCCGCCGTTTTGGCAATGCCCGCGCTGCCCGGCGGTGCAGGGTAGCTTCCTGCCAGGTCCGCCGTCGACTGGCCGGCATCCGGCGCGAACGCCGCCACATACACCAGCGATTTCACCCGCGCATCGTTGCCCGCTTCGCTAATCACGGTGCCGCTCCAGGAGTGACCCACCAGCACGACATCCCCCTGCGCGCGGGCGATGGCCCGCTTTGTGGCCGCAACGTCATCGTTAAGCGACGTGAGCGGCAGCTGGACGGCAATGACCTCTGCGTGCTGTTTCTGCAACAGGGTAATCACCTTATTCCAGCTGCTGCCGTCGGCAAACGCGCCGTGCACCAGCACGACGCTGGTTTTGCTCTGTGCAAAGGCGCTGGCGGAAAGCGCCAGCAGGCCTGCCGTGACTACAGACAGTGCTTTCATCGTCAGACTCCTTAAAAATGGTGGACCGCCGCGTGGGGCGGTACGGTGAATTCAATGGTTTTGTGGTCGAGCGGCTTGTGCGTCGGGTCGGCCAGAATAATCGTCACCTTGTGTTTACCGGCGGGGAGTCCCACCAGAATCACCGGCTCTCCGCTGGCGTCAGCCCAGTGCCACGGCGCGCCGTCCACCACCACGTGAATGTGCCCGATGCGCGGGGTGACCTTGAGCGCTTCAGGTCCGAATACTGGCTCGATGCGCAGGTTTTCGGCACGGTACTGGATAAACACCGCGCCTTTACTCAGCGGCCCGGCAAGCGGCGGATCGACGATCAGTTTTGCAGGCGGTTGCGGCTGCGCCAGCGGGGCAACGGCGGCGGGGCCGTTAACGTCCGCGGCGCTCAGGTTGTCCAGCGGCGTGGCCTGGGCATGTGTTACAGAGGCCAGGACGAGCAGGGGTAAAATTGCGTAACGACGAATCATGGTTCTCTCCTCATCGGTTCTGAATGACGACAGGGAAAGAAAACCATTTTTATGTATCGGAGATATTTGCCGGAGGGGGCGTTTTGTACCCGTTTGTCAGCGCGTCGCGCGGGATACAGTGCGATACAGTTTGCCTCCCGGGACGGCGCACGATCGCTATCGCCAGCCCGGCAATCACCAGCGTTAACCCCGTCGACACTCCCATTGCACCCGCGATCCCCAGCGTTTTGTTCAGCCATGCATAGGCAAACGGTGCGGCTGCGGCCATCAGCTGGCCCGGGATAAGCAGCATGCCCGTGCGGCGGGCATAGCTTTCCGCGCTAAACAGCTCCAGTGGCAGCGTGGCTTTTACTATGGTGACCAGCCCGTTGATGGCGCCGTAGCCCAGCACAAACCCGGCCGCGCACCAGACAAACAGGGCGCTGCTTATTCCCACAAGAAAACACAGCGGCATAGCAAGAGCGGTAAAGAGCGTAAGTTTGAAGGGGGTTAAGCGGCCACCTGCCAGCACCTCCAGCGAGCGCGCGCCCGTCTGGCCGATCCCCCACAGCATGCCGATGGCGACCGGCAGGCCAAAGTGGGCAATAAACTCCGGCAGATGGGTGGAGGTGCCGTTAGAGACAAAGGTGATAAGGGCGATGAAGGCCGCATAAAGCCAGGCGTTACGCCGCTCGTTGCGCAGGGGCGGCGCGATGGCCTTCGTGTTTTCCGTCAGCCGCTGCCGGGGAAGCGTGCGGATCAGCACTGCGCTCAGCAGGCCAAGCAGGGCATAAATGCGTAACGCGTCCTGCCAGCTCATGATGTGAAGCAGACCATCGCCCAGCGGCCAGAAGACGGCGGAGGCCAGCCCGCCTGCCAGCGTGACGCGTGAGATCGTTCTTCGCGCCTGCTGCCCGTAGAGGTTGACCAGCGCGGCGAACAGCGCATCGTACAGCGACAGGCGCATCCCAGTGCCGGCGACAATCCAGGCGCCGTACCAGCCATAAAGCGTCCGGGTATACGCCATTTCTGCGCAGCTTGCGGCGATCAGCAGCGTTCCGACCATCACCACTTTTTGACCGCCAAAGCGTGCCAGCAGGCGGGCGACAAAAGGAGATACCGCCGCCATCACCAGCATCGCCAGCGTCAGGCCGAGGTAAATCTGCGGTGACGACCATCCCCGGTCGGCTGAAATGGCCCGCGCAAAGGTGCCGGGCATATAAAACGAAATCCCCCAGTTGATGAGTTGATTACACCCGGCGGTGAGGGCGAGGCGACGAGGAAGGGCAGAGGTTTCCATGAGTTTTCATTCCGTTATGCAGTTGTCCTGAGCATAACGGGCGCGGTATTGTGCTGGCAGGGCTGCAACCTTATGCACCGTATAAGAGAAACTTTGAATGACGACGCTTAATCTGGGCTATCTCGCCACCTTCCGCCTGGTTCACCAGCGCGGCAGCTTTTCAGCGGCAGCGGACGTTCTGGGCCTCTCCCAGCCCGCCGTCAGCCTGCAAATACGCCAGCTGGAGCAGTTTCTGCAAACGCGGCTGGTGGAGCGTACCGGGCGAGGGATTAAGGCGACGGCTGCCGGAGAAACCTTGCTGGCGCACGGGGAGCGTATTCAGCAGGTGGTGGATGACGCCATCCGGGCCGTGAATGCGTTTAGCCACGACGTGAGCGGCACCATTACCCTTGGCACGGGGGCGACGGCCTGCATTCATCTTCTGCCGCCGCTGCTGGAGCAGCTACGCCGCGACTATCCGCTCCTGAGCGTGGGAGTCACGACGGGCAACACCCTCGACATCGTCAGGGCCATTGAAGAGAACCGTCTCGATATGGGGCTGGTGACCCTGCCGGTGAGCGGCAGAGCGCTGGACGTCATGCCGGTGATGGACGAAGAGTTTGTCTTTATCGCCTCAAGGGAGCAGCAGGACGCTTTCAGGGAGTTAACCCCGGAGGCGCTCCATGCCCAGCCGCTGATCGCCTTTGAGACAGGCAGCGGGACCCGGGCGCTGATCGATGGCTGGTTTGCCGCCCATGGGGTAGCGATGGCGCCGGTGATGCAGCTTGGCAGCATCGAGGCGATCAAACGCATGGTTCGCGCGGGGCTGGGCTACAGCATCGTGCCGCGAATGGCGGTAGAACAGGATGCCGATCGCGAGGGGCTATGCGTGATGTCGCTGACGCCCATGCTGCAGCGGCAGCTGGCGGTGGTGATGCGGCAGGATAAAATCCTCAGCAAAGGGATCGCGGCCCTTATTCGGCTCGTACAACATCCTTCGGGGGGTTAGCGGTCAGCGGTGTCGACGGTCAGGCTCGATTGCTGTGACTGGGTTTTGTCCTGATGGTGGTACCAGGCACCAATCGAAGAGTAAACGAAGCGGCCAAAGAAAAACAGGAAACTGATAAGCAGTATGATGCGGGTCATTCGGGTGTTAAATCGATGTCGTTTGCGCATACGCGTGACCTGACTCACTCTGTTTTCCTGGATAAGCCCGCCCGGGCGATAAGGATATTAAGGCACAGCGGGAAGATGGGGTCAATTCTGTGATGTGTAAATAACCGTCAACGTTTGCATTAACTATTGTTATTGAAATTAATAATTGCATTTACCATATTGATAATATGAAGAAAATTATTTCACAAAATTCTTCTGCAAGGCTTATTTGCGTGAAATAGTTTGATTTAAGTCAACGGATTCCCGGCTCTGATATTTAAAATCCCTCCTCCACACTGTTCACTCTGCACGTCGCGGGGTGGCGCCAGGTCAGGTTGGATGCCTGTCTTTATCTTCCCTCTGGAGAAAAAGGGGTTTAACCGGGCATCTATGAAGATTTTCGCTTTTCTGAAAAACAATAAATACCGTTGGTGGGCATTGCCGCTACTATTACCGGTGGTTTTGCTTCCCGTGCTGAGCGTGGCAAATACGTTCACGCAGCTGGGGGACGGTATCGCGGCGCTTTATTATTTACCGCTCTCCTTTTTGCTCTCGCTGATGATGTTCTTTGGCCTGGAAGCCCTTCCCGGGATCGTGTTGTCGCTGTTTATCCGCTATTACCCGTCGGTCGGGATGTTCGAAACGGTTGCCGGGGTGCTCCATTTTATTGTCCCTTTAGTCCTCAGCTGGGGCGGCTACCGGGTGTTTGCGCCCAGACGCAATATGACGGCGTACGGCGACATCCGGCTGATGGCGCAGCGCATCTTCTGGCAGGTCATCTGCCCTGCGACGCTGTTTCTGGTGCTGTTTCAGTTTGCGGTGTATCTGGGCGTGTATGAGAGTCGCCAGAGCCTCGCGGGGTTGAACCCTCTTAACATTCGTACGCTCATTAACTACCAGGCGCTGCTGGTCAGCGGGCTGACGGGCGTGCCGTTGAGCTATCTGCTGATCCGCCTGATCCGTCATCCGCGCTATATCAAAAGTCTTCTCTCGCAGATCCGTTTCCAGATAGATAAAAAGGTGACGGCCGCGGAGTTTTTGCTGTGGGCGATTGCGCTTGGCGGGCTGCTGTCGCTGCTGCTGCTCCCGATAAATGAAAACAGCTCCATCTTCACCACTAACTATACCCTGTCGCTGCTGATGCCGGTGATGCTCTGGGGCGCGATGCGTTTTGGCTATAAGCTGATTTCGCTGATCTGGACCCCGATACTGCTGGTGTCCATTCACTATTTTTACCGCTATATCCCAGTGAACGCGGGGTACGATATTCAGCTGGCGATCACCTCTTCCAGTTACCTGGTCTTTTCGTTTGTGGTGATTTATATGTCGATGCTGGCGACCCGGCAGCGCGCGGTGAACAAACACGCCCGCAGGCTGGCACTGCTCGATCCGGTTGTCCATATGCCTAACCTGCGGGCGCTGTCGCGCGATCTGGCGAAGAATCCGTGGTCGGCGCTCTGCCTGCTGCGCATTCCGGAGCTGGAAATTCTGGGCCGAAATTACGGCGTGCAGCTGCGTATTCAGTACAAACAGCAGCTGGCGCAGTGGGTTAACGCTACGCTCCAGCCCAATGAGCAGGTGTATCACCTCACCGGGTATGACATGGCGGTGCGGCTCAACGCGGAATCGCACCAGCAGCGGATTGACGCCCTGGACGAGCATATCAAGCAGTTCCGCTTTGTCTGGGACGGCATGCCGCTGCAGCCGCAGGTTGGCGTAAGCTACTGCTATGTCCGGTCCCCTGTTAACCATCTTTATCTGGTGCTGGGGGAGCTGGCGGTGGTGGCCGATCTGTCACTCTCCTCTAATCACCCGGAAAATCTTCAGCAGCGCGGTGCCGTCCATTTGCAGCGCAGCCTGAAGGATAAAGTCGCGATGATGAGCCGCCTGCAGAAGGCGCTCGACAACGACGAATTCATCCTGCTGGTTCAACCCGTTCGCGGCCTGCGTGGCGATTGCTATCACGAAGTCCTGCTGCGGATGCCGGACACCAATGGGATACTGATCTCCCCCGATCAGTTCCTGCCTGTCGCGCAGGAGTTTGGTTTGTCCTCTCGGGTGGATCTGTGGGTGCTTGAGCATACGCTGCGCTTCCTGGCCGCGCATCGGGAAAGACTGCCCGGCCAGCGCTTTGCTATTAACCTGGCGCCTTCAACAGTGTGCCGGGTGCAGTTCCCGCTTGAGGTGAGCCGCGTGCTGGCGAAATACGCTATTGAGCCGTGGCAGCTGATCTTTGAAGTGACGGAGTGCAGCAACTTCTGCAACGCGGAGCAGGCGCTGCATATCCTCAGTCAGCTGCAGAAAATGGGGGTACGCATTGCGATTGATGATTTTGGTACCGGCTATGCAAGCTACGCGCGGCTAAAAAGCGTGGACGCAGATATTCTTAAAATCGACGGCGACTTCATCCGCAATATCGTCAACAACAGCCTGGATTATCAGATTGTGGCGTCTATCTGCCATCTGGCGCGCATGAAGAAGATGCTGGTGGTGGCGGAATATGTCGAGACCGAAGAGATACGTAGCGCGGTTCACGCGCTAGGTATTGATTATGTGCAGGGCTATCTGATTGGCAGACCGGCACCGCTTGAGTCACTGCTGGAAACAGAGGCGTCCTGCGCGGACGCCTGAACCGTTACGCGGCGACGTCGGCGCTCTCTTCCTCGATTTTGAGCAGCCAGCCGGTGACCGCTTCCCAGTACTGCTGCTCCTTTTCCAGGTCCAGCAGGACCAGCGCGTTCTGGCTGAACCAGTCGTGCGGGAAGCTCAACGTCCAGTGATGGTCGTCGGTTTTCAGCTTCAGCGTGGGCGGCGTGGTGGTCGCCTGACGCTGGTTATTGAGCAGCACGCCCAGACGCAGCAGCTGAATGAGCGGCAGGAACTGCTTTTTCTTAAACAGCGTGAAGCGCGGCAGGTCGTCGAGCTTGATGGCTTTGCGGTGATAGCGCACCAGGGTCGCCATCATGGTTTGCTGCTCCTGGTTGAAGCCTGGCAGATCGCTGTTTTGCAAAATATAGGCCGAATGGCGGTGCATCCCGCTATGGTTGATGTTCAGCCCCACCTCGTGCAGCATCGCGGCCCATTTCAGCAGCGCGGCAAGCTGCGGGTGCGCCAGCTTCGGATTCTGCTCTTCCCACTGTTCATACATCTGCACCGTGGTGTCCAGCACGCGCTTCGCCTGCTCGCGGTCGATGTTGTACTGGTTGGCCAGGCTTTGCGCGGTGCGGCTGCGAATATCCTGATGGCGGAAGCGGCCTTCCATTTCGTACAGCACGCCTTCGCGCAGCGCGCCGTCGGACAGGCGCAGCTCTTTAATGGCCAGCGCATCAAACACGCCGCAGAGAATGGCCAGCCCCGGCACGAAGACCGCCTTACGCTCGTCGGAAAGCCCCGGCAGGCTTAAGGCGTCAAAACTTTTATGCTTCAGCACTTCGTCGGTCAGCAGCGTCAGGCGTTCGGGCGTGATGAACCCATCTTTTTCACCCATTGCCAGCAGCACTTCATGCGCTGCCTTGATGGTGCCCGACGCGCCCAGCGCCACGTTCCAGCCCTGAATGCGGTACTGCCAGGCCAGGTTTTCCAGCTTCTGGACTGCCGCCATACGCGCACGCTGGAAGTTCTCGCGGGTGATGGTGCCGCCCGGGAAATACATCTGCGCGAAGCTGACGCAGCCCATACGGCGGCTTTCCACCAGGCGAGGCTCAAAGTCTTCGCCGATCACAAGCTCCGTAGAACCGCCGCCGATGTCGATCACCAGCTTGCGCCCTTTTTCCGGCTGGGTGTGCTCGACGCCCATGAAAATCAGACGCGCTTCCTCGTTACCGGAGATGATCTCAATCGGGTAGGGGATCACCTTTTCGGCCCGCTTGAGAAACTCTGGCGCGTTCAGCGCCTGACGCAGGGTGTGGGTGCCCACGATGCATACGCTGGAGGGCGAGAAGCCCTGCAGGCGTTCAGCAAACAGCGACAGGCAGTTTAACCCGCGCTCCATCGCCTCTTCGCTGAGCATGCTGCGTTCATCAAGGCCATCCGCCAGGTGTACGCGCTGCTTCAGACGACCGATGATCTGCAGCGCGCCATCCACCTCACGGGCGATGACCATGTGGAAACTGTTAGAGCCAAGATCGACCGCGGCGAATTCCTGCGGGCGTGGGGTCTTATCATTTATCGGCATAGGTTAATCGGGTTGCTCGAGTGATTTGATATAGTCGTAAATCGCCAGTTGCGACCGCACTTTACGGCGGTTGCCGCGCGGTACATAGCGGTTACTGAGTTCTTTGTCGATATAGCGCGCCTTCACCGTATCGCTGAACAGGATCTCGATAATGTCGAGAATACGCTGTTTCAGACGCGGATCCAGCAGCGGGGTTGCGACTTCAATTCGGTAGTCAATATTGCGCGTCATCCAGTCTGCCGAAGAGAGATAGACCTGTTTGTCGCCTGCATTATCGAAAATATAGACCCGATCGTGTTCCAGGTAACGGTCAACAATGCTGATCACCCGAATATTATCGCTGATGCCTTCCAGTTCCGGGATCAGCGAGCACATGCCGCGGATCAGCAGGTTAACCGGTACGCCAGAGCTGGACGCGGCGTACAGCCTGTCCACCAGTCCTTTGTCGACCAGATTGTTCAGCTTCAGCGTGATGCCGGACGACAGCCCTTTCTGGGCATTGGCAATCTCTTTATCAATCATATCGTACAGCAGACGGCGCGAGTTCTGCGGCGAGACCAGCAGATAGTCGAAGCTGACAGGGCGGTACGGGTTCTCAATGAAGTTAAAGACCCGGCGTACCTCGTTGGTGATGCGCGCATCGGCGGTCAGCAGCGAGTAGTCGGTATAAATACGGGCGGTTTTTTCGTTGAAGTTACCGGTGCCGATGTGAGCATAGCGCACCACGTCGTCGCCCTCTTTACGGGAGATCAGGAACAGCTTGGCGTGAATTTTGAGACCCGGCGCGGAGAAGATCACGTGCACGCCCGCTTCCGTCAGACGGCGCGCCCAGTGAATGTTCGCCTCTTCGTCGAAGCGCGCCTGCAGCTCAACCACCACGGTCACTTTTTTGCCGTTGTGCGCGGCGTGGATCATCGCATCGATGATGCGGGAATCTTTTGCCACGCGGTAGATGTTGATTTTGATCGCCAGCACGCTCGGGTCGAACGAGGCCTGTCGCAGCAGCTCCAGCACGTGTTCAAACGTGTGATACGGATAGTAGAGCAGAACATCGCGCTCGCGAATGGCGTCGAACCCGTTGCGGAATTTATCAAACCACAGATGGCGCAGGCGCGGCAGCGGCTTGTTCACCAGATTGGCCTTGCCAACGTTCGGGAAGCCAATGAAGTCTTTAAAGTTGTGGTAACGGCCGCCCGGCACGATGGAGTCATAGCGCGAAATGGTCAGCTTCTCGCGCAGCATTTCTACCATGGCGTCCGGCATATCGCGCTGATAAACAAAGCGCACCGGCTCGGCCGTCAGGCGTTGTTTCAGGCTGGAGGACATCAGCTCCATCAGGCTGGCCTCCATCTCGTGCACCAGGTCATATTCGGCGTCACGGGTCATCTTCATCGAGTAGGCGTTTAGCGCATCGTAATCGAAGAAGCCTTTGAAAATGTCGTCGAGACAGTAGCGCAGGATGTTGTCCAGCAGGATCATCGGCTTGCGTCTGCGCGGGGTTTCCGGCGGCAGGTTCACGAAGCGCGGGACCTTGTCGGACGGGATCTCCAGCAGCGCGTAGCGAATGGATTCACCGCGAATAATTTCTACGGCCAGATAGGTGTAGTCATCTTTCAGGAACTGCACCAGATCGGTTTCGCGGTTGATGAGAATCGGGGTAATGTGCTGGCGCAGGTACTGTTTAAAATAGTGGCGCAGCCAGTTTTGTTGGTTAACGGAAAGCTGACGTTCGTTAATCAGGAAGATTTGATTGCGCGCCATCTCCAGCAGCAGTTCGTTATACAGGCCGTCAAATTCCTGATCGGCTTTCAACACGCGGGACTGGATTTTGCCCAGCAGATGCCGCGAGTGAGAGTTTAAGCCCTGTTCTTCACTGATGATGATCCGTCTTTTCAGCTCGGCAAAGCGAACCTTGTAGAACTCATCCAGGTTGTTGGAATAGATGCCCAAAAAACGCATGCGTTCGATCAGCGGGTTACTTTTGTCAGCCGCTTCCTGGAGTACACGTTCGTTAAATGCTAACCAGCTTAGCTCTTTCTCGATATATAACTTTTCCTGACCCATTACAGCTCACACTCCAGTTCAATCACAGGACGTGGTAAATCCGTCTCGTCCTTATTATGGCGAGCATTTCCACGATATGTCCAACAGTGCCAGAAAAGTATGACAGTTATTTTTTTTGTTGGGGAATTTAGAAGGTTGGAGAAGGGAATATCGGGTAATGCAAGGTAGATGTCGGGTAAGCGCGGCGCCACCCGACATAACAAACTACTCTTCCGCCGCATGGCCCTGCGGGGGTAACTTCACGCCATCCAGCCAGGCAGCGCCGTCGCGCATTTCGAGACGCCCGTCGACAAACCAGCTTACCACCAGCGGGTAAATGGCGTGTTCCTGGGTCTGCACGCGTTCGGTCACGTCTTCTTCGCTGTCGCCGTCAAAGACCGGGACTTTGGCCTGCAGGATCACCGGACCGCCGTCCAGCTCGTCGGTAACGAAATGCACGGAGGTGCCGTGCTCCTCATCGCCGTTTTCCAGAACCTGACGATGGGTGTGCAGGCCGGGATATTTCGGCAGAAGAGAAGGGTGAATATTCAGCAGACGTCCGGCGTAGTGCGCAACAAAAGCCGGGCTCAGAATGCGCATATAGCCCGCCAGCACCACGACGTCCGGTGCGTAGGCATCAATCTCCTGAACCAGCTCGCGGTCAAAGGCTTCACGCCCGGCGAACTGGCTGGCTTCCAGCGCGTGCGCGGGAATGTTCGCTTCCCGCGCGCGCTCAAGGCCGAACGCGTCGGCCTTGTTGCTGAATACTGCCCGAATGGTGCCGTTGATTTTCTTCTGTTTGCAGGCGTCTATGATGGCCTGCAAATTGCTTCCGTTGCCGGAAATGAGCACCACGATGTTTTTCATTCAATGACCACACGCTGTTCGGAATCGGAGGCTTTAATCGTACCGATTTTCCACGCGTTTTCACCTTTTTCGGTCAGCAGCTTGACCGCTTTATCCGCTTCGCTTGCCGGCAGGGCGATAACCATGCCCACGCCGCAGTTAAAGGTGCGGTACATTTCGTGAGAGCTCACGTTGCCTGCGGTCTGCAGCCAGTTAAACACGGCTGGCCACTGCCATGAGGATTCGTCGATTACGGCCTGGGTGTTGTCCGGCAGCACGCGCGGGATGTTTTCCCAGAAGCCGCCGCCGGTCAGGTGGGCAATAGCGTGCACGTCAACGTTCTCGATCAGTTCCAGCACGTTTTTCACGTAGATGCGGGTCGGTGCCAGCAGATGGTCTGCCAGCGGTTTACCGTCAAGCTCGGAGGTCAGCGGGTCGCAGCCGCTCACCTCGAGGATTTTACGCACCAGGGAGTAGCCGTTGGAGTGTGGGCCGCTGGAAGCCAGCGCGATCAGCACGTCACCATCCGCCACTTTGCTGCCGTCGATAATTTCTGATTTTTCTACTACGCCGACGCAGAAGCCCGCGACGTCATAATCTTCGCCGTGATACATACCCGGCATTTCAGCGGTTTCGCCGCCGACCAGCGCACAGCCGGACTGCAGGCACCCTTCGGCGATACCGTTAATGACGCTGGCCGCGGTATCCACGTCCAGTTTGCCGGTCGCGTAGTAATCGAGGAAGAACAGCGGCTCTGCGCCCTGAACCACCAGGTCATTCACACACATCGCGACCAGATCTATACCGATCGTGTCGTGACGTTTTAAATCCATCGCCAGGCGCAGCTTGGTGCCTACACCGTCAGTACCCGAGACCAGAACAGGTTCACGATATTTTTGCGGCAGCGCGCACAGTGCGCCGAATCCACCCAGACCACCCATCACTTCCGGGCGGCGGGTTTTTTTCACCACACCTTTGATTCGGTCAACCAGCGCATTACCTGCGTCAATATCAACACCGGCATCTTTATAGCTGAGAGAAGTTTTGTTGGTCACGGCTCAAGTCCCCACGCGATTGCATAGCTAGTAAGAAAAATCGGCGCAATTCTAACAGTCCAGGCAAACGTTTGCGAGCCTATTCTCGGTGCGGGGATCTTTTTTTCTCTCTGGCTTATGCAGGGCGACAAACTTGACTCTGTTCACGAAAATGAAACCGGTTTCGGCGTTCTGCTTGCAACGGCTATCCCCTTTGCACATCATCGAACTGAAACCGGTTTCTGTAATTGTTTTTGCAGAAAATAACGCAGAATGAGGGAAAGCAAATGTCAGGATTTAAAGCAGATTTTCTGTGGGGGGGGGGCCGTTGCGGCGCATCAGCTTGAGGGCGGCTGGAAAGAGGGCGGCAAGGGCGTTAGCGTTGCCGATGTGATGACGGCGGGCGCGCACGGCGTACCGCGCGAAATCACCAACGGCGTGCTTGAGGGGAAAAATTACCCTAACCATGAAGCCATCGATTTCTACCACCGCTATAAAGAAGACATCAAACTCTTTGCCGAGATGGGGTTCAAATGCTTCCGTACCTCCATCGCCTGGACGCGTATCTTCCCGAAAGGTGACGAGCTTGAGCCGAACGAGGCCGGTCTGAAATTCTATGACGATCTGTTCGACGAGTGCCTGAAGTACGGCATCGAACCGGTTATTACGCTTTCCCACTTCGAGATGCCTTTCCACCTGGTCACGGAATACGGCGGCTGGCGCAACCGTAAGCTGATCGACTTCTTCGTTCGTTTTGCGAAAGTGGTTTTCCAGCGCTATCAGCATAAAGTGAAGTACTGGATGACCTTTAACGAGATCAACAACCAGGCCAACTTCCATGAAGATTTTGCGCCGTTTACCAACTCCGGGCTGAAGTACGCGCCGGGTGAAGATCGTGAGCCGGTGATGTTCCAGGCCGCGCACTATGAACTGGTGGCCAGCGCCCTGGCGGTGAAGGCGGGGCGCGAGATTAACCCGTCCCTGCAGATCGGCTGCATGATTGCCATGTGCCCCATCTACCCGCTGACCTGCGCGCCGGACGACATGATGATGGCGATGAACGCCATGCACCGCCGCTACTGGTTTACCGACGTCCACGTGCGCGGCAAGTATCCGCAGCATCTGCTCAACTACTTTGAACGTCGCGGCTTCGCGCTGGATATCACCGAAGAAGATAAAGTCGCGCTGACGCAGGGCTGCGTGGATTACATCGGGTTTAGCTATTATATGTCCTTCGCCACCAAGGCGACGGCGGACAACCCGCAGCTGGACTATGACGAGAGCAAGAGCCTGGTCTCTAACCCGTACGTGCAGAAATCTGACTGGGGCTGGCAGATTGACCCGGTGGGGCTGCGCTACTCCCTCAACTGGTTCTGGGATCACTACCAGCTGCCGCTGTTTATCGTTGAAAACGGCTTTGGCGCAATCGACGTGCAGGAGAGCGACGGCACGGTGAACGACCAGTACCGCATTGACTACCTGGCCGCCCACATCCGCGAGATGAAAAAAGCGGTGGTGGAAGATGGCGTAGACCTGATGGGTTACACCCCGTGGGGCTGTATCGACCTCGTATCTGCCGGTACCGGTGAAATGAAAAAACGCTACGGCTTTATCTTTGTCGATAAAGATAACGAAGGGAACGGCACGCTGAACCGCAGTAAGAAAAAGTCGTTCGACTGGTATAAGCAGGTGATTGCGAGCAACGGCGAGCAGCTATAATTGCCCGGTGGCGCTGCGCTTACCGGGTCTACGGGACGTGTAGGCCGGGTAAGCGTTAGCGCCACCCGGCAGAACCCGCACCCAAGCCGGAGTCTCGCCTCCGGTTTTTTTGTCTCTAAATCACTTTGCTTGATATTCGTCAAGCAACATGGGTATGGCCTAATCCGAAAAAAGCGGTATAATCCCGCGATTTTTTTGCGGATGCCATTCAGAGGAGAAAGAGAATGAAGATTGTGGAAGTGAAACACCCACTCGTTAAACACAAGTTGGGCCTGATGCGTGAGCATGACATCAGCACGAAGCGTTTTCGCGAACTGGCCTCTGAAGTCGGCAGCCTGCTGACTTACGAAGCGACCTCCGATCTGGAGACAGAAAAAGTCACCATCGAAGGCTGGAACGGCCCGGTGCAGGTTGAGCAGATCAAAGGTAAGAAAATTACCGTTGTGCCAATCCTGCGTGCCGGTCTCGGCATGATGGAAGGCGTGCTGGAGCATGTGCCAAGCGCGCGCATCAGCGTGGTGGGGATCTACCGTAACGAAGAAACCCTCGAGCCGGTTCCTTACTTCCAGAAGCTGGTGTCCAACATCGACGAGCGTATGGCGCTGGTGGTTGACCCGATGCTGGCAACCGGCGGTTCAATGATTGCCACTATCGACCTGCTGAAAAAAGCGGGCTGCAGCAGCATTAAAGTGCTGGTGCTGGTTGCGGCACCGGAAGGGATCGCGGCACTGGAAAAAGCGCACCCGGACGTTGAGCTGTATACCGCCTCTATCGACCAGGGCCTGAACGAGCACGGGTACATCATCCCGGGACTCGGCGATGCCGGCGATAAGATCTTTGGTACGAAATAATCGAATAACGATAAATAAGCCGACTTTGATAGTCGGCTTTTTTTTGAATAAAACACCAACAACGATACTACTCAGAGGAAAACACTATGACGCGCCGTGCTATCGGGGTGAGTGAAAGACCGCCGCTTTTACAGACTATCCCGCTTAGTTTGCAGCACCTGTTCGCCATGTTTGGCGCAACCGTGCTGGTGCCAATCCTGTTCCACATTAACCCGGCTACCGTGCTGCTGTTCAACGGCATCGGTACGCTGCTGTATCTCTTTATCTGTAAAGGCAAAATCCCGGCGTATCTCGGGTCGAGCTTCGCCTTTATCTCTCCGGTGTTATTGTTGCTGCCGCTGGGTTATGAGGTCGCGCTGGGCGGCTTTATCATGTGTGGCGTGCTGTTCTGCCTGGTCTCCTTCATCGTGAAGAAAGCCGGTACCGGCTGGCTGGACGTGATGTTCCCCCCTGCGGCGATGGGCGCCATCGTGGCCGTCATCGGTCTTGAGCTGGCGGGCGTGGCGGCGAACATGGCCGGCCTGCTGCCAGCAGACGGCCAGTCGCCGGATTCCAAAACCATTATCATCTCGCTGGTGACCCTGGGCGTAACGGTCTTTGGCTCCGTGCTGTTCCGTGGCTTTATGGCGATTATCCCGATCCTGATCGGCGTGCTGGCGGGCTATGCGCTCTCCTTTATGATGGGCGTGGTGGATACCACCCCGATTGCGCAGGCGCACTGGTTCGCGCTGCCTACCTTCTATACGCCGCGCTTCGAATGGTTTGCGATTTTCACCATTCTGCCTGCGGCGCTGGTGGTGATTGCAGAGCACGTCGGCCACCTGGTGGTGACGGCAAACATTGTCAAACGTGACCTGATCCGCGACCCGGGCCTGCACCGCTCCATGTTTGCGAACGGTTTCTCCACCATCATCTCCGGTTTCTTTGGGTCTACGCCAAACACCACCTACGGTGAAAACATCGGCGTGATGGCGATTACCCGCGTTTACAGCACCTGGGTTATCGGCGGCGCGGCGATCATCGCCATTCTGCTCTCCTGCGTCGGCAAGCTGGCGGCAGCGATTCAGATCATCCCGGTGCCGGTGATGGGCGGCGTGTCTCTGCTGCTGTACGGGGTAATCGGTGCCTCCGGTATTCGCGTGCTGATTGAATCCAAAGTGGATTACAGCAAAGCGCAGAACCTGATCCTGACGTCGGTGATCCTGATTATCGGCGTGAGCGGCGCGAAGGTGCACATCGGGGCGGCCGAGCTGAAAGGTATGGCGCTGGCGACCATCGTCGGCGTGGGCCTGAGCCTCATTTTCAAGCTGATCTCCGTGATCCGCCCGGAAGAGGTGGTGCTGGACGCTGACGAAAGCGAAAAAGCGTCACAGTGATCCTTTAACCGGGCGGACGATCCGCCCGGTTCTCTCCTTGCAGGTTCCGTGTTAAACTCCATGCCGATTTTATGTCAGATCTGGTTGAGGTACTTCTGAACGGACCGGCACAGCTCTCTCTGCCACTCTATCTCCCTGACGACGAAACGTTTGCAAGTTTCTGGCCGGGTGATAACCCCTCTTTACTGGCTGCACTGCAAAACGTGCTGCGTCAGGAACACAGCGGATACATCTATATCTGGTCACGCGAAGGTGCGGGGCGCAGCCATCTGCTGCACGCCGCCTGTGCGGAGCTTTCGGCGCGCGGTGATGCGGTAGGCTATGTGCCGCTGGATAAACGAACCTGGTTCGTGCCTGAGGTGCTGGAGGGGATGGAACATCTCTCCCTGGTCTGCATCGATAACATCGAATGCGTGGCGGGGGATGAGCCGTGGGAAATGGCGATCTTTAACCTCTACAACCGCATTCTGGAATCGGGCAAAACCCGGCTGCTGATCACTGGCGATCGCCCGCCTCGGCAGCTGAATCTGGGCCTGCCGGATCTGGCGTCTCGCCTGGACTGGGGACAAATCTACAAGCTCCAGCCGCTGTCGGATGAAGATAAGCTTCAGGCGCTACAGCTGCGTGCAAAGCAGCGTGGGTTTGAGCTGCCGGAAGACGTGGGCCGTTTCCTGCTGAAGCGGCTGGACCGCGAAATGCGCACGCTCTTCGACACGCTGGATCAGCTCGATCGCGCCTCGATTACCGCCCAGCGCAAGCTGACCATTCCGTTTGTGAAAGATATTCTGAAGCTATAGTTGTGCCGGGTGCCGGCTGCGCCTTACCCGGCCTACATATGGCACCCGTAGGCCCGGTAAGCGCAGCGCCACCGGGCGAAACCATCAGAGGATCTCGAGCACGTCTTCCGGCGGGCGTCCAATGCGCGCCTGGCCGTTCGCCACCACAATCGGGCGCTCAATCAGCTTTGGATTTTCAACCATCGCCTGTATCAGCCGCTCCTCGGAGAGACGGTCGTCATTCAGGTTAAGCGACGTATACAGATCTTCTTTCTTGCGCATCAGATCCCGTGCACTGCCCATGCCCAGCATATGCAGCAGCTGGCGGAGGGTTTGCGCGTCCGGTGGGGTGTCGAGGTACAGCACCACCTCCGGCTCCACGCCGTTAGACTTCAGCAGGCTCAGGGTATCGCGGCTCTTGGAGCAGCGCGGGTTGTGATAAATTTTTACGGCGTCTGTCATGACGTGAATTCTCCTTGATTACATCTTCTCGTACGGCTTGAAGCGCTGCTGCAGGCCGCGAAGCTGATCGATACGCGCGTCGTATCGGGCCTGCTGGAGGCTGCCGAGTTTGACCTGCGAGCTGGCGCTGCTGAGCGCGGAAATGGCCTGATCGAGGCGGCCCACCAGGGCAAAGCCTTCGGCACGCGCCGCGAGCTCCTGGTCACGGTTGCCAAGCTGGGCTTCCGCCTGAGCGAGCAGATCCCAGCCGTTTTGATCGTCTTTATTGTTAAAGGTGTAACGGTTCAGGATGGTCGCCGCTTCACCCGGCTGGCCGCCCTGCAGGTAAGCGTTCGCCAGGTTAAGCTGCAGCACCGGGTTGGTGCGGACGTCTTTCGCCCCTTTCAGGCGGTTAATCGCATCGGCAGGCTTCTTCTGCCCCAGATCGATATCCGTCAACAGATCGAGGTACCACGGGTTGTTCGGGTCGGCAGCCAGAAGCGGTTGCAGCGCTTTACGCGCCTCGTCGTATTTGCTGGCTTCCATCGCCTGGAGCGCCTGACCATACTGCGCGGCGTTTTTCTCACGCACGTTGCCTTTCGCCAGGGCATCCAGCAGGTCGCTGGTGAGCTGGTTACGCCCGGAATTGTACATCCCCAGCGTTCTCACTTTCGCCATGTAGAAATCCTGCGAAGACTGGACCACAACCGGGCGCATCTGGTTGGCACGGTTACGCGCGTCCGACAGACGGCTCTCAGGCAGCGGGTGTGTGAGCAAAATTTCCGGTGGGCGGGAAGAATAACGCGCCTGATCGAGCAGTTTTTCGAGGAAGCTCGGCATGGCCTGCGGGTCAAAGCCTGAGCGCTGTAACACCTGGATGCCGATGCGGTCTGCTTCCTGCTCGTTTTGTTGGGTAAAGCTGATCATCCCCTGGCGCGTCCCGGCCAGCGTACCGGTCAGCGCCGCCATCCCGGCCTGCGGGCTGGCCATCGCCAGCAGAATGGAACCCAGTGCGCCCACCCAGGTGAGGGGGGCGTTACGTTTCTGGTCTTCCATCGCACGCGCCAGGTGCCGCTGGGTGACGTGCGAAATTTCGTGCGCCATGACCGAGGCCAGCTGGCTTTCGTTGTCCGAATAACGGAATAACGCCGAATGCAGCACCACGTTACCGCCAAAGAAGGCGAAGGCGTTGATTTCGTCATTATTGATTAAATAGAAATGGAAGGGGGTTTTTACCGAGTCGGCGTGTGCTACCAGACGCATGCCCAGCCCGTTTATGTACTGTACCAGCAAAGGGTCGTTAATCAGCGGGGCGCTGCCGCGCAGCTGGCGGACATAGTAGTCGCCCATTTGCATCTCTTGCCCAATAGAGAGCGTGCTTCCTGCCGTGGTGCCCATGTCCGGCAATGTATCGGACGAGTCAGCAAAAGCGGGCAACACCTGACCGACCGTCACCGCGGCAATCAGTGTTGCAACCAGTGTTTTTCTCAACTGCCTGAACATAACCACTGTCCTGTATGTTAGATGTGCTAGTTTGACCGATGAACCGGCATATCGTTCATCTCTGCTGCCCTGCGAGTGTAGCCGTGTTGTAGCATGAAGAAAATCCCATTCATCAGGCTTTTGCGGATTGCGATCGAGATACAAAAAGCGAAAGTCTTTTTTGTGACAGTTAGATACAATTCACCGTCTCACTCCCGCCATTCGATTCAGGGAAGGGTTGTATGCTCGAAATGTTAATGCAGTGGTACCGGCGTCGGTTCAGCGACCCGGAAGCCATTGCTTTGTTGGTTATTCTGGTCGCCGGGTTCGGTATCCTGTTCTTCTTCAGCGGTCTGCTCGCCCCTCTGCTGGTAGCGATTGTGCTGGCGTACCTGCTGGAGTGGCCAACGGCGCGCCTGGAGAATATTGGGTGTTCCCGCCGCTGGGCGACCAGCATCGTGCTGGTGCTGTTTGTCGGCATCCTGCTGCTGATGGCCTTTGTGGTGATGCCGGTTGCCTGGCAACAGGGAATTAACCTGATCCGCGATATGCCCGGCATGCTGAATAAGCTTTCTGATTTCGCCGCCACGCTGCCGCGCCGTTATCCTGCGCTGATGGATGCCGGGATTATCGACGCGATGGCCGAAAACATGCGCGCCCGCATCATGACGATGGGCGATTCGGTGGTGAAGTACTCTCTGGCGTCCCTGGTCGGACTGCTGACGCTGGCGGTCTACCTCGTGCTGGTGCCGCTGATGGTCTTCTTCCTGGTGAAAGATAAAGACCAGATGCTCAACGCCGTACGCCGTATTCTGCCGCGCAACCGCGGGCTGGCGGGGCAGGTCTGGGAAGAGATGAACCAGCAGATCACCAACTACATTCGCGGCAAGGTGCTGGAGATGATTGTGGTGGGGGTCGCCACCTGGATTGGCTTCCTGATTTTCGGCCTGAACTACTCGCTGCTGCTGGCCGTGCTGGTCGGATTTTCGGTTTTGATCCCCTATATCGGCGCGTTTGTGGTAACCATTCCGGTGGTTGGCGTGGCGTTGTTCCAGTTTGGGCTGGGTACCGAGTTCTGGAGCTGCTTCGCGGTGTATCTGATTATTCAGGGGCTGGACGGTAACCTGCTTGTACCGGTGCTGTTCTCCGAAGCGGTGAACCTGCATCCGCTGGTGATTATCTTATCGGTGGTGATTTTCGGCGGGCTGTGGGGATTCTGGGGCGTGTTCTTCGCCATTCCGCTGGCGACGCTGATTAAAGCGGTCGTCCACGCGTGGCCGGATGTGCCGGCGGTAGAAGAGCAGTAAGTTTTGCCGGGTGGCGCTGCGCTTACCCGGCCTATTTATCCTTGTAGGTCGGGTAAGGCGAAGCCGCCACCCGACACTCACTTTCAGGCACTTTCTTTCAGCCAGTTCAACACCACGTCGTGGTGGTTGCTGGTTTTGAAGTCGTCAAACACGTGTTCAACTTTACCGTCGGCGTCAATCAGGAAGCTGATGCGGTGAATACCGTCGTAGGTTTTACCCATAAACGTCTTCTCGCCCCAGACGCCGAACTGCTCGCATACCTGATGATCTTCGTCAGAAAGCAGCGTGAAGTTCAGCAGCTCTTTTTCAGCAAATCGTGACAGCTTTTCTGGTTTATCGGTGCTGATACCCAGCACTTCCACGCCGACTTTTTTCAACTCATCCATGTTATCGCGTAAGCCGCAGGCCTGTACGGTGCAGCCGGGGGTCATGGCTTTCGGGTAGAAATAGACCAGAACACGCTGTCCCTGGAAGTCGGTCAAATTTACTTGCTCGCCGTCTTGATCCGGTAAGCTAAATTTCGGTGCGATGTCACCGGCTTTCAGTGGATTCATTACTCAACTCCATCCTGTTCGTGCTGCGAATAATTGACGACGCTTATACTGCCCTGCGCGTTTAATTCTGTACAGAGGGCTTTGAACGCTTGCTCGATATTTGACGCATCCTGTGATGCAGGGCTGTGCGCGGTAATTTGAATAAAGAGCGTGGGAACCGTGCTTGCGTCGCCCGGCTGTGTGCGGGAAACGAGCTCGGCGATGTTCATCTGATGGCTGTCAAACAGCGCGGTGAAGCGCTCTATCAGATGTGGAGAATCAGGCACTTCAACCTGCACCCAGACGGTAGAAGGCATAGCCGGACGCGGTCTCGCGGTGGTGCGCTTCATGACGATCAGCAAATCCAGCTCGGCACCTTTCAGCGGCAGGGTCGATTCAATCAACGTGATGGCGTTCCATGTCCCTGAAAGCAACATAATGAATGTGAACTCTTCGCCGAGCATGGCCAAACGGCTGTCTTCAATATTACAGCCGCAACTGCTTACGTGGCGGGTGATGGTGTTCACGATACCCGGCCTGTCGGCACCCAGCGCAGTGATAACCAGGTAATGTTGTGATGAGGTTGTCAAACCTGTTCTTCCTTTGCATGGTTAAGTCTTCCTAAGGAAAGCATAAAAAAAACATGCATACAACCGCCTGAGGGCCTCAGGTCGCTTGCTTTTATTACAGTTCCAAACGTACCATTGAGACTCTTGTTCGCACAGAGGATGGCTCATGTTCACGGGAAGTATTGTCGCGCTTGTAACACCGATGGATGAAAAAGGTAACGTCTGCCGGTCTAGCATGAAGAAGCTGATTGATTACCATGTCGCCAATGGAACCTCGGCGATCGTTTCGGTAGGGACTACCGGTGAATCTGCAACGCTGAGCCACGACGAGCACGGCGATGTGGTTATGCTGACCCTGGAACTGGCTGACGGACGTATTCCGGTCATCGCGGGCACAGGCGCGAATGCCACCGCAGAAGCGATCAGCCTGACTAAACGTTTTAACGACAGCGGCATTGTCGGCTGTCTGACGGTGACCCCTTACTACAACCGTCCTACTCAGGAAGGTTTGTTCCAGCACTTCAAAGCCATCGCTGAACATACTGACTTGCCACAAATTCTGTATAATGTGCCGTCCCGTACCGGTTGCGATATGCTGCCGGAAACCGTTGGCCGTCTCTCGGAAGTCAAAAATATTATCGGTATTAAAGAGGCGACAGGGAACTTAAGCCGCGTTCATCAGCTCAAAGAGCTGGTTTCAGACGACTTTATCCTGTTGAGCGGTGATGATGCGACCGCGCTGGACTTTATGCAGCTCGGTGGCCATGGCGTGATCTCCGTAACGGCAAACGTTGCGGCGCGCGATATGGCTGAAATGTGCAAACTGGCCGCGGCCGGTCACTTTGATGAAGCGCGTGTCATAAATCAGCGTCTGATGCCGCTGCACAATAAATTATTTGTCGAACCCAATCCGATCCCAGTGAAATGGGCATGTAAGGAGTTGGGGCTTGTAGCAACCGACACGCTGCGTCTGCCAATGACACCGATTACCGACCACGGTCGTGATATCGTCAGGGCAGCGCTGAAACATGCCGGTTTGCTGTAAAGTTTAGGGAGATTTGATGGCTTATTCAGTACAGAAGTCGCGCCTGGCGAAGGTTGCGAGTGTTTCGCTTGTTATGCTGCTCGCTGCCTGTAGTTCAGACTCGCGCTACAAGCGCCAGGTGAGCGGTGATGAATCCTATCTGGATGCGACCCCGCTTGCTGAACTTCACGCACCGGCTGGTATGATCCTGCCGATTCAGAACGGCGATTATAATATTCCCGTGACCAACGGCAGCGGCCTGGTCGGTAAAGCGCTTGATATTCGTCCACCAGCACAGCCTCTGGCGCTGGTGAGCGGGGCGCGTACCCAGTTCACCGGTGATACGGCATCTCTGATGGTTGAGAGCGCGCGCGGTAGCACCCTGTGGCCGCAGGTTGTCAGCGTCATTCAGGCGAAGAACTACACCATCGATAAACGCGATGATGCCAGCCAGACGTTAACCACCGACTGGATCGAATGGAACCGTCTGGATGAAGACCAGCAGTACCGCGGTCGTTATCAAGTCTCCGTTAAACCACAGGGTTATCAGCAGGCGGTTAACGTTAAGCTGTTGAACCTGGAGCAGGCGGGTAAACCGGTTGCGGATGCCGCATCCCTGCAGCGTTACAGCACCGAAATGCTGAACGTGATTGCCGCAGGCCTGGATAAAAACGCGACCGATGCTGCCAACGCCGCGCAGAGCCGCAACGGTGTGACCTTCGATGTCCAGAGCGGCGCGGATGATACCGGCCTGCCAATGCTGGTGGTGCGTGCACCGTTTAACCAGACCTGGCAGCGTCTGCCAGCGACGCTGGAAAAAGTGGGCATGAAAGTGACCGACAGTACCCGCTCAACCGGCAGCATGACGGCAACCTATAAGCCGCTCTCCGACAGCGCGTGGCAGGAACTGGGCGCGAAAGATCCTCAGCTTGCCTCCGGTGACTACAAGATTCAGGTCGGTGACCTTGATAACCGCAGTAGCCTGCAGTTTATCGATCCAAAAGGTCACACGCTGACCCAGTCGCAGAACGATGCGCTGGTCGCTGTCTTCCAGGCAGCATTCAGCAAATAAATACGAGGGCTGGTGAATCCAGCCCTTTTTATTTTCGTGCTACGCAAACGTGTGCGTGGCATAATATCCCCAGTTTTGAACACAAATCATCACACCAGGAGTAATGAAGATGCAGAAGCAAGCTGAGTTGTATCGTGGCAAAGCGAAGACCGTATACAGCACGGAAAACCCGGATCTGTTGGTGCTCGAGTTCCGCAATGATACGTCAGCAGGGGATGGCGCGCGCATTGAGCAGTTCGATCGTAAAGGCATGGTGAACAACAAGTTCAACCACTTCATTATGACCAAACTGGCCGAAGCGGGTATCCCGACTCAGATGGAAGCGTTGCTGTCCGATACGGAATGTCTGGTGAAAAAACTGGATATGGTTCCGGTTGAGTGCGTTATTCGTAACCGTGCGGCGGGCTCCCTGGTGAAGCGTCTGGGCATTGAAGAAGGTATCGAACTGAATCCACCGCTGTTCGATCTGTTCCTGAAAAACGATGCCATGCACGACCCGATGGTCAATGATTCCTACTGCGAAACCTTCGGCTGGGTGAACAAAGAGAACCTGGCGCGCATGAAAGAGCTGACCTACAAAGCCAACGACGTGCTGAAAAAATTGTTTGATGACGCGGGCCTGATCCTCGTCGACTTCAAGCTGGAGTTTGGTCTGTTCAAAGGCGAAGTGGTGCTGGGCGATGAGTTCTCTCCGGACGGTAGCCGCCTGTGGGACAAAGAAACCCTGGATAAAATGGACAAAGACCGTTTCCGTCAGAGCCTGGGTGGCCTGATTGAAGCGTACGAAGCGGTTGCTCACCGTTTAGGCGTTAAGCTCGACTAACTCCCTCACTTGCCAAAGGATGTTCGCATCCTTTGGCGTCTTACCTTTGTTTCCTATGGTAATCTTGCCGTTAACCGCCTACGATCATAGCTATTATAAATGGAATAGTTAGAGGTGGTTATGCGCTGGCAAGGGCGTCGTGAAAGTGACAATGTAGAAGACAGACGCAGTGATGGCGGCGGCGGTCCTTCCATGGGCGGACCGGGCTTCCGCTTACCCAGCGGCAAGGGCGGTATCATTCTGCTGATTGTGGTGCTGGTCGCGGGCTATTACGGCGTCGATCTCACCGGGTTAATGACCGGTCAGCCGCTGCAACAGCAGCAGCATTCTCAGCGCTCCATCAGCCCGAATGAAGATGAAGCGGCCAAATTTACCTCCGTGATCCTCGCCACAACGGAAGACACCTGGGGTCAGCTGTTTGAGAAGATGGGGCGTACCTACCAGCAGCCGAAGCTGGTGATGTACCGGGGCGCAACCCGCACCGGATGCGGCACCGGACAGTCCGTGATGGGGCCGTTCTACTGCCCGGCGGACGGCACCGTCTATATCGATCTCTCTTTTTACGATGACATGAAACGCAAGCTTGGCGCTGATGGCGATTTTGCCCAGGGCTACGTGATCGCGCATGAAGTCGGCCATCACGTGCAAAAGCTGCTGGGAATTGAGCCAAAAGTGCGCCAGCTCCAGCAAAATGCGTCGCAGGCTGACGTGAACCGCCTGTCCGTTAAAATGGAGCTGCAGGCGGACTGCTTCGCGGGCGTCTGGGGCCACAGCATGCAGCAGCAGGGCGTTCTGGAATCCGGCGATCTTGAGGAGGCGCTGAATGCCGCTCAGGCGATCGGTGACGACCGTCTTCAGCAGCAGAGCCAGGGGCGCGTCGTGCCGGACAGCTTCACTCACGGTACCTCGCAGCAGCGCTACAGCTGGTTTAAACGCGGTTTCGACAGCGGCGACCCGGCGCAGTGTAATACCTTCGGTAAAGCGATGTAATGCTGGCGTTTGAACAGCTGATACGCGAGCTTGAGCGCACCGGCCATCGTCGGCTGGTGGTGCTCAGCGGTGAGACGCAGTGGACGTTGAGTCAGGCGGCTGACCTGCGTAATACCCTGCCGGGAGACTGGCTGTGGCTGGATGACAATCCCTCTAAAACCCTCAGCGGACTGCTGGGACGCGAATACCTTCACACCGTTTTTGACGCGCGCGCCGGGTTTGACGTCTCAGCCTTCGCCGCGCTCAGCGGGACGCTGCGCGCCGGAAGCCTCCTGGTGCTGCTGGTTCCTCCGCTTGCTGACTGGGCCGACAGGCCAGACAGCGACTCTTTGCGCTGGAGCGACAGCGCGGAGCCGATCGCCACTCCACACTTTGTGCACCACTTCTGCCGGACGCTTGCCGCCGATTCGGATGCGATTGTCTGGCAACAGCATCGTCCTTTGTCCGTTCCCGTTGCGCCGGATTTACCCGCCTGGCGGCCTGCCAGCGGCGCACCGCAGCGCGAGCAGGCGGAGATCCTCGACGCGCTTCTGACCATGCCTGCGGGCATCGCTGCCGTAACGGCACCGCGCGGGCGCGGAAAGTCAGCGCTGGCGGGGATGCTGCTCAATAGCATTCAGGGGAGTGCGGTGGTCACGGCACCGGCTAAAGGGGCAACGGATGTCATTGCGCGCTTTGCGGGCGAGCATTTCCACTTTATGGCCCCGGATGCGCTGCTGGCCTCCACGCTGCAGGCCGACTGGCTGATTGTCGATGAAGCGGCTGCCATCCCGGGTCCGCTGCTGGAGAAGCTGGTGACGCGCTTTACGCGCGCATTATTAACCACCACGGTGCAGGGCTATGAAGGGACGGGAAGGGGGTTCCTGCTGAAGTTTTGCGCCCGTTTCAGCGGACTGCGGCATTATGCCTTATCGACCCCCATTCGCTGGGCCGTCGGATGTCCGCTTGAGCGGTTCGTGGCAAATGCTCTGTTATTTGATGATGCGCTTATCGACCGCAAACCGGAAGGCGACGTGCGTATAACGCCGCTGGCGCCGCGGATGTGGGAGAGCGACCCGGCACGCGTGGCAAGCGTTTATGAACTGCTGTGTGCGGCACACTACCGCACGTCACCGCTCGATTTACGCCGGATGATGGACGCGCCCGGTCAGCACTTTGCTGTTGCCGGGACCGAGGCAGAGATTGCAGGCGCGCTCTGGCTGGTGGAAGAGGGCGGGTTGTCCCCTGAGCTTAGCCGCGCCGTGTGGGCGGGATACCGGCGTCCGCGCGGGAATCTCGTAGCGCAGTCGCTGGCGGCACACGGCGGATCGCCACTCGCGGCAACGCTGAAAGGGCGACGGGTTAGCCGCATTGCGGTTCACCCCCTGCGCCAGCGGGAAGGCATCGGGCAACGGCTTATCCGTAGCGCCCGCGGGGAAGATTATCTGTCGGTGAGTTTCGGTTATACCGACGAGCTGTGGCATTTCTGGCAGCGGTGCGGGTTTGTGCTGGTGCGGATGGGGAGCCATCGGGAAGCCAGCAGCGGCTGCTACACGGCGATGGCGCTGCTGCCGCTAAGCGAGGCAGGGCGTCGGCTGTGCGCGCAGGAACATCAGCGTTTGTGCCGGGATATGCGCGTCCTGTCGGCCTGGAACGGTGAAAAGATCCCGGTGGACGACGGCTGGGAAGCTACCCTTAATAGTGATGACTGGTGGGAGCTGGCCGGGTTTGCTTTTGCCCATCGCGCGTTTTCAACCTCGGTTGCCGCGCTGACGCGGTTGTTGCTCACCGTTGATATGCCGCTTCCGGCCCTGCGGGGGAAACTAGCAGGGAAAACGGATGAGCTCGGGCGAAAAGCGTTGCTGGCAAAGCTGCGCTCTGAAACCGCGCAAGCGCTTGAAACCATTGATTATCCGCGCTGCCAGCAGTTGAAGGAAGCCATTTTGCAATGGCAATTTTTTCAATGACTTCTTCAGTAAAGTGGCATGGTCATTCCCGCCGGGAGGCGTAGAATCCAGGTCATCTATTAAGGAGACCACCATGAAACATGACCATTTTGTTGTTCAAAGCCCTGACAAACCGGCTAAACAGTTACTGCTTCTGTTTCATGGTGTTGGCGATAATGCCGTCAATATGGGGCAGATTGGCAGCTGGTTTGCGCCCGTTTTCCCGGAAGCGTTGATTATTAGCATCGGTGGCGTAGAGCCATGCGGCCCGAACGGGCGCCAGTGGTTCTCGGTTCAGGGCGTGACGGAAGAGAACCGTCAGGCGCGTATCGACGCCATCATGCCGACCTTTATCGACGTCGTCCGCTACTGGCAGCAGCAGAGCGGCGTAGGAGCCGAAGCGACCGCGCTGATTGGCTTCTCGCAGGGGTCAATCATGTC
The DNA here is from genome assembly GCF_049238885.1 of Enterobacter cloacae complex sp. BZL2005. Taxonomy (NCBI): domain Bacteria; kingdom Pseudomonadati; phylum Pseudomonadota; class Gammaproteobacteria; order Enterobacterales; family Enterobacteriaceae; genus Enterobacter; species Enterobacter cloacae complex sp. BZL2005. The sequence goes on along the minus strand of NZ_JBMKGI010000008.1, from coordinate 59,993 downwards.
GCTGGAAAGCGTAAAGGCGCAGCCGGGTCTGGTTTCACGGGTGATCGCCTTTAACGGCCGTTTTGCGACGTTACCGACAAGCGCAACCACGCAGACCACGATCCACTTAATCCACGGCGGTGAAGACCGGGTGATTGAGCTCTCGCATGCGGTTGCTGCCCAGGAAGCGCTGATGCGTGAGGGTGGGGATGTGACGCTGGATATCGTTGACGATCTGGGCCACGCCATTGACGATCGCAGCATGCAGTTTGCGCTTGACCATCTGCGCTATACCGTACCGAAGCACTACTTTGATGAAGCGCTCAGCGGCGGTAAGCCGGATGACGATGATATTGTTGAGTTTATGTGATTCTTCCCCCTCTCCCATGGAGAGGGGGAATCGGATCGATTACTTCTTCTGATCCTTCTTCGGCCAGTCGTCGTCATCGTCCCACTTGTCGTTGAAATCACGGTGCGGGGGAAGATCCGGCTTGTTGGCGAGAAATTTTTTATGGTCCACGCGCTTAAGGTCTTTAATCACGTTCAGCAGTACGCCGACCAGAAAAACCAACACCAGAACCCACCAGTACTTTGAAAGCCAATCCATTCGCTATTCCTCTCAGAGCGTTCGTCAGGCGACGATTTGCTCCATAATACGTTGATACATACGGGCCAGCAGTTGTAAATCTGCCGCATTGACACACTCATTTATTTTATGAATGGTTGCGTTCACTGGCCCCAGTTCGACAACCTGAGCACCCATACGGGCGATAAAGCGTCCGTCTGAGGTGCCACCCGTTGTCAGCAGCTGTGGCTTAATTTCATTATAGTGCTCGATGGCGTTCACCACCGCATCCACCAGTTTGCCGCGCTGCGTCAGGAACGGCTGGCCGGAAAGCCACCACTCCACGGTGTAGCGCAGCTGATATTTTTCCAGCAGGGCGATAACGCGCGCCTTGATCATCTCATCGGTCAGTTCCGTGCTGAAGCGGAAGTTGAACTGGACGACGTAATCCCCCGGGATCACGTTATTGCTGCCGGTCCCGGCCTTGACGTTCGCAATCTGCATGCTGGTCGGCGGGAAGAACTCGTTGCCCTTATCCCACTCAATCGCCACCAGCTCGCTCAGCATTGGCGCGGCGCGGTGGACCGGGTTATCGGCCAGATGCGGATAAGCGACGTGGCCCTGCACACCGTGAATGGTCAGGTTACAGGTCAGCGAGCCACGGCGTCCGTTTTTGACGACGTCACCCACCACTTCGGTGCTGGACGGCTCACCGACCAGGCAGTAGTCGAGACGCTCGTTGCGGGCCATCAGCGCTTCGACGACCTTCACGGTGCCGTTGTGCGCGCTGGCTTCTTCGTCGGAGGTGATCAAAAACGCGAGACGGTTTTTGTGGTTGGGATGCTGCGCCACAAAGCGCTCTGCCGCCACGACCATCGCCGCCAGAGAACCTTTCATGTCTGCCGCGCCGCGACCAAACAGCATGCCATCCCGAATGGTCGGCTCAAACGGCGGGTTAATCCAGCGATCCGCGTCACCGGCGGGAACGACGTCAGTATGCCCGGCGAAGGCCAGCGTTTCGCCCTGTCCGCGCCACGCCCAGAAGTTCTGGGTATCGCCAAAATCCATGCGTTCAACGGTAAAACCGATGGCACGCAGGCGTTCAATCATAAGAGCCTGACAACCTGCGTCGTCCGGGCTAAGGGAAGGACGGCGAATAAGCTGCTGAGTCAGCTCAATGACCGGGCATGACATAAACTACACCTCAACGAAAAAAGTCGGAATAAAGGGTTTCACTGAAACCCAGCAGCATAGGCTGCCCTGGCGCGCAGAGCAATGGGCGTTTGATAATTGCCGGCATCTCGAGCATCAGTTTTGCAGCGCTGTCGGCATCGGTGATGCTGGCGCGCAGTGAGTCGTCCAGTTTACGCCAGGTGGTGCCGCGGGTGTTCAGCAGGGCTTCCCAACCCAGTTCGCGGATAGCGCTATGCAGAAATTCTGCATCGAGCCCGTCGGCACGGTAATCGTGGAAGCGGTACTCCACGCTGTTAGCGTCCAGCCAGCGGCGGGCTTTTTTGATGGTGTCGCAATTTTTAATGCCGTACATCACAACCATGGTGAATCCTTTTGATGTTCTGATAATTAAATGTTCAGTAAATTCGAAGATATATCCTTAAGTGGAATATAACACATTCAGGAATTGTCTGGATTAATACGTCTTTTTAATTCGACTCACAATTGTACGCTGAATATTCTTTCATCATTTAAGCATAGATGTCCATTAACTTTAAAAATCCAACAAACTCAGCAAATAAAATAAAACTCACCCGTTCGTAGGGTTATTTCAAAATATTGCTGGCCGTCACAAAAAATTGAGGGCTCTCCGTTCATATTTATCATAAATCCCCGCAGGACGTAGGGTACAATCACAGCAATTGGTTAAATAGTCTTCACAATGATGGTACGTTTTTGTAGAATGCGCATAATAATAAGAGAGGTTGTTATGATTGAACGTGAACTGGGGAACTGGAAAGATTTTATCGAAGGCATGCTTCGTAAATGACATTCAGTAAGAATTGCAAGAGCACTAAAATAAGTAAAATAACCATAGTGTGAATTAATCACACAGTAAAAAGGCGGCCGATAAAGCCGCCTTTTTTTATTTCAACCACTTACTCAGGACGTTCCTTTAGCGGGAAGCGGCGACGCACCAGCACAAAGAACAGCGGAACGAAGTAAATAGCCAGGATGGTGGCCGAAATCATGCCGCCCATCACCCCCGTGCCGACGGCATGCTGGCTGCTGGAGCCTGCACCGGTGCTGGTTGCCATCGGCAGTACACCAAAAATAAACGCCAGCGAGGTCATCAGGATCGGACGCAGGCGCTGACGGCAGGCGTGCAGCGTGGCGGCCATCAGCTCGTGGCCTTTGGCATTCATCTCGTTAGCAAACTCAACGATCAGAATGGCGTTTTTCGCCGACAGCCCAATGACGGTGAGCAGGCCCACCTGGAAGTAGACATCGTTCTCCAGGCCGCGCATCCACGTTGCGAGCAGCGCACCGATAACCCCAAGGGGCACGACCAGCATGACCGAGAACGGGACCGACCAGCTCTCATACAGGGCGGCAAGGCAGAGGAAGACCACCAGCAGAGAGAGCGCGTAAAGGGCGGGGGCCTGCGCCCCGGAGAGGCGCTCCTGGTAAGACATGGCCGTCCACTCGAGACCAAAACCGGCGGGCAGCTGTTGCACCAGTTTTTCCATGGTGTCCATGGCGGTACCGGTGCTGACGCCCGGCGCGGCTTCCCCGACGATTTCAACCGCAGAGTAGCCGTTATAGCGTTCCAGGCGTGGCGATCCGCTCTCCCAGTGCGAAGTCGCAAAGGCAGAGAACGGCACCATGCCGCCAGCATTATTTCTGACAAACCAGCGGTTAATATCATCCGGCAGCATGCGGAACGGCGCGGCGGACTGGACATACACTTTTTTCACGCGGCCGCGATCCATAAAGTCATTCACATAGCTCGACCCCCACGCCGTTTGCAGGGTGTCGTTGATATCGTTGATCGACACACCCAGCGCCTGCGCCTTACGCTGATCGATATCCACCTGAAGCTGCGGGCTGTCGTCGAGGCCGTTATGGCGAACGCGGGTCAGGCCGGGATCGTTGCCTGCCAGCGCTAACAGCTTATCGCGTGCGGCCATCAGCGCCGTGTGGCCCGCCCCGGCGTGATCCTGCAGCTCCATATCAAACCCGGCGGAACTGCCCAGGCCGCTTATCGCCGGTGGGCTGCTGGCAAAGACGCGCGCTTCTTTGATGTGCGCAAAGGCTTTTGTCGCACGTTCAATGATGGCAAACGAGGTGCCCGTCCGGGTATCGCGTTCGTCCCAGTCCTTCAGGCGGACAAACATGCGGGCAACGTTCTGCCCGTTTCCGCCCGGGCCGGAACCGACGGTGGAGAAGACCGAGACAACGTTATCTTTCTCTTTGGTGAAGAAATACTGTTCCACTTTCTGCACCACTTTCAGCGTCTGCTGCTGCGTTGCGCCGCTCGGAAGCTGCACCGAGGTGGTGAACATCCCCCGGTCTTCGATCGGCAGGAACGAGGTGGGCAGGTGCAGGAACAGCCACACCATCCCGCCCAGCAGCACAACGTAAATCATCATCCAGCGCAGGCTGCGGTGCAGTACGCGACCAACGGCAGATTCATAGCGCGCGGCGTTGCGGTTGAACATGCGGTTAAACCAGCCGAAGAACCCTTTCTGCCCGTGATGCTCCCCTTTGTGTAGCGGTTTCAGAATGGTGGCGCACAGCGCGGGGGTGAGGATCAGCGCGACCAGCACGGAGAGCACCATCGCCGAGACGATGGTGATCGAGAACTGGCGATAAATCGCCCCGGTGGTGCCGCCAAAGAAGGCCATTGGGATAAAGACGGCCGACAGCACCATCGCAATCCCGACCAGCGCCCCCTGAATTTGCCCCATGGACTTGCGCGTCGCCTGGCGCGGAGAGAGCCCTTCTTCGCTCATGATGCGCTCGACGTTTTCAACCACCACGATGGCATCATCCACCAGAAGGCCGATCGCCAGCACCATCGCAAACATCGTCAGGGTATTAATGCTGTACCCGAAGGCGTAGAGCACCGCAAAGGTCCCCAGCAGCACCACGGGGACGGCAATGGTGGGGATCAGCGTCGCGCGGAAGTTTTGCAGGAACAGGTACATGACCAGGAACACCAGCGCGATGGCTTCGAGTAGAGTCTTCACCACGTCCTCAATGGAGGCTTTAACGAAGGAGGTGGTTTCATAGGCGACTTTGTACTCCAGCCCGTGCGGGAAATACTGCGACAGCTCGTCCAGACGGTCTAACACCAGTTTTGCCGTCGCCATTTCGTTCGCGCCGGAGGCCAGCTTAATCCCCAGACCGGAGGCCTGATTGCCGTTAAAGCGGCTCAGGTAGTCGTATTTCTCCGCCCCCATTTCCACCGTGGCGACATCGCCCAGACGCACTTCCGACCCGTCCTGATTCACGCGCAGGGTGATATTGCGGAACTGGTCCGGCGTCTGCAGCAGGGATTGCGAATTAATGGTGGCGTTCAGGGCTTGCTTATCAACGGAAGGCGTTCCCCCCAGTTGCCCTACGGCAATCTGGGCGTTCTGGGCTTTGATAGCATCCGTCACGTCGGTTGCCGTCATCTGGTAGCTGTTCAGCTTGTTGGGATCGAGCCAGATACGCATGGAGTACTGTGAGCCGTAGGCGTCGATATCCCCGACGCCGTTGATACGGCTGATGGGATCCTGAATATTACTGGCGACGTAGTCCGCGATGTCCTGTTTATCCATCGAGCCATCTGTCGAGACAAAGGCGATGGTCAATATGTTGGTATCGCCGGTTTTACGCACGGTCACGCCCTGGTTTTGCACCGCCTGGGGCAGCTTGCGCATCGCCGACTGCAGCTGGTTTTGGACCTGCTGCACCGCTTCGTCCGGGTCGGTGCCCGCCTTAAAGCTCAGGGTCACCGTCGCCTGTCCCGTGGCGCTGCTTTGCGAGGACATGTACATCAGGTTATCCAGACCCGTCATGTTCTGCTCAATAACCTGCGTCACGGTATTTTCCAGCGTCTGAGCGGACGCGCCGGGGTAGTTTGCGGTGACGCGCACGTTCGGCGGTGCCAGGTCGGGGTATTGCTCAACGGGAAGTGACGTAATCGCCAGGACACCTGTCAGACACAACAGGATGGCAAGCACCCAGGCAAAAATGGGGCGATCGATGAAAAAATTCGCCATGAAAGTGTGACCTCGTTTTGCTGCACGTCATTATTGTTTATTGCCCGCATAACTTTAGCGGTAAGGCCCAGCTCAAACGTGGAGAAATAAAGGAGATAGTGTAAATTATCATGCGCTTTTCCCTGCGCTTCCCTCTTTACCGTTATTTACCCGTTAACGGCAAAGGCGCCGGAAACGTCACGCTGACCAGCGTGCCGCCGTTTTGCGGCTGCGAGAAGTGCAGCACTCCTCCAAGCCGCTGCGCGCGTTCGCGCATAATGTTCAGACCGTAATGTCCCGGCGGCTCGCTGGCCTCGCCAATCCCGATGCCGTTGTCGCGAATGCTGACGCTGTGCGTACCGTCCGCTGCGGTCACGCAGCTCACGGTGATCTCGCTGGCCTGCGCGTGCTTAATGGCATTCAACACCGCCTCACGCACGATCTGCAGCAAATGCACCTGCTTTTGCGCGTCGAGCGCCAGCGAGGAGAGGCGGCAGTCGAGATGCAGTTTCGCCTGCGTCTGGCTCTGCAGGGCATCGAGTGACTCCTGCAGCGCCGCGGGTAAATTCGCGTGGTTCAACGTCAGGCGGAAGGTGGTCAGCAGCTCGCGCAGCTGCTGCCAGGCGTTGTTCAGCTCGCGGGAGAAGTCGGTGATAATGGCCTGCGCTTGGGTATTTTCTTCCGGCACGGCGCGTTTGAGCAGTGCAAGCTGAATGCGCAGATACGACAGCACCTGCGCCAGCGAATCGTGCAGCTCGCGGGCAATGGTGGCGCGCTCTTCCATCAGCAGCAGCTGCTGGTAATGCTTTTGCGCCTGGTTAAAGTACAGCCCGCGCCCGAGCATGGTCGCCACGCTTCTCATCAGCGGAAGGGGGACGCTGTCCGCCTCGCTTTGCCAGCGCAGCTCGCCGTAGAGCGTGTCCTGCATCAGTACCGGCAGGTTTTGCAGAGGGATACCCTCAGCCTCCGTCCCTTCGCACAGCCGCCAGTCGTCGCTGGTGCGCAGTTCCAGATAATTCATCTGCGTATAGTCATGGACAATCTGCAGGATATGCCGGAAACAGTGGCTGTCTATCTGGCCGGTATTGAGCGCCTGCGAGCACTTAAACAGCATGTCGAGCTGCTGGTGGGCTTCGTGCAGGTGCCGCGTCTTTTCCGCAACCGAGGCTTCGAGCGAACGGTAGAGCGTATCAAGCTCGGCTGACATGTGGTTAAAGGCGCGCGAAAGCTGGCCCAGCTCGTTCGGCAGGGCGCTATCCGGCGCAGGGGTGGCAAACTCGCCGCGCTCAACGCGTTCGCTGGCCGCCACCAGGTTATTCAGCGGAAGCACCACCTGACGACGGATGCGTCGCAGGGTAAACAGCGTCAGCAGCAGGATCCCGAGTGCGCCAGCCAGCGAGAGCAGGGTGACCGTTTGAATTTTATGTTCGGTGTAGTGCTGGAGGGCGAGCACAAAGGCATCAATGCGGCCCACAAAATCCTCAATATTGCGTTGGTACCACGCGCTGTCGCCGCGGGCGATATGCGCATCCATCTCCTGCCAAGCCACATGCAGCTGCTGATAGCGTGCTTTCACATTGTCCGGGACGTACCAGCGATCCAGCTTCTGCAGGGCAGGCGCGCCGAGCGTCTGTTGCCAGCTCTCGCGATGTGCCGCAAGGGACGGGCTGTTTCGCTGCATCTCGTAGCCCAGACGATAGCTCTGCATGCGCAGTGAGCCAGCGATGTTGATGGCTTCGGCATCGCGCTGGCTGCTGGCCAGCGTCAGCAGCGCGACGGTGCTGCTGAGTACGGATAGGGCAATGATCGAAAAGAAAGCCCAGGCAAGGCTTCCGGAAACGGGTCGTTTAACGGTCACAGAACGGCTCTCTGAATAAAATTGATCTGCCACAGGTTCACTGGAAATAATTGGGCGCTTCAGGCATTTGAACATTGCCCGAACGCACCGTGATGCGTAAATACCATACTCTTATAAAGAGAAAGGTTATTGAACCAAAAACAGGTGTGGTTATGAATCGTTTTATTATGGCTAACAGCCAGCAGTGCATTGGGTGTCGCGCCTGCGAAGTCGCCTGCGTGATGGCGCACAACGGTGAGCAGCATGCCCTGAGCGAGCGCCATTTTCATCCCCGTATCACGGTCCTGAGATCCGGCGAGAAGAGCCACCCCGTGACCTGTCATCATTGCGAAAATGCACCCTGCGCGCAAAGCTGCCCGAACGGCGCCATCAGCAAATGCGATGACAGCGTACAGGTGAATCAACAAAAATGCATCGGCTGTAAGGCCTGCGCGGTGGCCTGCCCGTTTGGCACGATGGAGATTATTGTCACTCCGCTCAACAATGGCAGCGTGAAGGCCTCGGCGAATAAATGCGATCTCTGTCTGACGCGTCCACACGGCCCGGCCTGTATCGAAAATTGCCCGGCGGATGTCCTCTCCCTGGCGACGCCCGCCGCGCTGGAAAACCTGGCGAAATCGCGCCGACAGCGCACGGCCTGCCTGGAGGCGCAGCCCTGGCATGGTGCCGAGGCCGTCAGCGTGGACGCGCCGCGTACCAAACTGCAGCAGATGCAAACGACCCCGCCCCGCGGCGAGCCCGACAAGCTGGCTGGCGCAGAGCGCGTGGGCCATTTTAACGAAATTTACCTGCCGTTCCGGGCCGAACAGGCCGCCCGCGAGGTGTCGCGCTGCCTGAAGTGCGGAGAGCACAGCATTTGCGAATGGACCTGCCCGCTGCACAACCACATCCCGCAGTGGATTGAGCGCCTCAACGCGGGGGATATCACCGGCGCGGCCGAGCTTTCTCATCAGACCAACTGTTTACCTGAAATTACCGGTCGCGTCTGCCCGCAGGACCGGTTATGCGAGGGAGCCTGCACGCTTCGTGACGCGGCGGGGGCCGTGACGATCGGCAACATCGAGCGCTACATCTCCGATCGGGCGCTGGCGATGGGCTGGCGGCCGGATATGTCCGCCGTCACGCCGTCAGGTAAACGTGTCGCGATTGTCGGCGCGGGGCCCGCCGGGCTGGCGTGCGCCGACGTGCTGGCGCGCCGCGGCGTGAGCGTGACGGTCTATGACCGGCATCCGGAGATCGGCGGTTTGCTGACCTTTGGCATCCCGGCATTTAAGCTCGATAAATCGCTGCTCGCGCGGCGCAGAGAGATCTTTACCGCGATGGGGATCCGCTTCGAGCTGAACTGCGAGGTGGGCCAGGACGTGTCGATGTCGCAGCTCAAGAGCGATTACGACGCCCTGTTTATTGGCGTGGGTACCTATCGTTCGATGAAGGCGGGTATTCCGAACGAGGATGCGCCAGGGGTCTACGACGCGCTGCCTTTCCTGGTGGGCAACACGCGGCATGTTATGGGGCTGGAGGCGACGGCCAGCGAGCCGTTCATCGACACCCGTGGCCTGAACGTGGTGGTGCTGGGTGGAGGCGATACCGCGATGGACTGCGTTCGCACGGCGTTACGTCACGGCGCGGCGACGGTCACCTGCGCCTATCGTCGGGATGAGGCCAACATGCCGGGCTCGAAGAAAGAGGTGCAGAACGCCAGAGAAGAGGGGGCGTCATTTGAGTTTAACGTCCAGCCGGTTGAGCTGACGCTGGATCCGAACGGTAAGGTCAACGGTATCCGGATGCTGCGTACCGCGCTCGGTGAGCCGGATGCGCAGGGGCGTCGTCGGCCCGTTCCGGTGGCGGGCAGCGAGTTTGTGATGGCCGCGGATGCAGTCATCATGGCGTTTGGCTTTAATCCGCACGCGATGCCGTGGCTGCAGGCGCAGGGTGTCGAAACGGATGACTGGGGGCGGATCGTGGCCTCGGTCGAGAGCCGCTATCGTTACCAGACGACCAACCCGCAGATCTTCGCCGGGGGCGATGCGGTACGCGGCGCGGATCTGGTCGTCACCGCGATGGCGGAAGGGCGTCATGCCGCGCAGGGGATACTCGACTGGCTGGGAGTTGATGTACCACAACATCATTAATCCGGCGGACGACAAAGCGGGATTCACGGCGTAGTATAGGACGACTCATTGTGCCGTGGAGCCCGTATGACCCTGAAAATTGACGTTATCAAAGACAAAATTCTCTCTGAAAACTACTTTGTCCTGCGTAACATTACCTATGATCTTACACGTAACAACGGTGAAGTGATCCGCCACAAGCGCGAGGTCTATGACCGTGGTAACGGAGCAACCATCCTGCTCTATAACCGTGAAAAGCAGAGCGTGGTGCTGATCCGTCAGTTCAGGGTGGCAACATGGGTCAATGGCAATCCTGACGGACGTCTGATTGAAACCTGCGCGGGCCTGCTCGATGACGATGAGCCGGAAGTCTGCATCCGCAAAGAGGCCGTCGAAGAGACCGGCTTTGAAGTGGGCGAGGTCAAAAAGGTCTTCGAGCTGTACATGTCCCCGGGCGGCGTGACGGAAATTGTCCATTTCTTCATTGCTGAATACAGCGACGCACAGCGCACGCACCGGGGCGGTGGCGTAGAGGATGAAGATATCGACGTGCTGGAGCTTCCTTTTGCCCGAGCGCTGGAGATGGTGCGTTCAGGCGAAATCAGGGATGGTAAAGCGGTGATATTGCTGCAGTATTTACAGACAACCGGGCTGATGAACACCCCTTTCGAACGGATATAGCCTGTTTTTCAGGTATATCTGATAAATCCGATTGAGCAACCCCGGCGGGAACACGAAGATACTGCCCTGTTATGCGTTTTCGTTCCGGGATTGTGTCATTCATGCGCCACAGCGTCTTTTTATTTTCCCTGTTTTGTGTGCTCCTCGCGCCGCAGGTGCGGGCTGCACCCGCGCAGCAAGCCTTCTCTGACTGGCAGGTGACCTGCAATAACCAGAACTTTTGCCTTGCCCGCAACACGGGCGAACACCGCGGTCTGGTCATGACGCTCACCCGGAGCGCCGGGGCAAAAACGGATGCCACGCTGCGTATCGATCTCGGCGGTCTTGATACGCCTTCCGTGAAAGAGCCGGATATTGCCCCGCGGCTGCTGCTGGATAATGTTCCCCTGAAGCTCGACAAACAGCGCTGGCAGCTCACCCCCTGGCATCTGAAAACGGACGATGCGGCCACCATCACCGCCTTTCTGAAAAACATCCAGGAAGGAAAAGCCCTGACTCTGCGAGGCGGTAAGCAGGTGATTTCACTGGCCGGTCTGAAAGCCGCGCTGCTGTTCATTGATGCCCAGCAAAAGCGCGTTGGCAGCGAAACCGCGTGGATCAAGAAAGGTGACGATCCGCCGTTAAGCGTGCCGCCCGCACCTGCCCTGAAAAAGGTGGCGATCGTTAATCCTACCCCAACACCGCTTTCCCATGCCGAACTGAACGATCTGCTGGATTATGGTACCGGCAGGATGAACAGCAGCCAGTGCTCGCTGGATCCTAACCGTCGCGAAGTGCGCGTCACCGCGTTAACCGATGACAAAGCGCTGCTGATCGTCAGCTGCGAGGCGGGGGCCTATAACACGGTCGATCTGGCGTGGCTGGTGTCACGTAAAAAACCGTTCTCTGCCCGCAGCGTGAGGCTGCGTCTGCCGTTTACGCCGTCAAGCGACAGCAGCGAAATCGAGTTGATGAACGCCAGCTTTGATGAAAAGACGCGCGAGCTGACCACGCTCTCGCTGTGGCGCGGTATGGGGGATTGTGGGATCCAGACGCGCTGGCGGTTTGACGGCCAGCGTTTCCGCCTGGTGCGCTATGCCGAAGAGCCGAGCTGCGATAACTGGAACGGGCCTGACGCCTGGCCCACGCTGTGGATCACGCGGTAGCTTTTTGCCGGGTGGCGCTGTCGCTTACCCGGCCTACGGTTTGGTGGTTTTGTAGGCCGGGTAAGGCGTAGCCGCCACCCGGCAACGCAGACCGCACTAAATCACGCTCAGCGCCTTCTCTACCACGTTCTCAACGGTAAAGCCGAAGTACGGGAACAGCTTGTCGGCAGGGGCGGACTCGCCGTAGCCCCGCATCCCAACAATCGCCCCTTTGAGCCCAACATACTTGTACCAGTAGTCGGCAATACCGGCCTCCACCGCCACGCGCGCCGCGACGTTAGAGGGCAGCACCGATTCCCGGTACGCCTCGTCCTGGGCGTCAAAGATATCCGTTGAGGGCAGGGACACCACGCGCACCGCGTGCCCTTCGGCGGTCAGTTTTTCCGCCGCTTTCACCGTGATTTCCACCTCGGAACCGGTCGCAATCAGGATCACGTCCGGCTTGCCGCCGCTGTCTTTCAGGATGTAGCCGCCGCGGGCAATGTTTTTCACCTGCTCCGGCGTGCGCTCAATCTGCGTCAGGTTCTGGCGTGACAGGATCAGCGCCGTCGGGCCGTTATGGCGTTCTACCGCCAGCTTCCAGCCCACTGCCGCTTCGACCTGATCGCAGGGGCGCCAGGTGCTGAAGTTGGGCGTTAAACGCAGGCTCGCCAGCTGTTCAACCGCCTGGTGGGTGGGGCCGTCTTCTCCCAGACCGATGGAGTCGTGGGTATAGACCATAATCTGCCGCGCCTTCATCAGCGCTGCCATGCGCGCCGCGTTACGGGCGTACTCGACGAACATCAGGAAGGTGGCGGTGTAGGGCACGAAGCCGCCGTGGTGGGCGATGCCGTTGGCGATCGCGGTCATCCCGAACTCGCGCACGCCGTAGTGGATATAGTTCCCGGCAATATCCTCTTTCAGCGATTTCGAGCCCGACCAGATGGTCAGGTTACTCGGTGCCAGGTCCGCCGAGCCGCCCAGCAGCTCAGGAAGGAGAGGGCCAATCGCATTCAGGGTGTTTTGCGACGCCTTACGGGTGGCGATTTTTGCCGGGTTGGACTGCAGGTTTTCAATCAGCGCCTGGGTTTTATCGTCCCAGTCCTCCGGCAGACCGCCGCTCATGCGCCGGGAAAACTCGGCGGCCAGTTCCGGGTACGCTTTTTTGTAGGCGGCAAATTTCTCGTTCCAGGCCTGCTGGGCTTTCTCACCGTCTTCACGGGCATCCCACGCCCGGTAGATCTCTTTCGGGATTTCAAACGGCGGGTATTTCCAGCCCAGCTTCTGCCGGGTCAGCGCCACTTCTTCGTCACCCAGCGCCGCGCCGTGCGCCTCTTCTTTGCCCGCCTTGTTCGGCGAGCCGAAGCCGATAACCGTGCGGCAGATAATCAGGGACGGTTTGTCCTTCACGCTCTGCGCTTCCTGAATCGCTTTTTTCACCGCCTCAGGATCGTGGCCGTCGATCTCGTGCACCACGTGCCAGTGATAGGCCTCGAAGCGTTTTGCCGTGTCGTCGGTGAACCAGCCCTCGGTTTCCCCGTCGATGGAGATGCCGTTGTGATCGTAGAAGCCAATCAGCTTGCCGAGCCCCAGGGTGCCCGCCAGGGAGCAGACCTCATGGGAAATCCCCTCCATCAGGCAGCCGTCACCCATAAAAACGTAGGTGTAGTGATCGACAATCTCGTGGTCCGGCTGGTTGAACTGTGCCGCCAGCGTACGCTCGGCAATCGCCAGCCCGACCGCATTTGCCAGCCCCTGACCGAGCGGCCCGGTGGTGGTTTCCACGCCCGGCGTATAGCCAATCTCCGGGTGCCCCGGGGTTTTGGAGTGCAGCTGGCGGAAGTTTTTCAGCTCCTCAAGCGGCAGATCGTAACCGGACAGGTGCAGCAGGCTGTAAAGCAGCATCGAGGCGTGGCCGTTGGAGAGAATAAAGCGGTCACGATCGTACCAGGTGGGATCGTTAGGGTTGTGCTTCAGGAAGTCGTTCCACAGCACTTCGGCAATATCGGCCATGCCCATCGGTGCGCCGGGATGGCCAGAATTGGCTTTCTGCACGGCATCCATGCTGAGGGCGCGGATGGCATTGGCGAGCTCTTTACGGGACATAGTTCACTCCGTGGCAAGGTTAAAGTTTGGCAGCGAGAAGATCTTCAAGTTTGCGCTGGTCGACGGCGAACAGGCGGATACCTTCCGCCAGTTTTTCCACGGCCATGGCGTCCTGATTGTGCTCCCAGCGGAATTCGGCTTCGGTCATGGCTTTCGGTTTTGGCAGAACGGTAGAGGTGGGGATCAGCTTGCGGATGACCGTCTCTTCTTTGTCCTGTAGCTCCTGGAGCAGGTTAGGGGAGATGGTCAGGCGGTCGCAGCCCGCCAGGGCGAGGATCTGCTCGGTACGGCGGAAGCTGGCCCCCATCACGATGGTTTCGTAGCGATGCTGTTTGTAGTAGTCGTAGATATTGCGCACCGATTTCACGCCCGGGTCCTCATCCACCACGTACGGATCCATCGGCTGTTTCGCCTGGTACCAGTCGTAGATGCGGCCAACAAACGGTGACACCAGGAACACGCCCGCTTCGGCACAGGCGCGCGCCTGGGCAAAGGAGAACAGCAGCGTCAGGTTGCAGTGAATTCCCTCTTTTTCCAGCACCTCTGCCGCGCGGATGCCTTCCCACGTTGACGCCAGCTTGATCAGAATGCGTGATTTATCGATCCCTTGCTCCTGGTAGAGTTCCACCAGGCGGCGAGCCTTGTTGATGCTCTTTTCTTTATCGAACGAAAGGCGGGCGTCAACTTCGGTCGAGACGCGCCCCGGAATGCTTTTAAGAATTTCCGCACCAAAATTAACTGCCAGCTTGTCGCTGGCTTCGGCGACCTGCTGCTCCTGCGTTTTCCCGCGCTGTTTTCCGTAGGCAATGGCGTCATCAATCAGATGACTAAAATGGGTAAGCCCGGCTGCCTTGAGCAGTAGCGAAGGATTGGTGGTCGCATCCTCCGGCTGATAGTGGCGAATCGACTCGATATCGCCGCTGTCTGCCACCACCGTGGTGAATTGTTTGATGCCGTCTAGCTGGTTCATAAATGATTACTCCTTGGAAATAAAAGCGTTAGCTGAGTGCGTTAGTTCACACTTCTGAGAAAATCATGATGGACTTAACAAAAAAGCATAGCAGACGGGGGAGGCATTGCTTTTGAGACGGGTAACATGGCTGTTATAAATTGATAACAATTTTTAATGTGTGATGGTGAGAGTTTGGCAGCCTTCAAAGTTTAGGAGGCGGCCTGAGGCGATACTAGGCGGCACACCAGGGTGTGCAACCGGATCGTTTTCGTCACCCTTTTGACCGATACGTGAAAGGAAAAATAAGATGGATGAGCAGTTGAAACAGAGTGCCCTCGATTTTCACGAGTTCCCTGTCCCGGGCAAAATTCAGGTCTCCCCAACCAAGCCGCTGGCGACACAGCGCGATCTGGCGCTGGCCTACTCGCCGGGCGTGGCGGCCCCGTGTCTGGAGATCGAAAAAGATCCGCTAGCGGCCTATAAATACACCGCGCGCGGCAACCTTGTTGCCGTGATCTCTAACGGCACGGCGGTACTGGGGCTCGGTAACATCGGCGCGCTGGCCGGTAAGCCGGTGATGGAAGGCAAGGGGGTGCTGTTCAAGAAATTCGCCGGTATCGACGTGTTTGATATCGAGGTGGACGAGCTCGATCCTGACAAATTCATCAACGTGGTGGCCGCGCTGGAGCCGACCTTCGGCGGGATCAACCTGGAAGACATCAAAGCGCCGGAATGTTTCTATATCGAGCAGAAGCTGCGCGAGCGTATGAACATTCCCGTGTTCCATGACGACCAGCACGGAACGGCCATTATCAGCACCGCCGCCATTCTCAACGGCCTGCGCGTGGTAGAGAAAAATCTCTCCGACGTGCGCATGGTGGTCTCCGGCGCTGGCGCCGCGGCCATCGCCTGTATGAACCTGCTGGTGGCGCTGGGTATGCAGAAACACAACATTGTGGTCTGCGACTCCAAGGGCGTGATTTACAAAGATCGCGAGCCGAACATGGCGGAAACCAAAGCGGCGTATGCGGTAGAAGACGACGGCAAGCGCACGCTTGAGGACGTGATTGACGGCGCGGATATCTTCCTCGGCTGCTCGGGTCCGAAAGTGCTGACCCAGGAGATGGTGAAGAAGATGGCGCGCGCGCCAATGATCCTGGCCCTGGCGAACCCTGAGCCGGAAATTCTGCCGCCGCTGGCGAAAGCGGTGCGTGAAGACGCCATTATCTGCACCGGGCGTTCCGACTACCCGAACCAGGTGAACAACGTGCTCTGCTTCCCGTTCATCTTCCGCGGCGCGCTGGACGTCGGCGCGACGGCGATCAACGAAGAGATGAAGCTGGCCGCGGTGCACGCCATTGCGGAGCTGGCCCACGCCGAGCAGAGTGAAGTGGTTGCCTCAGCCTATGGCGATCAGGATCTGAGCTTTGGCCCGGACTACATCATTCCAAAACCGTTCGACCCGCGTCTGATTGTCAAAATTGCCCCTGCGGTGGCAAAAGCGGCGATGGATTCCGGCGTGGCGACGCGTCCGATTGAAGACTTCGACGCTTACGTCGATAAGCTCACCGAGTTTGTCTATAAAACCAACCTGTTCATGAAGCCGATCTTCTCTCAGGCGCGCGCCGACGCGAAGCGCGTGGTGCTGGCGGAAGGGGAAGAGGCGCGCGTGCTGCACGCCACCCAGGAGCTGATCACCTTAGGCCTGGCGAAACCGATCCTGATTGGTCGTCCGAGCGTGATTGAAATGCGTATCCAGAAGCTGGGCCTGCAGATTAAGCCGGGCGTCGACTTCGAGATCGTCAACAACGAATCCGATCCGCGCTTTAAAGAGTACTGGAGCGAATACTACGCGATCATGAAGCGCCGGGGGATCACTCAGGAACAGGCGCAGAAAGCCGTCATCAGCAACACGACGGTGATCGGCGCGATCATGGTCCATCGCGGCGAGGCGGATGCGCTGATCTGCGGCACCATCGGCGACTACCACGAGCACTTTAGCGTGGTGCAGGAGATCTTCGGCTATCGCGACGGCGTCCATACCGCCGGGGCGATGAATGCCCTGCTGCTGCCGAGCGGGAACACCTTTATCGCTGACACCTATGTTAACGACGATCCGAGCCCGGACGAGCTGGCGGAGATCACCGTGATGGCCGCCGAGACCGTGCGCCGCTTCGGTATCGAGCCGAAGGTGGCGCTGCTGTCGCACTCTAACTTCGGTTCGTCCAAATCAGCGGCGGCCTGCAAAATGCGTGAGACGCTGGCGCTGGTGCGCGAGCGCGCGCCGGAGCTGATGATTGACGGGGAAATGCACGGTGATGCCGCGCTGGTGGAGAGCATCCGTAACGAACGTATGCCGGACAGCCCGCTGAAGGGATCGGCAAACATCCTGATTATGCCGAATGTGGAAGCGGCGCGTATCAGCTATAACCTGCTGCGCGTCTCCAGCTCTGAAGGGGTGACCGTAGGACCGGTGCTGATGGGCGTGGCGAAACCGGTGCATGTGTTAACGCCGATTGCCTCCGTGCGCCGTATCGTGAATATGGTGGCGCTGGCGGTGGTTGAGGCGCAGACGCAGCCGCTGTAAGCATTGTGAGTCGGGTGGCGCGTTCGCTTACCCGACCTACAGGTTGAGCAGGCCGGATAAGCGCAGCGCCATCCGGCAGTTAAACCCAGTCGCGTACTTTAAGGAACTCACTCAAGGCAGCCTCCGGGCTGCCTTCTTTTGGCTCGTAGCAGTACTCCCAGCGCACCAGCGGCGGCATCGACATCAGAATCGACTCCGTGCGCCCGCCGGTCTGCAGGCCAAACAGCGTCCCGCGATCCCATACCAGGTTGAACTCCACGTAGCGCCCGCGACGGTAGAGCTGGAACTCGCGCTCGCGCACGCCATAGCTGGTGTCTTTACGGCGTTCGACGATGGGCAGGTACGCGTCGGTATAGCCTTCGCCCACCGCGCGCATAAAGCTGAATGCGGTATCAAAATCAGGCGTGTTGAGATCGTCAAAGAACAGCCCGCCGATGCCGCGCTGCTCGTCGCGGTGCTTCAGGTAAAAGTAGTCATCGCACCACTTTTTAAATTTCGGGTAAATGTCTTCGCCAAACGGCAGGCAAAGATCCCGCGCGGTGGTGTGCCAGTGCATGGCATCCTCTTCGAAGCCGTAGTAGGGCGTCATGTCGAAACCGCCGCCAAACCACCAGACCGGATCGGCCCCCGCTTTTTCCGCAATGAAAAAGCGCACGTTGGCGTGGCTGGTTGGCACAAACGGATTGTGCGGATGCACCACCAGCGAAACGCCCATCGCTTCGAAGCTGCGGCCCGCAAGTTCAGGACGGTGTGCCGTCGCAGACGCGGGCATCGCGTCGCCATGAACGTGGGAAAAATTCACGCCCGCCTGTTCGAAGATGCCGCCGTTACGCAGCACGCGGCTACGCCCGCCGCCGCCGGCTTCGCGCTGCCAGTTGTCTTCCTGAAATTCTCCGCCGTCAGCGGCGGCCAGTTTCTGGCAAATCTCATCCTGTAACTGCAGCAGGAAGGTTTTGACCAGTTGAGCATTGGGTTTCATCAGCGTTTCCTGGAGTGCGCTTTTTGGTTATCAAACCAGTTGAAGTAACTGATAATGCCGGAGGCGATGGCGTTGGCGATCTTCTGACGAAACGCCGTGGTGCCGAGGAGTCGCTCCTCTTCCGGGTTGGTAATGAACGAGGTTTCCACCAGCACGGACGGGATAGACGGTGATTTCAACACCACAAACGCCGCCTGTTCGGTGCTCCTGCTGTGCAGGCGATGCACTGGCTTAATCTTCTTCAGGATGTGCGAGCCGAGCGTCAGGCTGTTTTTGATCGTATCCGTCTGCACGAGGTCGAACAGTACCTGCTGTAGCAGGTGGTCTTTGTCGGTGGCTTTTTTCCCGGCGACTTCATCCGCCCGGTTTTCGCGGTCGGAGAGGTATTTTGCCATGGCGCTACTGGCGCCGCGGTTGGACAGCGCAAACACCGAGGCACCGGCGGCAGACGGGTTGGTAAAGCCGTCCGCGTGAATCGACATAAACAGATCCGCCCCGTGCTGGTGGGCGATCTCTACGCGATCGTACAGCGGAATAAAGGTGTCGCCAGAGCGCGTCAGACGCGCGTCAATGCCGTTGCTGCGTAAAATCGCCCGCACATTTTTTGCAATCGCCAGCACGACGTGTTTTTCTTTCGACCCGTTTTTGCCGATGGCGCCGGTATCAATACCGCCGTGGCCCGGGTCGAGCATCACCAGGCGCTTTGCGCCCGGCTTTTTGGTTTTCGGTTTGCTGTGTCCGTTACTGGTTTTAAGCGTGCTCTCGTCTTTTGCCTGAGCCTGCTTTGCGATGCCCGTTAACGTTAAGGCCGCCAGCCCCGCTTTGAGAACCTGACGACGCGATGTGAGTGCTTTTAATGGTTTGAATGTGCTCATGCGGCCTGAATACTAAAAAAAGGGGTCCTGGTGTTATATCGTATCGCGTTTAGCGTTACGACAGTCCTTATTGAGAATTGTTTTACTTTTCATTTCAATACGTGACAAAGTGACATTATGCCAAATTTTGGCGAGATTTTCCCCGGTTATTGGCTAAAGGCGTGGTTCGCGCCATAATCACTGTTTTTAAACCCGAAAAGGCGGTTAATACCATGGAGATACGCGTTTTTCGCCAGGAAGATTTCGAAGAGGTGATCACCCTTTGGGAGCGCTGCGATCTGCTGCGTCCGTGGAACGATCCGGAAATGGATATCGAACGTAAGGTGAATCACGACGTCAGTCTGTTTCTGGTTGCGGAAGTCAATGGCGAGGTTGTGGGGACGGTGATGGGCGGTTATGACGGCCATCGCGGCTCGGCCTATTATCTGGGCGTTCATCCGGAATACCGTGGTCGCGGTATTGCCAATGCGCTGCTCAACCGGCTCGAGAAGAAGCTGATCGCCCGCGGCTGTCCGAAAATCCAGATCATGGTGCGGGAAGATAACGACGTGGTGCTGGGCATGTATGAACGCCTGGGCTACGTACACGCTGACGTGCTGAATTTAGGAAAGCGTCTCATCGAAGATGAAGAGTACTGAGATCCATCCGGCAGATTATGACGCGCAGGGTCGCGTCAGGCTGCCCTTTTTATTCTGGTGCGTTCTGCTGCTTCAGGCCCGCACCTGGGTGCTGTTTGTGATGGCCGCCGCGTCGCGCGGGCAGGGCGACACGCTGCTAAATCTCTTTTATCCCGATCACGATGCCTTCTGGCTCGGCTTGCTGCCGGGCGTAACGGCGGTGGTGGCTTTCTTGTGCAGTGGTCGGCGGCACGTAATCCCGCGCTTGTGGCGCGCGCTTCGCGGGCTGCTGATCCTTGCCCAAATTGCGCTGCTCTTCTGGCAGCCGGTACTCTGGTGGTACGGTGAACCGCTGACGGGCATCGGCGTTGCGCTGGTGGTTGCCGATATCGTGGCGCTGCTGTGGCTGCTGACCAACCCACGTCTTCGCGCCTGTTTTGTGCCTCTGGATGATTAATCCGGCACTTTTTGCCGATGTCGCACTCCAACAAGCGTTGATTTAACACGTAAGGACGTTTCAATGAAATCGCTGCGTTTAGTTTTATGCGCTCTTCCGCTGGCATTGACCGGCTGTTCGACGCTCTCCTCCATTAACTGGTCCGCTGCGTATCCGTGGAACTGGTTTGGCTCATCAACGGAAGTGACCGAGCAGGGCGTGGGGAAAATTACCGCCGCGACGGCGCTGGATCAGAATGCTATTCAGGATGCGCTCAGCAGTGACTACCGCCTGCGCAGCGGCATGAAAACAGAGAATGGCAATATAGTGCGCTATTACGAGGCGCTGAAGGGCGACAAGCTGGCGCTGGTGATCAACGGTGACAAAGGCACGGTAAACCGGATCGCGGTGATGGATGAAGATATTCCGACCGCCAGCGGCGTGAAGGTCGGGACGCCGTTTAGCGATCTTTATAAGCAGGCCTTTGGCAACTGCACCAGCGTGCCATCCGACGATGAAGTGGCGGTGGAGTGTAAGGCGGAAGGCAGCCAGCACATCAGCTATGTTTTTACCGGCACCTGGAGCGGCCCGGAAGGGTTGATGCCGTCTGACGACACCCTGAAGAGCTGGAAGGTGAGCAAAATACTCTGGAAGCAGTAATTTGCGTATGAACAAACCGCCTCGCTGAAATCCGGGTATAATAGCCGCCATCAATGCCACGCTGACGTGGCATCTTTATTTCAGGAGGAGCGATGTCTCAGGTTCAGAGTGGCATTTTGCCAGAACATTGCCGCGCGGCGATTTGGATTGAAGCCAATGTCAAAGGGGACGTGAATGCCCTGCGTGTGGCCAGCAAAGCGTTTATTGATAAACTGGCGACCTTCCAGGCCAAATTCCCGGAAGCCCACCTCGGCGCCGTTGTTGCGTTTGGCAATAACGTCTGGCGTCAGCTGAGCGGCGGTGAAGGGGCAGAAGAGCTGAAGGACTTCATTCCTTACGGCAAAGGCTTGGCTCCGGCGACCCAGTACGACGTGCTGATCCACATCCTTTCTCTGCGTCACGACGTGAACTTCTCGGTTGCGCAGGCGGCGGTGGCGGCCTTCGGCGACAGCATCGAGGTGCAGGAAGAAGTTCACGGTTTCCGCTGGGTAGAAGAGCGCGATCTGAGCGGCTTTGTCGACGGAACCGAAAACCCGGCGGGTGAAGAGACGCGTCGTGAAGTCGCGGTAATCAAAGACGGCGTGGACGCGGGCGGCAGCTACGTGTTCGTGCAGCGCTGGGAGCATAACCTCAAGCAGCTTAACCGCATGAGCGTGCATGACCAGGAGATGATGATTGGCCGCACCAAAGAAGCTAACGAAGAGATCGACGGCGATGACCGTCCGGTCACCTCGCACCTGAGCCGCGTTGACCTCAAAGAAGACGGCAAAGGGCTGAAGATTGTCCGCCAGAGTCTGCCGTACGGTACCGCAAGCGGTACGCACGGCCTCTACTTCTGCGCCTACTGCGCGCGCCTGCATAACATTGAACAGCAGCTGCTGAGCATGTTCGGCGATACCGACGGCAAGCGCGACGCCATGCTGCGCTTCACCAAACCGGTGACCGGCGGCTACTACTTCGCGCCGTCCGTCGAGCGTCTGCTGGCGCTATAAAACCGCTTTCCATACGTAGGCCGGGTAAGCGTTAGCGCCACCCGGCAATTTTCCCCGCTCCTTATTCCCTTTTCTGCTTCTAAATCACCAAACGGTATATAAAACCGTTACTCCTTTCATCCCCGTTATAAATATTATGACTATAAGATAGTCATCACATTTATAAGGGTGCGCAATGGCCGTTACTGTACTGAAAAAAGGAACTCTGGCGCTGGCAGGTTTATTGCTGGTGGCACAGGCGCAGGCGACTGAACTGTTGAACAGTTCGTATGACGTCTCCCGCGAGCTGTTTGCCGCCCTTAATCCCCCGTTCGAACAGCAGTGGGCGAAAGACAATAACGGCGATAAGCTGACCATCAAGCAGTCCCACGCCGGGTCGTCCAAGCAGGCGCTGGCCATTCTTCAGGGACTGAAAGCGGACGTCGTGACCTACAACCAGGTGACTGACGTGCAGATCCTGCACGACAAAGGCAAGCTCATCCCGGCGGACTGGCAGAGCCGTCTGCCGAACAATAGCTCGCCGTTCTACTCCACCATGGGCTTCCTGGTGCGCAAGGGCAATCCGAAGAATATCCACGACTGGAGCGACCTGGTGCGTTCCGACGTGAAGCTGATCTTCCCGAACCCAAAAACCTCCGGTAACGCGCGTTACACCTATTTAGCGGCGTGGGGCGCGGCGGACAAGGCTGACGGCAACGATAAAGCCAAAACCGAGCAGTTCATGACCCAGTTCCTGAAAAACGTCGAAGTGTTCGATACCGGCGGCCGCGGGGCGACCACGACCTTCGCAGAGCGCGGCCTGGGCGATGTGCTGATCAGCTTTGAGTCGGAAGTGAACAACATCCGCAAGCAGTATGAAGCGCAGGGCTTTGAGGTGGTTATCCCGAAAACCAACATTCTGGCCGAGTTCCCGGTCGCATGGGTGGATAAAAACGTGCAGGCGAACGGTACCGAGAAAGCGGCAAAAGCCTATCTCAATTACCTGTACAGCCCTCAGGCGCAGACCATCATTACCGATTACTACTACCGCGTGAACAACCCGGACGTGATGAACAAGCTGAAAGATAAATTCCCGCAGACCGCGCTGTTCCGCGTGGAAGACCATTTTGGCTCCTGGCCAGACGTGATGAAAACGCATTTTGCCAGCGGCGGTGAGTTAGACAAACTGCTGGCGGCGGGGCATAAGTAATGTTTGCAGTCTCGACCAAACGCGTGCTGCCGGGCTTTACATTAAGCCTCGGAACCAGCCTGCTGTTCGTCTGCCTGATTCTGCTGTTGCCGCTCAGCGCGCTGGTGATGCAGCTTGCGCAGATGAGCTGGGCGCAGTACTGGGACGTGATCACCAACCCGCAGGTGGTGGCGGCCTATAAGGTGACGCTGCTGTCGGCGTTTGTCGCCTCCATTTTTAACGGCGTGTTCGGCCTGCTGATGGCGTGGATCCTGACCCGCTATCGCTTCCCGGGCCGCACGCTGCTTGACGCCCTGATGGATCTGCCGTTTGCGCTGCCGACGGCGGTCGCGGGCTTAACCCTCGCGTCGCTCTTCTCCGTGAACGGGCTGTACGGCGAGTGGCTGGCGAAATTTGACATCAAGGTGACTTACACCTGGCTCGGTATCGCGGTGGCGATGGCCTTTACCAGCATCCCGTTTGTGGTGCGTACCGTGCAGCCGGTGCTGGAAGAGTTAGGTCCGGAATACGAAGAAGCGGCGGAAACGCTGGGCGCCACGCGCTGGCAGAGCTTCCGCAAAGTGGTGCTGCCGGAGCTGTCTCCGGCGCTGATGGCGGGCGTCGCGCTGTCGTTTACCCGCAGCCTCGGCGAGTTCGGTGCGGTGATTTTTATCGCCGGGAACATCGCCTGGAAAACGGAAGTGACCTCGCTGATGATTTTCATTCGCCTGCAGGAGTTTGATTATCCGGCGGCGAGCGCGATCGCTTCGGTGATCCTCGCGGCATCGCTGCTGCTGCTGTACTCGATTAACACTCTGCAAAGTCGCTTTGGTCGACGTGTGGTAGGTCACTGATGGCGGAAGTTACGCAATTGAAGCGATACGATGCGCCCCGCATCAACTGGGGTAAATGGTTTCTGATTGGGGCGGGCGTGCTGGTTTCCGCCCTCATTCTCGTCGTGCCGACGATTTATATCTTCGTTCAGGCGTTCAGCAAGGGCCTGATGCCCGCGCTGGAAAACCTGGCGAACCCGGACATGCTGCACGCCATCTGGCTGACCGTGCTGATTGCCCTGATCACCGTTCCGGTGAACCTGGTGTTCGGTACCCTGCTGGCGTGGCTGGTGACGCGCTTTAATTTCCCGGGACGTCAGCTGCTGCTGACCCTGCTGGATATTCCCTTCGCCGTATCGCCGGTGGTGGCGGGTCTGGTGTATCTGCTCTTTTACGGCTCCAACGGCCCGCTGGGCGGCTGGCTGGATGCACATAACCTGCAGATCATGTTCGCCTGGCCGGGTATGGTGCTGGTCACCATCTTCGTGACCTGTCCGTTTGTGGTGCGCGAGCTGGTGCCGGTGATGTTAAGCCAGGGGAGCAACGAAGACGAAGCGGCGGTGCTGCTGGGTGCGTCGGGCTGGCAGATGTTCCGCCGCGTGACCCTGCCGAACATCCGCTGGGCGCTGCTTTATGGCGTGGTGCTGACCAATGCCCGCGCGATTGGTGAATTCGGTGCCGTTTCCGTCGTCTCTGGCTCCATTCGGGGTGAAACCCTGTCGCTGCCGCTGCAGATTGAACTCCTGCAGCAGGACTACAACACCATCGGCGCCTTTACTGCCGCAGCGTTGCTGACGCTGATGGCGATTTTGACCCTGTTTTTGAAGAGTGTGGTGCAGTGGCGTTTAGAAAATCAGGAAAAACGTCAGCATCAGGAGGGAAATCATGAGCATTGAGATTGCCAATATTAAGAAGTCTTTTGGTCGCACCCAGGTGCTGAATGATATCTCGCTGGATATCCCTTCCGGACAAATGGTGGCGCTGCTGGGGCCGTCTGGCTCGGGCAAAACCACGCTGCTGCGCATTATCGCCGGGCTTGAGCACCAGACCAGCGGGCACATCCGCTTCCACGGCACTGACGTGAGCCGCCTGCACGCCCGCGATCGTAAGGTGGGCTTTGTGTTTCAGCATTACGCGCTGTTCCGCCACATGACCGTGTTCGACAACATTGCGTTTGGCCTGACCGTGCTGCCGCGTCGTGAGCGCCCGGATGCGGCAACCATTAAGGCGAAAGTGACCAAACTGCTGGAGATGGTGCAGCTGGCGCATCTGGCGGACCGTTTTCCGGCCCAGCTGTCCGGCGGGCAGAAACAGCGCGTGGCGCTGGCGCGCGCGCTGGCCGTTGAGCCGCAAATTCTGCTGCTGGATGAACCCTTCGGCGCGCTGGATGCGCAGGTGCGTAAAGAGCTGCGCCGCTGGCTGCGTCAGCTGCATGAAGAGCTGAAATTCACCAGCGTCTTCGTGACCCACGACCAGGAAGAGGCGATGGAAGTCGCGGATCGCGTGGTGGTCATGAGTCAGGGCAACATTGAGCAGGTTGACGAGCCGGAGCAGCTCTGGCGTGAACCGGCGACCCGCTTCGTGCTGGAGTTTATGGGCGAGGTGAACCGCCTGCAGGGCACCATTCGCGGTGGTCAGTTCCACGTCGGCGCGCACCGCTGGCCGCTGGGCTATACCTCCGCGCATCAGGGCCCGGTCGATCTGTTCCTGCGTCCGTGGGAAGTGGACGTGAGCCGTCGAACCAGCCTGGACTCACCGCTGCCGGTACAGGTGCTGGAAGCGAGCCCTAAAGGGCACTACACCCAACTGGTGGTTCAGCCGCTGGGCTGGTACACCGAGCCGCTGACCGTGGTCATGCGCGACGACGTCCCGCCGCATCGGGGAGAGCGCCTGTTTGTCGGTCTTCAGCATGCCCGTATTTATCACGGCAAGGAACGCATCGAGACGCGCGAGGATATTGCTCTGGCGGAGTCAGCCTGATAGGTTATTAGGATGTTTATCGCCCGGTGGCGCTGCGCTGACCGGGCCTACAGCTAAAACTGCGTCTTGTAGGCCGGGATCGCTGCGCGCAACCCGGCTTTTTTATTGAGTAAAAATCGTGAATACACTCGAACACACCATCGGCAATACCCCTCTGGTCAAACTTCAGCGCATGGGGCCGGATAACGGCAGCGAAATCTGGGTCAAACTCGAAGGCAATAACCCGGCGGGGTCGGTGAAAGACCGTGCCGCACTGTCGATGATCGTCCAGGCCGAAAAGCGCGGCGAGATTAAGCCGGGCGACGTGCTGATCGAAGCCACCAGCGGCAACACCGGTATCGCCCTGGCGATGATTGCGGCGCTGAAAGGCTACCGCATGAAGCTGCTGATGCCGGACAACATGAGCCAGGAGCGTCGCGCCGCGATGCGTGCCTACGGAGCCGAGCTGATTCTGGTGACCAAAGAGCAGGGGATGGAAGGCGCGCGCGACCTGGCGTTAGAAATGGCCGAGCGCGGCGAAGGTAAACTGCTCGATCAGTTTAACAACCCGGACAACCCTTACGCGCACTACACCACCACCGGCCCGGAAATCTGGCAGCAAACCGACGGGCGCATCACCCATTTTGTCTCCAGCATGGGCACCACTGGAACCATTACCGGCGTATCCCGTTTTCTGCGCGAGCAGGCGAAAGCCGTCACCATCGTTGGCCTGCAGCCGGAAGAGGGGAGCAGCATTCCGGGCATTCGCCGCTGGCCGGCGGAGTATATGCCCGGCATTTTTAATGCACAGCTTGTGGACCAGGTGCTGGATCTTCACCAGCGCGAGGCGGAAAATACCATGCGTGAGCTGGCCGTCCGCGAAGGTATCTTCTGCGGCGTCAGCTCGGGCGGCGCGGTAGCGGGTGCGATTCGGGTAGCGCAGGCAAACCCGGGTGCGTTAGTGGTGGCGATTATTTGCGATCGCGGCGATCGCTATCTCTCTACCGGCGTCTTTGGTGAAGAGAGTTATTCGCAGGGGGCGGGGATTTAAGCGTCATGGAGATGATTCTATTCCGGGATAATACCCGGGCACAGCAAACCGATATTGTCGCGGTGCAGTCGCAGGTGGTGTACGGCAGCGTGGGGAACAGCATTGCGGTACCGAATATTCGTACCCACAGGCTGAACGTCACCGCCGTACCGACGGTGCTGTTCAGCAACACGCCACACTATGACACCTTCTACGGCGGCGTGATCCCCGACGAGTGGTTCAGCGGCTACCTGAAGGCGCTGGAAGAGCGCGAAATCCTGCGCGAGCTTAAGGCGGTCACCACCGGCTATATGGGCAGTGCCAGCCAGATCGTCCTGCTGGCGCAGTGGCTGAAGGCGGTCAAAGCGCAGCATCCTGACCTGCTGGTGCTGGTCGATCCGGTTATCGGCGATATCGACAGCGGGATGTACGTGAAGCCTGAGATCCCCGAAGCGTATCGGGAGCACCTGCTGCCGCTGGCGCAGGGGATCACGCCCAACGTCTACGAGCTGGAAGTGTTAAGCGGCAAGCCGTGCCGCACGCCGGAAAGCGCCATCGCGGCGGCACAGGGACTGCTCTCCGACAGCCTGAAATGGGTGGCGATCACCAGTGCGCCGGTTGCCGACGATCCGCAAAACATCCACGTGGTGCTGGTCTCACGCGAGGGCGTCACCGTCAGCGCGCATCCGCGCGTAGAGACCGATCTGAAGGGAACGGGCGATCTGTTCTGTTCAGAGCTGGTGAGCGGCATTGTTGAGGGGAAAACCGTTGCCGATGCCATTCGCATGGCCGGCGATCGGGTGACTGACGTCATGCTGTATACCCAGTCGAAAGGCTACGACGAGCTTATCCTCCCGGCATAAACAAAAATGGCGCCCGAAGGCGCCATTTTTCTGTGCGGCAAGAATTACTTCTTGATGCGGATAACCGGGGTTTCACCCACGGTGACGCTGCCAGACAGTTTGATCAGTTCTTTGATTTCGTCCATGTTGGAGATAACAACCGGCGTCAGGGTAGACTTGGCTTTTTCTTCCAGCAGTGGCAGATCGAATTCAATCACCGGGTCGCCAACTTTCACACGCTGGCCTTCTTCCGCGATACGTTTGAAGCCTTCGCCTTTCAGTTCAACGGTGTCGATACCGAAGTGAACGAACAGTTCGATACCGCTATCAGATTCGATAGAGAACGCATGGTTGGTTTCAAAAATTTTACCGATGGTGCCGTCAACTGGAGCAACCATTTTGTTGCCAGTTGGTTTGATAGCAATGCCATCACCAACGATTTTCTCAGCAAACACTACATCCGGCACGTCTTCGATGTTGACGATCTCGCCGGAGAGCGGAGCAACAATCTCAATAGTTCCGGAGTCTTTCTTATCATCAGAAACCAGAGATTTCAGTTTATCGAACAAACCCATGATCTTCTCCTAAGCAGTAATTTGGGCCGCATCTCGTGGATTAGCAGATTGTTTTTTCTTCAATGAACTTGTTAACCAGCGTCATTAACTCGTCCGTTGTCGGTTGAGCAAGAGCCTGCTCTGCTAACACCTTCGCATCTTCGAAGTTCGTGTTACGGATAATCTTCTTAATGCGCGGGATGGAAATGGCGCTCATAGAGAATTCGTCCAGACCCATACCCAGCAACAGAAGTGTAGCACGTTCGTCGCCTGCAAGCTCACCACACATGCCAGTCCATTTACCTTCTGCATGAGAAGCATCAATAACTTGCTTGATCAAGTTCAGTACGGACGGTGACATTGGCTGGTAGAGATGTGAAATCATATCATTACCACGGTCAACTGCCAGGGTGTACTGCGTTAAATCATTGGTGCCGATACTAAAGAAATCAACTTCTTTGGCTAAATGACGCGCAATGGTCGCCGCCGCAGGTGTTTCCACCATCACGCCGATCTCGATTGACTCGTCAAATGCTTTACCTTCGTCGCGCAGTTCCTGCTTGTAGATTTCGATCTCTTTCTTCAGTGCACGCACTTCTTCAACAGAGATGATCATTGGGAACATGATGCGCAGCTTACCGAACGCAGAGGCACGCAGGATTGCGCGAACCTGGTCACGCAGGATCTCTTTACGATCCATCGCAATACGCACGGCACGCCAGCCCAGGAACGGGTTCTCTTCTTTCGGGAAGTTCATGTACGGCAGCTCTTTGTCGCCACCGATGTCCATGGTACGGACGATAACCGCCTGAGAGCCACAGGCTTCAGCAACGGCTTTATACGCAGCAAACTGCTCTTCTTCCGTTGGCAGCGCGTCGCGGTCCATGAACAGGAATTCTGTACGATAGAGACCAACGCCTTCCGCACCGTTGCGCTCAGCGCCATCAACGTCGCGGACGGTACCGATGTTTGCGCACACTTCTACCTGATGGCCGTCCAGAGTGATGGCTGGCAGGTCTTTCAGCTTAGCGAGTTCCGCTTTTTCAGTCGCAACCTGCTCCTGAACCGCGCGCAGTTTTTCGATCTCTTCGTTAGTTGGGTTGACGTAAACCAGATTGTTTACGGCATCCAGAATCAGATAATCGCCGTTTTTCACCTGAGAGGTGACGCTACCGGTACCCACGATGGCAGGCAGTTCCAGAGAACGCGCCATGATAGAGGTGTGGGAGGTACGGCCGCCCGCATCGGTGATGAAACCGAGGACCTTTTTCAGGTTCAGCTGTGCGGTTTCAGACGGTGTGAGGTCAGCGGCAACCAGGATCACTTCATCCTGAATCGCGCTCAGGTCGATAATGGCCAGACCCAGGATGTTGCGCAGCAGGCGCTTACCGATGTCACGTACGTCAGCCGCACGCTCTTTCAGGTATTCATCATCCAGTTCTTCCAGGGCAGTTGCCTGACCTTCGATAACTTCATGCGCAGCCGCGTCGGCCGTCATGCCTTTATCTTTAATCAGGGCTATGATTTCCTGCTCCAGCTCCTCATCTTCGAGCAGCATGATGTGCCCTTCGAAGATGGCTTCTTTTTCTTCACCGAAAGTTTCGCCAGCTTTAGTTTTGATTGCTTCCAGTTGCGCAGATGCCTTGGCACGACCGCTCAGAAAACGTTCAACTTCCTGATCAACCTTGTCGGCAGAAATTTTTTTCCGGTCGATGACGATCTCGTCTTCTTTCAGCAGCAGTGCTTTGCCGAAAGCGATACCCGGGGATGCTAAAATGCCTGAAATCATAACCCTACCTTACTTGTGACTGATATTTAAAAGAACCCGGAAACTTACTCGAGCTCAGCCATCAGTTTTACCAGATGCTCAACTGCTTTCTGCTCGTCTTCACCTTCCGCAGAGATGGTGACTACGGTGCCCTGAGTCAGGCCCAGAGTCTGCAGTTTGAACAGGCTTTTTGCGCTGGCGCTTTTGCCGTTGGAAGTCACAGTGATTTCAGAAGTGAAGCCTTTCGCTTCTTTAACAAACTGAGCAGCAGGGCGGGTGTGCAGACCGTTCGGAGCGGTAATGGTAACTTCTTGCTGGAACATTGTATTTCCCCAACTTATAGGTTTAGTGTTGTGGAACTAAAGTCTAGCCTGGCGACTGAACTTTAGCCTGTATTGTTAGCGCTGACGTTTCGATCGTCATTAAACATTATGCAGCGAAAGCAAGACTTGAACCAAATCATAAAATCGATTCAGCAAGGCTATTTCGTTCGCTGATTAATTTCACGCATCAAAATAATTGCTGGTTTAAATACCAGACCCAACGGGGTGAAGCAATGCCAGGAGGGGCAAAAGTTTGAAGCAGGCCACAAAAAAGCACCTGAAAAGGTGCTTTTTTACGCGTTATTAACATAGTGGCACTACTGTTGCAGCTCTTTTTCAGTGAACAGATCGGCAAACAGTGCGGTGCTCAAGTAACGCTCACCCGAGGAAGGAAGGATAACCACAATATTCTTATTGGTAAAGGCCTCATCTTCCTGAAGTTTAAGCGCTGCCGCAACGGCCGCACCGGAAGAGATACCTGCCAGAATGCCTTCTTCGTCCATCAGGCGACGCGCGGTAGAGATGGCTTCTTCGTTCGTGATAGTGACTACTTTATCAATCAGCTTCAGATCCAGGTTGCCCGGAATGAAGCCTGCGCCAATCCCCTGAATTTTGTGCGGGCCGGGTTTGAGCTCTTCCCCCGCCAGGGCCTGGGTGATAACCGGTGAATCAGTCGGCTCAACGGCAACGGTGATCAGCTCTTTTTTACCTTTGGTGCCTTTAATATAGCGTGACACGCCGGTCAGCGTGCCGCCGGTACCTACGCCGGAGATAAAGACGTCAACCTGGCCGTCGGTATCTTCCCAGATTTCCGGGCCGGTAGTCTTCTCGTGAATTTCCGGGTTAGCCGGGTTGCTGAACTGCTGTAGCAGCAGGTATTTCGCCGGATCGCTGGCCACAATCTCTTCGGCTTTCTGAATGGCACCCTTCATGCCCTTCGCGCCTTCGGTCAGCACCAGGTTCGCGCCCAGCGCTTTAAGCAGCTTACGACGCTCGATGCTCATGGTTTCAGGCATGGTCAGCGTCAGCTTGTAGCCGCGCGCGGCAGCAACATAGGCCAGAGCGATCCCGGTATTGCCGCTGGTCGGTTCCACCAGCTCAACGCCCGGCTTCAGTACGCCACGTTTTTCAGCATCCCAAATCATGTTTGCACCGATACGGCATTTTACGCTGAAGCTCGGGTTACGTGATTCGACCTTCGCCAGAATGCGTCCATTACCGATACGGTTCAGTCGAACCAGGGGCGTATGACCGATAGTCAGCGAGTTGTCTTCATAAATCTTACTCATGGCCTGTCCTTAACTGTATGAAATTGGGATACCGACCCAGCATACCTGCTAAGCAGGTAGGGGGAAGTAAGGAATTCGCATATCTATATACTGCAAGGAAATAATGGGGATCAGTATGGAATAAGGGGCGGCATAAGCCACCCCTGCTTTACACATTTTTGCATTATTTCCATAACGCGTGCTTAGCACGGTAGCAGTCGACCCACATGGCGGTCGCGCCGCAAACGGCAACCGGCATGATGAACAGATTCAGGAACGGAATCATAGTGAACAGGCTGGTCAGCGCGCCAAACTGCATATTGGCGATCTTCTGGCTGCGCAGGGCAGTGCGCATCTCTTTAAACGGCACCTTGTGGTTATCGAACGGATAGTCGCAGTACTGGATAGCCAGCATCCAGGCGCTGAACAGGAACCACAGCACCGGTGCCACCGTCTGGCCAATGCCGGGCACAAAATAGAGGATAAGCAGCACAACCGCGCGGGGCAGGTACCAGGCAAACTTCTGCCATTCACGCTTCATAATGCGAGGGAGGTCTTTCATGATCCCCAGGATGCCCGTGTCCGGCGGTGTTGCGCCGGTAAGGCGCGCTTCCAGCTGTTCCGCCAGCAAACCGTTAAACGGCGCGGCTATCCAGTTGGCAATCGTCGAGAAGAAGTAGCCAAATACCAGCAAAACGGAGATCACCGCCACCGGCCAGAGCAGGTAGTTAAGCCACTGCAGCCAGTCCGGCACGTAGCTCATCAGCGATGGGATCCAGCTTTCCAGTTTTGTGAACAGCCACCAGAACGCGCCGCCCATCAGAATAATGTTGATCAACAGCGGCAGAATGACGAAGCGTCGAATACCCGGCAGAGAGACCAGTTTCCAGCCCTGAGAAAAATACCAGACGCCGCTGCGCGGGGGAGAAGAAGATGTTGAAACCATAGCCAGGCTGTACTCCTTTTTACACAACCAGTGGAATTGCCCGCCTATATTATCCACTTACGGACCAATGACCAGTTCGGAAATGTTCGAAAAACCAGCAAAAAGCACGATTTCCTTCATCTTTATGCTGTGAATGCTCTGCACACACTTGCACTTGACGTAAACGGCAAATACTCTTAGTGAGTAAATGTTTGCCGTGGTGGCAAGGTGTTAGAACAACAGAGAATATAATGATGCAGGATTTGCGTCTGATATTAATCATTGTTGGCGCGATCGCCATAATCGCTTTACTGGTACATGGTTTCTGGACCAGCCGTAAAGAGCGTTCCTCGATGTTTCGCGATCGCCCACTGAAGCGCATGAAGTCCAGTCGTGACGACGATGACAGTGAAGATGACATCGATGGAAGCGACGATGACGGCGTGGGTGAAGTTCGTGTTCATCGGGTCAATACTGCGCCCGGCGTAGGCCATGGGGAGCATGAAGCACCTCGTCCTTCGCAGCACCAGTATCAACCGCCGTATGCTTCTGCACAGCCGCGCCAGCCAGCGCCACAGCCTGTGGAAGAACCGGTGCGCCAGCCGCCGCAACAGCCTGTCTATCAGCAGCCTGCGGCGCCACAGCCGGTTCAACAACAACCCGTGCAGCAGCCTGTGCAACAGCAGCCTGCGCAACCGGTACATCAACCGCAGCAGCCTGTTCATGTTCAACCTGCGCCGCAGCCCGCTCCGGCCCCGCACGTTGAGCCTGAGCCCGTTGTAGAGCCAGAGCCGGTTGTTGAAAAACCGCAGCGTAAAGAAGCGGTGATCATCATGAACGTGGCCGCCCATCACGGTAGCCATCTGAACGGTGACGTACTGCTGAACAGTATTCAACAGGCCGGCTTCAAGTTTGGTGATATGAATATCTTCCATCGTCACCTGAGCCCGGACGGTAGCGGCCCGGCGCTATTTAGCCTGGCCAATATGGTTAACCCTGGCACATTCGACCCAGAAATGACGGGCGATTTCGTGACGCCGGGTGTCACTATCTTTATGCAGGTGCCGTCCTACGGCGACGAACTGCAAAACTTTAAGCTGATGCTGCAATCCGCTCAGCACATCGCTGACGAAGTGGGTGGTGTGGTGCTCGACGATCAGCGTCGCATGATGACCCCGCAGAAGCTGCGTGAGTATCAGGACCGCATCCGCGAAGTTAAGGAAGCCAACGCGTAACCGACGCGTTATCTTCAACTCCTCCTCAACCCCCGCATGTCGGGGGTTTTTTCTCATTGATGGTGTGATATGGACTCAATCGAACAACAACTCACTGAACTGCGAACCACGCTTCGCCATCATGAATATCTCTATCATGTTATGGACGCGCCGGAAGTCCCGGATGCGGAGTATGACCGCCTGATGCGCGAGCTGCGCGAATTAGAGGCGCAGCATCCTGAACTCATTACACCGGATTCCCCCACCCAGCGCGTCGGCGCTGAGCCGCTGGGCGCTTTCAGCCAGGTGCGTCATGAAGTACCGATGCTGTCGCTGGATAACGTCTTCGATGAAGAGAGCTTTCTCGCGTTTAACAAGCGCGTGCAGGATCGCCTGAAAAGCAGCGACGCTCTCACCTGGTGCTGCGAACTGAAGCTGGATGGCCTGGCGGTCAGTCTTCTCTATGAAAACGGCGTGCTGGTGCGTGCCGCGACGCGTGGCGACGGTACGACGGGCGAAGACATCACCACCAACGTGCGTACCATCCGCGCGATCCCGCTGAAGCTGCAGGGTGACAATATTCCTGCACGTCTGGAAGTGCGCGGCGAGGTGTTTCTGCCCCAGGCGGGCTTCGAGAAAATTAACGAAGAGGCACGTCGCACCGGCGGTAAGGTGTTTGCTAACCCGCGTAACGCGGCGGCGGGCTCGCTGCGACAGCTTGATCCGCGCATCACCGCGAAGCGACCGCTTACGTTCTTCTGCTACGGCGTCGGTATTCTGGGGGGCGGCGAGCTGCCGGATACCCATCTCGGGCGTCTGCTGCAGTTTAAGGCGTGGGGCCTGCCGGTGAGCAACCGCGTTCAGCTCTGCGA
The DNA here is from genome assembly GCF_049238885.1 of Enterobacter cloacae complex sp. BZL2005. NCBI lineage: Bacteria > Pseudomonadati > Pseudomonadota > Gammaproteobacteria > Enterobacterales > Enterobacteriaceae > Enterobacter > Enterobacter cloacae complex sp. BZL2005. Next base: position 25,511 of record NZ_JBMKGI010000008.1, on the reverse strand, counting down.
CTCGCCGGAAGCGGTGCTGGCGTTCTACCACAAGGTGGAAGCGGACCGTCCGACGCTCGGCTTTGATATTGATGGCGTGGTCATCAAGGTGAACTCGCTGGCGCTGCAGGAGCAGCTGGGCTTTGTGGCGCGCGCGCCGCGCTGGGCGGTGGCGTTTAAGTTCCCGGCTCAGGAGCAGATGACCTTCGTCCGCGACGTGGAGTTCCAGGTGGGACGTACGGGGGCGATTACGCCGGTCGCTCGTCTGGAGCCCGTACAGGTGGCCGGCGTGCTGGTGAGTAACGCCACGCTGCATAACGCAGATGAAATCGACCGCCTGGGCCTGCGTATTGGTGACAAAGTGGTAATTCGCCGCGCGGGGGACGTGATTCCGCAGGTGGTTAACGTCGTGGAGTCAGAGCGTCCTGACGATACGCGCGAAGTTGTCTTCCCGACCCATTGCCCGGTGTGCGGCTCGGACGTTGAGCGCGTAGAAGGTGAAGCGGTGGCGCGCTGTACGGGCGGCTTAATCTGTGGCGCGCAGCGTAAAGAGTCGCTAAAGCACTTCGTCTCCCGTCGCGCAATGGACGTTGACGGCATGGGCGACAAGATTATCGATCAGCTGGTTGAGAAAGAGTACGTCCACACGCCAGCGGATCTCTTCAGGCTGACCGCAGGTAAACTAACCGGTCTGGATCGCATGGGGCCAAAGTCAGCCCAGAACGTGGTTAACGCGCTGGAAGCGGCAAAAGAGACCACCTTCGCCCGTTTCCTTTATGCGCTGGGCATTCGTGAAGTGGGTGAAGCGACGGCAGCAGGGCTGGCGGCGTACTTTGGTACGCTGGAGGCGCTGGAAAAGGCAAGCATCGAGGAGCTACAGAAAGTCCCGGATGTCGGCATCGTCGTCGCCACGCACGTCTTTAACTTCTTTGCTGAAGAGAGCAACCGCGAGGTCATCGGCCAACTGCTGGCAGAGGGCATCAAATGGCCTGCGCCGGTCGTCGTCAACGCCGAAGAGATCGACAGCCCGTTCGCCGGTAAAACGGTGGTGCTGACCGGCAGCCTGAGCCAGCTATCCCGTGATGATGCAAAGGCACGTCTGGTGGCGCTGGGAGCCAAAGTGGCGGGCAGCGTGTCGAAGAAAACTGATCTGGTGATCGCCGGGGAGGCCGCCGGTTCGAAGCTGGCGAAAGCCCAGGAGCTCGGCATTGAGGTTATCGACGAAGCAGAAATGATGCGTCTGTTAGGAGAGTAACGTGGAGAAAGAGCAGCTCGTTGAGATCGCCAATACGAAGATGCCGTTCGGTAAATACAAGGGCCGCAGGCTGATTGATTTGCCGGAGGAGTATCTGCTGTGGTTTGCCCGTAAGGATGAATTCCCGGCAGGGCGACTGGGCGAGCTGATGGCGATTGCGTTACTGATCAAAACCGAGGGGCTGACCCAGCTGGTGCAGCCCCTGAAACGTCCTTAAGCCTTTGCGGCGCGGGTTCCTTCCTGCGCCAGTTTTTCCGTCTGGCGCTTGTAGCGACGCGCCAGCACCGCGCAGACCATCAGCTGGATCTGATGGAAAATCATTAGCGGCAGTACCATCATTCCAATCACCGAGGTCGGGAACAGAATGTTGGCCATCGGGATACCGTTTGCCAGGCTCTTCTTCGAACCGCAGAACACAATCGTAATTTCATCCGCTTTGTTGAAGCCGCACTTGCGTGCCACAAAGACGTTTACTGCAATGACAATTGCCAGCAGGATGAGGCTGACCACCACGATAAAGAGCAGCGAACCAGCGCCCACCTTATGCCAGATCCCGTTCACGACCGCTTCGCTGAAGGCGGAATAGACCACCAGCAGGATCGACGACTGGTCGGTTTTTGAAATCCATTTCTTGTGCTTTGCCACAAATGCGCCCGTCCACGGACGCGAGAGATGCCCCAGCACAAACGGCAGCAGCAGCTGCAAACAGATTTTGCCGACTTGCTCAAGGTTACCTTCCGCGCCGTGCATGTTCATCAGCAGGCCCACCAGCAGCGGGGAGACGAAAATCCCCAGCAGGCTGGATGCCGATGCCGAGCAGACGGCGGCCGCAACGTTCCCTCCCGCCAGAGAGGTAAAGGCAATGGCGGATTGCACGGTAGCCGGAAGAATGCAGAGATACAGAAAACCGGTATAGAGCGCCGGGTCGACGTTAACCGGTGCCCACCAGGCAAACAGCACGCCGAGGATCGGGAAGAGAATGAACGTGCTGCACATTACCCAGAGATGCAGCCGCCAGTGGCTCCCCCCTGCGATAATCGCTTCACGGGACAGCTTCGCGCCGTGCATAAAAAACAGCAGTGCGATGGCGGCCGTCGTCAGCCCTTCAAAGAACGGGACGAACCCGCCGCGAGCGGGAAAGAACGAGGCCAGTAAAACGGTAACGACCAGGGTGAGCGTAAACGGATCAACAATACGAAATAGTTTCATAATGACTCCTGAAAACAGATGTCGCTATTGTGCTTTTTTCCATTTGAGAAATAAAATTGATTTATTGCATCCATTCATGAATTAAACAGATGAATTATTCCTTACGCCAGCTCCGCATTTTCGTTACCGTCGCCAATGCCCGCAGCTTTAGCCGAGCAGGGGAGATGATTGGCCTGAGCCAGTCGGCGGTCAGCCACAGCGTGAAAGAACTGGAAAATCAGACCGGCGTCCGGTTGCTTGACCGCACCACGCGCGAAGTGGTGTTGACCGAAGCCGGGCAGCAGCTTGCTCTGCGCCTTGAACGGCTGCTGGATGAGCTGAACAGCACGCTCAGAGACGTGGGGAGGCTGGGGCAGCAGCTTTCGGGTACCGTGCGGGTCGCGGCCAGCCAGACGATATCTGCACACCTTATCCCGCAGTGTATTGCCGAGGGGAACCATCGCTACCCGGACATTGACTTTGTGCTGCATGACCGGCCACAGCAGTGGGTACTGGAGAGCATCCGCCAGGGGGATGTCGATTTTGGTATTGTTATCGATCCCGGCCAGGTGAGCGATCTGGAGTGCGAAATCGTACTTTCGGAGCCCTTTTTGCTGCTCTGCCGTGACGACGATCCGCTGGCAGCGTTGCCTGACGTCAGGTGGCAGTCACTGCAGGGCGCAAACCTGGTTTTACAAGATTATGCCTCGGGCAGCCGCCCGCTGATTGATTCCGCGCTGATGAATCAGGGGGTAAAGGCAGCGATCGTGCAGGAGATTGGCCACCCGGCAACGCTGTTTCCCATGGTGGAAGCCGGGATCGGCATTAGCGTGTTGCCCGCCCTGGCGCTTCCCCTGCCTCAGGGAAGTCGACTGGCCGTGAAGCGGTTGACGCCCGTTGTCGAACGAAAGCTAATGCTGGTGCGGCGAAAAAATCGTTCACTCTCGGGGGCGGCGCAGGCTATCTGGGAAGTGGTGCGTATCCAGGCACAGCGATTGACCGAGGCCCGCATACGCGATCCACTGTTTAACGCTTCAGAAGATCAGATGTAGATATCAATCTGGTTATTGTCTGATGGGCTATTCACACCTTCCACTTTGCCCAGTTTTTGATCCTGCTTTTTCTGGGCCTCTTCGGCCTGCTGGCGCTGCAGTGCGGCGAGCTGCGCCTGAAGCACTTTGATCTGGGTCTGAATCAGTTCCTGCTGCTTTTTCTTTTCATCCGTGCTGCCGGGACTGTTCGCCAGCTCTTTTAGCTGCTGAGTTAGCTTTTTGATCTTATCGAGAATGCGGCTGATTTGCGTGGCGATATCGTTACTGCTGGAAGTACCGCTCCCGCCGCTGGTTTGAATAGGTTGGGTTGATGCCTGAATGGTCGTCATACTTTTTCCTCGCGTTATAAAACAGAGGTATCGGCACCGACGGGATTAGCTTGAGGAAAATGCGGCAGGTTCACATTTTTTATATCGCAGATAGCAAAAAAGCGCCTTTAGGGCGCTTTTTTTACATTGGTGGGTCGTGCAGGATTCGAACCTGCGACCAATTGATTAAAAGTCAACTGCTCTACCAACTGAGCTAACGACCCGAAATGGTGGGCGATGACGGGCTCGAACCGCCGACCCCCTCCGTGTAAAGGAGATGCTCTACCAACTGAGCTAATCGCCCATTTCGGAACTGCTGCGATAAGATGAGAATGGTGGGCGATGACGGGCTCGAACCGCCGACCCCCTCCGTGTAAAGGAGATGCTCTACCAACTGAGCTAATCGCCCAATCTCAATCCTTATCTACACTGCGAGTCTACCGAAGTAGATGGTGGGTGATGACGGGCTCGAACCGCCGACCCCCTCCGTGTAAAGGAGATGCTCTACCAACTGAGCTAATCACCCCCGCTGTGTGGAGTCGCATTATAGGGAGAGTTGAAAATGAGTCAACGCATTTTCTAAAGTTTTTATTCGTTCGTCGTAAAATTAAGCAAAACGATCGCGAAACGGGCAGTGGCGCATGATTTCTAAACAAAAATCGCAAACTCGGGCCCGATTCAGGGAACAACATTGAGGAATCGCCGCACAGTGATAGAATATTGCCCATTGTTTTTTCCCCAGGATTTGCCGATTGCCGGCATCTTTATAACGTAAGGCCATTTCATGAAAATCAAAACTCGCTTCGCGCCGAGCCCGACAGGCTATCTGCATGTCGGTGGTGCACGTACCGCTCTCTATTCCTGGCTTTTCGCACGCCACAACAAAGGTGAGTTCGTGCTGCGTATTGAAGACACCGATCTTGAGCGCTCCACGCCAGAAGCAATTGAAGCCATTATGGATGGGATGAACTGGCTGAACCTGGAATGGGATGAAGGTCCCTACTTCCAGACCAAACGCTTTGACCGCTATAACTCCGTCATTGATGAGATGCTGGTCGCGGGCACGGCGTATAAGTGCTACTGCTCCAAAGAGCGTCTGGATGCGCTGCGTGAAGAGCAGATGGCGAACGGTGAAAAGCCGCGTTATGACGGCCGCTGCCGCCACGACCACAGCGAGCATGCTGCAGATGAGCCTTGTGTTGTGCGTTTTGCTAACCCGCAAGAGGGGTCTGTGATCTTTGACGATCAGATCCGTGGCCCGATCGAATTCAGCAACCAGGAGCTCGACGATCTGATCATCCGTCGTACCGATGGTTCTCCAACCTACAACTTCTGCGTGGTGGTGGACGACTGGGATATGGAAATTACCCACGTTGTGCGCGGTGAAGACCATATCAACAACACGCCACGTCAGATCAACATCCTGAAGGCGCTGAACGCCCCTGTGCCTGTCTATGCCCACGTCTCCATGATCAACGGCGACGACGGGAAAAAGCTGTCTAAACGTCACGGTGCGGTGAGCGTGATGCAGTATCGCGACGACGGCTATCTGCCAGAAGCGCTGCTGAACTATCTGGTGCGTCTGGGCTGGGCTCACGGTGACCAGGAGATCTTCAGCCGCGAAGAGATGATCGAACTGTTCTCTCTGAGCTCTGTCAGCAAATCCGCCAGCGCGTTTAACACCGACAAGCTCCTGTGGCTGAACCATCACTACATCAATACCATGCCGCCAGAATATGTGGCGACGTATCTGCAGTGGCACATTGAGCAGGCAAATATTGATACCCGCACAGGCCCTGAGCTGGCGGATCTGGTGAAACTGCTCGGCGAGCGCTGCAAAACGCTGAAAGAGATTGCTGAAAGCTGCCGCTACTTCTATGAAGAGTTTGATGCGTTTGATGCGGACGCCGCGAAGAAACACCTTCGCCCGGTTGCGCGTCAGCCGCTGGAAGTGGTGCGTGACAAGCTGGCTGCCATTACCGAGTGGACCGCAGAGAATGTGCATCACGCCATTCAGGCGACGGCGGACGAGCTGGAAGTCGGCATGGGTAAAGTCGGTATGCCACTGCGCGTTGCAGTGACCGGTGCGGGTCAGTCTCCGGCGCTGGACGTAACGGTTCATGCTATCGGCAAATCACGCAGCGTAGCGCGCATTAACAAGGCTCTGGACTTTATCGCTGAACGAGAAAATCAGCAGTAATAACGTCTCAGATAAAACAAACGGCAGGGGGAACCTGCCGTTTTTTTATGCTTCTTCTTCTGCAATACCCAGACGCTTAAGAAAGCCGTGAATGCCTTCGCGCTTCAGGAAGGTGTCCAGACGCTTCTGCTCTGCTGCAGTCATACTCTCCAGCGTCTCAATTATGCCCGGAAACAGGTTTGCAGAGGGGGCATTGTAGGCGGAAGTGGCCTCCGCGAGATGGTAAATCGCCTGACGGTTGCGAATCGCCGGGAGACTTATGATATGTTCCTTCACGCGCGCATCGATATGAATGAGCCTCGCGCGACCGCCTTTCACGCCGTTGAGTCCTTCTGTTTTCCAGCCCTGCTGGCGAATCCAGCGATTAACCGTTTGCCTGGCAACGCCCAAACTCTCCGCCAGCTCTTCCGTGGTCATTTTGCTCCGTAATTTTTTCATATCAGTCCCGATCGCGAATCCCTAAACGTTGCAACAATCCGGTGATCCCTTCCCGCAGTAACAGCGATGTCATCTGTTTCTGCTCTTCCGGCGTCATTTCATCAGCCAGCGTCAGGAGTAGGGTGTGAAGCGAACTGTTATGGCTGGTACCTTCTGCCATATCGGACGTTTCGCTTGCCCGACGTGCGCTGCGGATAAAGTCGCGGACTTTTTCGTTCACATGTACCAGTCGCGCTTTCCCGCCCTGAACGCCAGGTTTTGGTGACGTAATCCAACCCTCTTTGCGTACCCATTTATTGATGGTCTGTCGGCTATAGCCAGTGAGCAGGGCTAACTCTTCTGGCGTCATTCGTTCCTTGATCATGCAATTTCCTGAATATCAGTGGGGTTAATTAACGGCTCATTTTATAGCACCGTTTTACATGAAAACGTGACAGGCTTAACTCCTGATTACGAGCACGCTCGCAAAGTGATTCATTTGCATGATTTTTCGGCGATCGAACGGCGGTCATTGATTTTGCCGTTGACACTCCGCAGCGGAATTCATATTATGCCGCCCGTCAACATGACAGCTTTACGATGGGGCTATAGCTCAGCTGGGAGAGCGCTTGCATGGCATGCAAGAGGTCAGCGGTTCGATCCCGCTTAGCTCCACCAAACTCTGAACCCAACAGAGTGCGGTCAGTAAAGTCACATGTGGGGCTATAGCTCAGCTGGGAGAGCGCTTGCATGGCATGCAAGAGGTCAGCGGTTCGATCCCGCTTAGCTCCACCAAAATTGTAAACCCTCGTCAAATGACGAGGGTTTTTTTTATCTGTTTGTAACGCCCGCCACTGGTTTTTGTTATCAAAAAGAAGGTATTCCCATACCTCACCTCAATCGAAATCAATAAACGTGTCTATAAATAGACTTGAACTTGATTCGTGCAATTAATAAACCTATTATCCATCCGGTCAATGATTCAGACGGATAATATACTCATCAGCTTAATGAATAGAAAAACGTACAATAATGTAAAGATATTTATAATTGCCCTGACACTTTGTCTGATTGCGGTACCTGTCTCCCGTTATCTCTCTCCACGCGCAATTGTTAATGGTCATGACGTTTATTTAGCATGGCTGCCGCTCAGCGTGATGCTGGCGGTAATTCTGCTATTTGGGCGCAGGGCTATTCTTCCCATTTTGTTAGGTTTTACTGTCACTAATTTATTCTATATTAATTTAGCGCCGCTACAATATTCAGTTTTGCTGTTCTGTCAGACCTTTGCGTTGTTCGCGGCCTGCGGTCTGCTACGCCTCATGCTGGGCAAGCGCTGGCGCCACTCCATCCCTAACAAGCACATCGGGTTACGTATATTCTGGCTCGGTTTTATTGTGCCATTTGGTATTAAGCTGTCGATGTATATGGCAGGCTATTTGTTTGATTTTCCGGTGACTATCTCAACCTATTTCGGCGAAGGAACGGTAATTTATAATGTTGTGGATATTCAAAGCCTGATATGCGCGGGGCTGATTTTTACCATGATGTTCTATTACCCATTAAGAATGATAATTAATCCTCGTTATGCCGTCACCTTCTGGCGGCGAAGCGTGAAGCCCGTGTTTTATCACAAGAATCCATTATATATTTTTGTCTGGCTGATGCTTTTAGGCGCCATTCTCATCATTTTATGTGGTCCTTTTGAATCACCGGTCATTGCGGGCTATTTGATGCCGCTGATTTTTATTCTTTTTACCCTGGCAATAAGCCGCCTGACCTATGCGTTGATTTCTCTGCTGTGGGCCACCTCAGCGCTGCTGCTGTTGACCTACAACTACAATTTCCTTAACGGGGTCGAATCGGGCCATTCACTCTCCTTTATCCTCTCCGTGCTGATCTCTTTCGCTATCTGCTTGCTTTACATGTCGCGCATTTACCAGCGCAGCGAGTGGCTGAAGCGGGGCTGGCAGGGCAGGGCGCTTACCGATCCCCTTACCGGTTTGCCCAATATTCGTGCGCTGGAAGATTATCTTGAGATTCACCCGGATGCCAAAGTGTGCATTCTGCGCATGGATAACCTGGAGTTTTTGAGCCGCCACTACGGTATTATCATGCGGGTCCACTGCAAACGTACGATCGCCACGTCGCTACAGCCACTTTTGCAGAAAGATGAGACGCTCTTCCAGCTTCCGGGAAGCGAACTGGTGCTGGTATTACTGGGGCCGGGAACCGCCGAGCGGCTCCAGCATATGGTCGATCGGCTGAACAGCCGTAAGATTTTCTGGAACAACACCGGGCTGGATATTGAATTTGGCGCATCCTGGGGAATGGTCGAAAACGGCGAAAAGCTTCATCACACGCTGGGACAGCTGAGCTGGCTGGCAGAGCAGGCCTGCGGAGAGCAAAACGTTCTCGCGCTCACGAATAGCCTTGAGGCGGCATCAGGACAAACGACAGAGCGTGTCCTGATGCTGGCGCGGATTAAGCATGCCCTTGAGGCAGGGCAGTTCCATTTATACGCGCAACCGATCCAGAAGGCGGACGGGAGCGGGTATTACGAAATCCTGGCGCGTATGGAGAGCGAGGGCGAGATCTTCACCCCTGACCGCTTTATTCCGCTGATTGCCCAGTTCAACCTCAGCCATCGGTTTGATATGTGCATTATGGAGAAATTACTGCTGTGGCTGCGCGATAATTCTGCAACACAGGTTGGTGCCCGTTTCTCCGTCAATCTGATGCCGCTCACGCTGATGCAAAAAGAGGTGGCGACCGAGATTTGCGCGCTGTTTGAACGGTACGGCGTGGCATCTCAGGCCGTCGTGATTGAGATCACCGAGGAGCAGGCTTTTTCAAATTCAGGCACAAGTATCAACAATATTCAGCAGCTGCGGGATTACGGTTTCCGAATCGCCATAGATGATTTTGGTACTGGCTACGCCAACTACGAGCGCCTCAGACGCCTGCAGGCGGACATCATTAAAATTGACGGCTGCTTTGTGAAAGACATTTGTACAGACGACATGGATGCAATGATCGTCCAGTCGATGTGTAATCTGGCGAAGGCGAAATCGCTGTGCGTCGTCGCGGAATACGTCGAAACGCCAGCCCAGCGGGAGATGCTGCTTCGCTTTGGTGTGGATTACCTGCAGGGATACCTGATAGGCAAACCCAAACCGCTGGAAGAATTGCGGGCATAAAAAAACCGGGAGCCAGGCTCCCGGTTTTTGTTTAACGGTAAACGTTACAGAACCAGTGCCGCGATGGATGCGGACAGGACGCTCACCAGCGTAGAGCCGTAAACCAGCTTCAGGCCAAAGCGAGAAACCACGTTACCCTGCTCTTCGTTCAGACCCTTAATCGCACCGGCGATGATACCGATAGACGAGAAGTTCGCGAAGGAGACCAGGAACACGGAGAGAATACCTTCCGCGCGTGGAGAAAGCGTGCTGGCAATTTTCTGCAGATCCATCATCGCAACGAATTCGTTAGAAACCAGTTTGGTTGCCATGATACTGCCCACCTGCAGCGCTTCGTGAGCCGGAACACCCATCACCCATGCAACAGGGTAGAAGATGTAGCCCAGAATGCCCTGGAAGGAGATACCCAGCACCGCGGCGAACAGGGCATTCAGTGCAGAAATCAGCGCAATGAAGCCGATCAGCATGGCGGCAACGATAATCGCGACTTTGAAACCGGCCAGGATGTATTCACCCAGCATTTCGAAGAAGCTCTGGCCTTCGTGCAGGTTAGACATCTGGATGTTCTCTTCGCTGGCGTCAACGCGGTACGGGTTGATCAGCGACAGAACGATAAAGGTGCTGAACATGTTCAGTACCAGCGCAGCCACCACGTATTTTGGTTCCAGCATGGTCATATACGCGCCCACGATAGACATGGAAACGGTAGACATTGCGGTTGCCGCCATGGTGTACATACGGTTGCGGGACATCTTGCCGAGAATATCTTTATACGCGATGAAGTTCTCAGACTGACCGAGGATCAGGGAACTGACGGCGTTGAAGGATTCCAGCTTACCCATGCCGTTCACTTTGGATAACAGGAAACCAATTCCACGAATCACGAACGGCAGAACGCGGATGTGCTGCAGAATACCGATCAGCGCGGAGATGAAGACGATAGGGCAGAGAACCTTCAGGAAGAAGAACGCCAGACCTTCGTCGTTCATTTTACCGAAGACAAAGTTGGTCCCTTCATTGGCGAACCCGAGCAGTTTTTCGAACATTTCGGAGAAGCCTTTCACGAAGCCGAGGCCTACGTTGGAGTTCAGGAAGAACCACGCAAGTAAAACTTCAATGACCAGCAGTTGGACAACATAACGAATACGAATTTTTTTGCGGTCTGTGCTGACCAGCAATGCGAGTGCAGTAACGACAACAAGTGCCAGGACAAAATGAAGGACGCGGTCCATATTTGCTCCAAATATGAGGCAGGTTTAATTTTCGTGCACATTCTATGTAACAAGCGAAAAGAAAACGAGATCGAGGGCACACTATAGTTACATCCTGTGACGAGTCTCAAAAATAGTGATCCACAATACATTTTTGTTATGTTAGGTAAATGAGTGAAAAGTTAAGTTTGTGTGCTAGTCTTCACAAAAGCATGCGCGATTTCAGTTTCAGTTAGATCGCCCCACTTACCCGCCCGTCTATCGTTCAAAGCTATCAGAGAAATCACTGCAAACTTCATAAATGATCTTGATAATCATTCTCATTTTGATAGCATTAAACATAGCAAAGGCTATATTTCAGAGGCAGAAATGACAAACAGTCGCGTAGAGGGTAGCAGTGGCAGAGCAGCGCGCAAGTTGCGGTTCGCATTAATGGGACCTGCGTTCATCGCTGCCATTGGTTATATCGATCCAGGTAACTTTGCGACCAATATTCAGGCCGGGGCCAGCTTCGGTTATAAGCTGCTCTGGGTGGTCGTCTGGGCAAACCTGATGGCAATGCTGATTCAGATGCTCTCCGCAAAGCTGGGGATTGCGACGGGCAAAAACCTGGCGGAGCAAATTCGCGACCATTATCCGCGTCCCGCGGTCTGGCTCTACTGGGTTCAGGCTGAAATCATCGCCATGGCCACTGACCTTGCTGAATTTATTGGCGCAGCGATCGGCTTTAAGCTGATTCTGGGTGTGTCGCTGTTGCAGGGGGCGGTCCTCACCGGGATTGCCACGTTCCTGATCCTGATGCTGCAGCGTCGGGGTCAAAAGCCGCTGGAGAAGGTCATTGGCGGTCTGCTGCTGTTTGTCGCGGCGGCCTATATCGTTGAGCTAATCTTCTCACAGCCGAATCTGGCGCAGCTCGGTAAAGGGATGGCGATCCCAAGCCTGCCGACCTCCGAAGCGGTGTTCCTGGCCGCCGGGGTGCTGGGGGCGACCATCATGCCGCACGTGATCTATCTGCACTCCTCGCTGACTCAGCATCTCCACGGTGGGACGCGTAAAGAGCGTTACTCCGCCACCAAGTGGGACGTGGCGATCGCCATGACCATCGCGGGGTTTGTCAATCTGGCGATGATGGCTACTGCAGCCGCAGCTTTCCACTTTAACGGTCATACCGGTATTGCCGATCTCGACCAGGCGTATCTCACGCTGGAGCCGTTGCTGAGCCATGCTGCCGCCACGATATTTGGCCTTAGCCTGGTGGCTGCTGGTCTCTCTTCTACGGTGGTGGGTACGCTGGCAGGCCAGGTGGTGATGCAGGGGTTTGTCCGGTTCCATATTCCGCTGTGGGTTCGTCGTTCCGTCACCATGCTGCCGTCATTTGTGGTGATTCTGATGGGACTCGACCCAACGCGAATTCTGGTCATGAGCCAGGTGCTGCTGAGTTTTGGTATTGCGCTGGCGCTGGTGCCGCTGCTGATCTTTACCAGCAACAAAACTCTGATGGGCGAGCTGGTCAACTCAACGCTGGTGAAACGAACCGGGTGGGCCATCGTGGTGGTGGTCGTTGCGCTGAACCTGTGGTTGTTAGTGGGAACCGCGCTGGGTCTTTAACAAAAAAAGGAGCCGTGGAGGCTCCTTTTTGATTAGTGATGATGGCCGTGACCATGACCTTTGCCGCGACCCCAGCCGCCGCGACGGTCGTCACGATCGTTCCAGCCTTCACGGTAACCGCGCTCATAGGCGCTGTCTTTATACCAGCCGCGGTGTCTGCCGTTATCATGTTTCCACCAGCGATCGCCGCGCCACTCATAGTGACGATGCCAGTAATCACGGTCGCGCCAGTAGCCGCCGTCCCAGTATCTGCCGTAGTCGTCACGATCGCCAATTTGTAATTTTACTGATGGCAACAGGGTGATTTCGCCCGCAGTGGCGATCAGCGGCGCCGAAGCCAGTAATACCGCTGCAAGAATCAGTGACCTGAACATACTCTTTCTCCTTCACGATCGGGGCCTTTGTTGGGCCTGTTAACGCAATTTTACGAGTTGGTAAAGCGTCGTATCATCGCCTCAACTCCGAATTCCTGGGTGAGAGCACTTTTTGCTAAAAGTGATGTTATATTGAGCTGCTCAGGATCGCGTCTATACGGGCCAACTCTTCTGCAGAGAAATGGCGGTTTGCCAGCATCCCCACGGCGTCATCAATCTGAGCCGCTTTACTTGCCCCAATCAGCACCGACGTCACGTCCTCATGGCGTAATACCCAGGCCAGCGCCATCTGGGACAGCTTCTGGCCGCGACTTTCTGCCAGGGCATTCAGCTTCCTGACTTTCTCCAGCTTCTCTTCGGTGAGCTGATCGGGTTTAAGGAACTGACTGCCGCTTGCCGCGCGTGAGTCTGCGGGGATGCCGTTCAGATAGCGATTGGTCAGTTGCCCGCCGGCCAGCGGCGAGAAGGGAATACAGCCGACTCCTTTTTCCTGCAACACGTCCAGCAGCCCCGCTTCCGGCGCACGTTCAAAGAGGGAATATTTCGGCTGGTGGATCAGGCAGGGCGTCCCGAGGTCATTAAGGATATCAATCGCCTGGCGAGCCAGAACAGCCGGGTAGTTGGATAATCCGACATACAAAGCCTTCCCCTGACGCACCACATGGTCAAGCGCTTTCATGGTTTCCTGCAGCGGCGTTTGAGGATCTGGCCGGTGATGATAGAAGATATCCACATACTCCAGCCCCGTGCGCTTCAGGCTTTGATCGAGGCTTGCCAGCAGATATTTACGTGACCCCCAGTCGCCGTAAGGCCCCTCCCACATGGTATAACCCGCTTTGGTGGAGATGATTAGCTCGTCGCGCCAGGGCAGGAAATCCTCCTGCAAAATACGTCCGAAATTACGTTCGGCCGATCCGGGGGGCGGGCCATAGTTGTTGGCAAGGTCGAAATGCGTAATGCCCAGATCGAACGCACGCTGTAAAAGTTGACGGCTGTTTTCGATAAGGGTGGTGTCACCAAAGTTATGCCACAGCCCAAGCGAGATGGCAGGCAACCTGAGTCCGCTTCGCCCGCAGCGGCGATACTCCATTGTCCAGTAACGATTTTTGTCCGGCTGATAACCCATTTTCGTGACCTCTGGCGCTGAAGTGAAAAATCAGTGTATGCGTTTACATTTTCGTGAAAAAAAGCAGCATAGCGCAGCCTTTTTTGTAAAGCATTCTTTCCATGCCCTTCTTATCACCAATTCTGGACAGCCATCACGCTTATTTAATACTCAAGGTGAGGTCAACATTAGAAGGATACCTGTTCATGCGTACCCCATACTGCGTCGCCGATTACCTGCTGGACCGTCTTAATGATTGTGGAGCCGATCATCTGTTTGGCGTGCCGGGCGACTATAACCTGCAGTTTCTCGACCATGTGATAGACAGCCCGGATATCTGCTGGGTGGGCTGTGCCAACGAGTTAAACGCTTCTTATGCCGCTGACGGATACGCCCGATGTAAGGGCTTTGCCGCGCTGCTGACGACATTTGGCGTAGGAGAGTTAAGCGCCATGAACGGCATTGCGGGCAGCTTCGCCGAGCACGTTCCGGTCTTGCATATTGTGGGGGCACCGGGTACGGCATCACAGCAAAGAGGGGAGCTGCTGCACCACACGCTTGGCGACGGTGAGTTTCGTCATTTTTATCATATGAGCGAGCCGATCACTGCTGCACAGGCGATCCTGACCGAACAAAACGCCTGTTATGAAATCGACCGGGTGTTAACGACAATGCTACGGGAGCGTCGCCCCGGCTATCTGATGTTGCCTGCCGACGTGGCGAAAAAGGCCGCCACTCCCCCTGTAAACGCTCTCACGCTCAGGCATCCACATGCCGATAGTGCCTGCCTGAAAGCGTTCCGGGACGCCGCAGAAAACAAGCTTGCCAGGAGCAAGCGTACTGCGCTGCTGGCCGATTTCCTTGTCCTGCGCCACGGCCTGAAGCATGCGCTACAAAAATGGGTCAAAGACGTGCCGATGGCACACGCCACCATGCTGATGGGCAAAGGGATCTTTGACGAACGTCACGCCGGATTTTATGGCACCTACAGCGGTTCAGCGAGCGCCGGTGCGGTAAAAGAGGCGATTGAAGGGGCGGATACCGTACTGTGCATCGGCACGCGATTTACCGATACCCTGACCGCCGGCTTCACGCATCAGCTCACCCCGGCACAAACGATAGAAGTTCAGCCTCATGCCTCACGCGTTGGTGATCTCTGGTTTACCGGCATCCCTATGCTTCAGGCAATCGAAACGCTGGTGGAACTGTGCAAACAGCACGTGCACGAGACACCCGCGCAGTCTTCTCAAAGCGCGATGGCCTACCCGCAGCCGGATGGCTCGCTGACGCAGGCGAATTTCTGGCAAACGTTGCAGACATTTATTCGTCCGGGAGACATCATTCTTGCGGATCAGGGCACCTCGGCCTTCGGCGCGATCGACCTTCGTCTGCCGGCTGACGTAAATTTTATCGTCCAGCCGCTGTGGGGATCGATTGGCTATACGCTGGCGGCAGCATTTGGCGCGCAAACGGCCTGCCCGAACCGGCGCGTGATTGTCCTGACGGGGGATGGCGCGGCGCAACTTACTATCCAGGAACTTGGCTCGATGCTGCGGGATAAACAACACCCCATCATTCTGGTCCTGAACAACGAAGGGTACACGGTGGAAAGAGCGATCCACGGGCCTGAGCAGCGTTACAACGACATTGCGCTATGGAACTGGACGCAAATCCCGCAGGCCCTGAGCCTTGATCCTCAGGCCCAGTGCTGGCGGGTCAGTGAAGCGGAGCAGCTGGCGGACGTCCTTGAAAAGGTGGCACACCACGAGCGGCTCTCGCTGATTGAGGTGATGCTGCCGAAAGCCGATATCCCTCCGCTGCTGGGGGCGATCACCAAAGCGCTGGAAGCGCGCAACAGCGCCTGATTATTTGTCGTTTCGCCAGGCCATCATCATCGGTTTGCCCGCCAGCAGGAGCCAGGCGGGCAACATCACGATGCAAAGTAACGGGATGAGGGTGGTATCCGGTACCACCACGGCGGCCATGAAGAGGCTCAGCCAGGCATCGCGCGTGACCACCAGCACCAGCCCCAGAATCGAGCAGGAAACGGTAATCGCAGCCGGAACGGCATCGACATGCTCGTGCAGCATCAGCCCCAGCGCGACGCCGACAAAGACCGCCGGGAAGATGCGTCCACCGCGGAAACCGCAGGCGGCCGCCACCACCAGCGCTGCCAGCTTGATCACGGCAAACAGCAGATAGTCGGAGACGCTAAACACCTGGCTGAAGGCCAGCTGCTGCATCTCGTCCAGTCCTTTAAACAGCGTCACCGGCCCGCCGATCGTACCTAAAATACCCAGAATCAAACCGCCAGCCCCCAGAATCAGCACCGGGTGTTTGAGTCTGTGCATCAGCCGGTGAAGGCGTGGAAGACACCATACTGCCACCATGCCCAGCGCAATGGCGATGGCGGCGACGATGGCACCGCTGAAAATATCGGCGATTTGCATCTGGCCGTAGTGGGGGAGAGAGAGTGAAAAATGGGGATGGAAAAACAGGCTGGTGGTCAACGCTCCGGCGGCTGCGGTCATCAGTGGGGCAAAGAGCTTGTCCCAGAGTGGGACATCGTTGTTACTGCTGAGCGTCTGAGAAAAGATCAGTGCCGCCGCAACGGGCGTGCCGAAGAGCGCCCCGATGGTGCCTGCGGAGGCGAGAATGGTCCAGTCCAGCGCGCCAACGCGGGGCAAAATGCGTGAACCAAGAAAAACCGCCAGGCCAATGTTCACGGCCATAATCGGATGCTCAGGTCCCAGACTAACGCCGCCGGCCAGACCGATAATCAGCGCAATGATGAGCCCTGGCAACGCCGAGGGGGCTACCGGGGCACCGATCAACGGTTCCAGTGCCGGATCGGGGCCGGCATGGCCGGGACTAAAACGGATCACCAGGCCCACCGCAATACCGGTTAACGTCAGCATCCCAACGATCCACGCAGGAGAGTCAGCGGTGACGCCCAGCCCTGCAGGAAGCGCGTTCCATAATAGTGTTTGCAGCACCGACGCGACTTTCATCACGACAATAAGGACCAGACTTGAAACCACGCCTATGATGAGCGCCGGAATTGCCAGCAACAGCATGGTTCTGGCTCGCGGGTGAAGCATGATGATTTCCTTGTACAAAACGGTATTACGTTACTTTGCACATTAAGCCTTATGGCAATAGTGCAAAAGGTGCTGAAACGGTAAAGTTATTCTGTGACGAAGATCGATAATCCATGGGCATTCACCTTCCGGTCGTTGTTGTTATCACGCCTTGAATTTACAGTGTCCCAAAGATTTATTCTGACTTTAGCGGAGCAGTAGAAGAATGACAAAGTATGCTTTGGTAGGCGATGTGGGCGGCACGAATGCGCGCCTTGCATTATGCGATGTAAATAGCGGTGAAATTTCCCGGGCGAAAACCTATTCCGGTCTCGATTATCCAAGCCTTGAGGCCGTTGTCCGCGTCTATCTGGAGGAGCATCAGATAAGCGTCGAAGATGGCTGCATCGCCATTGCCTGTCCGATAACCGGCGACTGGGTCGCCATGACCAACCATACCTGGGCATTCTCCATCGCCGAGATGAAAAAAAACCTCGGCTTTGCGCATCTTGAAATCATCAATGACTTTACCGCGGTGTCCATGGCGATCCCGATGCTGAAGCCTGAGCATCTGATCCAGTTTGGCGGCGCTGAACCGGTCGAAGGTAAGCCGATTGCGGTTTACGGGGCCGGTACCGGGCTGGGCGTTTCACATCTGGTGCATGTCGCTCAGCGCTGGGTGAGCCTGCCGGGTGAAGGTGGTCACGTGGACTTTGCGCCAAACAGCGAAGAAGAGGGCATTATCCTCGAAGAGTTACGCGCGGAGATCGGCCACGTCTCCGCCGAGCGCGTCCTTTCAGGACCGGGGCTGGTGAACCTGTACGGGGCGATTGTGAAATCGGACGGTCGTCTGCCGGAAAATCTGCAGCCGAAAGACGTCACCGAACGCGCGCTGGCGGACAGCTGCATTGACTGCCGTCGTGCCCTGTCGCTGTTCTGCGTGATCATGGGGCGCTTCGGCGGCAACCTGGCGCTGACGCTGGGTACCTTCGGGGGCGTTTATATCGCGGGCGGCATTGTGCCGCGCTTCCTGGAGTTCTTTAAAGCCTCCGGCTTCCGCGGCGGGTTTGAGGATAAAGGGCGCTTCAGAAGCTACGTGCAGGACATTCCGGTTTATCTGATCGTGCATGATAACCCAGGCCTGCTGGGGTCGGGTGCCCACCTGCGTCAGGTTCTCGGTCAAATCCTCTGACGCATAGCCCTCTCCCGCAGGAGAGGGCTTTTTTGTTACAGGTGCATGAGCTGGCGGAACTCTTTTACCTTGCTGCGGCTCACCGGCACCTGAAAATCCAGATCCTTCAGACGCAAAATGTAGGTGTTGTTAAACCACGGTTCGATCTCGCGGATCTTGTTTAAATTGACGCAGAACGAGCGGTGGCAGCGGAAAAAGTGCGACGCAGGCAGCTTGCTGCAAAACTCGGTGATGTTCATCGCCATCACGTAAGATTCCCGTCGCGTATAGACAAACGTCATCTTTTCATGGGCTTCGGCATAGTAGATATCATTGACCGGCGTCACGATGATGCGCTCATCTTTGACCAAATTAATGGTGTCGTTTTCCCGTACCGTTGGGCTGGCGTTTGCAGGGGCGGTCTGCTGCTGCCACGCGGCCTCCAGCTTTTGCAGCATGCTGACAATCCGCGACTCCTGGTAAGGCTTAAGGATATAGTCAAATGCCTCCAGCTCGAAGGCCTCTACGGCGTGCTCTTTCCAGGCGGTAACGAAAACAATAAACGGCTTATGGGCAAACTGATTGATGTTTTGCGCCAGCAATACGCCATCCAGCGACGGAATATTGATGTCCAGGAAGATGGCATCGACCCGGTTATGCTGCAGAAACTTCAGCACGTCCAGACCGTCATCAAAGGTACCCACAATTTCCATCTGGCTGTGGGTGTTGATAAGCCAGGTTAGCTCCTGTTGAGCCAGAATTTCATCTTCTACGATGATGACTTTCATGGGTTACTCCACCTGGGGCAACAGTGATGTTGCCGAATGAACGGGAGAGCGCTCGTTCGGGACGTAAAACGCAATTTCGGTGCCCGGTTCAAGACGCTGAATATGCAGCCCGTCGCCGTAAAGCAGCTTGACCCGGTGGTGCACGTTCAGCAGGCCGATTTTATTTCCAGGCATCTCGTTAGACTCCACCCGCTCAATGACTTTTGGATCAATTCCGTGGCCGGTATCGCGCACGGCAATACGTACGCGGTTGCCGCTTTCGGTGACGCTGATGGTGACGACGCCTTTGCCTTTACACGGCTGAATGCCGTGAACAATCGCGTTTTCGACCAGCGGCTGGATAAGCAGGCTTGGGATCACGCAGTTGACCTCTTCATCAATATCGTAAATGACCGTGAGCTTGTCACCAAAGCGCGCCTGCTCAATCGCGATGTAGTCTTTAATCTGATACAGCTCTTTTTTGATGTCGATCTGCTCGTCATCTTTCAGCTCGATGTTGTAGCGTAGATAGCGCGACAGGTTAAAAATCAGCTGGCGCGCGGTGTCCGGATTAAGACGAATGGACGAGGAGATCGCGTTCAGCGCGTTAAACAGGAAATGGGGATTGATTTTGCTCTGCAGCGCGCGCAGCTCTGCCTTATTTGCCATCTCACGCAGTTGTTCCGCCCGGGATACTTCCAGCTGGGTGGAGATAATCTGCGACAGGCCGATGGCCATCTCCTGCAGCGTGGAGGTGATCTGATGCGCGTGGCAGTAATAAATTTTCAGCGTGCCCGTCACGACGCCTTTCTCCCACAGCGGAATCACCAGCATGGAGTGGATTTCCGGCGTTCGGTGGGCTTCATCATTGTTTTTAATAATGATTTTACCGTAGTTAATCGCCTGTCGGGTGGTTGGGCTGATGGTGTCATCATTATCGCGATAGTTGTGCTCCCCGACGCCAACGTAGGCCAGCACGTGGTCAATATTGGTGATGGCGACAGCGTCAGCGTGGATGTCATGGCGAATGATTTCGCAGACCTGACGCAACGACTCCGCGTTAACGTGGCGGAAGAGCGGTAGCGTTTTGTTGGCGATATCCAGCGCCAGCTTGGCCTGACGGGCGGCGCTGGCCTCTTTTTCCCCTTCAACGCTTTGCACCAGCAGCACGATAAAGCCGATGCACACGCTGCCCAGGATCATCGGAATACCGATTTTCGAGACGATATCCAGCCCAAGTTCGGTGGTCGGGGCCCAGACGACGACCAGGATCATGGTCAGCGTTTCGCACACCATGCCCGCCACGATCCCGGCGCGCCAGCGCTGTTTTTTCGTGATTTTGCGGCTGATCCAGCCGGAGAGCACCCCGGCGATAATGCTGGTAATAAAGCATGGCACCGCCGTGACGCCGCCGATGTCAATCAGGTAGCGATGGGTTCCGGCAATCACGCCGGTGATGACACCCACCCACGGGCCAAACAAAATTCCGCCAGACATCACGGCGATAATGCGCACGTTAACCAGCGAACCCTCTACCGGCACTCCAGACCAGGTGCTGAACAGGGCGAACAGCGAAAAGATGGCGGTAACGGCCAGCAGCTCTTTTGGCGAGTGTGCGGATTTGTGCAATAGCTCGCGAAACAGGCGAATGCGAATGAGGAAAAACAGGCAAATCAGCATTAATGCCGCACGGTCAAAAACCGCCAGCAGCATAGTGAATATTTCGTGCACGAGTAGACCTGGGAAAACGGGAAAGAACCATGATAAAAAACCTGACGCGTGTTGACCAGCTATCCGTCAGGTTTATCAAATGAGGAAAAACCATAATTTCTAAAGGGGATTGTCTGTGGGTAACGGACACATCCTGATTTTTTATAGCCTGCGTATCGTCAGGTAACTGTTTTGATATCATCCTGTTAAATAACAGCTATCAGAAAGCCAACCCTGAAACAGGGACTTCCGCTTTTCGGCACAGCCGGGTTCCGGTTTTCAGGCGATCGCTTTTTTTTCACTTCCCTCTCGACAGGGTGATTTTTTTCAGGTTATTTTCTAAGCACGCCACATCGGTGGCAGCGTCGCTCGGACGGTCCGGGCGCTAACGTTAATCTGAGGAATCTATGGCTGAATTCAGTCCTGAACGCCGTTTTACGCGTATCGATCGTCTCCCCCCTTATGTTTTCAATATCACCGCTGAACTGAAGATGGCTGCGCGTCGGCGCGGCGAAGATATTATTGATTTCAGCATGGGTAACCCTGACGGCCCAACGCCACCGCATATCGTTGAAAAACTCTGCACGGTTGCCCAGCGTCCGGATACGCACGGCTACTCGACCTCCCGCGGTATTCCCAGATTACGTCGCGCGATCTCGCGCTGGTATCAGGATCGCTATCAGGTTGATATCGATCCGGAAAGTGAAGCGATTGTCACCATCGGCTCGAAAGAGGGGCTGGCACACCTGATGCTGGCTACGCTGGATCATGGCGATACGGTGCTGGTACCGAATCCCAGCTACCCAATCCACATCTACGGTGCGGTGATTGCCGGGGCGCAGGTCCGTTCGGTTCCGCTGGTGGAAGGGGTCGATTTCTTTAACGAACTGGAACGTGCGATTCGCGAAAGCTATCCGAAACCGAAGATGATGATCCTCGGTTTCCCATCGAACCCAACGGCCCAGTGCGTGGAGCTCGATTTCTTCGAGAAAGTGGTCGCGCTGGCGAAGCGTTATGACGTGCTGGTGGTTCACGATTTAGCCTATGCCGACATCGTGTATGATGGCTGGAAAGCGCCATCTATTATGCAGGTCCCGGGCGCGCGTGACGTGGCGGTAGAGTTCTTCACCCTGTCGAAAAGCTACAACATGGCGGGCTGGCGTATTGGCTTTATGGTGGGTAACAAAACGCTGGTGAGCGCACTGGCGCGTATTAAGAGTTACCACGACTACGGCACCTTCACGCCGCTGCAGGTTGCGGCTATCGCTGCTCTTGAGGGCGACCAGCAGTGCGTCCACGAGATTGCCGCTCAGTATAAGCGCCGTCGCGACGTGCTGGTAAAAGGCTTGCATGAAGCGGGCTGGATGGTGGAAATGCCGAAGGCGTCCATGTACGTCTGGGCGAAAATTCCGGAACCGTACGCGGCGATGGGATCGCTGGAGTTTGCCAAAAAGCTGCTGCAGGATGCGAAGGTGTGCGTATCACCGGGCATTGGCTTTGGTGATTATGGCGACACCCATGTGCGGTTTGCCCTGATTGAAAACAGCGACCGCATTCGTCAGGCGGTGAGGGGCATCAAGAGTATGTTCCGGGCCGACGGGCTTCTCTCCTCGAAGAGCGTGGCTGAAAATCCCGCGTCATCATGACATAAAAAAACAGGAGCCAATGGCTCCTGTTTTTTTGACTGCATGTTCTTCACTAGATCATCAGGGCAAAGGTTCCGGCCCAGACTAAAACAATCACCGAAATGCCCATAAAGAAATATTTCACGTTTCATCGCTCCGCGTATCTTGTGGTACGCATTTAAAAACAGAGTCCACCTGATTATAGAGAACTGAAATCCGGTCAAAGCGGAAATGAGAATTTTCCCGTTTCGCCGCTGACTCCAGCTCAGAATTCTGTGCTTTCCTGTTGCCAGACGGCGCTAATGTACGCCTAAAAATGAGGGGTGACAAGAGGGATTTTTTTAAATAATTTCCGTCACTTACGAGTGTCGTGGAACGGCGACAGTTTGATTTCGCATCGCAATAAATTCACTTTGGGCGACGCAATGAAAAACGGTTTCTTAACGGATGACAGGTGATTGAAAAGGTTAGTTTCTTAGCGAAACTAACCTTTCTGAAGAGCTTAAATATAGAGCGAGGCTTCGCCAATAGGGCGGGTTTTGAAACGACGATGCATCCACAGATACTGCTCTGGCGCACGCATGATTTCAGTTTCGATGACTTTATTGATAAACGCCGCGGCTTCGCACTCGTTTTCAGGATAGTTAGCCATCTCAGGAGAGATGTGCAGACGATAACCTGATTTATCTGCTTTTCTCACCATCGTCACGGTCAGCATGGAAGCGCCCGACAAACGAGAAATGACAAAGGTGCCGTTGGTCGTCGCAACATCTTTAACCGCAAAGAAAGGCGCAAAGCTGCTGCCTTTACGTCCATAATCCTGATCGGGGGCAAACCAGACGGCTTCACCTTTCTTCAGAGCCCCGACCATACCGCGCAGGTTATTACGGCTGATCATCGCCTTATTCGAACGCATGCGGCCACGCGTTTGTACCCACTCCATCAGCGGACTGTTGTGTGGTCGATAGGTCGCCATCATTGGCTGGCACAGGCCCATCACGCGGCCACCCAGTTCCAGCGACATAAAGTGAACGCCGACGACCATCACGCCGCGTTTTTGCATCTGCGCGCGTTTAAGGTTATCCAGCCCTTCCACGTCAAACCACTTGCGGACGCGCTCATCCGGCCAGAACCAGGCCATGCCGGTTTCAAGCAGTGCCATGCCGATAGACTTGAAGTTTTCAGCGATGAGTTTCTCGCGCTCTTCGGCATTGTAATGCGGAAAGCAAAGCTCAATATTTTTACGCGCGATGGATTCGCGGCGTTTCAGGAAGAAGCGGGAAGCGCTGCCCAGTTTCGACCCCAGCAAACGCAGGACAGGGTACGGAAGTTGAACCAGCAGCCAGAGAACGCCAAGACCAAACCATGTAAACCAGTAACGCGGGTGTAAAAACGCGCGTTGAAATTTGGATTGAGACAAAATAGTAAAACCTATGTGAAGCCTGTAAAGGTAGCGCAGAGTTTGCGATACGACGTGCCGATAAGACCGTTCTTCAAGGTGATGGTTGCAGGCTTTACCGAACTTTACGGCGTTGCCTGGCCACTGCTGATTTGGGCGGGCGGCGTAATGTAGCACCGTTATACGATATGTGCTATTACTCGTTTTTGATTAAAAAAGCGGCAGTTAAGGAGGTGCTTGATTTTACAGATTTTATAGAAAGTCGCATTGAAAGCGTTTTTCCTGACTGAGCGGAGAGCAGAAACCCTGGCGATCGGATGGAAGACGTAACGAAAAAGAATGGCATTGTTGAGTTACGGCAAATTAATTATTTCTCGTTTATTTCTTCCTTACCTAATAAATAAGAATTTTCTTTGTGAAAAATCTTATTTATTATTCATATCCTCAATGGAATAGTCGTCTTTTATCACCCACTTTTCTCTTCTTTTAATCGTGCTGCAATAAAATATTGCAGTCCTTTCTTGTTTTTTGACATAGTTCCGTGATGCAAATCAAAATAAGATGTTTTTATTAATATCTCTCTGGCTGCAATCGCCTTCGGCGATACAAATATTCGATTTGTGAGAAAAGAGTAGTTTCTTTTTCTGAGTTGATTGAGCAATTTGCGATAATGTCTTAGTGGAAAATTCTTAAGAAAATTCTTGTATCGGATAAATGATCTGTGTATTTGATTTTGTTCCGATCATTATTCTATTATTGCGCGTCAAGAACGATACCGTGAAGTTGGCATAGCAAAACAAAGAGGGATGATTAGATGGCTGACAGTTTTCAGAACGAGGTGCCTAAGGCACGTATTAACCTGAAGCTTGACCTGCATACTGGCGGAGCAAGCAAGAAAATGGAATTACCCTTGAAATTGCTTGTTACGGGTGATTTCAGCAACGGGCAGGAATCTGCGACAATATCTGAGCGTGAAAAGATTAACATCACCAAAAATAATTTTGATAGCGTTCTTTCCGAATATTCCCCAAAAGTTAACCTGGCCGTAAAAAATACACTGTCTGACGATGGTGGTGAAGACAACATTCAGCTGACTTTCCAGAGCATGAAAGATTTCACGCCAGAGCAGGTGGCTGCCCAAATTCCGCAGCTGAAGGCGATGCTGGCGATGCGCAACTTGCTTCGCGATCTCAAAGCTAACCTGTTGGATAACCAGACTTTCCGAAAAGAGCTGGAAAAAATCGTTGTTGACCAGTCGCTTAGTGCTGAGTTGCGAAATGAACTGTCCGCACTGGCTTCAAAACAACCTTAACCATCATGCTGTTTTAACGGATTAATCAAGGAATGCTCATGTCTGTACAAAATCATATTGCTGGCGGGGAAAGCGTGGTGCTGGAACGTCCTGCTGTGGGTGGTGTATACGCCTCACTGTTTGAGAAAATCAATCTGAATCCTGTCTCCGAGCTGAGTGCGCTGGACATCTGGCAAGATGCACAGGCGATGTCCGGCCACCTTCGAGGCAGGTGGCCGCGATGCCACATCTCAGTGTCTGCTGGGGCTGGTGGGACTCGGTATACCGGGAACGGCTGAGCAGGTGGCGACGCCGGTTTCCCGCTTTCTGGCCCTGCTGGGCACCATGCGATTACCCACCCGCAATGCAGAAGGCATCCGGGCCCTGGTGAGCCTGCTGGCACCGAATACCCGGGCAATTATCACCGAACCGGATCCGGTGAAGGTCCATATCGATAAGCCGCTCTGACCTGCTCCCCGTTGATTAGTACACCCCGATGTTAGTAATGTCTTCATAAGCCACATGAGGACATCCCCATGAAGAAGCGTTTTTCCGACGAACAGATCATCAG